>JBIIEI010000024.1:0-53947 GCA_044237915.1 Silvanigrellaceae bacterium | reverse complement strand
CTGAATCGTACGCTTCTTGCCGCTTTGAGAAATTATCTTTGGCTTCATTTTGAACCTCGCAAAATTTATGCTAGGTAAGTAACATGGATCTTTGGTTTTGTCTACATCAAATGGTAGCCACACCCGGAAACAGAATCTCGTACTGCAATTAAAGTTCCCAGCGGTCCAAAACTTAAATGCAAGTGGAGTCCATTCGGGGTTGCTTGAGAGCAGAGTTGAAAAATTTCTCCACTTATTTCATCAAGAAAAAGGTGAGACTCTGAATTAGAGAGGTAGGGTTGATTGAGCAGGATGGCACGTTCTTGCAGTTCATTCATACAGTTTAAAAAGAGAGGTGATTGAGTTCTTTCTGCGCTATATCCAACGCTTGTTGAATTTTGAAGTTCAAAAAATTCCTCGAGCACCTTGCTATTTTCAAAATGCGGAAACTCAATTTGACCTTGCAATTTATGGCTAGGTGGCAATTTTTTCACGGAAAATAACAACGGTTCACGGAGTCCAATTTCACCAATGGAAGCAAAAAAAACCGCCCGCTCCGCAACCTCTGACAGGCACTTTTCTCGAGCAATTTCTTCAATGTTGTCACATCCAGAAACTTTTACCCCAAAGGAGGAATCAAGGGTTGCGCTTGCAAAAAAGACGGATTCAAGTGTTTTTTCAGAAGCAAAACATTCGCTCGAGATTTTTTTAGAAAAAGGGCGCCAGAATGAAATTTTTTTCATTTGGATTGAGCCGCTAGTTCAGGAAGATTAAAATAAGTCATATAACCAGACGAGCGTGAAAATAGTTTTTCAAATTCTTTTCTTTTTGTCAAAAAAGCAACTTGTCGATGAGCAATGGGAACAAACGGTTGAGCTGGAAGGAGTTTGCAAATAGCACTTATTGTTGGTCTCTGCTTGTCTTTGGGAGACTCATCCAAATGATTTATAAGTTTTTCAACTTGTTTTGTAGGGTCTGGAATGTGCTTAAAGGTCAAAAAAGAGAGCTGAAAAGTTGTCAAAAAATCGGGTCCAAGAAATTGTCGATAAAGAGAAAATGCAGGGATGTCGGTGGGAATGTCTGATTTTTTGTCAAAAACCAAAAGGGAAATTCCCCATTGCTGGAAGTTAACCTTTAAATCTGTGATGAAAACTGAATCTTCAAGGGTCGGATGTCTAAGCACTGCAATTTTTGAATACTTGACTGGAAAAGTCTTATTTAATTTTGCAGATTGCCATAGATTTGCGTCGCAATTAAAATCTTCAGGGAAAAAAGATATTGCTTTCTTCTGAAGAGAAGGGGACTCGAAGATTTTAAATTTTAAGCCTAAAATCTTTTCTTTGAGAGCGTTTATTGCCAGCATAGATTCTGACTTTTGAAACTCGCTCGTATCTTTTAGTGGAGCGAGAAACCAAGTCATGATGGGCGGAGAAATTCTTGCCGTAAATCCTGAATTTAGTGCGAGAGATTTTACGTCCATATCATTTGTTTTAAAAAAATCAAAATTCTGTAATTCAGACTTATCCTTCGCTATTTTGTCAAAGTCAATTTTTGAGATCTTCAAACGCATTCTTTTATCCGTTGGAATATTTTCCCAAATCCAATGAAAATTGTTTGGTTCTAGGATCATTTTTTCGCTGTCCGATGATACCATTTTAAAAGGCCCTGAAAAGGGGCCTTTCAGGGGATTTCGGGATTCATTTAGATCTTTGGGTTTCTTTAGAATACCGTAGTCTGGGCTAGATAGTTCTTCAATAAGTCGAGAGGATGTGCAATTTCCTAAGGAAATTTTAACAGTTCCTTCTAATGTGCTTGAGATTCCATTTAGACCTTTGGAATCAACACATCTGCTGAGTATCATTTTTTTCTTTGTATCACGTGCAATAATATCTTGAAAAGTCCAGACGACATCGACTGCACTGAGATTGGAGCCATCAGAAAATCTACTTTTTGGGTTGATTTTTATTGACAAGGTTGCGGGATTTTCTTCGGTTGTCCAAGAAGACCCAATAAAAGGCTTGGCATTGTCTTCTGTATCCCGCGAAAAAAGTGGGGAATACACAACTCTGTATGTCTCGTAGTCTTCTAAAAAATACAGATCTTTTGGGAGTTTAGCTTCGGGAACCCTAGTGACACCCATGACGAGTTCGGGAAGGGCACTTGCCGAAAATGAAAACATGCAAAATAAAAAAGCCTGTAAATACTTACGAACATCCATTTGCACATTTCCCGATTTCGTCAATTTTAAACTGTTCGTACATTTACGACTGGTTAGATTTGGAGCTTTGGATTTGATCGATTTTTATAATGTCTGGAGATTTTGAGCTGTTACTTGGTTTTTCGCTGCTTCGAGGGCTGTGACCGCATCCGAATGCAACAGCATAGGTTATTTTAGATTCGGGTAAAATGGTGACGTGATTTGTTTCTTCTTGAGAGTGAGGTGTATTCGTTTTATGACCTTGGTCAAGTGAAGTTGTCGCAATAGCAAGTGTTGACAGAAAAACAATTTTAGAATGTGTTGAACGCATATGGATATCCTACATTTTATTGTTCAGTCATCGCAAAGAAAGTCCTCTTTGCTGAATTCCTGACTATCATTAGCATGATCGTTCGGCAATGAAAGTTTGACGAGGAAGACATTTTTTCTGTAGCTTGAATTAGAATCTAGCTGCGTTGACATTCTTGTTTTTGTCAGATACGAGCTATTCGCATTTTTTTGCAAGAATGAAGGTGACTCACTTCGAGGACAAAGCGAGCAAGCATTTTTCTCAGTTCTTTAAACCTCTTCGTTGTTGGATTGAAAGTCGCAAGAAAAATAAGCCAAGGGCTTGGTTTCTCTGGATTTCATTGTGCGTCGTGAGATTTTCGAGTTTCTCCTCCAACATTCGTTGCCCTAATTTCCATCCATTTTGATCTCGCCACACCCATTTCCACAGCACACAAGACTTATCAAATTCCCTTTATCAACTTCCTTGCAATCTTCTGGCAATGCCTTGCCATTTCTAAAAAATCCAAAGCTCGAATGTTGTGACTGTTCCCGTTCTCCAAAACACAGTCCCAAGTCGGGGTGATTTTCGGGTGCCGTGCGAAAAACGTAACCTTGGTTCCACGGAAATGCGGGATGTTTCGTTTTGAGATCTTGGCATTCTTTTGTGAGCACAAAGGATTCCGAGTGCGCCTCAGCTTTCCAAAAACCACGGATGGAATTTGTTGAATCTGTAAAATAAGTGATTAAGAAAAGAACTCCCAAAACTGCACGAATGGAAGTTCCATAGTTTGCCCAAGCATTCCAAAAAAGCAGCGCAAAGATCGGCGTGGTTCCCATCAAATAATAGCGGTGGACGTAAGTATGATCGCCATTGAGGAAGGCAATGGCACAGACCTGGAGCAATGCGATAAACCAGAGCAGGGCTTCCCCATTTCGGCTCGCTTTGTCGTTGGAGTGCGCCAGAAGTGCCTGAGGAAAAAGGCGTGCAAAGCTCGCTCGGGTGACAAAAAGAAACAGAACCAAAGGGGCTGCGAGCAACGGCATAAACTGATCGAGAAAGAGGTCAAATAAGTCGCGTGGATGTGAAAAAAACAGGATGAAATTATTTAAAGAAACAGGCTTTGCAAGGTTAAAAACGATGGGAATTTCTCGTAAAGTATCCATTTCTGCCATCAGAAATTTAAAGTAAAAAACCATGGAACCCAAAGCGGGGAGTATCCACAGTGCGTGCCTTGCCCACAAGTGAGGAGGGAGCGCCATGCAAAGGGCAAGTGCAATGACGATTGGGGGTCGGATGCACAATGCGAGTGTTGCGAGCAGAAAAGAAAGAAGGTAACGGGGTTTGTTCCAGCTCAAGCCCATGGCCGCAAGTAAGACCAGAAGTGCAAAAGTATCGGGCATAAATCGATTCGAAAACGTCAGTCCAAAGGAAAAAATCGGAACCGCAAGGACCATGAGGGGGCCGTCAATGCCCAGGATCTTCTTATCTTTCCAAACCCTGGCAACTAAAAATGTCAGCAACAGAACACCCGAAAAGAGCAAAAACTGTGCAAGGGTTCTTCCCCCATAAGGCCCGAGGGCATAAGCCGGTGCTAAAAGAATATTGAGCAAAGGGAATTCTTGTGGCATCAGGCCCTGTGTATCTTGGCTGCTTAGAACGGCAGGCAACAAAGGCAATGTCGCCTGCGGCTCAGCCGCCCAGCGCAACCAGTACCGTAAAGTAACGCCCAAGGTATCGGCTTGACGCCAGATGTGTGGATTCATCGGCGCTAAAAAAGAACGCAGAGTGGTAAACACAAAGCGAAGTGCAAGCAGTGCGGTTAAGTACGTGAAGAGTTTTTCCGGACTTAAGGTTCTGAAAAGCCAGGAAGGGCGTGTTGTGGAAGTCACCTTGGTTTATCCTTAAAATCTGTAAAGAGTATGCAGCCAAAAATGTGCGTCAAAGTGAAGCTTTTGCCAAGCCAGAGGAGTCCGTTGCCATGAAAAATTCTCTATCCAAACTTTGGACTGATGCAAGGATTCGGCATCTGTTGGGGGGCATCACAATTTTGTGTTTAGTGGCAAATCTGTTGGCAGTTGCGCCTCGTCCCTTGGCAATTGGCCTTGTGGGAAGTTTTTTTGGTGCTCTGTGGTACTTTTCGAGTGCGCGCACAAAGCCCCTCTCTGAAGTGCGTGAAAGCATCTGGGAGCGAAGCCTGCTTTCTGTAGGGAGTCTTTGCGGAGGTGTGACTTGGATCTTGGGAGTGTGGCTTTTTACGACTTTTGCCGCACACTTTCGTTCGATTCACATGGGATTTGATTTGGCGTTTCTGACCCAGCCTGTCACCTTAAATCAGGGGGGATTTTGGCTGCGCTCCACTATCGAGCGAGACATGAATTTTCTCATCCAGCATTGGGAACCCATCTGGTTTTTAGCCACTCCTTTAAGCTATTTGATGAGCGGGCGCGCTGCGATCGTGTTCTTTCAGGGAATGGCCTTGGCAATAGGTGCGTGGGGTGCCTGGAAGGTTTCGCACCATCTGCTTGAAGATAAAATTTGGGCAAGGCTTGCGTGGTTTTTGTTTCTTTTTTCGTGGACGATTGTCAATCCCTTTGTCTCTGAAGCCCATGCGCCCGTCTTTGGAAGTGTGGCGCTCTTTCCATGGATTTTTCTTGCGATATTAAGGAAACAGACATTCTTTGCTGTATTTTTGTTACTTATGTTACTGCAATGCGGTGAAATATTTTTTGCCATCGTGCCCGCTTATTTTGTTTTTTTATTGAATCAACACAAAAAAATGACTCCCCTGCGATGGATTTTAGGAGCTGGGATCTACGCCTCGGGCTATTTGTTACTTGCGTCCTATCAACGTTACTTTGGCGCATGGTTTTCAGGGGACGCAGATCCATCTTCATTCTTATCGCGCTATGCATCTTTGGGTGGCGATAGTCATGCCATGCTAAAGACTCTTTTTGTAGAGCCTTGGAAGTTTTTGCTCCCTTTTTTGACTTTTCAAAAGGCGAAAACCTACTTCTTGGCGTTGTTCACCTTTGGGATATTTCCATTTCTGGCAGTCCAGGACAAAAAAAATCGGGCGCTTGTTTTCTGTGTTTGCTTGGGTTTGTTCCCTTATTTCCTCAAAACAGGGCTTTCGGATAACGATTTTATGGTTCACACCGGGCGTCACTATATTGCAGAGTTTGGTCCGCAATGGTGGCTGCTCGCAGTCCTTGGAATCAAATCTTATTGCGAAAAAGTGCACCAAGGCAGACAGCAAGGAACAGGGTGGAACGAAAAATCCATTGCATTTGTCGTTACGTTGTGTGTTTGGAATTCGAGCGTGTGGCGACAAAGCCCTTTTCTTAATGCAAGACTTCCCTTTGTGTCTGAAGTGTTTCCCACAGCTGAAGCCGTGGAGTGGTTGAGTAAAGATCCCCTTCAAAAAGGCATTGTGTTTCTTGATGCCGATTGGCTCTGCCCGATTGGGGCAGAACACAGACGCTGGTTGCTTTGTTCGAGTTTACCATTGCCTGTCTTGCTCAAGGCACCCATCGATTTTTTAGTGTTGGGTGAAAACCACCGGGAGAATCTTTTAAGATCATGGAGCCCACAACTTGACGCCTTGCAGGACGGCCATATTTTGAAAATTTTACATTTCCAATCAAGTGTCGATGGACTGCTTTTACCAGGCTGGAAAAAAGTTTATGAGGGAACGCAAACAGTGCCCTTCAAAGGAAACCAAAAAAAATCATTTCAGATTTGGGAGAAAATCAAAGTCGAAAATATTAATTAATTTGGGAAGAAAGTGTTTGTAGAGAATAATTTGTAGGTGATATTTTTTCCCACCGCGAGAGAGTTTTGTTGAGTTCCTCAAGCTTACAAGGCTTTGCGATAAAATCGTCCATTTCGCATTCATAGCAGCGAGCGACATCGTCAGGCATGACACTCGCAGTCATGGCAATAATGGGCGTATGCCGAACGAGACCTTCTCGGATTCGAATTTGTTTCGAGGCCTCGTAGCCATCCATGATAGGCATCTGGCAATCCATTAAAACCAAAGCATAGGGGAAGCGTTCAAGTGCGGCAAGAGCTTCAACGCCGTTTGCAACAATGTCGACATCGTAGCCCAATCTGTCGAGCATTTTCGAAGCAACTTTTTGATTTACTGCATTATCTTCAGCCAATAAAACACGCTTGCCAATTTTTTTCTGCTGAGAAAGATTGAGTGCGGGGTGCCGCACCTGGCGGTGGTTTGGACACTCTTGCGTGCCTTCTCGGGGTATGAAATTCCCATGAATTAAGGCATCAAAAAGCTCTAATATTTTTGACTGCCGAAGCGGATATGTTCCGGTTACAATGGATGCTCCTATGAGCATTTGGGTACTTGGCAACGGAGCTGAGTTTTTTTCGAGTAAAAAGAGAATGCGCAGTGGCTTTGGGGAAGGAGCTGAATTCAGTTTGTGGACAACTTCTGTGAGATCTTCCCACTGCTGCAGCTCCGATTCAAACACAATGATAAAATCGACATCAAAGAGAGAACGCTCGATGCTTTCATTGCAAGAAAGCATGGATGGGCTTGCAGTTTGAGTGAAAATTCCCATGGATTGAAGCGAGCGAGTGAGGAGTAATTCGACGCTTGAATCGCTGCCCACAAGTAGAACTTTTTTACCATGAAATCGAAAGTAGTCGCTTTCCCCATAGGTTGATGTGCTGCCTTTGAGGGGGATTGTAAAGGAGAAAATACTTCCCAGATCTTGTTTGCTTTGCACAGAGATCGTGCCGCCCATCAATTCAACGAGCCTTTTTGAGATGGCAAGTCCGAGGCCAGAGCCTTGTTCTTGAATTTCTGATTTGGTTCCGAGTTGGGAAAAGGGCTTGAAAAGCTCTTCCAATTTGTGCTTGGGAATTCCAGTTCCTGAATCTTCAACCGAAAGGTGAAGCACGGACTCATTTTCCGAAATAGGTAGCAGAGAGGCTTCAATACAGATGTGACCTTTGGTGGTAAATTTTACGGCATTGCTCAGCAGATTTGCAAGGATTTGCCGAATTCGGAAAGGGTCGCCCACAAATTTTCTGGGAATATTTTCTTGCACGATTCCTGCAATGACAACGCCTTTTCGCGAGGCTGGTTCGTAAAAAAGTTCCAAAGCTTCGTCGATGAGGGCATGGATTTCGAACTCGGTTGTTTCGAGATCGAGCTTACCCGCTTCAATTTTAGAAAGATCTAAGATGTCGTTGATGAGTGAGCACAACCCATCGCTTGAGCTGCGGATGGCCTGGACAAATTCCAGTTGCTCAGCGGACAAAGAAGTTTCAAGTAAGAGGCTGGTCATGCCAACCATTCCATTCAATGGCGTTCGAATTTCGTGGCTCACCAACGCCAGAAAATCACTTTTAAGGCGGGAAGCGCGCTCTGCATCGCACTTTGCTTTTTCAAGATTGGTTTGAATGGCGCGGTATGCGGTGATGTCGCGTAAGGTAACACAACTCGCCATCTCATCGTTCAGCCAAAAAATATCTGTGCACTGCAATTGCAAGACTCTCTCGGGTTGTCCATCCATTTGAGTGCTGCACACTTCCAGTGATTCATCTCTGGACAGCGCATAAGGAAATTCTGAATTCAGGAGGTGCTCTTTCGTTTGTCCGAGGAGCTTTTCTGCCATCGGATTGACAAACTTAATGTAGCCATCGTGCCCGACGATGACAACCCCATCGCAGAGTGGATTGAGAATGGATGCAAATTTTTCACGTTGCTGTTGAATGGAGTTGAGATACAAAATGCGCTCCAAGGCATTCATGACGGAAAATCGAAGCAGCTCGCTGTGCAAGACTTCTTTGAGCACATAGTCAGCGGCACCTTCGCGAATGGCCTGAATTGCAAAATCTTCCAATGAAACTTGGCTTAAAACGATGATAGGTACGGAAGGATTTTCTTTTTTGAGGATCCGAAAACTCTCAAGCCCTGAACAGTCGGGAAGGTTCAGGTCGAGAAGTACCAAATCGACTTTTTCCTGCTTTAAAAAGTCCATCCCAGCGCGCAGTGTTTGAACATCATGAATATTGAAACGCGTATCGTTCTGATTTTTACTGCCGAGGTTCTGACGTATGAGAAAGACATCGCTGAAGCTGTCTTCAATGCAGAGCAATTTGTATTGTCGAGTAGAATGTTCTCTCATATCAACTTCCGAGTCCATGTAAGTCGTTGCCAGTGTATTGAATGGTTCATCACAGCCAAAAAAGCAAGTGCGAAGCGATGAGGCTTGCAATTTGCCTGTGCTTGGAAAATTAACTAAAAAAGTTTATGATTTGTGCACATTTGGAGGACATTTCCGCATGGTTGAATCTGCGCTTATTAAGTTGTTTGTTGTTGTCGGTGGAGGATTTGATCCCTTTTCTTCGGCAGTTTCATTAGAAAAAAATGTGACGGAATTCGCTGAAATTGCAAAAAATCAGGGCATTGCCCCTGATCAAGTTTCCCTTCTCTTTGGGGCGGGTAACCGAATGGATGAGCTTGATATTGCAGAGCAGGCTTCCGATCTCAAGGACGATGATATTCTTTTTGCGGCACTTTTTGGCAGTCCACGTGGTGTGGATCTTAAGCTCAGGCACAATAAAATTTCAGGCTTGGCAAGCAGTGCAAGCCGCGAAGACGTTTCAAAAAAACTCCAAGAGCTTCAACAAAATACAAATTTAAAAAATTCATTGAGATTTTATTATAGTGGACATGGTGGTGCAGGTCATGTGACACGGGGCGATTTTCATGCAAATACCCTTTCGCTTTGGGATAATAATGAACTTTCTGTTCAAGACTTTACCCAACTGCTCGATGGGTTTATCCCTGAATTACCCATGCAAACGTTGATGGTACAGTGCTATTCGGGCGGCTTTGCTAAATTGGCTTACCGTGGAGGAAAGGCTCATGTTGGTCGGCAATTTACCGATGCCAATCGCTGCGGATTTTTCTCGCAGGTCCCCGAAAGAGAGGCTGCAGGATGTTCACCGGATATTTTTAAACGTGAAGAATATAGCACCTATTTTTTTCAGGCCTACCAAGGAAAAGATGGGGAAGGAAATAAAATAAACGCTGACTTTGACAAGAATGGAAAAGTGGGTGCACACGAGGCCCATGCGTGGGTCATTATGAATGAAAATTCTTTTGACATTCCGGTTTCGACCTCTTCTGAAGTATTGCGCACTGAACTTAAAAGTTCCTCGGTCTTAAAGGAAGCCCTCACGGGGGCTCAGTACCTTGAATCCATGAGAACCGACGAAAAAGCAGTAGCACTGGGAGTCTCAAAACGACTTGGATTTGCCTTTGAGTTGGAAAAAGACCCCCTGAAAAAAATACGTTCGAATGTGGCCACTTTAAATAAATTGATGTCCGATCTCGATAAGGAAATGATTGTCGATCAAAAGATTCTCGAAAACGTTCTTTCGGAAATAAAACGAAGCCTTGAGAAAAAGTATCCCTTTTTTCTCTCCATTCTTTCCATCCACAACGGTCCCAATTTCTTTCCCACGCCTGAAAAAGTAGAATCTGCCAAAAAAGATTTCGTGGCTCATCCCAAAAAAGGTGAAGCCATGCGACTTGCAAAACTGATTGGCGATAAAGGTGAAGCAAAGCAGGTCAAGGAAAGGACACGCGTTAAGTGGGAGCGTCTGCACTATCTCTTAGAGACGAAGCATCTCGAAAAACAGTTTGAACGCAAAGATCCGAAAATTTTAAAGATCAAACAGTTCTATGAACGACTCAAATCATGTGAGAAAGAAAGCTTTTTCTGAGAATCTTAGAACAAAAAAGGCTTGAGAGATTAAATCTATCAAGCCTTTTTTTAGAACTTTCTTAAAGAATGAAAGTCACAAGTTGTTACTTGTGCATTTTGTCTTTCTTATGTCCTTTTTTGTGCTTCTTGCCCTTCTTCATATCTTTCTTTTCTTCGGGCTTCTTTTCTTCAGTTGCAGCAGGCGCAGTCGTAGGAGCTGCAGCGGGGTCCATTGCTGGCGCAGGAGCAGCAGCCGCGGGATCGGTTGCGCCCGATGGTGCAGGAGCAGCGGGATCTTGAGCGAAAGCAGCATTAGAAAGCGCCATGACTGCAAGCATGGAAACGGCAAGAATGTTACGAATCTTCATTGAGCATCTCCCCAAAATGGTGATAAACGAAACGAGCGCCCAATCGATGACTTGAATGGGGCTTCAAAGATAATACGGAAAGCAGTTCTGATTTTATTCCACAAAAATACAACGTTTTTTTGATATCATTTTATATTTTATGTAACATGTTACTTTATATGAGTGTTTTTTAATGCATGAATAATTCGCATTAAAAGATGTCATTCTCAAAGCGATACATTTTTGCCGTTTTCATGAATTGAAAAAAAATTCGGATCCTCGTGAAAATTTGTTGCACAAATTAGATTTTCCAGGGAGAAATCGAAAGTTGGCGATTCCACGGGAACGCGTGGTCGGAATTTGAATTCAAGGAATGGAAAAATGTCAGACATCGGAAAAGGCGAATTGCAGCAGTGGCGTATTGTGCTTGTTGCGCCGCAAGTTGAAAAGAACGTCGGCGCTGTCGCACGTCTTGCTGCTAATTTTGGAATCCGCGACCTCGTCATTGTGTCGCCTGAGTGTGACCTCGAGGGAGGAGAAGCAAAGGCTGTTGCGTGCGGCCCGTCGAAAGAAATTCTTCAAGGCGCGAAAGTGACTCAGAATTTAGAGGAAGCTTTGACGGGATGTGTGAGCGCCATTGGCTTTACACGAAGGTTTGGAGACCTCAGAAAGGCAAGTTTTGCTCTATCTGAGCTTGCTTCCCTTCCAGAGCGCTTTTCAGACGGAGCAAAGTTTGCCTTGGTATTTGGAAGAGAGGATTCTGGACTCACTTCTGCGGAACTTAATCTTTGTACCCACGCCTGTGAAATTCCATCATCAGAATTTATGCCCTCTTTAAATCTCAGTCATGCGGTGAGTGTGGTGACCTCACGTCTTTTTGAAGCAAAGATGGCGACACCCGGTATCAAAACTGAAAAAGAGCAACCCATTTTAGAGGATTGCGTTTCGCTTGAGGAGTTTGAAGGGATGATGGGACATTGGCGAGATGTGATGGAAGGGATTTCCATGACTGCCGACGGAAATCCCGAGAGATTATTGACTCACGTGCGGAAAATTTTTCAGCGAGCCATTTTAACCTCGCGTGAAACGCGGATGTTACGAGGGATACTTTCTCACTTTCAGGTTGCCGTTGGAGCACGTGAGCAAAGACAGCCAAAAAGGAAGGTTGAAAAACCAATCTCACCTTCCTAAGACAGAAAAAAAAGGAGGCGGAATTTTTGCTCTTCACCTTTGCCAGTTTGCCTGAAGACCGAGAGTCCGCAGAAACGATACAGTGAAAGGAGTTTTTCCGCCCCAGACCGAGTTGCCTCGGTCATTTCAGTAGTACGATTTTTAATATTTTCTGAATAGAGTAATTCGGTGGAATGACATAAATTAAGTAACTTACACATGCCCCAGCGAATCAGGAATGCTTTGTTTAGCTGCATTGCGTGCGGGAATAACGGCAGCAAACAGCGAAATGACACACAAGAAGATGGCAGACGTTAAGTAAACACCTGGGAGATATTGCATGCGCAAGGGAATAGGCTCTGAAGCCACGCCTCCTTTGTACATCACTCCTGCAAAGTTCACTGCTGTTGCAATTCCAAGCGTTAAGATGAGCCCGACAACGCTTGCAAACAGCGATAAAAAGGCACCTTCGAGCGCAAACAGTGTAATAATGTGCTTTCGCAAAAATCCTAAACTCCTGAGCGTCCCAATTTCTCTTGTTCGTTCGCTGACCACTTTTAAAAGGGTATTAAGCACCGACATTCCAGCGATGGTTACTACAACTGCGGTAATAAAGTTGCGAAACATCCCTAGAATTTGCATCGAACGACGAAACAACTCTCCCAAGTGATGATCTTCCCAAGGCATCGCTTCAATTTCAATGCCTTTTGAAGCAGCTTCCTTTACGATGTCTGTTACGAAGTTACGAATCTCCGAGCGGTCTTTTAATAAAACCGTAAACATCGTAATTTTATCGGTATCAAAGAGTTGCTGCGCAAGGGGAAGTGGCATCACGATCCAGCGTGCGTTTGTTTCCTTAAGACCCGCATCTGTAATTCCCGCAATTTCCACATCGACGGCATTCAATTGTGCGCTTTCTGTAGTTGCAGAAAGTTGGATTTTTTTCCTCGCGCATTCAAAGGGTCTTTTTCCGGGAAAATAGCCACCACCAGGTCTGACGTGTTCCATTTTGACAGGAGTGCTGCAGTCGAGAGTATATCCTAAGCCACGACCTATGAGGACACTGCGCTCTCCCGCCATTTGCAAGGGTATTCCAGCGACAGCATTCCATGCCCAGTCTGTACCGCGCATGTGGGCTCCTTCCTCAACATCTGCGGCAAAACCCGCAAACACAGCATTGGAGCGGCCGTTGTTGATCATCCCTGAAACGCCCAAATGCCGCACGCGCGACTCAACCAGATGAGGACGAGCCTTCAGGTATTCTTCCACAAACTGCTGTTCGGGCTGACCCATGGTGTACTTCCAGGAGTCTTCTTGCCCAAACTCGTCAGCGCCTTTTTTTTCGATGATAAGATGTCCCATCATGACGCGCTGCGTAAAATTCTTTTCGTATTGTCGCCTGAGGTCTGTAAGGTATCCTTCTGAAAGTCCCATGGCAATAAATCCAGTAGAAATTGACAGAATTGCCGCAAAACTATGACGCCAGTTCTTAAAAACATTCCTCACAGCCATCTTTAAAAAAATATTCATCTGCGGCCTACCGAATGAGATTGTTGATATTAAATAGGCTTTCTGAGTGAGTTTCGGCAGTGGGAGCGCCGTATTTAATTGTTGTTAAGTTATTTGGAAAACTGGGATCCTGAATAACCATTTTGCTGATAAAATCGTATTCTTTGCCTTCAATTTGCGCTTTATTCCCATACTCCAACACCGCTGATTTTAGAACATCGCCTTGTAAGGTCAAAAATTCTGCTTTAATTCCGAGTTTTTTATCTTTTGAAATCCAGTATCGAATTTTATCGTATGTGACGTTTTTTGCGCGGGCTTTGAGGTCGAGTTTGTAGGTGTCTTTACCAGCTACTTTTTCCTCGCCTACAATGGTTCCCTCATAGTCGCGAGCATAATTCGTGCTTGCAATATCCCCGTTTGCAGCTTCGCCCGAAAGCTTTTGCCTTGCCGAGAGCGACACAGGTTTTTTGAGGCCCGTTTTAAAAAACCAAATCGTTCTATTTTTGAAGAGCATAATCTCGCCCTTTTTGCCTGCAGGAGAAAGTGTTTCAACGTGGGCGTCGTCACCACGTGCTTTAACGGCATAAGTAAACGAGGGTTTTTTCGTTATTTTAGGTGCAGTCTTATTTTCGCTTTTGCCAGCTTCACCGGCCTTATTTTCCGTAGGCTTCGATGCTTCCTCTTCCTCCTGGGATTCGAGTTCCACATTCCACGTAATGCCATTCGCAAGCCCTCCGCGAGCGCGGTCGGAGTCTTTGAGCAAAGATTCTGCAGTTGGTTTATCCTGCTGCGCCCATGCCCTTTCTCCAGAGGCAAAAAAGGCAACGAGAATGAGTATGCTGGTTTGTAAATGCGAGGCTCTTTTAGGAAATCTACTTAACTGAGGAAAGTTTAATGACTTCATGATTTTCTCCATAGATATTTCAACCTGTAACGCTCGTCAGCAAATCTACGATTTCCTGGCTTGCTTTTTTATAGGTCGTGACAAAGGTCGCCAAGAGGGTGAAACAAAACATGGCCAGTGCAATAAGGAAACAAGGAAGAAATGTCGGTGATAAAATAAACTGAATCGTTCCAGGGACGCCCGGAGGGCTAAACATGAAATGTGAAGAGTTAATTCCCCAAACGGTTAGAGTTGCAATCAAAACTCCGCCCGCAAGCCCAGCCAGCGAAAGTAAAATGGCTTCTCTCACAAACAGTGAAGAAATGTGTGACTTGAGAAATCCCATAGCGCGTAGAGTTCCGATTTCGCGGGTGCGCTCAATCACGCTCAATGTCATAGAATTTGCAATGGAAAGGATAACAACAACATTCACAATAATACTAATAAATCCCGCCATACTCATCAAAAAATTGATGGTTCCCGTATAGACATCGTTGAGGTCGTCATTCAGATAACTGTAAGCCGAAACAGCGAGACCTTTTGCTCTTAAGGAGGCCTCGGCCTTTTGGGCCTGCTGCTCAATTTTGCTGGTGTCGCGCACAAATGCTGCAACGTATGTTACAGTATCGGTGTCATAAAGTTTTTGTAAGAGCTCGAGCGGTGCGAGCAGTGTATTGTTATTGGTCTGTTGATCTCCGGTCGAGAACGTCGCTGCGAGTTCTCCATCGATAGCCGAAAATGATCCCGCATATGTCCCTGAGGCAAGCTGAATATTCGCGTCTTTTGCAATTTGTTCCATGCGGTCGTCTGCCAAGCAATCGACGACACTCACAGGGGAATTCTCGGCAAAGTCCGAAATCGTTTTTGTTTTTCCGAGAAGTTTTGCAAGGCCTGTGCTCATCATGACGGGATTATCAATTTTTTCGAGCCAGGGCGCACGTCCGGAAGCGTATTGAGTGAATTCAGGCATTGAGAGATTGAGATCGGGCCGGGTTCTAATCTGTCTTTCGACGTCGAGTTCAACGCCACGCGCCACAAAGGGAACGGTTTTGCAGCCATTACCCGCAAGCCCCATTCCTTTCAAAAAGCTTCCCACGATTTCAACGTTGGGGTCGGATTTCAAATAAGCGACAATTTCGTCTCGTTCGTGCTTGGAAAGGTTATAAAGAGAAGGCTTAAGGCTATGTTTGTCGAGGCCTTCCTCTTTATAAAAGGCAAGATGTCCAATGTGTTTGAGGTAGACGGAATTATAGCGCAAGAGTTCTTCTATACGTTGTACATAGCCCATCAGTAAAATAAGTCCGGCAAATCCCAAAGCAATCGCAATTCCCGTTGCGATATTTCGCCTGCGATTGCGTCCAAGATTTCGGATTGCTAATCTCCAAAAATCACTCATGACACAAGCACTCCATCTTCAATGCGAAGAACGCGCCCCACTCTGCGAATGAGTTTTTCATCGTGGGTGGAAAAGAAAAACGTAACATGTCTCTTTTCATTGAGTTCCATCATGAGATCAATGATTTTATGGGTTGTTTCTGAATCGAGATTCGCAGAGGGTTCATCGGCAAGGACAAGAAGTGGATCGGTCACCAAGGCACGTGCAATGGCAACCCTTTGGCGCTGACCACCTGAAAGTTTATCGGGAAGGTTCTGTGTGAAAGCGCCGAGGCCCACGTCTTCGATGGCTCTCATCACACGACTTTTGCGCTCCGAAACGGGAATGCGTTTATTGATGAGCAGAGGCAGTTCAACATTTTCAAAGACATTTAAAACGGGAACCAAATTAAACGACTGAAAAATAAATCCAATTTTTTGATTACGCAGTCCACTTCTCACATCATCGGAAAGCAGAGCAACATCTTGCCCTTGAACGTGAACGGTTCCTTGGCTTGGAGCATCGATACAGCCCACGAGGTTTAGAAGAGTGCTCTTTCCTGAACCCGACGCCCCGATCAATGCCGTAAATTCTCCCTTTTTAACTTCCAGGCTCACTCCGCGAAGGGCGTGAACAGTGGTTTCTCCCAGTCGGTAACTCTTGTGGACATTTTTGAGTTCTACAATCATCTCGTGCATAAAAACCTCAGATTGAATTTCATTTTTAACTGCATCAAGAAATTTACCATGATTGCCGATGGCCCAAGAACATGGATGCATTTAAGAAACGGTTAAGCTCAGAGTCTTTTTTTCCATGTGAGAAACTTCCCCCTAAAAAGAACATCCCTTCGTTCGATGTCGACCAATCCATATTCATAAAAGCGGAGCCTGATTGATCCGTCAAAGAATGAAGGTAACGCGCAGAGACCGCGATTTTATCGCCAGGCCCAAGGTCGGGCATGCGGCCCGAAACATAGGCGTACTGTTTCCCAGGAACTTCCAAGCCCGGAGCGGCATAGGCTGCGAGAAAGGCTTCTTGCAAAGGAGAAGGCGTTGATGCCAATTGAACCCCTTGGGCCAGTTCATCGGCGCTGTACCCAGACTGGTTGTAAATGTACTCAGTGCGCACTTCAGCGCCTTTTTCTAAGGATGCTTTTGCACCCACAACAGCGAGGGTATAAATTTTTGTTTCATTTAATTTGGCCTGCGTAAACCCTTGCGGAATTCCAGTCACGGAATCTGTCGTGGGGTAAAGTGCCTTTGAACCGCGTGCATGACTCGCATCAAAATAGACTGAAACCACGTCCCCCAGCATCAAGGAGCCATATTCCCCAAACCAGGGGCGCGAAGATTCCGCAGTTCCAAAGACAAGTCCAAGATACGCACCCCCGCTTTGTGTTGCATATTCTTGTTTGACGAGCAGTTTCCGCTCAAATTTCTCACCTGCTTGAAAAGCTTCCTCACCATTGTCTTCTGTCTCGAGAAGTCCAACGGTGCTCCAGTTTTGACCGATGGAATAATTCACCTTCACAAGATGCTTGCCTCGAATTTCAGTAACAGAGTTTCGCGTGAGGCCCGTTTCATGAAAAATGCGATTGCTTGGTGAAAGGCTTTCGGCCTCTCCCCACTGAAAATTCTGCAATCCGTAAGAAACACCCAAATTGGGGGCCGCCTGGTATGCGCCATAGAGTTCATTCCAGCGTGAGGAAACTTTCAATTCTTCTTTTTGCCAAGACTTGTTCGCCTGAGTTTTAGAAAGTTCAAGTCGAAAGCGAGGACGGGCAATAATTTGCAAACTTTCCTTGATAATGACTCGAAGGTTGGGGCGCATTTCCGATGAGGCACGCCATTGTGGGATCAAAAAAATAGAATTATCAGGGTTTATTTCACTGTCTGCCGGGACAGCATAACTTCCCAGTTGGACCCAATCAAAAGAGTGTCGAGTGTCGAGAATTTCTGCAGCAATGCCTTCTGCACTTTTTCCGGCTCCTGCGAGAGCAAGACACGTTCCGAGAAAAACACTGAGTGAATGTTTCATTTATACAGTCCTCTGTAAACGAGTTTCAGTCCGTTGAAAAAGATTTGATCGAGATCGGTACTGTTGTCTGCAATGTGCCAACGGTGAAGTGACGTAAAATATGTGCCATAGATGAGGAGAGCAGCGTCTTCTGCTTGAAAGTCTGTACTAAATTCGCCTTTTTCTTGCCCTTCACGCAAAAAAGCCACGAGAGAAGTAAAAAGCTCATCGAGATTCCAACCCTTGTCGTGCATGGCTGCCAAGTTTCGAGTGGCGGCCAACATCACGTAGCGGCTGAGTGCTCTGTTACTTTGGTGCCAGTGTAAGGAAGGCTTAAAAAAGGCTTCTAGGATCGCCTGAATATTTGAGCCTTGAGCTCTGGCGACGCGGGCGCTTTCGAGCATGGATATTGTCAGAATTTGACCCAAGTAAACAACGATGGATTCTTTCGTTGGAAAGTAACTAAAAAAAGTTCCTTTCCCGATATCCGCAGCTTCTGAAATTTCGGCAACGGTGGTCTCGTCCATTCCTTTATTGAGAAAGAACTCAATGG
This sequence comes from Silvanigrellaceae bacterium, assembly GCA_044237915.1. Taxonomy (GTDB): domain Bacteria; phylum Bdellovibrionota_B; class Oligoflexia; order Silvanigrellales; family Silvanigrellaceae; genus JBIIEI01. The sequence continues at coordinate 35,884 of JBIIEI010000024.1, read as the reverse complement.
CAATTCGAAAAATGCGTTCGCGGGTTGCCTGTTGACGTTTTTGAACGCGCGTCAGGCTGGGCTCCGTCATAGCAGAAAACCTCAAAAATTCTTTGGTTTAAGACTCAATTCGCAAGGCTCAAGCAACAAGAGTCTCAAAAATGACCCTGGTCGAACTTAGAATACATCTAAGTTCAGTGCGACCAGATGTCAAGATGAAAATATTGTCATGTTCTTTCCCTCTGAATATGAATTTTGAAACAGATATTGGACAGCATGTGATGTGAAACGATCGTAGTATGCGCACTACACTTATCGCACGTATTTCGGCGTGTGAGGTCGTAATCATAACTTTCTGGACAGGAGTCTTGAAAATGGTGCGAAACTTGAATTTGAAAAGAGTTACTATGGTAGGTATTGCGGCTTTTCAGATGTTTAATCCTCAAATGGAAATGCGAGCACAGGCTCAAACGACACAGCGAGAATCCGTGCCTGCCTGTGTCGTTATTCAGGGAAATGGCCAAAATTTTGCATCCCATATGGGAACTGTCATTGCCTTGCTTGAAAAAAATATCGAACCTAAGGTTGCAATTGGAGGCTCTTCAGGAGCAAATATTGCTGCTATCGTGAGATCACTTCTCGAAAATCCCTCTCTTCAAACAAGTTCCGTTGTGAATGCGCAAGGTCTTGAACTCACCCTGCCCGAAAAGGCGGCCCTTGTTTTAGCTTCTTCACGGTCAGTGATTGAAGGTTTTCTTTTACTGCCGATGCTTTCTAAAATAGGAGCTGGTGTTCTCAGTGCGGCGTCTGGAGTCTTGGGGGTGGGATTGTCGGGCGCATTCTATGGATTTCCCGGAACTCAAGTCGTCGGTCAAGAGGCTATCTTAGGTCAAACAGTGATGACCATCGATTTTCTTAACAAGGCAGACTTTAGCCAACTGCTGCAAGAAAAAGATCTCAGGCGAAGAACTTTGGTGCTGAGTGAGCTCTGGCAGAATCACGCAGATCCTTTGTGGGTGACTCCCGATGAATTTATTGTGGCGTTGTTTACTCCACCAGGTACTTCATCGAGTCATCCCAGAGCCATGGAAATTCGCAGACGTTACTTTGAACTCTTCCGTGAAGACACCACAAAACCTGAGCATGATCCCAAAGTCGCATTAAGGCACTTTAATCATTTTCTCGAAAAAAATGCGAAATTTATTTCGTCGATTCCAAAACATTTCCTCACGCAGCAATTCGAAAAATTGCTCGCAATCTTACAGAATATTCCAGTTGCCGGTCAGATTTTTCCATTGCCTGGAAAGTCATTTGCACTTCCAAATCCCGAGCGCACATGGAGCGCCCATCTCGGAATTGATCTTGCCGGAAGAGTCATTCAAATGCCAAAGTCTTCAGTTCTTCACACGACGGCCAGGCTTTCAGAACGTTCGCTTTTTGGCACACGAATCGAGAAGACAGGAGAGGAGTATTTTTATCAAGTTTATTTTTCATCAGAGGATCTTCAACAAGAATTAACGATAAAAAATGATCGTTTTCCCGCACATCAAAGCTTAATGAACTATGTAAAACCCGATGGCACCCTTGATTCAGTGCTTCCAAAAAATCAGGTTCTGTTACTCAATCAGCGAAACCTTGCGCAGGCGCTCAAACCTTCTCTCTCTGAGCCTGTCTTTTTTCGCCGAGACGAACTGCCTCTCAGCGCCCAAGAAAGAAACCATGCCGGCATTGCGGATCCAAAGTTGGAGTTTACAGGCTATGGGGGTTGGTTCGATATGATTCCTTCTTCCCTTGCGGCACAACTCGATGCTTGCCGCCAAGCTTCACTGCACGTGCAGATTGGCTTGAAAAGCGTCGTCGATCCTTTTCAGGTTTCTTCTCTGCGACCTGTTTTTGAAGGGCCACGGCATTTTTTAAGAAAAGCGACAGACAGCGACTTGGCAAATCCCCAAAACACTTCACCCTTTGCCAAAATGTACCGCAGAATTGCTGAATATCGGGCCTACTCTTTTGCAGGAGCAGGATTACAAAATCCTCTGCTCATTGAGCACAACTGGAACCGCCCTTCCGATCTGCCCGGCAAAGAAGGCGAGCAACTCGGGCGTTCGATTTCTCGAAACCGGCTCGCTATGCTTTTGGGTGGTTATCAGGCGGGCGCGAAGAGGCTGAACGGTGTGAATAATATTGTGCCCGAATCTGCTGAAGTTCATGCTTTTGGAGAGCTCTCTGAAAATGCGATTACGCAGATGAGTTCACTGCATGAGGTCGAGGCTTTTGTGAATCAGGTGTTTGGGGACCCACTTTAAAAATTGCCGCAACGCATGGTTAACCATCGGATTCCCCCCATTTAAAAAAGAGTGTCGTGATAAGTAAACACACTCCGCTCCAAATTCCCAGGACTAAAAATTGAGGCCAAAGATTTGTGAGCGGTTGCGCTTCATTTGCAATGGCACGGAGGCCCTCATTTAATGCAGTGAGGGGCAAGAAGCGTGCAATCTTTTGCACACTTTCTGGAAAAAGTTCCGTTTTAAAGTAAATTCCAGACATAAACATCATGGGGAAAAAAAACACATTGGCGATTCCACCCACGGTTTCGGTTTTTTGCGGACGCGTTGCGATGGCTGCGCCCAGCAAATTCATCGTGAATGCACCCGCCGCTGCGTAAGTGAGAAAGCTCAAAAAATTGCCCTGCACTTTAAATCCAAAGGTGATTCGAAAAAGCAGTGTGAGTAACAAAACCTGTATCAATACAAATGCCCCTCGTCCGAGTGCAAATCCCAAAATATAGTGCGACCTCGGAAAAGGCCCTAAACGCAAGCGTCTGAGAAAGCCCATTTCGCGATCGCTCACAATTTTCATCGCAACTCCAAACAGCCCACTGGAAAGGAGTGTGAGTCCCAACATCCCAGGGATAAACCAATCGGAAAAGCGCACGCCAGGCACATTCAAATGCACCGTTTGAAAAGATTCTCCCAGGGCCTTGGCACGCGTTGCAAGTAAAATATTGAGCTGTGCTTTAAATTGCTCGGAGGTCCGGATGGAGTAAATCTTCTCGGGAGTGATCAGGACATCAGCTTTTTTATGCAGAAAGAGTTCCTGCAGAGGCAGGCTTAATTGAGAAACCGAGCTTATCGTAACATCAGAATCCGATGCTGGAAGGTCTTTTTTTTCTATGGGAAGGGTTGCTAAAATGCGCAGGGAATTTTCTTCATTCAGAACCTTTAACCACGCAGGTGAAAGTTGTTCGGGTTGAGAGATTGCCACAAGCAACGCTTCCCCTGCTTTTTCATTGGAAAATGCAGTCACAAAAAGTAACGTAACACCTAGTGGAAACAAAAAAGACCAAAAAATGATGGCTCTCTCTCGCACAACACTGCGCACCGATAAAAGGAAGAATTGGACAAGCGGGTATCTTCGCAGAGGCTTTATTTTCATCAATGAATTCCTTTCACGACTCCAGTGTGTGACCCGTCAAGGTGAGAAAAACATCATTTAAGGTCGCAAGCCGAGGCCGCGCCGGAAGTTCTCTTCCTTTCATAACGCGCTCTATGATGGCATCCGGGGAACCTTTTTCGATCACAATACCCTGGTTCACAATCACGAGTTCATCGCACAGAGCCTCAGCTTCTTCCATATAGTGCGTGGTTAAAACAAGTGTTTTGCCCCTGTTTTTTAAGCGGATCATGATCTTCCAAAAGTCTTGCCGGGTCGAAGGATCGAGCCCCGTTGTGGGTTCATCCAAAAAGACAAGTTCAGGATTTCCAATGAGAGCGGTTCCAATAAAGACCCGTTGGCGTTGCCCTCCACTCAACTGTCGCAACGGGCGTTTTTTGAGGTCTTGCAGTTCAAGCTCTGTCAAAATTTCATCAATAGTCGCAGGATTTTCGTAAAAGGACTGAAAGAGTTCAAGCGCTTCACACACCAGTAGTTTTGAATAGAGGTGGTTTTCTTGCAAAATTCCACCGATGCGTTTGCGGATAGCTTTTTCGTGGTTCCCGTATTCCATGCCAAAAATTTTCACTTTTCCCGAAGTGGGCGCGTTCAGCCCCTGCATAATCTCAAGTGTCGTTGATTTTCCGGCACCATTTGGACCTAAGATTCCAAAACAGGTTCCGGCTTTGACTTGAAAGGAGATCCCCTTTACCGCTTGGATATTCCCTTTGCGATAAGTCTTGTGAAGATCTTGGACTTCAATAATGGGAGAGCCCACCTGAGGAAGCGGGGAGTGGATATCAAGCTTGCTTGTCACTTTATGCCTTCCTTTTTCGTTTCGTGCGAAGAATTTACCGCGCAATCTTGGGGAGTGGAAGTACGATTTCTCTTTCTTGTCGCCGCAGGATGAGGCAAAACAGAGTTGTTCGTACCTTTTTTGAAGGAGGTTTTCCCTTGAAGTGTGCAACAAAAATCGCCTCTGTGGCAGTCTTTATCATGGGGGTTATCGCATGTGCGACCACGCCTGTCACAAACCGCAAGGCGTTGAATTTCATTCCAGATGAGCAAATGCAAAGCATGGGTGCCCAGGCTTTTCAAGAATTTCAAAAAACCGAAAAAGAATCTCGCAACGCACAACTGAAGGAAGTGGTTGAACGCGTAGGCAGACGCATTGCAAATGCAAGCGGCGCTGATTTTGAGTGGGAGTTTGAGGTGTTCGACAACCCCAAAACCGTCAATGCCTTTTGTTTGCCCGGCGGAAAAATTGGTGTTTACACAGGCTTGTTACCTATTGCTAAAAACGAAGCAGGCCTTGCGGCGATCTTAGGACATGAGGTTGCCCACGCCACCGCACGGCATGCCGCAGAACGCATGAGCCAGGGATTGATTCTTCAGGCCGGCCTCACCGCAACAGATATTTCTCTCGCAAACAGCCGTTACCGAGGTGGGATTCTTGCGGCTTTGGGAGTGGGGGCCCAGTTTGGGGTTTTGTTACCCTATTCTCGCATGCATGAGTCCGAAGCCGACCGCATTGGCCTCGAATATATGGCAAGGGCAGGCTACGATCCCAGAGAAGCCGCCGCTTTGTGGGACAGAATGGCCGCGCAGGGAAGTGCCCATCCCCCCGAGTTTTTGGCAACCCATCCCAACCCGAGCAAAAGAGCCGATGAAATTCGCAATTCACTGGGCGGTGTGTTGATTTTGTATGAGCAAAGTCAAAAGCAGCCCGCGCAAGAGATTTCTTTCTAGCTGGCAAGGATTTGTCCCCAAACCCACCTTCTTTTTCTCTGTTGGCGATAGAATGCATAATGCCCGCATTTTTTTTGAGAGGTTGGAATGGGAAACAGCATGGTCCGCCAATTCATGCAAGAACATCTTGTTACCTTTGATTCCAACGAGGTCTGGGATTTTTTTTCCAATACCAACAGGCTCAATTTTTTAATTGATCTCCCTGCTGTTGAAAAAAAAGTGATGCCCAAGCAACCTATCCCTTTGTTTCAAATGCGGGCTCGCTTGGCACCCGGCATTTACATGGAATGGATAGAATACCCTTTTGAGTGGTGCAAAGGCACGCGCTACAGCGTTTTGCGCGAATATAAAAATGGTCCGTTCGTTAAAGCGCTTCTGGGAACCGAAATCCTCGCCGATGAAGCGGGCACTCGGGTTCGATTTTATGGACGCTTTATGCTGCGGTGGCGGATTCTGTGGCCTCTGTTACTTTTCATCATCAAATGGCAGTCACAAAAAATGCTGGTCGCTTGCAAGCAGTCTTGCGAAAGAGAGCGCAAAAGAAAAGCTCTCAATGAGCACATCAGTGCCCTTTCAAAGGCACCACCTAAAAAGCACAAACTGCCCGCCAGAGTTCAGCAGTTTTTAGAAACGTACCGCACCAAATCTGCCGATGACGCTGCTCTGGTTAGAAATTTTGAAGATCATCTTTCCCATTCCCCTTCTCCAGACCTCATGCAAATGCGCCCCCTCGAACTTGCCGATAAATGGCAGCAGTCGCGCGATAAAACTGTACGACTTTTTTTAGCGGCCACGCGATCCAGTGTTTTGCGATTGAGTTGGGAACTCGTCTGCCCCAATTGTCGGGTGAGCAAAAATTCAGTAGCAAGCCTTTCGGATGTGACCAAAAACATTCACTGCGAATTCTGTGAAATAGACTATGAAAATGACCTAGCGCTCTTCACAGAAATGCGATTTTCCGTCTGTGATGGGAGCCTTGCTCAACACAAAGAGTTTTGTGTGGGCTCGCCCAATAAATTGCCCCATGTGAAACTTCAGCGTTTGTTACCTGCCGGGCAGTCGACGGAAATCAAAGTTATGCTCGATAAAAAACCCTGTCGCTTGCGCGTCGCAGGATTAAATCACTCTCTCAAGCTCAATCCCAAAGCAAAAAAGGGAGATGAAAATCAAGAGTCTGCTCCCCTACAATTGAGCTTGTTACCTGAAGGGTGGAGCGAAAAAGAGGTTTCAAGTCCTCAAGGGAATGAGTTTGCAATTGAGATTAAAAACGAAAGCAGACAAGCCGTTCTCTTGAGTTTAGAGCAGCTCGAATGGGACAACCAAGTCCTTACGGCTGCACATGTGACCTCGATGCCTGAATTTCGCAGGGATTTTACTTCGGAAGTACTGTCCCCTGGTCAATTCGTGGGAATGAGAAGCCTCGCCGTGCTCTTTACCGACGTTAAAGACTCTACTGCCCTTTATGAACTCGTGGGTGATGCTCTGGCCTATGGCCGCGTCAAAAGGCATTTTGATGTGCTGCAAGACATCCTCGAAAACCATGGCGGATCTATTGTAAAAACCATTGGCGATTCCGTGATGGCGGTTTTTGCAAGTCCTGAACGCGCTTTTGAGGCTGCGTTGGCAATTCACCCCGCCATGGGAGAATTTAATGCGACGTTGAAAATTCAACCCCATTTTGTGGTGCGTGTTTCTTTGCATTTTGGCCCCGTGATCGCAGTCAATGCCAACGGAATTTTGGATTATTTTGGCAGAACAGTAAACATTGCAGCTCGTATTTTGAGCAAAGGGCAAGGTAAAGACATTATTCTGAGTGAAGAATTTTACAGGGAACCCTTTATCAAAGCGCTCATGCAACAAAATCATCTTTCGGAAGAAGAGATCGTGACGCCCCTAAAGGGATTGGGCGAAGATTTTCACCTTTTTAGGCTTTGCATGCGGGCATACGTCGCGTAAGGGCTGCTTCAAGAAATCGCCGATAGTTTCGTTTTCGGCCCCTACCGCTTTCTTCATGGACCGGCCAAGTGTTTACTTAAAGTTCAGCTCTATCACAAATCCATCATTGGCATGTTTAAATGCAAAATCCGCAGATGTGGCCTTTGCAAGGTCGATCCACGTAATAAAGCTAATAAGCGCGTGCAGGGTATTGGGGCTGTTGGGGTCAGTTGCGATGCTCGCCATTCCGCGTTCAATGCGCTCATTGACGGGCAGAGTGTTGTCGAGGGCAATTTTAAGATACTCATCTTTGATGACGAGGCCTTCGGTTTCCCAGCGTGCGACCACTTTGCCTTCGATGCTTTTAGCCGAGAAAAACACGCTGTTTCCGCGCCGGGCAAAATAAGCAGACGACCTCCATGGACCCACGAGCAACCTTCTGAGCAATGCTTCGTTGGTTGTGGCCTTTAAGGGCGTTACGATTGCGCACTCGATGTTGATGCCTTTGCGCCGCCACGTGGTGTCGAAGTTTTCTGCGACTTCTCTAAAGATCTGCGAAACATCCATGACCTGAGTAGGGTATTTTGAGATGAGTTTTTGAATCATCCCTTGTGGATCGTTTGCAAGATAAATTTCAAATTCTGCAAGGCTGTCCATCACGTCATGCCAGCGTCGTTTGAGCAAATCTGCGGGTTCGGCGCGTAACAAATTGGCATCTAATTTTTCGGTGGGTCTGTTTTTTTGGTAACTTTTTTCGGTGGCATAAGCTCTGACCTGTTGCACGAACTGGTAAAGTGCAAGTTCAGGTGCCGGGCTTCCTTTGCGAGATTCCTGGGCTCTGATTTCTCCGCGTGCCAAGCGAAAGGCGAGTTGCATGGGAGAATCGGTCTCTTCGCTGGGAAGAAGACGTGCAACCACGGACCCCATCTGCCGGAGCAAAAATAAGAACGAAAAAAAGATGCCCAAGATGGCCAGAGCCGTGAGAAACCAACCCAATGAGCCTGTGTCGGATTGAGTCGATTGCCAACCTATGAGGATGCCGCTTGCAATGGCAAAAAATAAGGTGATGGCACTGCTGGCAATGGTTTTTATAATATCGAGTGTCGAAGAAGGTCCGTCGATGCGAGATGACGAACCCAATGATCCTCCCTTTGTGCCGGAGGAAGGGCGTTCCTGCTTTTTCGGCGGAGCATACCAGGGCTCTTCAGGACTGTGCTTTGCGCTGTTCATCAATCAATCATCCTCTCTCATCACATCAATGCGGATCAAACGACCTGCGTAGGAATCGTCCCCCACATGGAGTCACACTTTGCCGAGGAGCAGCGAAGCGTAACAAACTTTGTGGGTAAATGCTTCCTTCCAGACCCTCATGAGAGCGATTTTTTTGTGAGGGCTCCGTCGAGGTCTCCAACGGTAAAGTCGATGATCTTAAATTCGGCTTTTTTGATGCCTCGATAGAAAGAGAGTTTTCCTTCTACAACAAGGTTAATATTCATTCCAGAGCTGAAAGCGGATTCCATCTGTGGAGCGAGCTGAAAAGCCGTGAGCCACATTTCTCCCGATCCGTCGCCCACAAGAATGCGGGCATGATTATGAGAAAGATCCTTTCCGATGCGCTTCACAAGTTTGACTTTGGCTCCTGCAATCATCCATTTGGGACGGGGATTTTCGATGCCAAAGGGCTCGAACGCAGCGAGGCGCTGCAAAAAGATCTCGTCAATGGCAGAAAGATCGAGAAATCCATCGATGTCGAGAGGCTGAACGGTATCTTCATTCAAGATGCGTGCCGTTGCCTGTGAAATCAAATAATTTCTAAGCCACTCGAATTTATCCGCAGCAACGGTAAGTCCAATGGCATGAAAATGTCCTCCGAAGGCATGAAATTCATCACGCACTTCATTGAGAGCTGCAAACAGATCGAAGGCATGTGTCGATCGGCCACTGCCTTTTATTTTTCCATCCAGAGTGCCAAGGATAAGCGTCGGGCGGTAGTATTTTTCAAGCACCCGTGAGGCAACGATACCCACAACTCCGGGATGCCAATGTTCGGCATGCAGAATAAGTGCAGGCGGAATGCTCCCGAGTTCTTGAATCTGCGCAAAGGCTTCTTCTTTTATTGCTCTTTCGATGCGCTGTCGCTCAGCGTTTTCGCCCGAAAGAAAAAGTGCAAGTTCCCGCGCCCTCGTGGGATCTTCCGTTGAAAGGATCTCTTCGGAGGCCAGGGCAGTTCCTAACCGCCCCGCCGCATTGAGGCAGGGGCCGAGTTTAAATCCCACATCTGCGGCTTCAATGAGGCCCGTTTCGGACTTCCAACCTGTCAGTTCAAGAAGGGCTGCAATCCCATGTCTTTTTCCTTTGCGGATCTCTTGCAGCATGACCTCAAGTCCCGTTTTGCACAGGATATGATTCACTCCATCAAGGGGAGCGAGGTCAGCAATGGTGCCGAGCGCCACGAAGTCAAGGTAACTGCGCAGGTTGATATTTCCATATCGACTGGCGTTTCGTTCTTTGAGTGCGGCTCGCAATGAAACCATCAAGTAAAAAGCAACGCCCACCCCCGCCAGCATTTTAAAAGGAAACTGGCAGTCGCGTTGTTTTGGATTCAGAATTGCAAAGGCAGCAGGCAATTCAGGTGGAAGATCGTGGTGATCGGTAATGATGACATCCATGCCCAGTTCATTGGCTGTGGCACAGGCATCAACCGCAGAAATTCCGTTGTCGACGGTAATAACGAGCTTGCATCCCAAATCTTTTATTTTGCGAAGACCTAAAGGATTGAGGCCATATCCCTCAATAAGTCGTTCAGGAATATAGACATCAACAGGATAGCCAATCTCTTGAAAGAATCTTCGTAACATTGCGCAAGACGTTGTTCCGTCGACATCGTAGTCACCAAAAATGGTGATGGGTTCACCACAATCCATGGCACGCAAAATGCGATCGGTCGCCTTCGCAATGTCTTTAAAAGATTGAGGCTCGGGGAGCAACTGCAGAAGATTTTGGTTGGGATCGGGCGTCTTATCACCAAAGAGTTTTCGCTGGCGCTTCAAAAAAAAGAGATCGGCTGCGCAATCTTGTGTGCTTTCCGAATCTGCTTCTTGGTTGCGAATACGCCACCGATATCTCGGGGTGACAGCCAAAATCTGGCTTTTAGCTGTCATTTGAAAAACCTCATTTTGTAACGACGGTCGGTTTTTTCTTTAAAACGACAGGTGGAATAAAGTTCGGATCTTTAGCAACCTTTGCAGTCTGCTTGGGTTCCTTAGATTTCCAGCCCATTTTTATAAAGAAGTCATCCATCATCAAGGTCAAAGGAGCTGCCACATAAATAGAGGAATAACTTCCCACAAGGATCCCGATAAACATGGTGAGCGCAAAGTCTTCAATGGCGCTTCCTCCAAAGACAGTCAAGACGAGAAGAGCGAGTAAACCCGTAAAAGATGTCAAAACCGTTCGATTCATCGTTTGATTGAGGCTGCGATTCACCACATCGACCATGGGCATCTTTGGAGAATTTTCTTGGATTTCTCGGATACGGTCGTAAACGATGATGGTATCGTTGATGGAGTATCCAATAATTGTCAGAAATGCGGCAATAGATGTTACGGTAAAGGGTTTGCCAAGGGCTGTCATAATTCCTAAGGCAATAATGACATCGTGAAAGAGACAGATTACGCCCCCCGGAGCAAAGCGGGAGTCGAATCGAAAGGCAACGTAAGCGAGGATTCCTAAAAACGAAAGCAAAAGAGCCATGTAGCCCTTTTGTTGTTCTTCGCCCCCAATTTTACCGGAAATATTTGTCACAGAGCCGATTTCAACTTTGTCTGCACCCAATTTTTCTTTGAGGGTGGACACAATGATTCCTGCACTCTGTGCTGTTTCATTTTCGGCTGTCCCGGCCGCGCGTTGCAAGCGAATCAAAAAGCTTGAAGTCTCTGATTTGGTGCCAATGGCGCCGAAAGTTGTAACCTCGACTTTGCCCGCTTTGGCGGACTCTGCGATTTCAACAATCTGTTCACGCTGGATAGCTTTATCTTTCACGAGGATGGAAACTTCTGCTCCACCTAAAAAATCGATGCTGTAGTTGAGCCCTTTGATAGCAATCACTGCAATAGAAAGGAGCACAAAAAAAGCGGAAATACCAACAAACAACTTACGCCCAGCCATAAAGTCATAATTCATATCATGACGAAAGACTTCAACGTTTCCAAACTTAATAGCCATAATCGGCGGTCTCCTTTGTTTCCTTAAAAAGGGTTTGGACCTTATCCGAACCTTTTAATTTTCGTTTTTTCAACAACCCATTGCCCAATGACTTCGGTCACGTAGTACGATGTAAAAAGTGTTGAAATAATGCCGCAAAGGAGAGTGACGGCAAAGCCTTTAACGGCTGGATTTCCGTACACCAGCAACACTAGCCCTGCCACAGCGGAGGTGACGTGAGCATCGATTAAGGTTCCAAAGCTGTGGTTATAGCCTTTGTAAAAGGCTTGTTTCGTGGTCAGTCCATGTCTGAGTTCTTCACGGATGCGTTCATTGATAATGACGTTTCCATCAACCGCCACCGCCATGGTGAGAACGATTCCTGCAATACCGGCAAGCGTAAGCGTGGCTCCAAAAGCAGCAAGAAAGGCAAGGGTGAGCAAAACGTTGAAGAGCATGGCTATATTCGAAACCAAACCTGCATTGCCGTAGATGAAGATCATGAGGGCAATAACAATGCCGCCTGAAAGGGCACTGGATAACAAACCTTTACGAATGTTTTCTTCGCCTTCACTCGGGCCTACTTGCCTTTCTTCCACAATACGAACGGTTGCGGGCAAAGCACCAGCTCTGAGCACTAGAGCAAGGTCTTGGGCTTCTTTCATCTTAAGTTCGGGATCCTGAGAACGTCTGCCCATGGTGATTTGTGCTTGACCCGTTAAAATGGGTTCATTGACCACAGGGGCACTGTTGACGTTGTCATCGAGAATAATAGCAATTTGATGGGGAGTATTTTTGGGATCGTAGGCTTCTTTTGTGAGCTCTCCGAAAAGCTTGGCACCTTGAGGCTTAAACTCAAGCGACACCGCATATTCAGGAATAAAAGAACTGCTCGACATCACCGACTGAGCATTCTCGATGAGATCACCCGTAAGTTTTGTTTGCGACTGAACGAGATACGGAGTGGTGGAAACAAGTTTGGTTGTTTTGCCATCATTTTCATAGTTACGAGAAAGCATGACTGTGGCTTGTGCCGATATTTTTTTATTGTCACGCATCCATTGGGAAAGCTTCGCTACGGATTCAGGCTTGGTGTCTTCGGGAATGTTGAGTGCCTTACGGGCTTCTTCGATGAGGGCAGAAAGCTGGGCAGGCTGCACTTCATTCAAAACAAGCCGAAAATCGAGCTGTGCGGTGTTTCCAATGAGTGACTTTGCGCGCTCAGGATCTTGCAAACCTGGCATTTGCACAACGATGCGGCGTTGGCCCTGTTGAACAATACTGGGTTCCGAAACGTTAAATTGGTCGATACGATTGCGGATCGTATTCATGGCTTGCTGAAGAACTTGAGCAGAGTATTCCGTGATTTGTTGAGAATCAGGAATAAAGGTCAGTTTTTTGCCCTCGAGGGATTTGAACCGTGCAAGGTTGGTTTGATTCGAAAGTGCATTTACAAAATCGTCTTTTTTTGAGGGGTCGTCGAGTTCGATGCTTGCAGAGCCATCAGCATTCATCGTAATCGCTGATGCAATCACGCCTTTTTCTGCTGAGAGTTCCTTGGCGCGGTTGAGTGAGCGTTCGATAGAATCGCGCACTGACTTTTCGATTTCCACATCAAGAACCAGATGCAACCCACCCTTCAGGTCCAGTCCGAGCGAAATGCGCGAGCTGGGTAACAGCATCTCCGCCATCCGGTGGTGGAAGGCCAAAGGTGTGCCTTTTTGGGGGCCTTCCGTGTGCCTTGCCCAAGTTTGAGGATCTCCTAAAAACGTAGGAATCGTGTAGAGAACTCCAAATAAAAGTCCAACCAAAATTAAGATGAGTTTTCCCCACCAGACAAATGGCATGCCGCTCAAAAATCCGCTTTGCCTCTTCATAAACCTCTCGCCCATCAATGTGGATTCATTTCACCAAAGTGTTTAGTCATAACGGGAACGCTTCCCGCTGGCAAGAAAAGGCCCAGCGCACGGAAGGATGATTACTTTTTTTGTCAGAAAACTTTAACACACGAGACTTCAGGAGGCTGGAAAAAAAGCGAGGAAGGTCTGACGCAAGCGTCACTTTGCCGTTGCAGGTGTCGCTATGCTCGCAGGATTTTGCGCTTCAAGGCGGCTTGCGATTGCACTTTTGAGCATACGCACCGGGCCGCTGCCCAAATCGATGGTCACAATGGCATCTGCAACGCTAATAACGCGTCCGATGAGCCCGCTGGTGGTGATGACTTCTTGGCCATTTTGCAAAGAGTCGAGAAATGTTTTGTGCTCTTTTTGGCGCTTGCTCTGTGGACGAATGACAAAGAGCCACATGAAAAAGATCATCCCGCCCAAGAGGAGGAGATTGAGGTAACCGCCGCCTGGAGGCGTTGCAGCCGAAGCGACAGTTCCCGGGGTGGTGATAGGGCCATCAGCTGCAGGTGCAGTTGTTTGAGCCATTGCAGGAAGGGATGCACTCAGTGCGATGAGTAAAGCTGCTGTGCTTGAAATGAGTTTCATAATTTACCTCAAATAAAAGTGAGACATTGTCTTAACCGAGATAGAACTTAGCAATCGTTTGGAGCTGGATATTGCTGGTACCTTCGTAAATTTTTCCAATTTTGGCATCGCGATAAAACTTTTCTGCAGGAAATTCCTTCATAAAGCCATAGCCTCCGTGGATTTCCAAAGACAAGCTTGCAACTCTTTCTGCAACCTGACTTGCATAGTGTTTTGCCATCGCAGCCTCTTTCACAAATTCGCGGTTTGCATCTTTAAGCCTTGCCGCGTTGTAAACCATAAGACGTGCCGCTTCGATTTCAATAGCCATGCTTGCAATTTGAAATTGAATCCCTTGAAAAGAAGACAGAGCCTTTCCAAATTGCTCACGCTGTTTTGCGTACTGAACAGCTCCAGCAAAGGCTCCTTCGGCAAGTCCGAGCATCTGTGCGGCAATGCCAATGCGCCCTTCGTTCAGGGTCTCGATGGCGATTTTGTAGCCCTTGCCAATTTCCCCAAGGACATTTTCTTTGGGAACGAGGCAGTTTTCTAAAATAACTTCACAGGTCGAGCTGGCACGGATCCCGAGTTTCATTTCTTTTTTGCCGATGGAAATGCCGGGCATGCTTTTATCAACAACAAATGCTGTGATTCCCTTGTAACCAGAGTCGGGGTTAATGTTTGCAAAAACTAGAAATACGTCAGCTTCTTTGGCATTGGTAATAAAGATCTTCTTGCCTGTGATGCGGTAGTGCGCACCTTCGTCAAAGGCGCGGGTTTTCAAAGCAAACGCGTCTGATCCGCTGTTTGCTTCGGTTAAGCAATAGGAACCGATTTTTCCGCCCGCAAGCATCTTGAGATACTTGGATTGAATCTGGGTTGTTCCCCATTTGATGAGGGCGTTGGCAACGAGGGTGTTTTGCACATCCACCAAGACGCTCACCGAAGGGTCGACCTGCGCCAAAGCCTGAATGGCAAGGATGGCATTAAAAAAGGTACTTCCCGAGCCGCCATGGGCCTCCGGGATTTCAATTCCCATGAAACCCATCTCGAAAAGTTTCTGAATGAGATCTGCATCCATACTCTCGGTTTCGTCCATTCGAGAAACCCGAGGTCCGATCTCTGCCTTTGCAAATTCGAGGACAGATGTGAAGAAAAGCTTTTCGTCGTCACTTAAAACGGTCAGAGGAAGATGGGCTTGCATGGTCATGGCATTCGTTCCCGCAAATTCATAAATGGTTGTGTGTCAAGACCCTTTTCCTCTAGTAAGGGGTCTTGACGATCGATATTGATCTAATCTCTCTTGGCCTGAAGAGCAATATAAGTCGCTCCGAGACGAGATCAAAGTATTTTGTGGGCTTCCCGATCTAAAATTTCATGCAGTTTTGCCAGAAGCTTTTTGTAGTCTTGGGCCGTGGCAATGAGGGGTGGAGTGAACGACAAAACATCGCCCCTTGGCCCCGAAGGTAACACCAAAAACCCTTCATCTAACAACTGGTCTGCGAGTTTAGCCGCAAATCCTTCCGGCGAACGGTAAAACCACAGGCCCCTCATAAATCCAGTTCCGCGAAAGCGAAAGGGGATTTTGAGCGTGATTTCTGTTGCCACGCATTGATTTGCAAAGGCATTAAAAATGAAATCAAGGGTTGGAAGGATCTGCTGAAGACTTGCAAAGTTTCTGCGCAAATGCAGCAAAGTCGCGTGTCCCACCGCACAGGCGAGCGGATGCCCCAAAAATGTGCTCGTGTGACGTGCTTCGCCCTGGGATTTGCCCCAGACGTCCATCACATCACCCACGCATGCGCTTAAGGGGAGGCCCCCTCCCAACGCTTTTCCCAAACACAGGAGGTCGGGCGCTACATCATGCAGCTCTGCGCCAAACATTTTTCCGGTGCGGCCAAATCCCGTAAAAACCTCGTCAAAAATCAACAGCGTCCCATATTTCTTCGCCAAAAAAGCACATGCTTTTACGAACCCGTCGGGCCACAGGCGATCTCCGCCTCGCCCCTGCAAGGGTTCCATCACAAGCGCCGCAAATTTCTTCGTTTTTAACTTCAGCTCAAGCTGCTCCAAGCAATGCAATGGAGACTCCAAGCCGTGCTGGCGTTGAAAAAAATCAGCATCAGCGGTTTCATTGCCAAACTGCGCTTCATGGGGGTGCAAAGGAAAGGGTATGGTTTCAGCGCGTTGTGTGAGCCAAGGTTCAAATCCCTGTCTAAAATGACTGCGATCAAGAAGGCTGAGGGGGCCAAGCAAAAGCCCATGATAACCGCCCTCAAAACTTAAAAACTGATGTCTTCCCGTCACGAGCATTGCCGTTTTTAAAGCAGACTCAACAGCTTCTGAGCCGCTTAAACTCAAAATCGTTTTTGCATTCTGAAACGGTGTCATCTGTGCAATGAGTTCGAGTAATTTTATTTTTGCAAGAGAAGGGTGCACATCTCCCATCCCATGTATGAGATTTGCCGACTGTTTCCGAATGGCATTGAGCGTGACATCCGAGCGGTGCCCCAAGGCTAAAACGCCAAAGCAGGCTGTAAAATCTCGAAACCGATTGCCATCCAAATCGACGACAATCATCCCCCTGGCCTTTTTCATAACAATAGGAAACTTTTCACCCTGAAAAGTCACGTCCGGAGATTCCACTTTGGCGAGCCTGTCAAGCCAAATCTTCGAAGTTTTATGGTGCCTTTTCTTTTTCTTTTTCATGAATTCCTCAGAGTGATCGTCGATACTGACCACCCACCGCATACAGCGTGTTTGTGATTTGTCCAAGCGAAGCATAGCGGGTGGTGTGTAAAAGCTCTTCAAACACATTGCCATTGCTCAACACTACCGCGCGCAAGCGCTTCATAGCTTCTTCAGTCTCTGCCGCATGTGTCTTTTGAACTTTGGCCAATCTTTCAAGCTGAAAGCCCTTTTCTTCGTTGGAAGCTCTCGCAAGTTCAATCTTCATGTTGGCAGAAATTTCATCTTGCTTAGGATTCACAAAGGTATTGACTCCAATAATAGGGAGTTCGCCCGTGTGCTTGAGGGTTTCGTAGTAGAGGCTTTCTTCCTGAATTTTTCCGCGTTGATATTGGGTTTCCATGGCTCCCAGCACCCCGCCGCGTGAAGAAATTCTGTCAAATTCTTCCAGAACTGCCTCTTCAACTTTTTGAGTGAGGGCCTCAAGGAAATAAGATCCTTGATTTGGATTTTCGTTGTTGAGCACGCCATACTCGCGGTTGAGAATGAGCTGAATCGCCATGCTGCGGCGCACACTTTCTTCCGTCGGAGTGGTGATGGCTTCATCGTAGGCGTTGGTATGAAGAGAGTTGCAGTTGTCGGCAATAGCGAGCAGAGCTTGCAGTGTGGTGCGGATATCGTTGAAATCAATTTCTTGGGCATGCAACGATCGACCACTGGTTTGAATATGATATTTAAGCTTTTGCGATCTGTCGTTACCTTGATACCGATCGCGGATGGCAATCGCCCAAATGCGGCGCGCCACACGGCCAATCACCGAATATTCAGGATCCATGCCATTGCTGAAGAAGAACGACAAATTGGGCGCAAAGTCATCGATGTTCATGCCACGGCTTAAATAGTATTCAACATAAGTAAACGCATTGGCGAGTGTAAAGGCGAGCTGACTGATGGGATTCGCTCCCGCTTCAGCGATATGATAGCCCGAAATACTCACAGAATAGTAGTTGCGAATTTCGTTTTTGATAAAATATTCTTGAATATCGCCCATCATTTTTAAGGCAAAATCCGTCGAAAAAATGCAGGTATTTTGTGCTTGATCTTCCTTCAAAATATCGGCCTGTACCGTGCCGCGTACCTTTTTCATGGTCTCGGACTTGATACGTGCAAATTCTGCAGGAGCAAGCGGAGCACCTTTTTGAGCCGTTGCCAAATCAATTTGCTGATCGATCGCGGTATTCATAAAAAATGCGAGCAAAATAGGTGCAGGCCCGTTAATTGTCATGCTCACGCTGGTGTTTGAATCGCAAAGGTCAAAACCGCTGTAAAGCAATTTCATGTCTTCGAGAGTTGCGATGCTCACTCCACTTTCGCCCACTTTTCCGAAGATATCGGGCCTGTCAGCAGGATCTTCGCCATACAATGTCACGCTGTCGAAGGCCGTCGAAAGCCGTTTCGCCTTTTCGCCTGAGCACAAGTAATGAAATCTTTTATTGGTGCGTGCAGGTCCGCCTTCGCCCGCAAACATGCGTTTGGGATCTTCGTCGGTACGTTTAAACGGAAACACACCCGCTGTAAAAGGAAACGAACCCGGGGTATTTTCAAGGCGTAAAAACGAAACAATTTCACCAAAGTTCTCTGTGGCAGGCAAGCAAACTTTAGGGATTTTTAAACCTGAAAGCGAAGTGGTAAAAGTTTGTACTTCTAAGGTTTTTCCGCGTACCTGATATTTAAATGCATCGCCTCGGTAATTTCCGCACGTCGAATTCCATTGCAAGAGTTCTTCACGCAGGCCTTCGGGAAGCTTTTGCCACTCTTGTTCCCTGGTTTTTTGAAGCTCTGCCTTGGTACTTTCTCCAAGGGAAAGTTCGAGCACCTTATCGAGTCCGAAAACGGATTCTGCGACGCGGCGAATTTTTAAGGTTTCCGCATGATATTTTCTGACAGAATCTGCAATTTCACTTAAATAGTTGGTGCGATTTTGTGGAATCACGGGCGAAACATTGGAAGACTTTTTGGAGGCTTTGAGCGTGAGATGGGGAAGCCATTCCTGGGTTCCCATGCGCTCGTTCATGGTTTTAAGCAGTGCCCCGTACAGAGCATTGATGCCGTCGTCATTGAATTTTGAAGCAATGGTACCATACAGCGGATATTCTTCTTCGTTCATGTGGCGACTTTGAAATCTCGATCGGCGCAACTGATGCTTGACGTCCCTGAAGGCATCTTCTGAGCCACGCCTGTCGAATTTATTGATGGCAATGAGGTCGGCAAAGTCGAGCATGTCGATTTTTTCGAGCTGCGTTGCAGCGCCGTATTCGCTTGTCATCACGTAAAGTGCGACATCGCTCACACCTAAAATTCCGGTGTCTCCTTGGCCGATGCCGCTTGTTTCGACAATAATAAGGTCGAAACCAACGGACCTGGCAAGGCTAATGGCATCGTCTGTGACTGCAGCAAGTTCTGACTTACTGCCCCGTGTGGCAAAGCTGCGCATAAAAACATTGGGATGCACGATGGCATTCATGCGGATGCGGTCGCCGAGCAGTGCTCCGCCGGTTTTCTTTTTCGAAGGGTCGACGCTAAAGACACAGATGCGCCGCTCAGGAAACTCAAGCAAAAACCTGCGCACGACTTCGTCGGTTAAACTGCTCTTTCCAGCGCCTCCTGTTCCGGTAATGCCCAGAACGATGGGATGTGCGGCTTTGTGGGCAAAGCTATTTTTTTCAAGGCTGCTTGTTCTGCGGCCCTTTTCAATCTGCGCCGAGATGGCTGCTGGAAGCTCTGGTACTTTATTTTCAAGAACACTCAAGGCTCTGGCTAAACGTAACATCTGCGAAGAATGAACGGGGTGAGACTCAAGGCCCACATCCCATTTTGCAATGGAATAATCAGATTTTTCAAGCATATCGGCAATGATGCCAATGAGCCCTAGCTTTCGTCCATCATCGGGCGAATAGATGTGGGTGATTCCTGCGCGGTGCAGTTCATCGATCTCGGAAGGAATGATAACTCCTCCACCACCACCAAAGATCTTCATATCGGGTCTGCCCATTTCATTGAGCATCTGCCGCATATAAAGAAAAAATTCCATGTGGCCGCCCTGGTAAGAGCTTACCGCGATGGCTTGGGTGTCTTCTTGAATCGCAGCTTCGACGATCTCACGCACACTGCGGTTGTGACCCAAATGGATGACTTCCGCGCCCCCCTGCTGCAGCAAGCGCCGCATGATGTTGATGCTTGCGTCGTGCCCATCAAAGAGTGATGTGGCTGTCACGAACCTGACCTTGTTTTTTGGAACATAGGGAAAATTATCTTGCTGCATCTCAACCCCTGCGCATAGCCTGCTTTTGTTACGGGCACATCTGATTTCCATACATCCTCTCGGTTCCGTTCACAACCGCTGAGTTTTTTACACGGGATGCTTCTCTGCCTCGCAATCGCTATATTGAATCAGAAGTTCAGAAATTTTTGCGGAGGTTTAAAAGCATGTGGCCCCTAAACGTTGAAGAAGTGTTGCACGCCATGAAGATGCCCGTCGGTGCTTTCCCCGAGCTTTTGCCCGAACTCCTGACAGGCGCGGCAACCGACAGTCGAAAGGTGAGGCCAGGAGATCTTTTTATTGCCATTCGCGGCGAAAAATTTGATGGCCATGCCTTTGTTGAAGAGTGCTTGCGACAAGGGGCACGTTTGGCATTGGTTGAGATGGAGTGGCAGGGGTTTAAATCTCTCAGCACTGATCTCCAAAAACGGTGCATCAGAGTTCCCGATGTTCTTCTTGCGTACCGCAAACTCGCCTCTTTTTTTCGCTCACGCTTTACGTTTCCCGTGATTGGAATTGGAGGCAGCAATGGCAAAACAACAACCAAAGAAATGTTGGCAGCGCTTTTACAAGGTCCACTCTCCCGCGTGAGTAAAACGGAAAAGAGCGAGAATGGATTTCTTGGCATGGCTGTTACGATGTGCGCGCGTTCTCATCACCTCGAAACAACTCCCCATGCTCTGGTGCTTGAAATTGGCATCGACGAAACAGGTGCGATGGAACAACACGTGCAATTGGGAAGGCCCGATGCCGTTCTTCTGACTGCTTTAGGGCCCGAACATCTTGCAGGGCTTGGCACCTGGGAAAATGCCGTCGAAGAAGAGTACAAACTCTTCTCCCTTTCTCATTCCGCATGCAGAATCTGGCAACTGGCAGAGCCTCAGTTGGCTAAAAAAGGCCATGAGGTGCGCAGGGGGGATATCTTAGTGAGTGAAAAAAGTGCGCCCCTTCCAGGCAGCACCGAACAAATTGCAAAGCTTACGTATTCCATTAAAGGGGCAGATGCTTATGCAAGCCAAGTCGAAATCCACTGGATTCCAAGCGCTTCGGATTTAAATTCACAGCCTTGGAAGGCCGAGTTTACTGTTCCGTTGCCCGGTAAACACAACGTCGAAAATTTTGCGCTTGCGATGGCTGGCGCTGCTTGGGCTGGAAGAACCCTTCGAGAAATCAAACAGGGATGGCAAACTTTTGTGCCCCCTGCAATGAGATCTCGCGTTTCTAAGCTCATCCATAATACTGTTTTATACGATGACTGTTACAACGCGAGCCCTGCTAGCATGCAGGCTGCGCTCGAAACCGTGATGGCCGGAGAATGGCAGGCGCGGCGAAAAATTGTTGTGCTCGGAGATATGTTGGATTTAGGGGCGGAGTCAAAAATGTGGCATCTTGAACTCACAGAAACTCTGAAACAATTAAGGAATACTCGCCTTTGTCTCTATGGTGATGCCATGCTCGATGTTTACAACACCCTCCGTGATCAGACAAAATTTTTGCCAGCGCATCAATTTGAAGTTCACTATCTTCCCAAAGAGTCCGACCCCCGGACTTTTGTGACATCTTCTCAAGCGAGCCTTGCCGGATCGGTGATTCTGGTCAAGGGAAGTCGGGGAATGGATCTGGGGAGGGTCGTGACTTCGGTGCTCAATGAGTTTCCCGAGAATAACAAGGCAGACTCATGAAGATGGGTAACTGACAGGAGGATGTATGCGGCAAGATATATTGCAAGATCACCTTCTCGAGATCCTCGAGAACTCCTTTGCCTGCAAGCAATGTCCCGATGTCGTCAATGAGGCCTTGGCTCTCACGGATGAAGACATGTTTCGGCTGTGGAATCTGCTGGGCGAAGAGTTGGGCATTGATCTTTCCCTTGTCACGCCTGAACAACGCAAGGCTCTGTTTGATTCTTGCCAAGGCGGCAAAAGGCTCGTTCCCAGCGATTTTGGCACACTCCTGTGGTTAATATATTATGCAGAGCCGCTCTATCAGTGAGGCCCTTTTTTAATTCAAAGATGATTTCTGTCTTGATTTCAAAAGCAGGGCGGCGCGTCAACAGTCCCCATTCAGCAAGGTAACGCTTATGCAAAATAATTTGCCACCTGTTCCGCTCATGCGTGAGTTTGTGCTCGTCCAAAACCAAAAAGCCACTGCGGGACGTGGAGCATCCTATGCCTCCATCGGGGTCACTGTTTTCTTCGTGGTGATGGGTGCCCTGGTGTCTTCGCTCATGTCGAAGCCTAGCCTCTTTATCGTGTGCACGGTTCTTGGATTTATTGTTGGACTTCTGATTTATTTTGTTGGAAAAAATGTCCCCGCGCTCAAGCAAAATCAGGGCCTGGAACAGGTGATTTTGGCAATGTACCAGCCTTTTCTGGCAAAACTCAATACAGGTGGTTTTTCTGCAGCTTCGGAAAGTATCAAAGCCATTGTGAGAATCGCTTTTGTCTTGCATGCCAATGCTCCGCACGTGTTTAACGCTGTTGATGAAGGCGTGCGTTTTTTCGTGTTACGACTTGTGCAAATCGCAGATGCCAAGCGCCTGATTGGTGATGAAAGAGAACTGAAAAGACAAGTCGAACGGTTACAATCAGCGGTCAATGGGCGCACAGAGCAATCTCTCGTCGGACGAGAGGGGCAAAATTCTGAAGCACTGCTAACCCAGGTCTCTGAACTACAAAATCGACTCGATCGCCTTGAACAATTGAACCGAGCCGCGCTACAACTCACCAACGAAGTTCATCGGCTGCGGGCAGAGTGCGAGAATTCTCTGGTGGGTAAAGTCACCGGGGATGATGCACAACGGGCTGCACTTCTGTTGCGAGAAAACCTCGACAGAGAAAAGCGCGTTGCATCCGAACTTGCACAGCTCGGGCTTTAATCAGGCAAGGAGAAATTTGAATGAGTGCTGTCGATCGTGTTTCTGGAATCAAAACCATCGGAGTTGTAGGCGCTGGACAAATGGGTGCGGGCATTGCACAAGTTGCATCCCAGGCGGGCTTGCAGGTCTTGTTGATGGATACCAACGCAGAAGCCCTTAAAAAAGGGATTCAAACCGTTGAAAAAAGCCTTATTAAGCTCTTTGAAAAAGGGAAGCTTTCTGAACACCCACCCGCTTTGGTGGCGCGCATTAAAACCACAACGTCCCTTTCGGATTTTGGTGGATGTGATTTTGCCGTTGAAGCAGTGAGTGAGAACGAAGATCTCAAAAAGAATATCTTTAAAACTCTCGATAGCGTTTTGCCTGCCCATGCAATTTTGGCAAGTAACACGAGCAGTCTGCCCATCACGCGTCTTGCGTCAGTCACCAGTCGTCCGGGGCAGTTTATTGGAATGCACTTCATGAATCCGGTGCCCATCATGACGTTGGTTGAAATCATTCGGGGTCATTCAACCTCCGAAGAAACCTACCAACTCACAGCGGCTTTGTCGGAAAAACTCGGCAAAACCACGATCTGTTCGCAGGATTATCCTGGATTTATTGTGAATAGAATCTTGATGCCCATGATCAACGAAGCCTTTTTTGCTTTGATGGAAGGGGTTGCCTCTGCGCAAGATATCGATGCGGGAATGAAGCTCGGCACAAACCAGCCCATGGGCCCCCTCACTTTGGCAGACTTTATCGGTCTTGATACCTGTTACGCTATTATGAAAGTGTTGCACGAAGGGTTGGGCGATTCAAAGTACCGCCCGTGTCCACTCTTGAAAAAGTATGTGGATGCAGGCCATTTAGGCAAAAAAACTGCGCAGGGCGTGTATAAGTACTAAATTTAAGCGGGTTTAGGCACAGGCTTTTTCACCGTAGAAATGATCCAAGTGTCGAGGGATTCGCGGTACTGCAAGCGGTGTGCTGCTAAGGCAAGACCCGTTTGCACGCAGGCTTCGATTAAAAATCCACAAAACCACAGATCTTTTTCGCCCACTTCTTGATGACGCTTTTCGCCCGGTGGGATGAGGCGTTTCAAAGAAATTTCTTTGTTCATCCCAATGACAGAATCATAGGGCCCCGTCATTCCAACGTCCGACAAAAATGCGGTTCCCAATTCGGTCACGCGTTCATCACTGGTGGGTGTGTGCGTATGGGTTCCGATCATGCCGCACAAAACTCCATCAAGGTACCAAACGGCTGCCTGCTTTTCGCTGTTTGCCTCGGCATGCATGTCGAGCAGGATGATGTGGTGCCCCGACGCAACCTTGTCTTTTAAATAGGGAAGCACGCCTTGAAGATAGGTAAAGGGGTTGTTGTAGGTGTCTTTCATGGCAAAATTGCCCATGAGATTCAGAATTGAAATGCGCTTGTTGCGCTCAGGAAGCGCAAACTCGGGAATTTTTTCAACGTTGTTGATATCGACTAAATTTTGCGGCAACACCACCCGGGTTTCGGTGCGGCGAATGCGATGAATATCGGCCTTGTCGGCCCAGTGGTTTCCCATGGTCACGACATCGACACCGGATTCCATCATTTCGCGATAGATTTTTTCGGTGATGCCAAAGCCACCCGCAATATTTTCACCATTGATGGTTACAAAATCCAGAGGGGCGTGCTTGCGCAGATCTTGCAAAGCAGATTTGAGAACTTTGCGACCAGGCCTCCCGATAACATCTCCAACCATCAATATGCGGATAGATTGCTCTTTAGGGAGGAGATGCGTGGGGAGTTTTTCAAAAAACTCTTCAGAGAGATACGATCGAACGAACATGAAACCGCCGGAAAGACTTTGTTACTTGGCAAATTCGGTGACTTTGGTTTCCTTTACCATAGTGACTTTCACTTGTCCCGGATAATTCAAATCGCTGCGAATTTTCTTGGCAACGGACTTCGCAAGCAGCGTGACGGCATCGTCATCAAGCACCGAAGGCGAAACCATGGCCCGAATTTCGCGGCCCGATTTGATGACAAAAGCCTGCTCAATACCTGGTAAATTCTGAACCATAGACTCAATATCCTTGAGGCGACCGATGGCCTTTTCAAGGAATTCCTTACGCGCACCAGGGCGGAATGAGCTAAGGACGTTTGCGGCTTGCACGACAACCGTAATGGGATTCACACTTTGAAGGTATTCGACGTGGTGCTTGGCGATGGCTTCGATGACTTCGGGTGCTTCGCCACATTTTTGTGCAAGCTCGGCTCCCAAGGCGGTGTGATTTCCTTCGCTTTCTTCGTCGATAGACTTACCAATGTCGTGCAACAGAGCGGCGCGCTTTGTGAGGCGAACATTGAGGTCGAGTTCGGCGGCCAAAACTCCAGCAATTTGAGCAGTTTCAATGCTGTGCTGCAAAACCGACTGTTGGCCGGTGGTGCGGTACTTTAACTTGCCGAGAGCTGTAATAAGCTCGGGATGCAGTCCTTGAATACCGCAGTCGAAGGAAGAGCGTTCTCCGGCCTCTTGAATCATCTGATTAAATTCAGCCGAAACCTTTTGAACCACTTCGTCGATGCGTGCAGGGTGGATGCGACCATCGGCCACAAGACGTTCAATCGCAACCTTTGCAACTTCGCGGCGCACCGGATTGAAGCAAGAAACGATGACGGCCTCGGGAGTGTCATCGATGATGAGATCGACTCCGGTGGCTTGTTCGATGGCGCGGATATTCCGACCTTCTCGCCCAATGATGCGGCCCTTCATGTCGTCTGTGGGTAAACTCACCACAGACACGCAGGCGTCGGTGACAAATTCGTTCGCAAGCCTTTGAATAGACGTCGCAATGATGGCTTTTGCCTTGTCTTCCGCAGACTTTCGGGCTTCATCTTCAATGCGTTTGACTTCAGAAGCTGCGCTTTTTCTCACTTCAGATTCCAGAGACTCCATGAGGAGTCGCCTAGCTTCTTCACGGGTGAGGATGGCAATGCTCTCAAGCTTTTCTTGGCTTTCCTGCAAGGATTTTTCAGCTGTCCGTAGACTTTCGCTCGCTTTTTTTTCTTCTCTGTCGAGAAGGTCGGAGCGTTTTTTGAGGTCTTTTTCTTTTTGATCGACCTGCTGAACTTTTTTGTCGAGGGTTTCTTCGCGCTTCTGCAAACGCTTCTCGGCGCGCTGAAGCTCTTGGTTTTTGTCGCGTTGCACGCGATCAAAGTCGCGTCCTT
Organism: Silvanigrellaceae bacterium; assembly: GCA_044237915.1. Taxonomy (GTDB): domain Bacteria; phylum Bdellovibrionota_B; class Oligoflexia; order Silvanigrellales; family Silvanigrellaceae; genus JBIIEI01. Next base: position 10,029 of record JBIIEI010000024.1, on the reverse strand, counting down.
CACGAAGGGCAATTTCTTTGGCTTCGCGTAGGGCGTTTTTAACCATTTCATCGGCATCGCGCCGAGCTTCCGCGAGCTGCTTTTCGACCTCCAGGCGTTGAATATCAAGCTTTCGGTTCGCATTTCTAAGGTGAATAGAATAAAAAATTGCAAACGTAACGAGCAGGGAAAGTAGGCTTATTGCGCCTATCATTAGGGAAGAATTCATTGAATCCATTTCGACGAAACTCCAACACGATATCTGCTTGTAGAAAAGTGTAACCGAGCACCTGTGTGCGTCTGAGTTGCTGGTAGTTTAATTTAACCAAGGGAAACCTTATGGCATCTGAGAAATATTTGCTAGCCGTGCACGTCTTTTCAAAAGGAAAAGTTGACGGCCCTTCGGGACTGTTTAAAAGCTGTTTAAAAACAAGATCTTGAGTGGGTGAACTTGACTTTTTCCTACGAAGTAAGGTGTATTTTGACCTGTGGAGCCACTTTTTTTGCGTCTAGCGTCTGCCTCGGCTGGGAATTTGTCCAGATCTCTATAGGAGATGCACGTCTTCTCGCTCGCCTGAGGATTCAATAGAGTGCTCTTGTTTGACAAATGTTCTTAAAATTTAGGAAGTTCCGTGAAATATCTTCATACCATGATTCGTGTCGGAGACCTCGACAAGTCCATCCAGTTCTATTGCGATGTGCTCGGGTTCCAGCTTCTCTCTCGGGAAGATTTTCCAAACGGAGAATTTACCCTCGCATTTCTTCGCTCAAAATCTTCAAGCTCAGCAGAACCTACTCTTGAATTAACTCACAATTGGGGAGTCACTTCCTACGAAATAGGGACGGGATTTGGGCATCTTGCCTATGGTGTCGAAAGGATGTCCGAGTTTAAAGCCCAGTTTGAATCCAAAGGATATGCATTGGATTGGGGCCCAAGCGCTTCGCCTTCGGGGCACAGTGTTATTGCTTTTGTTCGCGATCCCGATGGCTATAAGATCGAAATTATCGAAACACGGGCGAGGTGAGTTCTTTTTAGATGTGAAGAAAACTCGACATTTCAGAGTTAAAATTTCGACACATCTGGCAATCTTTTCATTCATGCACCTTCGCTGCCCATCCGAAAACCATGATGCACATCCTCAAGGTTTTATGGCACTTTCTTTGGAAAGGTCGTAACGGAAGGTCAAGAAGTGAGAAAAACTCTGCCCCTCAAATACGTCCTCATCGGTGCAATTTTATCTCTCCTTATTCCCGGTCTATTTATCCTTTCTTTCAATGACTACCGAAAAACGAATGAAGAGTTGAAGAAAAACTTCGACTTTATGGTGGGGCAGACGGTGAGAAACATCGTAGGTGCCTATCAGTTGGTTGATTTGGGCTACAGCGTTCTAGCAGATAGTTTAGAAGATGAATCGATACGGGCTATAGAATCTTTCAAAGAAGTCTATTTCACATCCAAAGGAAACATCCAAAAAATAGATCTCAATGCTCTCAAACAAAAGCTGGGCCAGAACTACGATCTCTACATTATCAACGACAAGGGCGTGATCATTGCTACGACTTTCACAAAGGATCTGGGACTTGACTTTAAAAAAGTTGCGCCACTCTTTGCGGTGAGACTTGATGAAATCAGGAAGATGGGTCGTTACGTTGGAGATCGCATCTCGACAGAAACGATGACCGGAGGCGTTCGCAAATACGGCTATTGGGGCACTCCCGATCAGAAATACATTCTGGAGATTGGCATCAAGTCCGATCGATTTGCAACATTTATTAAAAAAATAGATATCGGCTTGATTTCGGATGATCTTGTAAAATTTAATCGTCAATTAAAATCTGTAAAAATATTCGATCGCGAAGGTAATATTTCTAATAATAAGACCTACAAACCTTCGAGCGTCCAGCTTGAGCAAATCACCGGAGTTTACGATTCGAATGCAATGCGTTCATTTGATAATGAACTCGAAAAAACCCTTACGGTGTATGTCAAGGCTGACATCGATGAAAACAAGGGTCCCTCTCTAGGTAGTAGGGTGATCGAGCTCGTTTTTAGTACAAAGGAAAACGTCAGATACCTTAAAAGTTTAGCTCGCGTAAAATTCACAACGACAGTCATCATCTTAATGCTTATGGTCGCAATCATCGTAATAATTTCCGACTGGATCGCAACTCCTATCAATCGAATTACAAAAGGAGTTGGCATTATTGCTCAAGGCAATCTTGATCATCAATTGGAGGTGGATTCGTTCGCAGAGGAAGTGAAGGATCTCAAAATTGGCATCACATCCATGGTCGCAGGTATCAAAAAGAATCTCGATCATATTTCAAGCCTCAATACGGCCTTCGAGAGATTTGTTCCTAAAGACTTCTTGCAGCACATGGGCAAGAAAAGCATCCTCGAAGTGAGTCTGGGAGACAGCAAGGGCATTCGTATGGCTGTCCTCTTCTCAGACTTAAGAAGTTTCACAGCCCTCTCCGAAAAATTAACTCCCGACGAGAATTTCAGATTTCTCAATCGCTACATGAAATGCATGGCGCCCGCCATTCAGAGGAATCACGGCTTTATCGATAAGTATATCGGTGATGCCATGATGGCGCTTTTTGCTGGGAATACGATCGATGCCCTTAACGCCGCCCTGGAAATGGATACAAAATTAAAGGAACTCAATGACGAATTAATTGCGGAAGGTGTTCAACCGATCAGCATGGGCGTGGGGATTCATTGCGGAGATTTGATTTTAGGAACGGTTGGCGAAGAACACCGCATGGAAACCACTGTCATTAGCGACACCGTGAACACGGCATCTCGCCTTGAAGGCATGACAAAGATGTATGGAATAAATCTCATTATTAGCCAACAGGTGTATGAGAGCCTTGCTGAAAACGATCGCGTGATGATGCGAAAAATAGACCGCGTGATCGCCAAAGGAAAATCAGAGCCCACCGATATTTACGAAGTCTTTGCATCCAACCCCGAAGAGGTCAAAAATCTCAAGGTGCAGTCGCGGGTACAATTTGAGCAAGGAATAATCCTTTACTACAATGATGAAGTCGAAAAATCACTGGCTTTATTTAAGGACATCTTTGCCCAAAACTCAGAAGATCATGTCGCAAAAATGTGGGTTGGACAATGCGAAAGCATCGGAGTGGGGCAACATGCCCCCAGGGCAAAAGTATTAAGAGGGAAGTAACAGGGGTGAATTTTCTTATGGGAAGGTTCCAAACACAATTTGCTTGAAAAGCATATAAGCCGCAGTGCCCACCGCAATGCTCAACAACGCGTTTCGCCGCCAAATGTGAATTCCGAGCACTAAACCAATAGATAAAACTTCGGGTAGGCCATAGGGAGAGTCGCGAAAAGCTGTATCTTTGATGGAGTAAATGACAAGCAGTGTCAAAATTGATCCTGGGAGAATTCTGTTGGCCTTTTGGGCAAACGAACTTCTGGTGACTCCTGCGGGCAAAAAAAATGGAGCCGCTCGAGTCGTGATTGTCGCGAGTGCCATCGTTAACGTAAAGAAAAAAAGATGAGTTGCGTCAATCATGCAGAAATCCTTCTCGTGAAAGGCGTGAGAATAAGAACCCCGGCAATTGCAATGAGGAGAAAATTCTTTCCTTGGAACAAGGTCAATGACGCAATACCAAAGAACAGACCGAGAATGATGGGCAATGGATCTTTGAACTTCAACCATTGCTCAAGCAGTAAAACGACAAATAAACAAGTTAACGAGAATTCTAAGCCTGTGCTGTCAAACTGAATTGAAGTTCGAAGCACCGCTCCCAGCGTACAGCCCAAGACCCACCAGCCGTGATTAAGTGCTGTCACACCAAGGATAAAACGAGAATCATTCCGACGGACTTCTGAAGTTGAAATGATGGAAAAAGTCTCATCAGTGAGTCCAAAAACTGCATAGGGTTTGAGAAACCCCAGTGGTTTGTATCGGTCAAGAACTGCGAGACCATAGAAGGCGTGGCGCAGGTTCAAGAGCAATGTTGCTGAAAAGACTTCCGCCAGCCCTACGCGCTGTGACAACAGCGTTACGGCCATAAACTGTGCCGCTCCCGCAAAAACGAAAAGCCCCATTGCAGTTGCCCAATACCAACTGATTCCGAGGTTTTGAAGTAGGATGCCGAAAGCCATGCCGAGAGGAACGTAACCAAATGCGACTGGTAAAGAGGTCCTGAATACGTCTTTAAACATCGAGAGCGGCTCCTTCAAAAACCGGGAGATTCTGGAACGAACCGGGACCCGAGTTGTGTAAATGTTGTTCAATACCATAGCAAATTTTTACATTGCGGCGGCAAATCAGCGTAAGCGCTTTGGGGAGTTGATGAGCTTTACATATGGGCATAGCCTCAGAAAAATGAGCAGCCATGAGGGTTGTTTGATGCTTTTTGACAATTTGAATCGCATTGCGCGCCAAATTTTGGGCAAAAAAAAGCCCCTTTAGCGCGAAGCCAAAGAGGCGTTTAAGGTCATCGACCATTCGGGTTTTAGGCAAAAAAAAGGCAGACCGCCGTTTAAAGCAGGTCTGCCAATTTCAAAAAACTGAGGGGACGAATCACCATTTAAAAATGGTGCGGATGGCGAGACTCGAACTCGCAAGCCTTGCGGCACACGCCCCTCAAACGTGCGTGTCTACCAATTTCACCACATCCGCGATTGCGTTCCGTTAACTATCTGAACCAAACGAGACAGTCAAGTGTAGGAGCAAAAATTTTTGCTGAAGAGAAAAATCGCTTGAAAAACAATCATTTTCCAGACGTTCCTGTTGCAGCTCCCGAGCTCGAGGCTGCAGGAGTACTGGGAGCGGATTCTGTTTTGGGAGAACTTGCTGGCTTTTCAGTTCCCGCGTCGGCAGCTTTTGCAGGTACTTCTCCCGCTGGTGCATCGGCCGCTTTTTCGCCCGAAGCAGCAGCTGGTTCCGTATCTCCTCCTTTGCTTGCAGAACCTCCGCCTTTGTAGTCGGTCACGTACCAGCCGGATCCCTTCAGAGCAAAAGACGTCTGGCTAATGAGCTTTGTCAAAGGGCCCTTGCCACAGAAGCTGCACTCGGTCGGAGCAGGATCCGAAAAGCGTAAAAGAACTTCGTCGACTTTTTTACAGGCATCACATTTGTATTCGTAGATTGGCATTACCCGACCTCTTGATTGATTTTATCTGCGGTTCACATGCGGAAGTTTTAGGCAAGTTGAACGTTTGTCAAGGGCTACGGCCCGGTTTGCTGCAAACTTGCCTCAATCACTCTTTTTCTTTTTGAAAAACTGCATTGACAACTCAATTTGTCGGAGAATAGAGTTGCTTGTTAACCAATTTAATTTGGGGGTGATCTGGTCTCGACGGAGAGAGATTAGCGAAAGGTGCATGCAGGGGTCGGTTACGGTACCTCTTTAAAACACTGTGGCAGCCAGAAATGGCAACAACTACGCTCTTGCTGCCTAAATAAAGCAGCAACGACAACCTTGGTGTGGCAGCACGAGCGCCCTGGAAGTCGCAAATTTTCGTGCGGGCCCTTAGAGACTTCTGTTCGGAGTCTCAAGAACCTAACAATCGGACTGGCCTCTCAGGTTGGATGCCTCTGACCAACCCTGAGGTGAGACAAAAACAATAGAGGAGAAGCATGTGGCTGCCGATTGTGTCATCCTTTTCGGACCCGGGTTCGATTCCCGGCACCTCCACCATTTTATTGAGAAACCCGCTTAGAATGCGGGTTTTTTGTTGCCAGGAGAACGCTTGCGTCCATTTGCGTCCAACGAGGGTGGGTCCTCATGGGTGACGGAACCCAGGGTTGCTGAGTTTTGTCCCGCCTCCCACTGAGTCTTCACGAAGTCCCTCAATGCGGTCTTGTCCCGTTTTGCATAAACAAGTGTGCTTTGCAGGTCGGCATTTCCTAGCAGCTGCTGCGCGAGGGCGAGGTCGCCCGTCGCGTTGTATGCGAGCTGGCATCCAGCGTGGCGCATCACGTGCGTGCTTTTGTACGGAAGCCCTGCGCGCTCGAACGCGGAATTGTAACCTTTTTGGATTTGCCGATAGGTGAAGAAGCCCTCTTCGGTATCTGCCGGGAAGAGCAGCCCACGATGGACCTTTGCTGCCCTTCGTTTTAGCACTTCGTAGGCTTCCCTGAAGAGCCAGAGCTCTCGAACAGCCTCTGTTCCGCCTCCAGCGTTCTTAAAACCCGCCACCACCCGCGATGGACCTTCACCGGTTCGCGCGTACTGGATGTGGCGACACACCCGGATTGTAGACCGATGAGGTTCGGTCACGTTGAGGTTCAGGTCCTCAGCAAACAACGCAGCGACCTCAGAAACGCGCAACGCCTGAAAGTATTGAACCACTGCAAGATCCGCGAGGGCCTCGGCGTGCTTCTGCTTTGCGAGCTCAGCATGAAACTTGCGAAACTCACCCAGTGTCATGGACACCTGTCGAGGGGCGGACTTCTTTACCTTCGCCATCTCCGCATGCCTCTTCTTCAAGGGCATCCGAAAATCCGGATCCTCATGGTACTCTTCATAGTAGGTGAGCACACTGCGAAGCACTGAAAGTTCGTGCTCGAAGGAACTGCGTAACCAACCTTTATGGGACTTCGGAATCGCCGCGATGCGCTCATCGAGCCAGCGATCGATCACCTGCGGCGTGATCTCGCCAATCGGCAGCACCATGAGCGTCTCGAAGTGCAAGCGAATATAGCGTCCATAGTTTGTCTGGGTTCCAGGAGACAATTTCGTCACCCATCTCTTGTGGAATTCTTGGTAGACCTCGCCGAATGAAGGCGAAGCGGCTCTCGTGGTTGATTTACCCTTTTCCACTTGTTGCGTTTGGCGCTGTATCTGTGGGCCTTCCTCGATCCCTCGCTGCCACTTTCGCGCCTCCTCCAATGTTCGAAACGAGCGACGTGCTCGGCTGGTGCCACCTTTTCCATTCGACTCGTAACGCCGAGCCTCATACATTCTGCCATTTTCAGGAGCATCATAAATGCATCGCTCCTTAATCCATACCCAGAGCCTCTGAATTCCTCGTTCACCCTTCAGCCCTAAGTAAACACGATCACGGTCTTGGTAGGTCTTCGGATTAAATTTTTTATCAACTTTATTCATTTGCGGTAGCCCCTTTGCGTGAGCCACTCCAAAACACGATTGCCTTCAAATCTCACCGCACGTCCAAGCTTCACTCTCGGTAAGGATTCTTCCGACATTAATTTGTCTATGAAGCTGACCGATACCGACAGTGTCTTGGCGAGTTCGGGTTTAGTAAGCAATATACAATTGTCAAAAATCTTGTCCGAGCAGGTTTGCTTCCCAACGGATTCCGCTTCTCCCTCAATACCACACCTTGGCTTTACGCGCATAAGTCGCCTCTTTGATTTACTTTGAATAGCCCTAACGAACAGGCTTCATTGACATTCATCCTCGGCCGCATTATGCGCCCATTGCGGATGGGGCCATTGGTCACTGTCCGTCTGGAACGCAGGTTTAGCGTCTCTTCGTTTGCGAAGGGAGGCCGGTAGAATGCAATAAGGCGTTCTCGGCAATTGCTGAGCGCGCGCTCTTAAATGGGGGTTAGAATGATTTTCGATCAAACCACTCTCCTATGGTGATTGCTAGGGCTGAAATGGATCAGCCCTAGCGTCTCCTTGGAGAAAAAAATGAATGTATTGAACGTCGAGGGCATGCCTAAACAAGTCATGAACGTTGACACAGAGCCTTGTTCCTTAATGGCAGATTTCGCTCAGAACTCTCAGAATGCATTGGAACTGGAAAGAGGCGCGGTCGCTGATTGCGATCCCATGGAGCCCGAAAACTCTCTCGCTGAATCTCAGGGCAAGAAAGAAACTCCTGCCGAGGAAAAAGTAGGCGCCAAAGGCTCGAAAGCGTCAAACCGAATTCCACGCAAGGCTCCGGTCGCGGACATCTCGACGTATGTTGCAGCCCTGGGACGTGCATGCGACGAAGTGAGTCTCAACGCCACCGACGAACGCACGAAAATCTTCTGGGAAAATCGGCTGCGGACTCCCTTCAAGGGCGATGCTGAAGCGAACGAAGGCGCGAAACGCTTCTCTCTCTTTTTAGAGCCGTACCTTGAACTAGGGACACGCAATGGCAAAGCGTCTCAAGCTGATCGTCCAGATATGACTGGCCGCATTTTGAGAATGTTTCAGGAACCGATGAAAGCTTCCACGTCTAAAGGGAAGATGGCACTCGCAAGTGCACGTTTTGAGGCGAGCCAGTTGAGTTTCAGCCTGCTGCGCTTTGCTCCAACTGCGAACCAGATCGGCAACCTCATCGGAGGGACCGCCAACAGCGAGATCGGCTCTTTGGAAGCATCCTTTCTTAAGGCTCGTCCCAAGACTGCCTGGAACCTTCTTGGTGATTTCCCGGTAGCCATCTTCTGCGCAAAGGAAAAAAGCCGGGGACGGCAGGTCTTCTCCGCGGTGTATTTCATTCAGTTCCCCCATCTGCTCGCACTTAGCGGCAACGGCAAGGCCATTGCAGATTTTGCAACAGTTCAAACGCCTACAGTGACGAATTGGAAGTTTTTGTTCAACGATAAAAGCGATTTTGTGCGCGAAGTTTGCCATGCATTCGTTAAAATACGCGGAGAAATTGTTGTCGGCTTATCGGTTAACTGGGACTTTCAGGATCCTGAACCTGAGTTTACCAAGGTGCCAGAACACAGGCCCTGGCTTAAAGCGCAGCTTGCACCTCATCTTTTGCAGATTTGCAAAGGAATGAACACTGTGAAGATGCGTCGCTCAGTTTTGGAAACCATCAAGAAAACCCACAAGCAGATTCTGGAGCGGAATCGTTGGCTCACTGATGCAATGAAGTGGTCGATCTCGGCGCGTATTGCCTCAAAAGAAGATTCGTTTATCGCGAAAGGGGATTTTTATGAAGGACTGCGTTGGGAAGATGCAATTCTGATGTACGCGTCGCTTTCAAACGAGGCACAGGAATTGGGTTTTGGTTCTACGAAGTTGATCGTTACCGAGCAGCATGACGCCGCTGTTCCCTACCGTTGGATTCGCAACGACGAGCTTGCCCTCATCCACAGTTTCATTCTTGAGAATCGCAAGCACGAACTCTCGGCTCCGCGCAGGCGTAACAAAGATCTCTTCATGACCGCAACAGACCCGCTTTTCAAGAAGCCTCACGGCAAATCTAGAAGTGAGTCCGTTTAAGCGCGCTCCGCATATCCTACCATGTACCCTTCTTAAAGGGTTCAACCCCCACTTCAGGTAATCCAACACTGGAGTTATCCCCAAGCCTGAGATGAGCAGCTCGCTCATCTCAGGCTTTTTGACATTTGAATAAGAAAGAACTGGAGTTTTCATGCAGATCACCGTCATTTTTGTTCCCAGTCGACGCTTTGCACCCATCTACGCGCAGTACCGCTTCGACGTTTGCCTTATCGCAATGAACTGGCTTCGCACGTCAGGAGCGAAGATCGTTGAGCCGGTCATCCTAGAGACCAGTTACGCCAGGCTCGTCGTCGAGCACGAGTCGAAGGACGAACTTCTCCATCTTCTCGACGAGGCCTCCGAACAAAGCATCCTCAGCCATCACGGCCGAGCTTGGGACCTCATCGAAGTATCGTACCAAAAACCTTAACAAAGAAAAGGACTCACCATGGCCAGTAGCTTCCGCACGTCACGTGTTTCTAAGGAGCATGTTCACGTTGCCACTTCTCAGTTTATCAAACCAGGAATGCTCAAGATCAGACACCAGTTTGTGCTGTTATCGCATGAACCTGGCGAGGTGTTACAACACCGATACGAGCAACCCGAAAGCGCCAACCCGGCAGTGCAGAACCCTTTGCCGAGTGGTTCCTACCAGTGCAACGCATCCGAGAAGGAAGACTGCCTTCTCTGCAAGCACAGCAGTAAACCAGAGTTAAAATACATTCTTCCAGTCTTCGATTTAAGGTCAGTGTAGTTTCTTAACTTAAATTGCACCGTTTTTATTAGTTTGCTTTGAACAGTTCTTTCGTTTAGCAAAGCGTGAGATTGAGTAAATTCCGTGCAAATTTAAGTTTCAGTTTTTTGGAGTGCAACC
>JBIIEI010000112.1:0-14520 GCA_044237915.1 Silvanigrellaceae bacterium | reverse complement strand
GTAGCTTGAAAAGTGAAATTTTATCGTCTTCTCAAGATTCAGATTGTAAACAAGAAAATTTAGCAGGAGACATTATGTTCGTTTAAGTTGCAGATTTCCATTTTCAACTGAACCAAAACAAAAGGTGTTGTTGCATTTCGAGATGTCAGTGTCCCTGCTGCACAGAAGTGGGCAACCTTTCCCTTCGGAAAAGGTCAAATCACCCCCGCACCGTTTTTCCTTGTTTGGGATGGAATCTCTTACAGTAACAAAAAGTTTCCTTGGCCCTGGCAACTTGCAAAAATCCAGTTGGCCTCTTTCGACGAACTTTATGGAGCCGCTTTTCCTAAATCAACAGACGTTCCTGTAAGGAAAGGATTCGAAGTCTTTCGGCAGCACTGCATTTCATGCCATTCTATCAATCTCGCAGGAGGAACGGCGGGAATGGAGATGAACGTGCCTAAGAACATCACAGAATACTGGAATCAAGATCACTTTACTCAGTTTGTGCGCAACCCCGAAAGCTATAGGGCTCGGGCAAAGATGACTCCAAAAGAGCATTTGACTTCAGAAGAAATGGGACTGCTGTGGACTTATCTCAAGGCCATGGGAAATGAAAAAATTTGTTCCGACATGGAAAGCTGCAAAAAAGTGAAGTGAGTGCTTGCTTTAAGGAGTGTCAAACATGAAAGCAGTTATTTTTGAAGAGTATGGTCCCCCTGAAGTTCTTCATCTGAAAGAAGTGCCCACTCCTATTCCCCAAGCAAAAGAGGTTCTCATTAAAATTCATGCGACCTCGGTGAATTCTGGGGACTATCGATTGCGGAAGGCTGACCCCTTTGCTGCAAGGTTTTTTGTGGGACTCATACGCCCGAAAATAAAAATATTGGGGTGCGTACTGGCTGGAGAAATTGTTCAGATTGGCAAAGATGTCTCAAAGTTTAAAGTAGGCGATCGGGTTTTTGGGATGTCGGAGAAGAGTTTTGGAACCTATGCTCAATTTAAATGCTTACCCGAAGACACTCCTCTTGCAATAATGCCCGATGAGCTGACCTACGAAGACGCCGCCGCTTTTCCTTTTGGCGCAACCACAGCTCTTTATTTCTTGCAAAAGGCAAAGCTCACCAAAGGACAAAAGATTCTCATTTATGGAGCTTCAGGCTCCGTAGGGACAGCGGCTGTGCAAATTGCCCGTGCTTGGGGGGCGGAGGTTACTGCAGTTTGCAGCGCTAAAAATCGCGAACTCATGCTCACTCTTGGTGCAGAATTTGTATTTGATTATAGCAAAGAGCAATTTACCGAACAAACGAAATGTTACGACATTATTTTCGACACTGTGGGTAAGATTTCAGTTCAAGATTCTTTGCCCAGTCTAAGTGCAGAAGGGTGCCTTATTCTGAGTGGCGCAGGTGTTTCCCAGGCACTCTCTGGAATTTCTAAGACACTTCTCGGGAGAAGAAAGGCGCTGATGGGAATGGCTATCGTAACAATGGCGCAAATGGAGGCTATCAAGCAACTTTGGCAAGAGGGCCATCTGAAGCCTGTTATCGATCGCCGTTATGCGCTTGACGAGCTTGTTGAAGCCCATCGTTATGTGGAACAAGGTCACAAGGTTGGTAATGTCATCGTTTATAATGAATTTACTTCAGTATAAACAATAATTGTTGAATTTCACCTTCAGAATTTAAAAGGGGTGTGGCGAGAATTTGCAACTCGCCCATGCCCTCTTCCGATAGGGATTGTGCCCGATTTATTGAATTCCCAAACTCAAGAGTCATTTGCCAAGATCTCTCTAGGAGATCTCCCTCCGGGAATTGCAACATGGCACACTATGGCCGCTTAGGCACCACATGACCTGGGAAAATAAAGAGAATCATTTGTCGAGGGGGCGCATTAAATATTTCGAAGATCAATGGTGATGATGATCATCGTCATGATGGTGATGGTCGTGATCATTTTCATGGTGATCTCGGGAAAGTTTTTCTGTTTGTTCCGTTGAAGAGGATCCTGCTTTTAGAACTATGAAACTTCGACTCATAATGCGATCCAGGCTTCCGCCACACGTTTTGCATTTCGAAGGCCCATTTCCTGAAAAGGAAACGAGATGCTCTTCAACGTTTCTGCAATTTTTACACTGATATTCATAGATGGGCACTATAACCTCCTTGGTTTTCGGTGAAAATTTATTAAACTTCATCCGAAATCTTTATCGGCTGTTCCCTTGAGCAGACTTGAAAGATTTAAAAGAAGTTAAGAATTTCAGTAATTTTAGCACTCATCTCAAAGTCATTCGCAAATGCTACGACAGGGAGATCTTTCAAAGGTCTAGCGGTACCCAGCCTTCAGTCCCCTGACACTCTCCTTCAAGAATTTGAATTTTGCTCCACCGTCCTGAGCGGTTTTGTAACCTAAATATGGAATGCTTGGGGAGAGCTGCGCACATGACAGAAGATTTGAGGTCATTGTCAGAGAATATTTGCAACTTTTCGTGTGTGTTACTTTGAAATGACGGAAGCTCTGTTTGCAGTGCTTCATAAAAAGCATCTGTCTGTTTTCGGAATGACTTTCGACTTTCTTCGTTTAAGGGTGAACTTCCAATTTTTTCTTCAACTTTTTTTCTTAGTGCCAAAAAGTGTTTTGCTTCCTCGATCAGTGCGTGATGAGGAAACTTCTTTCTAAGCATGATAAGCTGATTCACGATTTCCTTGAAATTCTCTGACCTGTTTGGATAAAAATCTTTGAGGAGCGACGTTTCTGGTGGATTTATATCTGTTACGATAAGCGCCTTTTCAATTCTTTCAGGCAAGAAAAGATCGAGCCCTTGTGGAAGATGAACAATCGAGAAACCACGCAGATTCCCTTTGCTTTCAGCGGTTGCTCCGAGATCCCAGTCTTTGTTGCCAATGAGGAGTTGTCCAAAGAAGACCCTCAGAATTTGCTGGGCGCTGACAGAATAACGAAACTCGTTTGCGAGCGAAGAAGCGGATTCAGACAATTGTCCGTTAAAGCGTTCTGCAACATGGCTAGGATCTTCAAAAATCAAAGCGTGTCGTTCATAAGTTTTCTTTGTCTCTGAATCCAAAAAGCGCGTCTGAACTTTGCGAAACTTTCGAATAGGGATGTTTTGAGATTCCAAAATCTCATAAGCTAGAGCAAGTCGATGAACGAAGACTTCATCAGAGATCTTATTTGTTTCTGCTTGGCAGGGCGAAAAAAGAGTGAGATTTTCTCCGTTCGCGAAGACGCTATTCATGAGATCCGTACGAAAATGAAGCAAAAAATCTGGGAATTTGCAGCGATGAATAGCGGGTAAGGGAAGAGGCGTGAGTTTGAGGGGAATTTCAATATTGGAAGAGGCATCCGGGTACAAAAGAATTCCATCAACACTCACAATTGGAGTGCTTATAGAATTCGATTTATTTTCAATAACTGTGACCTTGGAGAAAGGAACAGTGATTTGCAAAAACAACGGATGTGGCGACTGAAAAATCGGACTCAGCGAGGCTGGTATTTTGTTCAAAATATCGCTGTTTTGTTTTTTTTCACTCTGGGTTGTGCTTTCATTGAAGGCGCGAGCTTTGCAACCCAACAAGAATACAACAAGTGCCCCTCCTACGATGAAGTGCCACATTTACATTCATCCCTCCCAGCGACCTGTTACCCTGCAATTTTTAGCACACGGGGCTATCCTATCATATTATCCAATTTTCTCGGCATTCAGAATTAAGACAGCAAGTCCTGTTTTATTGATCATGCCCTGGCGCAAGGTTTGCACATCATTGAAAAGCGACTCAGCTTCTCCATCCCCTAGGGCAACCATGACAATACAGTAACGGGCCTCTTCGGGAGGTCCAAGCACCTGCAATCCACCCGAACCCGTTCCTCGAACATCATTCCATTTGACATAGTGCCTGACAGCAGGATTCGTGCGCAGAATGGAAAAGACCTCCTTGTCGGCGTCTTCATTGTACATGATGAGACAAGCTTTCATGGCTTTTCCTTTTCAGTGAGATCGAGGTGAGAACTGATGGTACGTACCGGCAAACCTTCAAAAAAATCGGGTCCAATCTCAGAAACGATGATGCTGTTTTCGTCGAGTCCCTCTTTTATTTCTACTCTGCCATTGCTTGCCATTCCTACTCGAATGGCGACGATTTTAAGGTTACCTTGTTCATCAACTGAAAATGCAGTGGCTTGCCCGTTACTTTGCCAGGATTCAAGTGCATTTTCTGAAATTGTGAGTGCCTGCTCCAGGACTTCCACTTCAATTTCTCCTTTGACGACAATGCCCGGAGGAAAAAGTTCTTTGCCTGGAGGTTCCTGAAAGGCGAGTGTCACTTCGAGTGTTTGGAGTGTCGGGTTGATAAGCGAGGCCTTTCCGGTAACAACAAGTGGAACGGGAATGATTTGAGAATTGCTGGAAACAGCGTTTAAAGAAGCGCGCAGGCCTTTTTTGATTTTTGCTGCAAAAGAGGCGTGCAGCTCAGTTTTAATTTGTACTATTTCTGAACTTTGAAGCAAAGCCACCGGAAATTCGGGCGCGACAGGTTGCCCTTTCTTTCCAGAGATCTTTGCCAAAACTCCCGAGAACGGTGCGCGAAGTGTGTGCTCTTTTTCCTTTTGCAGGGCAAGTTGCAAAATGCTTTGAGCATCCTCAAAATGGGCACCCGCAGTTTCGGTTTGCATGCGCACCTGTTCAAATTCGCTCTGTCCAATGATGCCCGCATCAAAAAGTGTTTTTTGTTTCTCGGGAAGGTTGGTTTCTCGGATGCGTTGCGCTGTTTTGACGGCGGTTTCGGCACGCATGACTTCGAGTTTTACGATGTCTCGGTGCAGTTCACAGATCGTTTGACCCTGCTTCACAGTGGTGCCTTCGGGAAGGCAGGTCTGCAATTTTCCAGGCACCAAGAAATGCAGTGTGGTCATTTGCTTGGGTTCCACAAATCCCAGAAAGGCCACTTTCTTAGACAAAACTGCGCGGGTAGGTTTTGTGACTTTCACGGGGCGTCTTTTTTCACTTTCAGCGACACCTGCTGAAAGCTGTTGCTTTCCGCATTCTGTGAACCCATAGAAAGGAAACACGACGGTACAGAGCAAGATGCTGACGAGCCGATATGTTTTCATGGTTCCGCCCTCTTTGCCCCTGTGAGCGCCACAAGCCGACTCTGCTGTCTGAAAAGCTCCGAGCGCGCTGCAAGCAAGATGAGCTTTGCCTCATATTCTCCGGCTTCGGTGTCGCTTAAGAGATGTTGGGGCGTTTGACGTTCTGTGACTGCAATTTTTGCATCCGCAATTCTGCGACCTGCCATTTCAACCGTGCGTTTTGAAATTTCAATGTTGAGACGTGCAGATTCCATCTGTATGAGAATATCGTTTATTTCCATTCTGAGTTTCTTTTCGGTCGCCTGAAAGGCTTCGCGGGCTTGCATAGACATCGCTTTTGATTTTGAGAATTCCGCATAAGTTCGTTGGCCGTCATAAAGCGGCAGTACGATGGCCATTCCCAAAGTATAAGAGAGTTTTTTCTGTGCAGCCCCCAGTCCTTGTGTGTAGTCGACCGATCCAAACATCAGTGCCTGCGGTGAGAATATTCCGCCAATGCGTGCAATGGTTTCGTATGCAGATGCGGAGTCCATTAATGCAATACTTTTTCTGAGGTCAGGGTAGCGGTTGATGGCGCGTTCTACATATATTTCTCCTGATTCGGGCTGTGTTTCTTCCGTCCAGAAGTCGACCCGAGGGACAAGCGGGCTTTCAGGCTGTCTGCCCATGGCGATATTGAGAAGCGCTCGTGAACTGCGCTCTTCGCGGCGCGCTTGAACCATCTCAAGATCGCATTTTAACTTTAGAACTTCGAGCTCCGCGACTCTATATTCTCCAATGGTTTTCTGCTGGCGTGCTGCTTGCGCCGATTTCAATTTTTCTCCCAAGGCCTTCCCACGTTTTTCGATGAGTTGAATGCGTTCGAGGGAGATGACGAGTGCCACATAGAGCGTGCGGACTTGCTCTTCCATTTTAAGCAGCTCGCCGTCCAAAGCGGCACTCGCCTCGTTACGTTGAGCTTCTCTTAACATCAGTTCGTTCTTGTGAAGGCTTCCTGAATAAACGGTCTGTGCAAAGCCAACGCCCATCAAAAGTGCGCTTTTATCAAACTGAAGGTTGGTACGTGTTTTAAGTGCCTCGGGATCCATATCGGCATTTTGATTGCGCAAATTGTTGAGTTCGCGGTTGACAAGTTCAGAAGCAATATTTGGATTACTTTGATACAGATAACCAATGGTGCCAATAATACGTGGCTTGCCCGAAGCTTTTGCAGTCAGCACATCGGCCTCTTTTTCCATCATGCGCATCCGAGAAATTCTCACTTCTGGACTCTCCTGTTTCGCCAGAGTCAGAATGTCTTCGAGGGTAAAAATCTCGCTTTCTAGCGCCATCAGTGGAGAGGGTTGAAGGAAAGAAATCAAGAAGAAAGGGAACAGGCGAAGAATTTTTTCAAGGAACTTTCGAATCCACGACTGATGAATTTTGTGGGGATTTGTAACTCTCAGCACAGCGACATCTTGTAACCAACGCGTTGCTTTTTCGACATTTTCAAAAACCGGCATTACCTTGGTGAGGTTTACAAACTGGATCGTTTCTTGAATCTGTCCACGGGGTCCAGCCAAGACGATATGTCCCCCTAATTCTTGCGCCCGTCGGTGGCATTTCCAGAGGGCGCGCAGGCAGTGTGCAGAAACAAATTCGGATTTTTCGAGGTCGATGACGACAGAAGATCTCCCCGTGTTCAGGATCGTATTCAGTTCGTCTTGTAAGACGTTGGTACTGAACTCGTCGACACGTCCGTGCAGCTCTATGATTATATTTTCTGCCAGTCTGTACTCGCGGGCTTCCAAATCCTTCCTCGACTCGTCATGTTTTCCGCAATGGAAAAGGGATGTGTTCAGGGTTTTTCGGAAGTTTTTTGCAGGGAGTGCCTGCAGGAAAACACCATCCGTCAAGGGATTGACTTTTACAGGTCCGTCGTTTCAGGACCTCTTTTGATGTGCCGATAGTTTAGAAGAAATTTATTTTTTTTGTCGCTGCCTTTGTAACAACTTTATGTCGGAGTTTGTGACCTTGTTGGTCGAAAGTCTCCTCAACAACCGAGTGGGTGTCCTCTGGTTTACACTACTTTTCTGCTTGATAGGTGTGGCAGTTTACAGTCGTATGCCTTTAGAACTGTTGCCTCAATCTCAGGAAAGCCGCATTGTTGTCATCCTTCCAAACTCGCAGAGATCTCAGAAGGAACTTTCTCAAAAATTTGATGAGTCTGTGAGAAACAGTGCAAAGGCCGCAGGGTTTAGAGGGAACATCGACACTGAAGTTAAAGGATCGAGCGCAATTGCCATTCTTGATACTTCAGATAAGGTTACTGGATTCGTGCCGACATTTCGATCAATATTAAAAAAAGAAGTCGAAAGAAATGCCCTTCAAGAAAGCTTTATTGTTCGAGAAATAGGTGCCTCAGATACTCCTGTTATGACTGTGGGAGTGGGTTTTTCAACCAGCGATTTTGAGATGTCATCTTATGTTACGGAAGAGTTTCAAAAGGAACTCAATGCCCTTCCTGCCATTTCAGCAATTGATGTCAAAGGAAAAAGGGCTCGTGTTGTGCGTCTCGTTCCCGAACCGAGCGCGGTACACGCGGGCAAATTTCTGCTGGGCGATCTGATTGGGGTGGCTGCTCAGGCTGTGAATCCCAGAGCAAAGATTGCGACGAGTAGCGATCAAAATCTCATCATCGATCGGTCGATTTCTTGCCCAACGTGCACTTCAAACGTGCCATTTGTGTGGACTGAGGGGCCTCCACTGCAAGAAGATATTGCGTTGAGAGATGGAAAAGAAGAGGTCCTTTTCGAAGTTCGAAAAGACCATAACGCAACTGAAATTGACGTCAGTACGCAAGTGAGAGAGCTTGTAAAGCGGGCAAGTCAAAAGTTTTCCTACGCTAAATTCGAAATTCTTTATGATGCAGCAACCTATGTCAAGGCTTCGGAACGTAACGTGATGCAAGATCTTCGAGATGGTATCCTCTTGACATGCGTGTGTGTCCTTTTGTTTACGGGTCGCCTCTTTACCACAGCGCTTGTTTCAATTTCTATTCCGCTCACGCTCTGTATTGGGCTGCCGCTTTTACATGCCTTTGGCATTTCTCGCAACGTGATGTCCCTCGCTGGAATAGCGCTTGGAGTGGGAGTCGTTGTCGATTCAAGTATCAGTGTCATGGAGGGGATGAATGAACGCATGGACAGCGGACTTTCTCCTCGGACTGCCGCCTCAAAGTCTGCGCACGAAAATTTGTTACCTTTGGCCATGACGACACTCACTGCCTTGGCGGTTTTTGTTCCGGTCCTCTTTCTCAAAAGGACGGTAGGCGACCTGTTTTTCGACCTGGCAATGACGATCATCATTCTCACGTCATCAAGCTTTGTGACTGCAATCTTTATTTTCCCAAGTATTGCGACTGTCTTCTATGAGTCCATGCCTGCAACAGAAGGAGGCTGGAAAAGTAGAATACGCATCGCGAAAGTTCCAGAACTGTTGCAAAAGGGCGTCAATAAAAAATTAAAGAGGCTCTTTTCGTGGAAGGGATTTCCTCTCTCTTTCAATCTTATTTTGCTTTTGGCAGTGGGTTGGAGCTTCGCCATCATTCCTCCCACAGAATTTATTCCAAAGTCGGAAACGCGCGATTTTAGATTGAGAATTCCCTTAAAGGGAGACGAAACGTCCATGCAATTGCGTGAGCTGGTGCATGCACTTGAGTGGGGTCTCAAAAACTTCAATGTGACTTCGAGGCTTGTGCGAATGAGTGACCTCGATCTTTCTGCAGACTTCGTCTTGCCCCTGAATGGGATGTCGTTGCCTTTGCTTCAAAAAGAAATGTCTGCAAAAATTCGTTCGTATTCCTTAGTCATTTCACCAATTAATCCGCTTGATTCTAAATCTTCAAACGGACAAGATCTCGAATTTTACCTTCCGGAGGAAACTTCAAGGCACGCACGCGCGAGGCTTCGTGAATTCATCGAAAAGAGGAATGGAATTGCGGCAAGCTTTTGGTCGAATGATTTTCTGTTCTCTCGGGGACGTCGTGCCTTGGAGTCTCAGATTGGATTTCCTTGGCACGTTCCTGCTGCCGGAACTGGAATATTTCTAAATGGTCGATTGAGTGAAATCCCCTTAGGAATCGTTCCTCCCTCCAAAGACTCTCAGAGTCTTCGCATGGCAGTTTGGGATTCCTCACAGCAATCTCTTGGCACCCATTTATTTCTGGATGGAGTCTCTCAGGACCTGAGTATTGAACAGCTCGAATGGAGTTCAGAAAGGCAGTCTTCACGAACCTACCTGAGGGATGGCAAGCGCCACGAAAAAGTCGAAATTGCCGTGCAGGGTCGCACAACTGGAGAGGTTTCACAGGAAATCATTTCCTTTGCAGTCGAACAGGGGATTCCGCTCATTTGGGATCGCAAAGTTGAAGACAACGAGCGCAGTGTCGACGAAATTAAGTTGTGCGTACTCGCAGCAGTTTCCATCATAGCATTCATTCTTTATTCGCAGAATAAGCGAGTTTTTACAACAATTATTATTCTATTTACATTTGTATGGGGTCCGATTGGAAGTATTCCGGGACTCAAAATACACAACGAAACACTCAATGCCAGTGCACTGATTGGATTTATTCTCCTTGCTGGAACTATCGTCAATAATGGAATTCTTTTGATGGATCTCATCGGTTCCTATCGAAAAGCGCAAGTTCCTCCCTTGGATGCGTGCGTGAAGGCCGTACAGCGCAGGGCTAAACCCGTCATCATCACCGCACTCACCACTGTGTTCGGCATGGTTCCCATGGTTTTTGCAACGGGGGAGGGGTCGCAGATGTATCGCGCTCTTTCTATCGTCGTTGTTTACGGAACGCTTGTGAGCACACCGCTGAGTCTGATTGGAATTCCTTGTCTTGTGATCGTTTTCGAAAGATTAAGCAATTGGCTGGAGCTTTGGAGACTTAAAATTCTGGTCCTCTTTTCACGGAGTGCGGGAATATGAGGTTTGACCCATGAAAATCAAAGATCAGATCCAAAAGCTCATTTTTGTCACTTTTATCTGCATGATGTTCATCGTTTCTTTTTATGGACTTAAAGTGGGCGGAAGCTTTGTTTCTCCAAAAAAATATGCCCTTTATGTGGACATGGAATTTCGTTCCCTTCATTTCCCCAATGCCGAGCAGGCAGAGTCTCTTCTTTCGCTTCGTGTCGAACGGCTCTTGCGAGAATTTGGGGCGGGCAATTCGCTCCAGGTTCTGACTTTTTCTGACAGACTTATCGCGTCGTTCGAAGAACCCGAAAGTTTCCATGTCGAAGAACGACGCGCCGAACTTATGAGTCGCGTGCAAGAATTGAGTTCAATACCCCTGTTTTCTGGAATGCGATCCCAGGTGTTTGTGCGTAAATCTGAGGGCCAATCCGCGACAGGATTTACATTTCATGGACCCTTAGAAGAATTGCTGTTTACAGCGGCAAAGTCTCCTCAAGAAGGTTTAGCGCGACTCAAAAAAGGCGGACTCTTTTCGTTACTTCCTCCCGATCTTGAACTCGTCTGTTGCAATGAACTCCCTTCAGGGGCGGCGTCGATCTTGGGAGCGCGTCCCCTTCTCAAAGCAGTCAACGATATTTCTGGAGTTGAGAAAGCGGTGGGTGCACATTTCACGATCCCTAGTCACATTATAGAGTACGACTCCTCGTTACTTTCTTCCGAGGGATTGTCAGTCAAGGGGTTCGTAGAAAGCATTAAAAAGACTCTTGCGAGTGAAGACGTCACAACCTTTCAGTTTTTGCAGCGCATACAGCTTCTCTACCCAGAGAAATTAAAGAAACTGGAAGCGGTTCCTGTTTTGAGTGCTTCTGGAAAAGAAAAACAACTGTCCGAAATTTCAATTTTGAATCTGAAAGACACTTTTTATGAAGTTTTTGATGAAAATAGATTGAATGATGTCGCGACATTTCAGAAAGTAAATCAGAACGAAGTGTTGCTACCACGTATTCGAATTTATTTGGATTCGCATGCAAATCGAGATTCTATTGCCTCAAAAATAGAGCAACACCTTGCCGCAAATGGTTACAAAAAGAACTGGACATTTCGGAATGAAGCAAAAACTCCGACTCATTTTTTTCAACGCGAAGTGCTCCCATTTTTTGCCGTTTCTCTTGTTGTTTTAGGTGAAATCCTTCGGAGGTACACAAAATTCTCGTTTATCGTGCACTGGATGGGCACTTCGACCCTTGCGATGAATGGGCTCTTGACGTTGGCAGGATTGACGTGGAGCTTCGCTTCCTTGGGCGACCTTGTCCTTTTTAACGTTCTTGGAATATTTGTCGTTTGTGTCCGAACGGAGGCACTTCGATCTTTAGTGCTTGAGCGGACTCCATTTTTAGCGCGCTTTTCGAATTCTATTTTTGTTCTTTTTGTGACTTTTGCGATCAGCATCTGGCTCGCGCCTGCTGAAAATTATGAAAGATCCTTCCACTTGACAGACACCGCAGTGGCACTCCTTGCCAGCGCCTTTGCAGGAGCATTTCATACCAGTGCGCCGTTCCGCTACACGCAAAGTAAAGTTGAGGTCTCTGTACTTCGGAGACGAGAACTGCTTGTTCCCTTCTTTCTCTTATGCATCGTCGCTGGTCCGTATTTGCTCGTTCAAAATGTTTTTCAAAATGCGCGCTTCTTTCAGCGACTGGAAATGGACAGATCTCACGAGCGGATCTCGGCTTTTGCTGAGGTGACCTCAGAGAATTCAAGGAACTTGATGTCTGAAGGAAGTTGGCTCGTTCCCATTGCAAGCAAAGTCCTTCGTCTGAGTGGAGAGGATTTGAATATGAGAGAAAGTGTTTCTTTATTGGACGAAATTGCTGCAAGATCTTTACAGGTCGTGGGTTATATTCGCACAGAAGCGCAAGCCCCTGTTCCTGTTTTTGCTTTTGATAAACAGATTGGAGAGAGTTTAAGCCTCTCGAAAGCACAACTGCTTCCTTTTCAACCCATGGTCCAAAGTCACAATCGCACCGTTCAAAACGTGGGTTTTTCACTGCCGCAGGTTGGATATCCCTTGAGCAATGTTCAAAGTGAATTTACGCGCGTTCATGAGGGGCTATTTAGGCATGAGCAACGAAGAGTTTTGATAGGACATGGACGTGAACCACGGCCCGAAGCTCTTCGGGCTACAGTGCCTCCACGTGTGACAGAAGCGCATCAAAAAATGAGAGTAGAGCAAGGGCGACTCGTTTTTTGGAACTCTCTCCTCGCATGGATTCCTTTTGTGGTTGTCTTTGGGGCCGTGCTGCTCATCATTGCGTCGGGTATATTTGAATCGATGAAGCGGGGTATTCTCGTCTGTATGGTGTATGCTGTTTCCTTTGCCACAACATTATTGTCACTTTCTCCTGGGATGTCGACTGGGAGTTCTTTTCTTCGCATGGGCGAAGAGTGCAGTCGGGCATTTTTCACGAGCTTGTTTCTGACAGCATTGTGGATGTCCCTGGTTTCAATATCTGATCTCTTTCGGCGCAGAAATTGTAATTTGGAAAGGGTTTGCCTTCCCTATGTAAAGTTATCTCAATTCTCACGTTACTTTCTCTTTGTTCCTTTACTTGGTTTTCTTCAAGAAGTCTCAGATGAAACAGTGACGTCTCTCCTCAGACAATCTTCTTTGCTTGTGATTGTCGTGATTTTCTTTCCTCCCTTTCTTTTCCTGACAATGGATATCGGCGAAAAATTCATGAGAATCTGGTTAAAGAGACTCGTTCGAGCTTCGGTCTTTTTTCTCTTCTTACTTGGCGATTTTCTCGTGCCACAAAGTGCCCTTGCAGATGGAAAGAAAATTGTTGAGGCGAGTTGCAGCGGCGATATTTACATGGTTGTGCCTATTATTACGAAGCCCGTTGGGCGAGCTGCACCCATTGTGAGAAGGGCATTTACGGAGAGGCTCATGCAGGGTTTGCCCTGTAGCGAACTCTTGCCCTGGCCCGCAGATGTCTTGGACAAACTGATGGACGAACACTCCGAAGGAAAAGGTGCCACTCAAACCAAAATATTTGAAGAGCGTTTAGGTCATGCCCTTGCTCAATTTCTGAAGGGCAAAAATGGCGAACCCAAACTCTCGCATGCGAAATCTGGAAAGAGACATATTGTTGGTGGATTCGCAGAAGAATTCTTTGGGAGCATTGCCTTCACGCTCCTTGATGTCACCTTTGAGTCACTGGAAAAAATCCAGACCAGAAAGTTAACAGGCCTTGAAGCAGACCAAACAAAGGGTGCAGGGGTGCTTGCCGAAGAAATTCGGGGTGCCATTGAAGAGCCTACAGGTGTCCTGCTGGAGCCCATGCACTCTCGTGTTTTTGTAAAGATGAGAGAGCGTGAAAAAGCAGGGCCTGATCACACAACCCGCATGGCAGATGAAATTTATAGGTTTGTGAACCGAAACTTATCAAAGCCTCGCGAATGGCCATTTTATAAACGGCATCCTAATCTCAGAGTTGTGAAAGGCAGAGAAGAGGCTGAGACTATTTTAACGCTTGAAGTCGACCGAGAAGGAACACGCCTCTTTGTTTCCTTTACCGTAGAAAATCGAATATCTGGAAAACGACGCAACGGGTGGTTCGAAGGCGAGGTCAATCAGTTTGGGACTTTTGAAGAAGGACTTGTTCTTGCTATCGCTGAGGCAATTGATGCAAATGAGGGACACCATGACTCGCTCGTCGGACTCTCAGCGGGGGTTTTTGCGCGGCGAAACCAACGGGTGGGCTTGTCGGTTCTGCAGTTCAGACAGAATTTAGGATGGCTTGCCCTTGAAGTTGCAGGAGGAAGAGGAACTTTTTCCGACGAGACAGCCTATGGCTTCGCCGTTGGTGCAAGCGGTCAGTGGAACATCAATGAGCGTATGAGATTTGATGCGGGCCTAGTGGGGAGTTATTTTTTCGAAAAGAACTATTTTTCATCCACTCCCGCTCAGGGAAAAGTGAGTTTTATATCTTTCATGCCAAAATCGAGATTGACAATTTATAATGACTCCTTGTATTTCGAATTTTGGGGAGCATGTCTTTTTCTGAGTCGAGAGTCCTCAATAAACCCTGACATTAAACCCTGGCTTGCTTTTCCTGGTTTAGGCTTAGGAGTGGGTGTGTTGCTTTAAATAATTCGGGCAGCAATGAAGAGATATATCTGTAGAGGAACTCCTCGATCTCGTATGGGATATCAGATCTCGACACAGGATGATCTCCAGACGGAAGCTCGGTTGAATTTCGGCTTACATTGAAAACGGTTTGGCAATGGAACCGTTGTCGACAAGTTGCAGGAGAAAACCGAATCAGGCAAGCCCACATAGGCTGGGTAACGCAGTTGTGAGCTCCCGAAAAATCATTTGGACGCGCTATTCCCAGCGTTATAAGATGGGTAGTACGGGGGTTTGTGAAGCCATCAGGTTTTGGAGGGTTTTATCAAAGTTCCATGGCAAGA
>JBIIEI010000023.1:0-54356 GCA_044237915.1 Silvanigrellaceae bacterium | reverse complement strand
AGTAACAGCAGCTCTCTGCGTAAGCAGAGGTAACAAATCACGTCGCAAGAATTGCGACTCCCAATAAACCGCTTTGAGCGGTTCACGAATTCAAACCACCAGCTCTGCTGGTGGTGTCATGACTTTCAAATTGAATTCTTCTTGTCTTCGCTTTGTGGGGGAGGGGCAGTGCTTCTTTCTTGACCTACCGACCTTGGAATGAGAAAAAAGTTATATCAAGACTTCGCGGTTAAGAAATCTTTTTCTCACATGTAATACAGGTGCAATAAGTGTTGTGCGCTTGTATGACTTTTTAAGGGGTGTTTCGTTATGAAAATTATTGCTGCTCTCACTGCTGCTCTTTTGACATCTACTGCATTCGGTGGCGATACAATCGTTTGGAACGAAGTTGCTGCAAGCAGCTCGGGTTCAAAAATTGTTGACGATAGCAATCCTGCTACTCCTGTTTGCCAAAAATTTAACCCCAACAGACCAGAGCTTGGTGGAGTTCAATTCATTGCAAACGGCGACACCATGTCGGTCCTCTTCTCGGGTGTAAACATCAATTTGGGCAGCAACAACCGCTCAGGTCGTGCAAGCTGCCGCGTTGTTATTCCTGCTCGCGTTGCAAAGGGAATTTACTTTGCAGAATTGCAAGAAGACTTGACCTACGGAATTGTGAAGAGCGCTGGAGCTGAAGCGAAGATTTTCGTAAGTTCCAAGTTTGCAGGCTGGCAAGTTCCGGGTACGGGATTCACTCTTACTTATCCTAAAGGACATGGCACAGAAGTTAACATTCCAAGCGACACCATTACCAACATCTCCGACTGGACACAAAACAGCGGTCGCTTTTGCGGTATGAATCGCAACGGTATCTCTGTGAACTACATCGCAGATTTCGTAATGCAAGGAATTAAAGACAACTGGAGCGACACACTCATCATGTCGGTTGATGGTCTTGACCTTCGTTATTCTTCCACACTTGAATACCGCAAGTGTGACCTTCGCTAAGCAGAAGGCTATTCGTGACTTGAGAAAGAGAAGCGCCTGATGCTGGGAAATGTCAGGCTCTTCTCTTTCTTTTGTTATAAGGCTCTGATACTTGATCATTTTTCCCATTCAAGGTTGCTTGAGGGCGCAAGAATGTGTCAATTAAAAGAGGTTAATTTCGAACTGTAGAGTTCTATGAGGTTTTCCTCAGAAAAATTTTCGATTTTTAAGCGAGGAATTGTGCCGTGGTTGCAAGAAAACTCTCATTGTTTGGAAGAATGGGTCGATTGAGTGTCGGAATTTTTACTCTGTGCATGCCTTTGGTTGCTTTAGCGAATGTTGCGGGCGCGCAAACTGAGAAAACCGACTCAACGCCTCTCCCTCTTTTTGGCGAGTGGATTGCATATGGTTCCGGCTGCAAAGCCTCAGATAAAGGTAAAGGTGATGCCGAGCTCATTCTTCCGCAAGGAAAAGAGCTTACATCGGCGGCGAACCAATTTAAAATTATTTTAAAATTACCAGATTATAAGCTCGATTCTGCCAACGGAAATCCACGCAAGTCACAGAATTTTGCGCGGCAATGTAGCCTCAGGGTTGGATTTAATCCCCCGGCAGGAAAACGCATCAAAATGATCACTGCAAAAACGGAAGTCATGATGTCGAAGGCGAGTCCGGTTGATCTTCTTGTGTCGCAAGAGGTAAAACTGGGATCTAAAACGATTGCGTCAAATTCGTTTCGTTCAGATCCGGGCACTGAACTCAAAGATCGATCAGAAACAATTGTTTTGAGCCCTACTCAAGACACCCGTCCACATTTTGAATCAAAAAAATGTGGATTTGGAACGCTGGTAGGTATCGATCAAACATTTATGGCATTGCGTAAAAATAATACGGATGCTGTTTACGTTGCCCTTTCAGGCGAAAAACAAATCGAGATGGAAATCCATCTCGAAAGCTGTTCAGGCTAAAAGTTTTATTTAAAGCAGCGTCAGGCAGGATTTAATCGAAGGTGCGATATTTAACGTGACAACGTCAACGTCTGTTCCATCGATTTGTGTGACGAACATTTTTTGTGTATTGGGTCTTGAGCCCACAGCAAGAACTTGAAATTTAAAGACGGTTGTCAATGGGCTAAATGCCGTTGCAAGGCACATGATGCGTTTCTGATCTTTTGTGAAAATCTGAGTATTAGATTTATTAATCTGTGGCTCATTGATGGCTTCTCCACCAAAGGGCAGATTGAGCTGATTGATCGGAATCTGTTTTTGAAACAGAAATGCGTTTGACGAAATGCCACCCACCGTTCCTGCATCCTTTAAAACACCTACTGAAATAAATTGGCCAAAGGTATCGACGTAATACCCTCTGGGCACAACGACTTTTGCCTCAACATTACAGCTCATAGAATGTGCGAGTGCAGAGGTTGCGCTGTTGAGATAAATTCCAACGGTATTAAAAAGAAAAGAAACAACGCCTCCATTTGGAACAATTTGAACATTATTATTGGGATCGTTGTCGCGATAGTGACAAGCAGTACCATCACCGCCGCCGACGGCTTTAAAACTTTTCCACTGGAGATCTGCAGAAAATGCAGTATTTGAAGCGAAAATTCCGAAGCCGGAGATGCTTAGAAAAAAAAGACCTGTTTTGGAGCCCAAGTCGAATAAGTTTTTCAAGGTGTGAACCCTTTCATTCATGTGGAAGTTCACTTTGGTTCTATAATTTTCAAATCGAATTTTCAACACATTTGATTAAGACGCAATCTTATTCGAAAGCCTGAGTTCTAGGGCGGCGTGTTTGTTCAATTCAGAATCAGAGAAAGGATTGGTTGATTTATCGAGGCTCACGTCACTATGATTTACGTAATGGCCACTTTCGCGATAAATATTGAGTTCTTGAGAAAGAGTGAGAACTTGTCTGGCAGAATCGTCAAGAAATTCGCTGCGTTTTTTTATTTGATCAATTTGCTTTTTCAATGAATCCGTAATCATGCTTGCAGGGAATTCATTTTCTACGATGCGAGCCACTTCGCTCGATCTCGATCGGATTCTCTCGCTGTGATTGATAATTGCAGTGGCGGGGCTATTAAAACGATCGGCAATGGCAAGCATGGCATTGACACTGGAACGCGCAGCACGTTGCTCCATTCGAGCGATTTCTTCAATATGCCGTGACCTCTCTTGTGAGATTGCTTTGTCACGTTCAAATGCAATGCGATCTTCGTACATTTGTCTTTCGAGCTTGGCTTGTGCTTCAAGGATACGGGTGCGAATTTCGGCATCATCGCGTTCTCGGCGCGTTTCGTAAAATTTGGCTCCAACACTCATAGAAAGGAGAATAATTTCTATTGTTGAGCCAAAGCTTACGGCATGACCCGTGAAGAAATTTGCCGGTAAAATGCCATACTGCCTCAAGAAAACCGTAACATAGGCTGCAAAAAGGCAGCTCCATCCCAAGAGGAAAAAAGAGGCAATGCGTTTATGAGTCGTGAGACTTGCGAAACCAACCATTAAGGCCATCACTGCAGTAATGAGTGGAAGTGGAGAAACGATATTTACGACAAGTCGATAGGGAAGTAAAAAGGTAAATGGAATAGAAAAGAGGCTCATCCAAACCATTCTAATCAGCAAAAAGTCCAGCCAAGGAACTTTGATTTTGACCTGAAACATGGAACGTGAGTATAAAAGACTCGAGAGCGTTGCGCAGGCGATAAAAACCACGTTTGCTCGGTTGCCCCACCATGGCCAGTCTGGCCACAGATATTGTGCCGCATGTCCTTCAGCGGCAAAAAGATAGCTTCCCGAGCAAATCACGTAAATGGCGTGAAATAGAAAAGCTTTGTCCTTGGAAAATAAAAACAGGACTCCGTGATAAAGAAACATGATGAGGTATATCCCAGCAACAATTCCGAATAAAAGTTGCTCGTCATAGTCTTGTGCTGCCAGTGCAGATTCGCTGACGATGCGCAGTGGAATCTGAACGGAACCCTCACTTTTAACGCGAAGGTAAATTTGTTTGATTTCTCCATGCGGAAGATCCAGGGGGAAAATGATGCGTCTATTCTTTTTAACTCTTGTCGCAAAAGGAATGGTATCTCCCGCAGTTGAAGTTTTCCACTCCCCTTTTTCAGTTTGAGTAAAAAGCGTTACGACGTCGAGAGCAGGATAATCAATTTCTAAGTACCACTGAGAGTGAGAAGAGCTTACGGATTTGACTTTTATTTCGAGCCAAATAGCATGGGGTGTGTACCCAAAATTAAGATTTTTAGTGGGTGTTTTTACAAACTGAGTTTGAATTTTTTGAGAAGTAATTGCATCAATTGTCAATTTTTCGCTTGAATCGGCAAAGACTTTTGTCGCTGATCCTAAATGATGGACTCCACCATTGTCAAAAATTGTAACCAATTCTTGTGCACTTGATGTTTGAAAGTTTATGATCAGAGAAGGCAGAAATACTCTGATGAAGCGAAGATAAATTTTAAATAAATTGAACAGCATTTCTCAGGCCTTCTTCAACTGACGTCGACTTCGCGCTAAATTTGCAAATCTTTGCAGCAAGGGGTGCAAGAGGCTGAGGAGTTTGAAGGTGGCTCGAGCCCAAATTGAAAGTTTAATAATTTCTCTCGAATGAAGGTGATTTAAAATGGGTTGCAGCAGGCCGCCCCAAATAAAGATGCGTGGCCCTTTGCCGCGAATGGCGCTTTTGACATCAAAGTACATCACGTGAAAAAGGCACTGCTGCAGTTGAGGATTTCGAAATTCGATACCCATTTCGTGGAAACCAAAAGCTTTGTACATGGGGCGCAATTCCGAGCGACAATCCATGATAATGCGATGGGCATCCGCTTGGTTGGCAATATTAAAAATATGGCGTAACAAAAAACAAAAGACATCTGAACCACGGTATTCGGGATGAATGCAGGTTCTTGAGACTTCAACAAAGGGCGTTTGCCAAACCCAATCTGGAAGCTTGATGTGTTCTTCTATTTCGCAGCGTTCTTTGCTACCTTCAACGAACACAACGCGTGCGCATGCGATGGTTTTGCCGCCCATACGACACGTCGCTTGCCTTGCATAGGAGTCAAACCGATCAAGTGTTGCGTTGTGGTCGGATTTTTCAGTTAAAAAGCCCAGATTTTTTGCCACAGAGAATCTGAGTTGTAAGACGGATTCAAATTCCGAAGGCGAAATGGCATAGTCGCATGTAATGGCGTGTTCCACCGTTTCAATTAAAAAATTTGAGGCCCGCAGTTTTGCCAGTGAAAGCTCTGGACTTGCATTCAAAAGATATTCAGAAATTGCCGCCAATGTCTTATTGTCAGGATCGATAAATTCTGCTCCGCACACATAGCGTTCGCCATTTTCGGAGCTCCTAACGTGTTTAATTTCCATCTCGACATCGAACATTCCCTGGGTGGGCAGCATTAATTTCAGGGAGAGTCTTAAATTAGGAAAGACGCCTTTATTGCGTGCAGATGTTAAAAGAGTTGCACCTGCGGAGCTAAAATCCATCACCTGAAAATGAATTCTTTCCATAAAGAGAAAGGGATGCTCACAGTAACAGACCGGAGCAAAAAACTCAGGGCAAGGAAATCTCCTTGAGCCACGGGAGTCATCCTCCGCACTCCAGAATCGCTCTGGGGAATAAAATGCCACGCCAATTCTGCTTGCCGACTTATTTTGCCAGAGAGTTTCTGCGCGATTTGTAACAACTCCTTCGGCTTCGAAGGCTTCCCCTGTTCCGGGTGTAAATGTTAATTTAATCAAGTCGCCGATTCGAAAGGGAAGATTTTCTAAAGGCTCTGCAGTTGTAAATCCAACGCCGAGTGGAGTGTAGTCAACGACTTCTCCCTGTGCGCTTCCACCACTGAATTTCGCTGTGACCTTAAAATTTTCACTCCTATAAACCGATCTCCGGTACGTTGAACGATCTTCGAGCTCCGCATCAGGTAGAGAAGTGAGGTCTGGTAAAATGTGTAGTTGAGGCGCGCCCATGTGCAGGTCTTCTCCTCGCCCGAAGGTCTCCATTGCGTTTTGCAATTTCACGAGCACCCATGGAATCGGAGAAAGAGTCTTGGAATTTACATCGAATGGACAATGAGCCAAAAAACTGTCAAAAAAGAGACGATCACAACGTAACAATGGAATGAATACCATCATTCAGCACAGCTTTCTCTGGTAAGCACATCCCAAGACATGGAGTTGTTACTGTCTTTAAAAAAGGAACTCATGAATACACTTGAGCTTGCCTTGCCTGCCGGTGCCCAGGAAGCGGCCGCCGTTGATGCTGCTGCTTCATGAGGCATTTTTTCGACAAATCCTGCCCCCGTTGAAGAATGATTTTGGGTTCCACCCCGTGAGATCTTTGACAGATCGTCAAATCTCTGCTTAAAATCCCGCAAAATTTGATTTGCTGGAAAGGAACCTTTTCATGGATACATTGAATCTCACGGTCTCGACAACTCAGCTGATTGATATGGTCGCCGAAAAACATGGCGACTTAACCAAGAAAAAAACCAAGGAAGTGATCTCTGACTTTCTTGCTGCAATCGAAACTGAAGTTGCATTAAATGGCGCTAAAGTTCGTGTTGAACGCTTGGGAGTCTTTGAAGTGCGTGAAACTGCAGAAAGAACGGGTCGTCATCCTCGTACGGGAGAATCGATTCGTATTCCTGCTTCGCGTAAAATCGCCTTCAGAATGTCGAAGTCACTCAAAGAAGCCGCAATGGGAAAATCTGAAAAAGCTGCAACCTAATATTTGCACTTTTCAGTCTCCTAAGCTGAGTTTCGGATCATTGACTTTGAATTTATTTTGCCCGTAGCACTGTGTTTCCCGACGTGGATTCGAGCCAAGACAAGTATTTTTCAACAGCAGTCATTATAACGTGACCTGATGCGCATACTTTGTCTGGCCCGTTCTGAAATGCAGCTGTAGACACCAGCGAGTGAACCCCATGCACGATTCCGGCAACTACCCAAGCACCGTTTCGAAAAACGAATGCCGGTCCGCCTGAATCTCCATGGCACGCACTTTTCGCAAGAGTGGGTCCGACAAGAAATATTCCCCAAAAATCTTTTGTTTCCACATAGCGATCAAAGACGGTTTGCACACTTCTGAGCGTTCCACCATCGTCTTCGCCATCATTTGTGATTCCATAGCCTGTCAATACGATGGGCTCTCCTCCACTCAGGTTTCCTTGCTCTGCAAAGACCTTGGCGCTTTCAAACCCCGTTGGAATGCCCCCCGAGAACCGAGCCCATGCAATGTCCTCATTGGGTGCTGAATCGGCATTCCATTCGGTGTTGAAGAGTTTAAATTCAGTGACAGGGCGTTTGCTGAGATAGCCTTGTTCTGTCAGTCCGAAATAGAGAGTGAGATTTTCCAAACCCGCACCCTGAAGGCAGTGAGCAGCCGTCAAAATGAGGTCGTTGGCTAGGATGCTGCCCGTGCAAAAAGTGCGCTTCGCTTCATCGTAGACAAAGACAGTGCTTTTGAAGCCCGGATCCTCTTTTTCAGTGAGGCAACCGCCCACAATAGAAAGGGCATTGTCATCACAAATTTCTGGAAGATCTACAGGCAACGCTGTGGTCTTGCCATCTGTTGGGATCGAGGACTGAACTTGAGTATTGCTTGGTGAACCTGCAGCTCTCGTTTTGTCGCTTTGGGCCGGCGTGCTTTGTGCGTTTTCATCTTCTAAACCGGCCTCTGAATTGCTCTTGCCCAGATATCCTTCACCTTTTTGTCCATCGCAGCTTTGAATCATGAGCAAAAACGAAAGTCCTAAAGCACGCAGGGGATGACACTGCTGGTGTCTTTCTGTGGTTTTCATCAACTTTGGAAGAGTTTCACACATCGCGCTGCCCCCGCTTCATTTCCTTTAAATGCTATCGGGGGAGGGCGACTATTATGAAGCATTTCTCCGAAACCCTGGATAGATGAGGGAAAATGATGAGGAACATAGACTTTTCATCTTGAAATTGCGAAAAGGTAAATTGAAATGAACGAGGCACGAGAGAGAAGTCCTTGCTAAGCAACTAAGTCGAGATTTTGGTGCTTAGAGAGTGGCAGAAAGAAGCGAAAACGAGCGCCATGGGAAAGTTTGGAAGTCACTTCTATCCGACCACCGCATTTCTCAACGGCCTCTTTGACTGCCCCCATGCCGACTCCGCGACCGGACACTTCAGTCAAATTATTTTTTGTGGAGAGACCGTCGTGAAAAATGAGCATGAGCGCCTCTTTTTCGTCTTTCGCTTCCAAACCCCTAGACTGCGCTGCACTTATGAGTCTTTCGACCTGAATACCTGCTCCATCGTCGGACACCTCTACAATGAGCATCCCCTCTTGTTCCAAAGTTGAAAGTACGAGAGTTCCCGCGCTCTTTTTATGAAACAAGCTGCGAGACTCCCGAGCTTCAATGCCATGATCGATCGCATTTCGAATGACATGAATGAGGGAAGAGAAAAAAGCATCAAATCGCTGGGGTGGAATCCTGACGTCGTTGTCTTCAATTTGAACTTCAAGATTTTTGCCTAAAGTCTGACCTATCCGAGTCGCTTGTTTGCTTAGCCTTTCAAGAATTTGTTTGGTTGGGATGTCTTTCCAGTGATGCACTTTTTTAAGAATGGCAGCATGTTCGATGCAATTTTCGAGATCTTTCGTGAGGCGGGCGTAGTGTTGGTATGTTATTGTGAGTGTATTCTCAGTGCTTTCGGACAAAAATATTTGAAATTTCTCATTGAGTCGATGCCATTCAATTTGAAGATCTTTAGAATCTTCGTGTGCAAAATGACCTCGATTTTCAATGATGCTTTCGAGCTCATGGCATTTGGTCGAAAGGGTGTTGAGCCCGAACACCGAGCAGTTCCCTTTCAAAGTATGAATGGCACGTTTTATGGTTACGAGATTTTGAGAATCGAGAACAACTTTAAACAGTTCCTGACATTCTTTTA
This sequence comes from Silvanigrellaceae bacterium, assembly GCA_044237915.1. Taxonomy (GTDB): domain Bacteria; phylum Bdellovibrionota_B; class Oligoflexia; order Silvanigrellales; family Silvanigrellaceae; genus JBIIEI01. Next base: position 45,438 of record JBIIEI010000023.1, on the reverse strand, counting down.
CGAAAGTGTGGAACCCATTTTTATCTCGTAACAAAAATTCAACGATATTTTGTGTTTCTTGAGCTTCTATTTCTTTTCGGTGTGATTCAATACTTGCGGTCATATCAGAAACCACAACGAGAACTTTAGCAAAATTTTCGCCTTCAAGAAGTTGCTTAAATGCAAGGTTAAAATGTTTTCCATCTCGAACAAGTCGTGAAGGCACTTGATCGCTCGAGAGTTCAAAAGGTAAAACATTTCTGAGAATTTCACAAAAATGGAACTCAAAATTTTCTCGTTCTTTTGATTGGTCTGGAAAAAGAAAATCGACAATATTCATGTTTGAAGAAGGGGTTCCAAACCAGTTTTCTGCAGATTTTGAATACTCTAAAAGCACTTCGCCGTTCAGTGCTACGGGAATAAGTCCTTCTTGGATACTGTCCAAGATAAGACGCATTGCGGCCTCTCTTTTGGCTAATGCTTCTGAATTCTCACGAATTTTCTCGAGAGCAAAAATATTATCGAGTTGAAGGCAAAATGACTGTGCAATAGATTTGAAAAAATCCGTATCGAAGTCATCCATTTTTTCTGAAACATAGGAGGTCAAATAAAGAAACGCTTGCAGTTTGTCTGTCACGAGAGGCAGAATGACGCATTGATTTTTGTAAATAACAGGGTCATTCGTACTTAATATTTCATCAATTTTATAGCAAGGAATTCCAGTATGTTTTGATGTTTCTTCAATGCAGATATTGGTTTTTGTCCCATGTTGAGAGAGCAAAAATATATCTAATTTTGAGTCCGCACCCAATTCGATACACGTGCCCATTCTTTTGCGCAAAATTGAAGTCATTTCTTCTAAATTGTTGGCTTTTGAAAACTGCTGCGAGATTTCAAGTGAGGCTTTGAGGCGCGTCTGAGATTTTTTGTCGTTTCTTCTTTTTATATTGAGCATTTGTAAAAGTGTAAACAGCACAATCATCGAAAGAGTCGCAATTTGAATCAGTCGGATGGTTTGATGATTCTTGTGTTCGAGCTTTGAGGTTGCTTCTTGTATGGAAGTTTCTGCGAGTTCTTTGAGTCGAACTGCGAGTGAGGCATATTCTTGTCGGAGCGGAAGGTAACGTTTAAAATACAGTTCCTTTGCGCCTTCTTTTTCACCAGCCAAAAGATGCTCAAGCAATTCGCTATCAACCGGCTTCAAAATCTGCTCATCTAAATTTTCCTGCTCGGACAAGAGGCTTTGTATTTCCGGAGAATGATCAGAGAGAGCCTTGATCTTTTTCATGATTTCTTTTTGCTTATCATAGGCATCAATTTTTGCTTCCGATACCACTTCAATGGATTCGGGAGAAATCAGCATTGCTTTTGTTGCATCGTCTTGCTGGTAAACCAGCGAAAGATTCTCGGTAACTAGTTGCTTAAGATCCTTGGCTTCTGTAAGAGAACTTGCGTTCTCTCTAAGTCCTTGTTCAGCGGTCTTTACCGTAACAAAGGCTACTCCCCCGAGCAAAGCCGAGAGCAAGAGTGTCTTTGTGTATGGCCGAAAGCTCATGGGTTGGGGTTTCCCTGGAAATGATTCTGCACTCTGCTTCGACAAATGAAGCGAGAATTTAAATTCTGCGACACGCCTTTGACGTCATCACCAACATTTTTCTCAGTTTTGAAGCATAAAAATACGAATATGATGAAAGGCCGGGATATTGAGGTTTTCATTATGAAGTACGGTGAACAGTTACGGCGTATATTTCTATGGTCGTGCGCACTTTTATGTAGTTTTGTTGAATTGACACTGACCGCTTCCGATGACGTTTCAGATTTAAAGAAACTTTATATCCGTCCGGCTGTGGTTCCGCATCCTCCACAGAATCTCTCGACTCCGGAACGTATCGCACTTGGAAAAATGTTGTTTTTTGATCCTCGCCTCTCAGCCTCGGGATGGATCTCGTGCGCGACATGTCACAATCCGGCTCTCGATTGGGGGGATGGACTTTCAAAGGGGCTCGGCCATGGAATGAAGCCTCTCAAGCGAAAAACGCCTACGCTTCTCAATGCCGCTTGGGTTGAGCCTTTGTTTTGGGACGGCAGGGCGGCCACTCTTGAAGAGCAGGCGCTCGCACCTATCAGATCACCCGAGGAGATGAACATGCCGGTTTCTGGGATGCTCGAGAAGTTGCGCGTGAATGCCGGGTATAAGGTTCATTTTGAACGTGCCTATGGCAAGGAAGGGATCAGCGAAAGTACTGTTGCAAAAGCATTATCTGTTTTTCAGCGCACCCTTGTTTCAGCAAAAGCTCCTTTTGACCTTTGGGTTGAAGGTAACGACAATGCCATTTCTCGTGAAGCAAAAAGAGGATTTTTGCTCTTCAACAAGAAAGCGGCTTGTGCAAGTTGTCACTCAGGCTGGAGGTTTGCTGATGAGAGCTTTCACGATATCGGAATTGCAGATGATGATTTAGGGAGAGGTGGGTTGCCTGATTTTTCCAATGTTCCGGCAATGCGGCATGCTTTTAAAACTCCCACCCTCAGAAATATCGCAGGCAGGCATCCGTACATGCACAACGGATCTGAAAAAACTCTCGAGGCGGTGATCTTATTTTATGATCGTGGAGGCAATGTCAAACGTGAGAGCCTTTCTTCAGAGATAAAGGCATTGGGGCTTTCGAGTTCCGAGCGTGCTGATCTCTTGGAATTTCTAAAGTCATTAACAAGCATTGATAAGGGAATTGAAGTCCCTATTTTACCGCACTAAAAGGAATAAAAGTTAATGAAGTCCCTAAGAAAAAAATTTGGAATTTTGGCATTTCTTTTCACTTTTGGCTCGATTCCTGTTTTTGCAAATGAACTCGTTGTTTCACAAAAAGGGAAAGAATTTTTTCCAAAAGAAATAAAAGTAAAAGTTGGCCAAAAAATAACCTTTATAAATGACGACAAGGTTGCCCATAATGTTTTTTCAAAGGCCGTTGGAAACGACTTCAATTTGAAGATTCAAAAGCCAGGAGATGTGGGCGAGGCTGTGTTTAAAGCCGAAGGTGAACTTGAAGTGAGATGTGCAATTCATCCAAAAATGGTTCTGAAGGTTAAGGTAGAGAAATGAAAATGATGAATATGTTGGCACATAAGATTGTAAATCATTGCCATTCGCAGATGTGTAGTATTCATTTTATGACATTATTTTTGATTTTATTCGGGATATTTTTCCATGAAAATGCTTTATCAGAAAATTACTTTAATTCAAATGCGACGTTAATCTCAGAGGGACGCGAGGTTTTTCTAAATAACTGTTCGGGATGTCATGGTAAGAATGGCGATGGTGATGGATTTGCTGCCTCTGCGCTTCCTGTAAAGCCGAGGGCATATCGAACAGAAAAATTTAAATACGGAAATCGCCCTTCAGAAATTGTCAGAACGATTGAATTGGGTAGAAGCAGTATTATGCCCTCTTTTGCTCAAGATCTTTCGTATAAACAACGTTGGGCTGTAGCTCATTTTGTTTGGAGTCTTATTCCGTCGGCGAATCGAATTTCAGATGACAAGGTAAGCCTAGATGCCTATCTTAAAACGGCTCCAAAAAAATAATCGAAGAAACACATATGAGTTTTCCATTTGAAATGGACATTACTTTGCGAGTTTAGTGTAATCTTGCTTTTTAATTGGAATAAAGTTAGCTTGGTAAGACATTGTGCGGTTTTTTCCCGTTGGTAACATAACGGGTTGGATTGGTTGGGGAACTAGGACTTGAACCTAGACTAACGGAGTCAGAATCCGTCGTCCTACCATTAGACGATTCCCCAATCGCTGTGCAGTTCATTAGCTTAGCACTTCAAACTTTGCAAGAGGGTAGTCATGGTTTTTGGCTTTTTGCGGAAGCAGTTTATCGAAGTCATCGATTGGCCGTCACAGGATGACAGCACAATTGCCTGGAAATTTCCTGTTGCCGACAATGAAATTAAGAACGGCGCTCAGTTGACGGTCAGGGAAGGGCAAGTCGCAGTTTTTTTAAACGAAGGACAAATTGCCGACGTTTTTAAACCTGGACGTCATACTCTTTCAACTCAAAATCTTCCCATTTTAACCACATTAGGCGCTTGGAAACACGGCTTTGAATCGCCATTTAAGGCCGATATTGTGTTTATATCAAGCAGGGAGTTTCGCAATTGCAAATGGGGCACACCTCAGCCCATCGTGCTGCGCGATCCCGACTTTGGTCTTGTGCGTGTGCGCGCCTTTGGGGGATTTGGGTTGCGCATCATTGATTCAAAAGATTTTATCAAAGAATGTGCAGGCGTGCGCGACTTTTACAGTCGAGATGATATCGAAGGAGTGATTCGGAAAGTCGTTGTTTCACGATTTACCGATGCACTTGCTGAGATGAAAGTAGGCGCGATCGATATGGCCACCAAATACGAAGAACTCGCATTGGTTGTCAATGGCCGCATCGCGCGCACTTTCGATAGCTTTGGAATAGAGTTAACAAACTTTACCATCGAGAGCGTAAATCTTCCTGAAGAAATTCAGACTGCAATCGATGAGCAGTCTAAAATGAATCTGATGATGAACAACTCTCAAAAGTTTGCGCAGTGGCAAGTGCTCAAAGGAGTGCCCGATGCCATGAAAGGCGGCTCGCCCATGCAAGGCTTAGCTTCCGACATTGCGCTGGGTGCAGTGATGGGCAAGGTTGTTTCCAATGCCCTCGACACCGCAACCTCAGGTGCTGCTGCCTCAGCTCAAGGTTCCGGCGCGAATTCAGCGGGCAACACTCGCGATCCTGATGCTAAGTTTTGCCCCGAATGTGGGGTTAAAAATGCTAAAGCTGCAAAGTTTTGCCAAGATTGCGGGCACAAGTTTACCCTTCCTGCAGACGTCTAAATCAAAGCGGTAAGCGGATTTTTTGCGCAAAGTATTGAAGCCTTTTTTGGGCTTCAATCAGCGCTTCTTGGTAGGCTTTTCCGTGCCTTAAACTGTTCGAAAAGTTACCATCCTCGCCTTTCCACTTTCCGAATACCATCAAATTATAAATGGCTCCCGTAACATCGTTTTTTACCAGACCTTGCAGTGCGCGGTTTGAAGGCCAAAAATTCGGATGGTCGGTGTCCCAAATAACAAGATTTGCAAGCGATCCTGCCTCAACAACTCCGGCAGTAAATGCGGGGTGCTGCCTGCCTGGAATATCCAAGATGCGCTGCAACAGAAATGCAGGATCGGAAAAAATCTGATGCTCCTGAAAAAGAGAGTTTCGAATGCTCCATTGTGCTTGGGCATCTTCTATCTTTCCATTATTAAAGTACGCTTTTCCAGAATCCAAAAAGCTTGCTGCAAGGGATGGCAGGCCTGAAATCAGCCGCAATTCCTTTTGAACGTTCATGGAATCGTTGCTTGCTGCGCAGTCTGTGCCAATAGCCCAAGCGACTTTCTTTTTTTCCCAATCCAAAACACGGGCAGGGAACTGAAACACCATCTGAGAATAAGGACACACCACAAGCACATCTTTGGGTGATTTAAGGTATGAGAGATCTTTTTCTGTCGCATACACTCCATGCACTAGGAGCGTGGGAGCATTTGAAGAGAATAAACCCACTCGGTCTAAATGTTCAAAGGGCGAGCAAGAATACATTCGAGAAATATATTCCATTTCCTCCATACGTTGAGCCACGTGTAGATGGATGGGAAGTCGATATTGAGAGGCGAGTGTCAGTGCTTTTTCCCACAAGGAATTGCTCACGGTGTCTGTGGCATGAGGCCCCACTGCAGCGAAAATGCCTTGATTTGCCCACCTTTCATGACAAAGCTGCGTCGTCTGATCGAGATGCTTTTCAAAAGACTGTTTGCCAGGCCCATTAAGATCTTGCAAAGTGGGAGCAACCACTGCGCATAGCCCCGCATCAGCACAGCCTTGCGCGACCGATTCGCCTTCATAATAGTGGTCCCAAACCAAGCCAACGCCCGACAAAAGGGACTCAAACGCAGCCACGCGGGTAAAGCTTTCGATGTCTTTGGCGTCCAACTTGCTTTCTGCGAGATAGAAAAAATCTCCAATCAAATTTTCCTGAGAATTTTGTTCAGGTGAAAGGGCACGAAAGAAATTCATTGCAAGATGTGTGTGACAGTTGATGAAGGCAGGAGTTATAAGCTTGTCTCCAGCATCGTAACAGTTGACGCCAAGCAATCGAGACATGGCAAGTGCTTGTGAAGAACATTGAGCCGACTCAGTTTCTGTCACGCTCTGAATTCTGTTTCCATTCACATGAATGATGGCGGCGCGCAGTTCGTTCCGTAACAGAACCCTTTTCGAGCAAATCACGATCTCTGATGTCACCGGGTTCTCCTCACCTGGTTGCGCAATTATTCTCACAGGATATAGTAGTAAAATTCCTGTGTCCTTCCTGTTTTCCCGGAAAGCGATGGTTTTGGCGCCGGAGAACATGGAATGTTGCTTTCGCCTTGACATCGTCTGTTGGGGTTTTCATTTATGCCTTGCTGTTGTCTCAAGAGCAAGTTTAATTTTTGAATGAAGAGAGTAGCCCAGCATCATCATGAGTCGAGGATAAATTTGGTAAAGAGGAAAATAATTGCAATGAATGGAACTCACCTTTTCAGGGCTATGCAGAATGCGATAACTTTCTCTGCCATTGGTTTCATGCTCGCGGGTTGTGTCGCAACCGAGCCCCTTTCTCCTGAAACTGTGATGCCAAACGGTGCTGTTTCGTTGCCCAGCGGCAAAGGACTCGTTTGGATGCCTTTTGCATGGACTGTTTTGATCAATCAGCCCAAGAGCGAAACTCTTGGAGATCCGCTCGAAACTCTGCAACTCAGAACTGTGGGGCTTGTTTTACGAAATCAAGCGACAAAGGCGGAGATTTTTATTAAGCTCCTTGCGCAAGAAAGCGGTGGAAGCAATAACGCCATCCTTGATAACTCTAAAAGTCATGTGACCTTTTTTGCGCCACTTTTTTTCGAACTTCCTGAAGGTGAATTTTCACTGGAGGCCGTGAGAAATTTTGTAATTGATCCTGCGACGCAGCGCCCTTTGCCCATGGATATTGCCATCCCAAATCCGGCTTCCGGTGGCGAAAAGAGGCCGATCACTTTTATTTCGAGGAGCGGTCGCGTTTCGGCCATTTCACGTTTCGCGATGCAAACCACGTTTGGCAAGAAAAATACCGTAACAGATTTTGAACGCATCGAAAAAGATTCAATTCCCGTGGATTTTGTGCTGCAACATTTAAAAAGGCCCGTCTCCGATGCTTCCCTGATTTCAGCAGCATCTCCCGACTTTCCCAGGCTGCGACTTTCTCTCACAGATCCATCGGGTGCTCCAAAGTCCCCCGAAGATCCTGTGGCCAGAGTGGGTCTACTCTTAGATCTTCCCTGCGAAACAGATGGTGTCATGAAACTCGTTTGGAAGCGTTCTGCAGACGAACGAGAATTTATGAGTTTTATCAACTTGGGAATGAAGGGCGATGTGCAGTGCCAAAAAACGAAAACGCTCCATCCAACCGTGATGTTTCCAAAAGGCGATTGGGCACTTAAATCCACATTTATTCTTCCCTCAAAGCTCGAAAAACTTCCCTTAAAGAATTTTGTCTTTAAAAAGCCATCAGAATTTGCAGAAAGTTACTTTGCATTAGGTAAACAAAATCTCCCATTTGAAAGCTTTGCTTCGGAGCGGGAAATTACCAGACAAATTGCAGTGCGCCTCAGCGCTGCAGGCAGCCAAGCATCAAATGCTGCACCAGATTTGAAATCCAAAGTGCTTTATCTCGGAAGATTTGAACTTGTTGCACAGCAAGGCTCTAAACCTACAGAAGGCGCTCCCGTAAATTGGGATACGCTTTTCAAAAGAAATTACAGTATTCCCGACCTCCGCAAGCATTTTGATGCATCTGATATTTCAAATGCTTATACTCTTGAAAAATTGAGCAGAGATCGAAGTAAAGGCACCGTTCAAAGCATTCTCAAAGTTTCTTCTCTCGCTTCAGAAGTTAAAAAAGTCGAAAGCTCCTCTGTCGAATTTCGAAAATCCTCTACCGAGATGCTTGCCCAGTGTCTGACGGAGCGAGAGGAGTTCGACCCTCTCGTCAACGTTCAAGGACAGCTTCATTTTAGTGCACTCAAAGGGGCCAATTCAATTACAGTTAAAAAACTTGAATTTGGGAATGAAGGGCCTTCAGCGGGATGGGTGAGGGAATGCTTTCAGAAAAAAATCCTCGGATTTCGATTTACGGGTAAAGTACCGGGAAGCTTTCAAGGTGAACTTAATTTTGCCACTGAATAACGGAACAATTGATGGAAGGTTGCTGTCATGCGCAATTCCTCACGAGAGCCTGAATTTGTTTTTTCGGAAAAAGATGTCTGCGATAAAAGCCCGCTGGCCCGGCAATTTATCGAAACACGAGCTCAATTGAACGTTGCTGTCGAGAATGCGGACAATTCATTTGTAAAAAGATTTTTTAATCTTGATCACAATACTTATCTGAATGGCGCGCTTCCAGCAAAATTTAAAGAATTGATGGGACTCGCTGTTTCGGCAAGCTTAAGATGCGATGACTGTATCAATTACCATGTTGTGCAGTCTTATCGGCTGGGCGCTTCCCGTGAAGAGCAAGAGGAGTCCCTCAATGTTGCCCTCATGATTGGAGGGAGTATCGTCATTCCTCATCTAAGAAGAGCTTATTGCCTGCTTGAAGAGTTGTATCAAGGTTCCTCAAGATAAGCACGAGACATTCCGATACCCGTGTTCAGATGCACGGAATGGAAGGAATTCTTGTGAACTCCAAGGCTGGCACGACATCGGTTTTGCGAAAGATCGTTCTGAGAGAACGTCCCACGAACTTCCTTGATGCACGGGAATTTTTGAAGTGCCTGTATCAAGCGATGAAATCTGAGATGAAGGGTTATAGTTATCGTCAGTTTGCCGAAGATTTGGGCTTTGGTCATACGAACTATTTGCATCTTATCGTAACAGGGCAAAGGCCTATTTCCATCAAAGCAGCATCGCGCATGGTTGAATCGATGGAGCTGCGTGCCGTCGATCGAGATTATTTCAAAACCTTGGTCGAATATAGCCGGGCACGCGAAGCTCATAAACGGGAAGAATTTTTCGGTAAATTAGTAAAATTGAAGCGCACTGCGCTTCCGGCAACCCTCGACCGTGATATGCTTGAATATTTGAGTGAGTGGCATCACGCGGTTATTCGAGAAATGGTACTCCTTCCAGATTTTAATGCAGATCCCGCTTGGATTTCTGCTAAACTTCATCCCTTTATTTCGCTGGAACAAGCTGAGCAAAGCTTAGAATTACTCAAAAAAATTGGCTACGTTGAGTTGGACGAAGTTTCGGGACGTTACATCATTAAAGAAACAAATCTTTGGACGGGTCCGTTCGTACTGAGTATGGCTGTCACAAGGTACCACCAAAAAATGATTGAAATTTCTTTGGATTCCCTGACGCGGGTGCCTGAGGAGCAGCGGGATTATAGCGCAGCAACCATCGCGATTTCTGAAGTCGATTTCTTGGATATCAAAACACGACTGCAAGCATTTGGCAGAGAAATTTTAGAGAAATCTGCAGAATGTAAGAATCCCGATCGGATTTGCCAAGTCAATATGCAGCTTTTCACATTAACGAAGCAGTAATTGGAAGGATCCATGAAGATGTTTCAGGTTTCACCGTCAAAGTACCTTTCCCTTCCTTGGCCTGTCCTGGGTCTTCTTTTGGCAGGGGCTTGTGGAACGCTTGTCGGAAATCCTTCCACGCAGAAGCCTGCGGATACCAATCCTCCTAAAAATGTTCCAGGCAAAGATCCGACTCCTACAGGGCCTGATGTTGGGCGCAACGGAACCGACCTTCAGGTCTGCGAATATGTCGAAAAAGTCACTGCAACCACTACAAAAGGGAAGGGAACAGTCACTATAAAATTTGATCCTCTTCCTTCGCCTCTTCCCGACGTTACGATATTGCTTCCATCGCAGGAAGTTACAAATGTGCTTCCGCTCACGATCAATGCCATTGGAAAATATGAATTTACGGTTTCAAATGACGGCTACGAGGCTTGTAAAATATCGAAGTCCTTCGCAGCAGAAGCAGACCTTCAGTATGAATTTGTTTGGACTGTGAATTTGAAAAAGGTCGCTTTGAAGTTGAAATAAGATATTGAAGGGCCCATTTAAAAAAGCAACTGATGCAATAAATTAAGCTTTGGGGAAGAATGAAATGGAAGAGGGGGAGCGTCCGTCTATCCAGCCTTTTCGATGTTCTGGCTGTCTGAAGGATCTGTAACCATACAGACTCCGTCTTCGTAGTCCTGCATGCGTTCTACGACACCGTCGAGTCCAGATTGCGAATTATCTTTGAGTGGATTTCCATGTTGCTTGTGCAAGTCAACTGCAAGTTCATTCAAAGAAATAACAAGGTTCTGAAAGTCATCTCGTTGCCGCACATTGATGCGGACAGCATAGTTTCCCTTTTTAAGTTCATTTACAAATCGCAGGATGCTAATAATGGGTCCGTACATGCGTTGTGTTTTGCGAATAACGACCCACATCATTGTTCCCACAAAAGCAACAAGTGTAACGCCAATGAGAATGCCATTGCGCCAGAATACATTGTTATCGAGGACGTCACTGCTGTCGGCAACCTGAAAGAGCTGGGCAACTTGTTCGTATTGCTCGTAAAAGGCTCGCACAAAAAGCCCGCTTAAGATAATGACAAAGGCAAGGCAAACGGCAACGACATGCAGTCCAAACTTCAATTGTTTAAAGGGTTCGACAAGGTAGGTTTTTACAATTCGTCTTTTAGGGCGTTGCATATGGTGGCTCTCCCAAAATTAGGCCCTTTGTTATCGGCAACATTCATTGGTGGTTGAGTCGAGGGTTTTCAAGAACTGTGCCCTATCTCTGAAATCATGAGAACTTCTTCCTAAAATTGCAATTTTTATATGAAGTTGTGCAGTGTCAACTTTCAGACTGAGAAAATTTGAGATAGGTTTTAAGAGATATATCTGGTTTTCTCAGATGTAGGGACCTTTCGAAGAGAGGTGAATTTTTGGCTGCGCATGTCGCTTTTGAAAAAGTATTACAATCGCTGTCTCTTGTCGTAGACAAGGACGAAAAACAGATTGAAGGCCAACAACACAAGTTACGTTACCCTATAGTCCTTGTGCGAGGGTTGGGTCGTTCCTCTGCATTTTGGCTCGATTTTCCGGCAGAACTTGCAAAATTTGCGTGTGTTTACACACTCGATCTTCCTGGGACGGGTAAGAGTCGTTCGCGCCTCGGAAGAGGCTCGATCCCTGCCCTCGGCCAAGATGTGGCTGCAGCATTGAAGGAGGAGGGACTTCTCCCTTGTCACCTTATTGGAATCAGCCTGGGTGGAATGGTAACAGCGGAAGCAACCCGCATTCTGGAACGGAGCCAAAAGAAAAGAAATTTAGAAGCATCGAAAGTCGCGTCCCTCACAATGATTGGTTCTTCAGCAGGTTTTACCGGAGAAGAACGTATTAAAGGTGAGGCGCTGTTAAAACTCTTGTGGTCACTTCGGAAAGGTCGGCCAAAGCACAAAGAAATTGCAGAATATCTGGTCTCACCTGCTTTTCTCAAGGAACATCCGGGTCTCGTAGAAACGTGGGACAACATCTATGCCCGTGAAGGGTTTCGCACTATCGCAGTGGTGCGGCAACTGCTGGCAGCAGCATTTTTTCATGGAGAAGAGACTCTCAAAGAAGTTCAGTGTCCGGCGTTTTTTCTGGTTTCGAAAAATGATGGACTTGTCTCTTGGCGAAATACCCCCAGGCTCTGGGAACAAGTTGCGGGGTCTCAAATGGTGGTCGTTGAAGGGACAGGTCACGACATTCCGACCGAGCGGGGCCCTGAAGTTGCGAGGATTTTAAGGCCTTTTTTGCAAGATGCAGAGCGACAGCTTGAGCAAGAAAAATAGAATCAAATGCAAGCTTTTTGTTAACTCTTTGGTTTTTCCGATGCAAGATCAGCTGAAGTGCGGCGTTTGACGCTGATCCATTTGATGATGGCGGGCAATATAGAAAGAAACAGAACAACACCGATAATAACATGAATGTATTTATCGATTCCGGCAATGCTTTTTCCTAGGAAATACCCACCTAATGTCAGTGAAAAAATCCAAATAATACCGCCTACAACATTAAACATTAAAAATCGGCCATAGGGCATGTTGGCAGCACCCGCGACGGTCGGTGCAAACGTTCTGACGATGGGCATAAATCGGGCAAAAATGATGGTTTTTCCGCCATGTTTTTCGTAAAAAGCGTGTGCTGCGAGCAAGTGAGATTTTTTAAACAGCAAGGAGTCTTCTTTTCGGTAAAGCATGGGACCTGTTTTTTTGCCGATGTGATATCCCACGGTGTCGCCTACGATTGCGGCTACTGTGAGGAGTCCGCATAAGAGAGTGATGTCGAGATCGCCTTTGGCGGCAAAGAGTCCAGCAGTGACCAGGAGGGAGTCTCCCGGGAGAAAAAATCCGATGAGGAGCCCTGTTTCTGCAAAAATAATTGCAGTGAGCCCTACATAACCTGCAAGGGGAATTAGGGCCTGGGGGTTAAAAAGGTAGTATGTGAGGGTGCGAAAATACTCTAAAAGGGTTTCCATAATAATGCATTCCTGTGAACAAAAGCGAGAGTGCTCAAAAAAAATTTCTCGACAGATTTTCTAGTTTGCCTTGGTCTACAGGCGAAATGCAAGCGGGGTGCCTTTGTGCTGGGACGCCTTTTGCAAAGGAACGCCTTTAGGGAGGCGCTTGCGTCACCAACACGGCTGTCAGCAGAAACACAAGACAAGCACACAAGAGTTGAAGCTGAATCCCCCGATTGAAATAAGGAAGTGCTCTTTCGGGGGTGTGTTGAATGCGGGGGAGCAAAATCCATCGTTGAAGTGTAGCCATCAAGATAATAAGGCATACCACGATAAATTTTGTGGTCAGGATCTGTTCGTAGAGTGTCTTGAGCGTCGTATTATTCTGCACAAAAAATGTTGCAAGGCCCAATCCGCACAGAAGGGCGGTTGAAAAGACCAGCTTTGACATCCGTGAAAAAACCTTGGCTCGCCGCGACAATTCATCTGCGTTACGAAAACTCATAAAGAGGTCCATCATTCCTGCAAACCAGGCACTGGCAAAGATGATGTGCAACGAGAGCAGAACTGTAAAGATAAATCGATTTATTCCTGTTAAATGAGTGGAAGAATGACTTATAACACCATAAGAAAGAGTTAATAAAAAAATGCCAAAAACGCGGAGGTGTCGCAAGTGTTTGAATGGGTTTTCAAGTGGATAAAGGCATGCAAATCCACAGATGCGAAACGCAGCGGAAAGTCCTGCAGAAGAAAAAACGAAGTCGAATATTTGAGTTTTTTCGCGAACAGGCAGTGCTGTCACTCCCAAGTACCAAAAATGCGTCATGGTGGCAAGAATACCGCCGCCCAACGCAATTTTGTATAGAGTTGAGGTATTTTCTTGCAAAGGCATTTTTGTGCGTTTTTGCATGAATTCCCAAGCCAAACCGCCGATTCCTGCAAATGTGCACATGTAAATGAGAGCACGAGAAAGTACGACAATGGCTTGTGCTAAAAACTCATGTTGGCTCGATAAATCCATTGGACTCTCTATTTTGGCAAGGACAATGATCCGAGATCAATGCTCATCCCAATAGTTCTTTGAATCCGTGCCGTCAATCACATCTTGAGTAAAATCACGAGCGGTTTTGCTCATCGCTTTAAACTGTGTTGAAGGGAGAAAGACCAGAAAAGTATGCATCGGCGATTTTGCGATCCAAGAAGAGCAATTGTCGCTTTCTTCGCGTGTGGCGGCGGCAAGGCCCTGTTCGCCAAAGACGGCTTTGTGGTGATCAGGCCCTGTGATGTTGCCAAACAACAACGACATCACGGCGTCGTAACTGCCTTGCAGAAACCCAATGCGCCAACCGCTGAGGTTTTGGCACATTTGGGGCAAATACTTTGCAATATTGGTTTCATTTTCTTTGGCGTTAATTCCGATACGCTTCATTGCGGCCAAAAGGTCTTGCCGATATGTTGCAGAAAATTTGTCCCAAAATTGAGGACCAAAGTGAAGTCCGGGCGCATCTGCAATCACAATTTTATCGGTCTCGGGCTTGAGCAAGGGTTCGACCGTTGCTGTGTGCATCAATGCGCCCAGTGCACCAGCCGATGAGCCATACATCGTAAATTTTTCGACGATGTCAAAGTCAATGATTTTCTTTTCTGAGATAAGCTTGAGTGAGGCTTCAAAGTTAAGCTTTCCTTTGTGATGAACTTTCATATTTGGAAAATAAGTTGCGGTATGAGCTCCCGCGTGGTTATCTCCTGTGCAATATGGGAAGTAAACGATTGTTTGGTCGGATGCGGGGCTGTGAGCGGGGTTGTCGGATTCAAAACCTTCGAATTCTATGGGAAACGGAAGGGGATGGGCAAGGGTGAGAGGGGTCGGGCCGTAACACGTTGCCGTATTCCAACAAGCGCCCCCGCCCATAAAGTCGAAAGTTACTTTGGCAGGGTTCTTAGGGCTGACAAAGATATGATAAGGATTTCCGTCTGCACACACCCCACCCGGAACGAGAATCTTTTCCCATTGTCTGCCGAATGAGGGGAATGACACAACAAAAAGGGGAAATGTTGCGACAAAAGCGTACTTTGCAAACAAGAAAAACTCCTTTCTCTAAAAGTTTTCTAGGAGACGGCCCTCAGTGAGGCAATCATTTGAAGTCTGCAATATTCAAGAGAATATACCTTTGCCCACTCGATCTGTGAAGTTAACACTCGCGACAAACAAGATTTTGTTTTCAAATGTCCGAAATGTTGAGATTTTTTTTGCATTTCAAAAAAAGGACATCAACGATGCAAGTCACTGAACTGAGTTTTGATCGTGGTACCTTAGTTCTCAAAAATGCGACAGAACACTTGTTGAAAAATTTTTCAGCAGAAATTCGTTGGGATGATCGCACTGAATGCCACAGATCAGTTGCATTTTATTACCGAGATATTGTGGTTTTTTTAAGAAACAACGAAATACCCTATGTCGACAAGGCGAAAGCTTTTCGTCCACATGAAATGCCTTTGAAGGAGGTTGTGGCCCCTCGGTATTATCAGCAAGATGGCTTAGCGGCTTGGCAAGAAAAAGGTTCAAGGGGGGTTGTTACTTTGCCAACGGGGGCAGGAAAAACGATTCTTGCTGTTCTTGCAATTGCAGCAACCAAACGACCCACGCTTGTTCATGTCCCTACCATCGACCTCATGCACCAGTGGATGGCCGTCTTGCAGAAGTTTTTTGATGTTCCAGTAGGACTGATGGGAGGCGGATATCATGATATTCAACCCCTGACGGTTGCAACCTACGATTCAGCGCTTCTTCATGTTTCGCACAAAGGCAATGCTTTTGGATTTCTGGTGTTTGATGAGTGTCATCACCTTCCAGGTGATCAAGTGCAGTTTGTTGCAGCGGGTTCTATCGCTCCATTTCGCCTCGGACTCACGGCCACTCCTGAACGCTCGGATGGCAAGGAAAGCGTTCTGTTTCGTCTGTGCGGCCCACTCTGTTACGAAGCCCAAATTCGAGATCTTGAAGGAAAGACCCTGGCACCCTATGAAGTGTGTACGCTTCAAGTTGAATTGGAGCCCAGCGAAAGGCTGGAATACGAAGAGTTGCGCAAGAAATATACCGATTTCTTGAAACGCGAAGGGGTTGATTTTCAAAATGCGGCAGGCTGGCAAAACTTTTTGCGCAGAGTTGCACGGGCTCCCGATGGACGTGAAGTTTTTCGAGCCTATCTTCGTCAGAAACGCTTGAGCCAGGCTTCAGAAGCGAAAGAAAAAATAATCTGGGACTTGATTTCAAAACATGCATCCGAAAGAATTTTGATTTTTACACAAGATAATGAAATGGCCTACCGCATTGGCAAGAAGTATTTTTTTCCTGTGCTCACCCACCATACCAAAGTCAAAGAACGCGAGTCGATGTTGGTCTTGTTTCGATCGGGCACGTATCGAGTTCTCGTAACTTCAAAGGTGCTCAACGAAGGCGTTGATGTGCCCGAGGCCAGTGTTGCTATTGTGGTGTCGGGAAGTGGCACAGTTCGAGAACATGTGCAAAGACTAGGTCGTATTTTACGCGCCACTCCTGGAAAACGTGCCATTCTTTATGAATTGGTGTCTGCCGGAACCGCTGAATTTTATGTAAACAGGAGGCGAAGACAGCACAGTGCTTACCAAAAATCTGCTCCGCGTGAGGACATATAAAGGCAAGGTTTCGCCCCTTTTTTTGAATCCTACTGATGAAAATATTTTAATGTTTGCCCAAAGTCTGATTGAAGTCTTTCAGATGGGACAAGGAAAAACTCAACAAGAAATTGAAGCGACAAGCGAAGAAATGATTCAGGCATGGGGAGGCGAAGCCCTCATAGGGAAAGGCCTTTTTAAGCTATTGTGCGACAAGAGTGATTTTGGGGCGGCCAATCAGGAAGATATTTCTAAGTTCAGGCAGCGCGTCTTTGAATTCTCTTCCGTCATCATCGCTAAAAATATGGCATCTTGGGAAGAATATAGAACTCTGATCGCGCAAGAGATTGGTGAAGATGCCCTTGCCATTGAAAATAAACTCTATTCTGATCTCCCAATGTACAACACGCTTTCGTCATTTAAAGTAACAAATGCAGTCCATCTTATCCACCTCTACAATTGCTCACTTGTGCAGTGTTTACTCTTTTCTTGTGAATCTCTCACGGTGCAGGTGCCCGTTGGTAGCGCGCCCTTTATGCGCCAGCTTTCAAAATATCTTAGATTTTTTCAGTTGGTTGCACGCATTGAACGCGAAAAAGAAGCCTTTAAAATCAGCATCGACGGACCTCTCAGTCTCTTCTATCAAACTCAAAAATACGGTCTCAATCTGGCGCAATTCTTTCCGGCGATCCTCCTGCAACCCCAATGGGAACTTCGTGCGGTTATTCGTCTGAAGGCAGGAAGTGAGCAGACTTTAGCGCTCACAGAAAAATGCGGAATTTTATCGCACTATCAATCTTTTTCTTCTTATGCGCCCGAAGAGATCGATCTGTTTATGAAATCATTTATGAAACAAGCCGGCACTTGGGAGATTTTACCAGGTGACGATTTTCTGGTCCTGGAAGGCGGCAGCCTTTGTTTTCCCGACTTTGTTTTTGTTCATCCGAACGGAAAAAGAATTTGTTTAGAAATTTTCCATCCTTGGCATGCGCGACCCTTCGCCCTGCGGCTCAAAACCCTAGAAGCGAGCGATAGAAATCTTTTGCTCGTCTTAGCTCTTTCGCGCAAGTTGCTCAAAGATCCAGAAATTGCGGCTGTCGTTGAAAATTCTCAATACTTTTCAAAGCGTGGAATTCTCTTTCGAGAAATGCCTTTGGCGAGCGATGTCAAAGAGGTCCTCGACGGAATGCTCAAAGACTAAAGAAACAAGCCAGACAGACCGATAGAAAGGCGTTCTTACGACCTCGTGCCCTGGAACGAATGGAAGAATGCAATGAAAAGAAAAGCAAACTTTGTCCTCGCTGTGCTTATTTTAATAGGAACCCTCTCAGGAGTCTCTAATTGCTCCAAAACAGTTCTGTATGACAAAAATAAGGGCAAGGAAGTTGTTGCTCCTTCCCCTTCGCCCTCTCCTGGTGAAAAGAGCCCTGAGACAGTCAAGGGAGCCGGAGATGGGAATCCTGCACTTAACAAAAAAATTAAGCTCACAATCAAGCAGATAAAACCAGACGCTTGGTGGAGAGTGTGTATATCCGCTGAAGTCATAGGGCATCCCAGCACCAAAAAGGTCATTGGATGTAACAAAGATGCCAATCAAATCGACAAAGAAGTTGAAATTAAGGCTCTTGAAAATGCATGTAATGTGCTGAAAATCAGTGCGACCGTTCAAATGAATAAGGGAACAACTTGTACCCCCGGCAATCCTTGCAATGGACCCTATGAGCCCACTGCGGATTGGATTCGGACCACTTCTGAGGAATCAGGTTTACCCTTTTTCAAGGTTTTCGACGGTACGAAGTTGTTGCCGCTCGACAAGATGATTAAACTTGACAAAGAACTTGAAGGAAAGCTTGATGCAACGCAAAAAGAAGCTGTCGAATTTGTAAAAGGAGGAGTCAACCGTTGGTTGAGGGTCTATTTTGAAGATCAGTCCAACGAAAATTTCTCGAATTTCAAAAAAATTGCTGCACCCACAGATGCTGATTCCGAGAAATTCGGGGTGGACTTCAACGACTACATCGTTGATCTACGTGGCGAAAATGTGCAGTTTGGTGTCGAAGGCGTGTTACCAAGTTGCAAGTAAGAAGTGAATTGGAACTCCGAAACTTAGCTCTTCGGATGAGGGTGCGGTGGCTGTGGAAAAGAATAAAGTAACAAGTCGTTTGTTTGTCGCGCAGTTCATAATTTTATGCGGCACCGTTTCATTTTCTAATGCCTTTGCACAAAGTGGAGCTTCGAATTCGAACAACGGTCCTCTTGTTCATGAACAGCCTCAGAATCAAGAAGAAAATGTGTCCAAATTTAATGACAAAGGTTTTTCACTTTTTTTGGGTGCTTCAGGTGGCTATGTCTTGTCTTCATCGAAAATTAAAGAGTTAGAAAGTGATAAGAGGGGATATTCTCTCTTGGGCCGCACCTTAGGCTCTCTTTATTCCCAAAATTGGCTCCTCGATTTTGGAATCGGATGGCTTTACAATCATATGAGTGGAGAAGACGCCGCAAGTTTGTTACCCGATGCCAATGCAGCTGAAGGGACTTATGTTCCTGTGCAGGTCGTTACACAAGCTGCGGTGGGTGAACTGGCTTTGAGGTATCGACTTACTGAAAATTGGCAACTGGGCGTCATGGGAGACGTACTTTTCGGAACCGATGTTTCTTTTTCTGCCACGGCACCCCGTCGCAATGTTTCGGGATTTGCGGGATTGCAACTCAAGTATGGTTGGTCGACAAAAACCTATGATATTCGCATTGGGACAGACTTGATGGCTTCCATCAATCTTCCCGAAAAGCAGATTTACATTGCATTTCTCACATTCGAAATTGGCCTTCCTATTCTTAAACCCGATATCATTGTGCGAAAAAATGAAATTGTGACGATGCGGGAACGGGTTAAAAAAGAAGAAGTCGAAAAAGTAACAAATAAAGTTGTCGTGCGTGAAGTTTTAAAATTTACGCTGGAGTCTGAAAAAATACGCTTCAAACAAGGAAGCGATCAAATTCCCGTCGAATCCTATTCATTCGTTGGAGAGTTTACGCGCATTTTACTCAGCAGCGGCGTCGATTTTAAGAAATTGACCATCGAAAGCCACGTCAATCCGATTCGAGATGCAAAAACGACCAAAGATCTTTCAACCCAACGTGCAGCATCGATGAAGGCCGCATTGATTGGAGCGGGATTGCCCGCCGAGAAAATGGAACATATTGGACTTGGATCCAGTCAACCCCTCATACCTGGTGCAGCTCCACGCAATGAGCGCATCGTTTTGAGTTTTTCGGGTGTAACAAACGATCGCCAACTCAGCGATGCCATTAATTCCTTTTTGCGAAAGAAATTTATTCCTCCCACTTGCACAGAACAGGGCTGCAAATGAATGCGCTATTAACTTTGCAACGCGTCCGCTTGTGCGAAAAATATATTTTGATTTTTCTTGCGACCGGTGTGTTGCAATTTCACGTTCAAGCTCAGCCTGCTCCACTTCAATCACCCGCCCAACAACCATCTCAGCAACACTCAGGGGGCTTTGCTGCACCTCCCACTGTCCTTTCGCCCGATGATCCTCGTGCTAAACAAGGAAAAACCATCGCGAAATATCAGTCTGAAAAAACTACCCGCGATAGAAAAAGGAGGTCCGGCACCGGATTGGGAGTCTTTTTGGGAATTGATGGTGGAGTTGCCACGACATCTCCAGATGAACCAGACATGGAATCCGTCAAAAATGGCTTTCAGTTGGGTGCTAAAGGTGGGGTGTGTATTTTTACCAATGATGTTTCATTGGATGTGGGCGCGGGCTATTTTTACAATGACCTTACCGGTGGAACAGATAAGCGAGAGAATGAAACCGCAACTGGCACAGAAGAACTTCGCAATACGCGGGTCATTCTTCGGACGGCATATGCAGAATTTAGTCCTAAATTTCGATTAGGCGATTATTGGCAAGCTGGTCCTCTCGGCCAAGTGATGTTTGGAGCAGATACCACTTTTGGAACCCAAATTGGGAAGCCACGACCGACAATTCTTGCCGGACTTCAATTAAATTTTGGTGAAATTGGCAATGATCCCGGTCTGCGTGTCGGAGGCCAATTTTTAACCGACGTCAATGTGCTTGGAAGGCAAATATATCTTGGATTGTTAAGTCTTCAGTATGTCATTCCACTTGTCGAGCAAGAGACTGTTTACAAGGATAAAGAAGTCCACCATGTCAAAGAAGTCGTTCGCAAAGAGCGCGTCGAAAAGGCAGTTGAGCGCATCATTATTAAAGAAAATGCTCGATTTATTTTTGACAGCCAGATGATTAATTTCGAAACAGATAGGCATAATTTGAGTAAAAATTCAGAAACATTTTTGCTAAGGTTAGGCGCATTCTTAAAAGAAAAAGGAAATATCTGGAAAGAAGTTATTATTGAGGGGCATACCGATGTGCGTGGGACGCTTGAGCATAATATGCGACTGTCGGATAATCGTGCGGCATCAGTGCGCAGGGCGCTCATTCAGGGTGGAATTCTCGACAGTCGGATCCGTTCTGTGGGTTACGGACCCACACGTCCTTTAGATTCTGGTGATGATCCCGTTGCTCTAGCTCGAAATCGTCGCGTAGAATTTAATTTCACTGGAGTGACAGACGAAGGGCAACTTCGAGAAGGAATCAAGCGCATTCAGCTCGCAGTTCAGGAAGGCAAATAAGCGCTACAGCACTTTTTATTCACGTTCATACTTATCGTCGTTAATCTCAGTTGTTTCAATCCCTTCGCTTTGCTTCAAACTCACTGTGATGGAGGGCCATGCATGAGTGGGATAAGCCGCAGAAAATCCCGAAGCCATTTGAGCAAATCCCGTAACAGGAGGAAGCGGAGCATTCAGTGATTCAAAATAATAGGGAACAAGTGCTTTATGTCTTTGATCTAAATCTCCATCTTGCCATTGAGCACTTAGTTTTTGGACATTTGCCACCAATTTTATAGTCCGAGCAGAAAGGGCATTGACGGACCCTGCATAGACAACGACCTTCGCTCCAAAGCGACTTAGCCCAAAGAGTTGTGTTCCCACTTCGCTGAGATCATAAGAGGATTGCAGCTTGCCAGATGCGGAATCAACTCCTTTGATATCATATTCCAAAAATGCAGGATCCAGAAGCTCAAGTCTGCGCGGACGCCGAAGCGAATCTTTAAAAACTTCATTGGCAGCAGCAGTCGCAATATTTCCTCCAAAACTGTGTCCTACGAAACGAATTTCTTTTTGATATGAAGCCGAACCGAGGGCCTCAAAAAGACTGCGATAGGCAGCAACAAATTCAGTGGCGCCTTTCGGGACATTATTATAAGCCTTCAGAGGCGGAAAGCCCGGATCATAGCTTCGCCTGTGCCAACGAAAAATCAGGGTATTAAATTTTCTATTCCAAGCTTTTACATTTTCAAAATTTTCGGCACTGCCACTGCGTGTCCATCCGTGAATGTAAATCACGGTGTCTTTCGTGCAGTCGAGTTTTGTAGTTGGATTTCCGTTTCCATCGAGGAGGGTAAGGCCTTCGGGAACTTTGTGGAGGTCAGCATGATTGCCTACTCTTTCAAGTGACGTGTTTAAAATGGGGTTTGTCCAGGTCCCACAATTTGAGCTTCCCGCTAATTCTTCAGAATCTGCGCCTTGTTTTTTGGTAAAACATGAAATTGAACTCATGCAAAGAACCATTGCTACAGAGACGCTTAAAGCGGGACGAGAGAAATAACGAAACATTTCAGTCTCCTTGTCATAAAAAAGTAAACAACAATAAGTTAACAAAATTTTTATCAATTTTCTGCTCATAGGGAGTGCTCGAAGATAGGAAAGTTGTCAAACTCAAAATGGAGATGTCTAAGACAAATTGCTTGCTCTTTGGAATTATTCCTCTATTTTTGTAGAGGAAACCGAGGATATTAAATAATATTTAAAGATTTTGGTCGCTTAAGGGTTTGTAAGTTTAAAATGAGTCTGAGGGAGGATTTATGGCATTTTGGAAGAGCTCTCTGTTCTTATTGGGTTTGATGTGTATTCAACCCACACTCCAGGCGGAATCGCCATGTTCAACCCCCACAAATGAGACTGAAGCTGAAATTTCAGTAGAGTTTTCAAGTTCCTGCCTTCAGGCACTCTTGGAACACGAAGATGCCCGAAAATTCGACGTTGAACTTTTTTCGGATGCATCACAGTCTTTGAATGCTGCAATTTCAAAACGCGCCCATTTAGCCATGGGCCGCATCGGAGACCCTGCAGCGGGCGAATTGCTCATCCATGCACTTTCTGACAAGCGAACGAATGTCCGCGAGAGCGCAGCCTTTGCATTGGGGCTGATTCCAGGAGAAAAAGTTCTTGCAGCCTTAAGAAAGTCTTTGCAAAACGAAACTCATCCAACAATGATCGCAACCGTGATCACAGCGCTGTCTAAAATGGGCACACAGGAAGATGTTTCAGTATTTGAAGGATTTCTCTTCCATGAAAGTTCGAGATTGGTTGTGGGTGCCGCAGCAGAAGGTCTTGGAATACTGTGGCAAAACAATAGCAAGTCTTCTGAATGGCCTTTTGCTCCAAGTACGCTCTCGAAGCTTGTGGCCCTCTTGCCAGATAACGGTTTAGTTGGAGAAAATGCTGCGTTTGCATTGAATCGGTTTCCTGGAAAAGTAGAGCATTACCCTGAGACTGAAATTATCAATGCAATGCGCAAAGTAAAAAATGCTTCTGTTCGAGCATTGCTTGCTCGGGTCTTGCGCAAAATC
The DNA here is from genome assembly GCA_044237915.1 of Silvanigrellaceae bacterium. Classification (GTDB taxonomy): domain Bacteria; phylum Bdellovibrionota_B; class Oligoflexia; order Silvanigrellales; family Silvanigrellaceae; genus JBIIEI01. The sequence goes on along the minus strand of JBIIEI010000023.1, from coordinate 22,458 downwards.
AAAACTCCTGCAGCAATCGATGAACTGACTTCTCTTCTTGCCTACGAAGGCAATGTCGGCGTTCGAGTTCAAATAATCCGTGCACTTGGATTCTTAGTCGACGAAAAAGAAAAGGTGCTTTTTGCGTTAAAGGATTCTCTGAACGATCGAAATGTGCAGGTTGTCATTGAATCACTCGAGGCCTTCAAGCGCATTTTTAAATCAGAAACTGCAATTCCTGAGCATATTTTAAAGTCAATTTTGACTCTAGCCAAAAAAAGCTCTTCGCCTTGGGTTCGAGGTGAAGCTTTACTTTTGCTCTCACAATTATCACCTACTCAGGCAAAGTCTGAGGTTTATCGAGTTATCGCTTCAGGAAAAAATCATCACAAAATTTCAGCAATAAAGGCACTGGCTCACCTGGAAGTGATCAATGAAGATCTCCTTTCTAAGTTCACTTTAAGCCCTGATTTAAATGAATCTAATGCAGCCATAGAAGCCATTTTAGCTCTTCCAGAAGAAAAAATAAGCGTTGACCTTCGTGCTGCAGTTCGAGCAGTCCTTGATCGCAAAGATTTCGGACAAGTTTGCCTCATTGCAGGCACTCTTTCTACCCATAAGTGGACGGATTTTGCTGCGCCATTGGCAAGTTTGTACGAATATTATGAAAAAGAAAATCAGAGCGATGGCAAAATATGCGTGCTCACAGGAATTGGACATCTTCAGGCGAACGAGCACTTACCAATTGTAGAAAGGGGTTTGGGCGATCCTGAAAAACCGGTAGTCGTTGCAGCTGCTGATGCCTATAAAGCTTTGACACAAACGGATGTCAGCGATCGGATTCCGGTAAATAGCCGAATCGAAACTCAAACTCCGACAGCGGAAGAGGTTGCAGCAGCGCTCGGAAAAAAAGTCGTTTTGCACACCACCAAAGGCGACATAACATTTTCATTTTCGGAATGGGCACCACTCACGGTCGTGAATTTTATTAATTTGGTTGAAACGGGTTATTATACCGGAGTGACTTTTCACCGCGTCATTTCGAATTTTGTTATTCAAGGTGGCGACCCACGCGGCGATGGATCGGGAGGCCCTGGATATTCCATACGAGAAGAAATTTCACCCTTGCGCCATGCCCGAGGAACCATTGGAATGGCGACCTCTGGAAAAGATACAGCAGGAAGTCAGTTTTTTGTAAATACGGGGACTAATATTCAATTAAATGGAAATTACACCGTGTTTGGCGAAGTCATTTCGGGCATGAAAGTCGTTGATAAAATTGAAATCGGTGATGTTATTCTGAAGGCAGAAGTTGTGAATGAAACTAAGAATCATCCCTCTCATTAAGAGAGAATTTTATTGATGCGGTGCACGACTCCGTGCCCGTCTGAAATTCCTCCGCTTCCCCCTCCGAGCCTTCTATTTTCACGGATTGTAAGTACGCGCCACCCGACTCTCGAAAAACGATGCTTTCGCCCGCTGCAAGTTTTAATGAATGCTTGCTGTGCGAATGCGTTGTGACTGTCAAAGCTCTGCTTTTTGTCGTCGTACAACCTTCTGAGAGTATAACAGTAATTCGAGAAAGATATCGAACCTGTGGTGCGTTGCTGCTTTGTGATTTCACGTTTATCGAAACAGTGGACATTTTGCATGTTACGGTAAAAAGCAGTGAATCTTGTGCTCTCTTTGAAGTGCAATTTTCGGGAGCGATAAGCGGTGACTCAACAGATTCCGATTCCGAAATGACAGTTCCTGAGTCATTTTTGGATACAGAATTGGTCTGGCCTCCCTGGGATGGGTCTGAGCAATATCCCTCAAAATTCCAGATTCTACCCTGTGACTCACAAAGGGATCTGGCTGTTGTGTTGTGCTGCCCATAAATGTCGTTATAGCCAGATCCATATCCAGCGTAGTTGGACCCATATCCACCATAGCTCGTACCATAGCCTGTTCCGTAATTTGAGCCATAGCCTGTTCCGTAGCTTGTTCCGTAGCTTGTTCCGTAGCTTGTTCCGTAGCTTGTTCCGTAGCTTGTTCCGTAGCTTGTTCCGTAGCTTGTTCCGTAGCTTGTTCCGTAGCTCGTACCATAGCCTGTTCCGTAATTTGAGCCATAGCCTGTTCCGTAATTTGAGCCATAGCCTGTTCCGTAATTTGAGCCATAGCCTGTTCCGTAGCTTGTTCCGTAGCTTGTTCCGTAGCTTGTTCCGTAGCTTGTTCCGTAGCTTGTTCCGTAGCTTGTTCCGTAGCTCGTTCCGTAGCTTGTACCATAACTTGTGCCGTAGCTTGTTCCGTAGCTTGTTCCGTAGCTTGTTCCGTAGCTTGTTCCGTAGCTCGTTCCGTAGCTTGTACCATAACTTGTTCCGTAGCTTGTTCCGTAGCTCGTTCCGTAACTTGTTCCGTAACTTGTACCATAACTTGTGCCGTAGCTTGAGCCATATCCGCCATAGCTCGTTCCGTAACCCGAACTGTAGTTCGAGCCATAGCCGCCATAACTTGTTCCGTAATTGACTCGGGGCGCATTCACTTGGCCAGATTGTGATCCCAGTGATGTCTTTCCGTATTGTGGTGAAGGTGAGGGCGAAGGCTGAGGTCCTGGAGAAGCCGAGACGTTGGGGGCCGGGACAACTCCCGAACCTCCTTCTCTTTTAGGCTGACAACCCACTGTAATGATGATCAATCCGAGAATGATGCCAACTTTATTTCGAAACATATTTTCGCCTTTGTCACGGGCCTAATAACCGATTATAAAGCAACTCGCCGATAAGTTGAAAGTTCGTGATCGTCAGAGCAAATGAGTAGACATTCTGACAATACATTTGACAATGGCTGTTTGTTCGTTCCAACTCTTCAATTCAGAGACCATATTTTTGCACATTCGATTAAAGCGATTATTTAGTGAAAAAAGGTGAAAGTATGACTCAAAGAGTTAACAACCTTGAGAACGATGAAATCGGTGTCAATTCTAATGGAAAAACCCTTTGTTATCGAGAGTTTTTGACAGGGTATTTAGAGAAAAAGCGAGAGTCGCGCGAAATTTCATTTCGTCAACTCGCAAAAAAGGCGGGTTTAGGAAGCCCAAATCACATTCAGAACGTGATAAATGGGAGAAAAAACCTCAGTGTTGCGACGGCAAGTCGACTTGCTGAAGCCCTGGGAATGAGTGCAGAGGATGCTTCTTTTTTTCGCGATCTTGTTCTCTTAAACACCACAGCAGAGCCCTTACTCAGAGAAACTTTGAAGCGTCGACTGATACAGCATCGATTTGCCGAGGCTGCTGGTACTTTGGAAAAAAGCCAAACGAAACTCTTTAAGCACTGGTACACGCCTATTGTGTGGGCCTTTGCTCCCCTTCTTCGCTCCCACGTGCGATGCCTGGGACTTGTTAAAATGACTGGGGGGCTGATTTCGATTCGAGATGTTGAAAGGGCACTGTCGAGTTTAGTCGAAGAGGGTTTTCTAGTGCAGAATGCAAATGGAGAGTATGCAAATAACAATGAAATATTGCAGATTCAAACAAGTGTTGCAAAAGATATTCTCGAAGCCTTTTATGTCTCGTGTTTTAATGCGGCGAAACGATTTGTCAATGTGTTACCAAGTGAAAAACGCAACATGCGTGTGTCGACACTGGCCATTGATTCTCAGAAAATCCCTGAACTTCAAGAACGCGTGCGCGCTTTTCACAAAGAGATTGTTGCCTGGCTGGCCGAAGATGAATCTGTTGATTGCGTTGTACAGCTTTCCTCTTCCCTCGGGATTTTTCAGGAAGAAAAATAAACAATTCCCCAAACTTTACTTTTCCCAGAGCAGAAAACTGAGTATTGATTGGTAAAGGATTTCGCCATTGAGGTGCTGAATTCCTTCAGGATTCGTTTATTTTTTTAATAATATCATGAGCTAAAGAAGAAAAAATACGCGAGCGCTGTAAATGATTTCCAGAAAGGAAAGTATTTGTAGCCTTTTTTAAGCGAGTGGCCGGATGGCTAATATTCACAGAAAATTCAACATTGACTCTTTATCAGACCTCTCGTACTTCTATGGAAGTGTTTTAGAGCCGCAAACACTAAAATACAGTAATTATTCTCGGCACTCATTCTTTAAATTTATTTATAACACGACTCTATATTGGGGATTCAAAATGAAAAATGCATTAAGTCTTGTTGGTTGTCTTTTCCTTCTCGCAAGCTGTCAATTTGAAAAGGGAACAGCTCTCCAATCCACTTCGGGTGTGAAGTCTGCTGTCACTGCTGGTGACATTCTTGTCCCAACTGGGATCATTCTAGATTTCATCAGCATCGGGTCTGGTATTGATAACGTTGCCTTTGACACCGCACAAAGCATCATCAGCAATCATGTCAGTCTTGGGGAAGTTGAAGAAGTTAAACAAGAAAACTGGGGAAGAGAAGGCGAAAGAAAAGTCTGCGTTAATTTAAAAAGTTATGACTTTCTTAAAGGCCTCAGAAGTGAATTGGAAGACGCAGGCGTCATGTTTGCAAAGTCAAACCTTGTACAGTTCAAATTTGTTAATGATTGTTCAGAGCTTACTTCCAACAAATAATTTTTCTATAAAAGTTGAGTTTGAGGAGATTTGAAATGAGAAATTCTATAGCTTTCATAAGTTGTCTTGTCCTGCTTGCAAGCTGTCAGATGCATAAAGGAACAGCTGAGCAATCGAGTTCAAAAATAAATTCTGCAGTAACAGCCGGAGATAGACTGAGCTCTAAAGCATTCATGTTAGATTTTTTGAGTATTGGAGCCGGCATCGATACCACGGCACTCGATACTGCGCTTGGCTTGATTCAAAACCGCGTCAAAATTGGCGAAGTCGTAGAATTTGAACAAAAGCCATGGGGAATGGAAGGCGAAGTTAAAGTCTGCGTGAATTTGCTCAACGCAGAGATGGCTCAAGCACTCAGAATTGAAATGAAAGATGCGGGTGTCTTTACAAGCCTCGTGCAAGTCAGTTCGGTTAAAGACTGCGCAGAATTGAAGCCCTAAAATTCTGAAGCTACGATATCAACTGCTGCAAAATTCTTTGTCCTGTTCTTGTGAATCCAAAAAACCATATCAGTAAAGTAACAGCTGCGAGCGAGGCCAAAATTATTTTTGTGATGCTGTAGGGGGCTTCCCCGTAAACTTCGCCGGTTCTTGCATTCACATAAAATTGGAATTTTTTCTGCTGATATTGGTAAACGCAGATCCAGATGGGAAGAAGAAGATGCTTAAAGGTTTCGCGAGAAAATTCATTCGCAATATCCAAATTTCGGTAAGTATCTCCGCCTGTATCTTGGGCGCATCGGTTTCGTTGGCTTTTTTCCATGCGTTCCAGTGCAACATCATGGGCAGTGGCAAGCGGCACGCTGTACCGTTCTGTGATCCAGCCTAAAAGATATTCTTCCTGAAAGGGAAGGCTTTCGTTTGTACGAAAGGACGTAAATTTGTCGGCAATATTTCGGGGCAAGCCTTGAGACGCACAAACGAGAATATCGTCATATTCATCATTCCGAACGCCTGATACCCAGCTCCAACGCGTGAGTTGTCTTTGTTTAAGCTCGCCGTTTTGGTCTTTATATTGCTCATAGTAATAGTCGCCACGCTCTGCTTTCCAATGGCTTGTGACCTTGGAGTCAAAGGTCCAATAAGGGACATAAACTCCTTTTAAGGAATGCAGTTGTGCAACATTTTTAAGGTCATTAGGACGGAACCATAATTTACTCAACCAATCTTTAAAGATTTTGCGCGCATCAGGCTCCTCGATTGCAAAGGGCCATACGCCTTGTGGGGGAATTTTTGAGACGTTCGCATCGTGCTTTTTGACCTGACTTGAGCCACAAAAGGGGCAGTTTTGCGCAGTCACGTTTGGTGAAAGCTGCGATTCTGCACCACAAATTGTACATTTAAGATTCTCAAGAATTTCAAATGCCGTAGGGTGCTTTTGAGGGGTAGATTCTTGGAAATCTTTTGTGAATGGGAGTTCAAGAACCTTTTCAAGGCGGCGCGGAACGCTTTCCATGTTGCCGCAGTGGGAGCATTCGAGGGCATCTTTCGAGCCTCTCCAGGTTAGATTTCCACCGCACGAATTACATTTTCGAGAAAGTCCTGTTCCGCTGCTCATATGTCGAACTTCTACTTTAGAGTGGTGGCAATCACTTCGATTTCGACAAGAGAATCCATGGGGAGGCGCGAAACTTCGACGGTAGATCTCGCGGGGCGGTGGTCGCCAAAAATACGAGAGTAAACAGCATTCATGCGCGGAAAATCGCCCAGGTTCTTCATAAAGACCGTGGTTTTAAGAACATTCTGAAGGGTGAGCCCGGCTTCTTCGAGCACAGCTTTGACGTTTGCCAACACCTGTTCGGTTTGGCTTTCGATATCGTTACCTTTGAGTTCCTTGGTGCCAGGAATGAGCGGGATTTGGCCAGAAGTGTAAAGAAAATCCCCTGTGCGGATGGCCTGAGAATAAGGACCGATCGCTTCAGGGGCATTTTTTGTTTGAATGACTTTCATTTTTCCTCCGGGAAAAAACCAGTATTTGGTTTGATGCAACGGAAGAAACTTAACGGAACAATAAAAAAAGGCAAGCATGCTTCAGTGCGTGTGCTCAGTTCTGGATCGCTGCATTTTCATCAAGTGCATGGCTTCCTGCTTTTTTACTCCTGCGATTGCTGAAAAAGGCGCGACCTCCTTCAATGACGCTAAATACGCACGGAACAACGACAAGTGTGAGTACAGTGGAAGAAATGAGTCCACCAATTACGCAGATGGCCATAGGTGCGCGAGCTTCGCCTCCAACGCCATGTCCAATCGCAATGGGAAGCATTCCGAATATCATTGCAGCCGTTGTCATCAAAATGGGGCGCAACCTTGCGGGTCCGGCGATGAGCAAAGCATCGTACACATTCTTTCCCATTCTCATCTGTGCCAACGAAAAGTCGATGAGCAAAATCCCATTTTTTGTGACGAGTCCCATGAGCATAATGAGCCCAATCATCCCGTAGATCGACATTCCTGTGTTTGTGATGAGCAATGCTCCAAAGGCACCGGAGAAGGCCAAGGGAACAGACATCATGATCACAAAAGGGGTAAGGTAACTTTCAAACTGAGCGCATAACACCATAAAGACCAATAAAATTGCTAAGAGCAACGAGGTCATTACCGATTTCATAGTGTCTTTGAGCATCTTGGCTTGACCTTCAAACGTAAAACTAACGCCTTCTGGCAATTGCTTTTTAAGCTCAGCTTCAACCTGATTCACCGCTTTGCTGAGGTCTTTTCCTTTAAAGTTTGCCAGTAGCATGATTTGTCGTTGGCCACTGTAACGTTCAATTTTAGATGCTGTCTTGCTGACAGAGATATCGGCCACGTTTGTAATGGGAATGGGCACACCGGAGGCATTGGGGATAGAGAGGCCACTTAAAGAGGAAATCGATTTCGAATCAAAATCAGCCATCTTCAGTTTGATATCGTAACGAGAACCTTTGTCTTCAATTTCACCAACTTTTATTCCCTCAAACAAAGAGCGCAATGTTTGTCCAATTTGTGCGGCGCTTAAGTTCAAATTTGCAGCACGCACAGGGTCGGTTACCACTTTAATTTCGCTGATTTGAGGTGGCTCCGACGTGGTCACATCAACAGCCCCATCAACAGATTTAGAAACATAATCCTTCATTTCATTCGCAAATTTGGTGAGTTTAACGGCGTCCATACTTGTTAAAATGATTTGAATGGGCTGCGATTTACCTCCTGCCCCACTTTGCTCCAGAACTTCAATAGTGTCGCCGTCAACTGCAAAAGACTTGGCCAAATCGTCACGCATTTTATTGATGATGTCTTGTTGAGAAAAATTGCGTTTTTCAGGGGCCACAAGGCTCACATCAAAGCGGGCCAAATTAGGTTTTCTTTCAACGTTTGCTCCAATGGCCATGACGACAGATTGAACGCCGGGATAAGTTCGTAACAGGCCATCCAAATTCTTTGCCCGACTCTTCATGAGAGTTAAAGATGAACCTTCTTTAAGCTGGTAGTTCACCGAAAACATGCTGCGATCTTCTTTTGGAAAGAACGAAAATGGCACTTTTCCGAGCATGAGAATACTTCCAATAAAGACGCCAATTCCAAGTGCAATGGTGACCCATCGAAATCTAAGTGAGAGCTGAAGAGTATTTCTGTAGCCATTTTCGATGCCCTTCAGAACAAATTCTACCGGCTTGAAAATCCAGGGCGTGCCATGGTGAGCTCTCAGAAGTTTGCTACTCATCATGGGGGTCAGAGTAAACGCTACAAAAAGAGAAATTAAAACCGCAAAGGCCACCGTCATGCCGAACTGGTAAAAGAACCGACCAATGATTCCTTCCATAAAGGCAACAGGAACAAACACGGCAACGATACTCAGGGTAATTGCAAGGGCGGCGAGTCCGATTTCTCCGGCACCGTTTCGCGCTGCATCCATGGGGCTTTCACCCTTTTCAATATGGCTGTAAATATTTTCAATAACCACAATGGCATCATCGACAAGAATTCCGATTGAAAGTGTGAGGCCTAATGTGGTCATGAGATTGAGTGTAAATCCCATGTATTGAATAAAGAAAAACGTCGCAATCACGGATGTTGGAATTGCGAATGCGCTGATGACGGTGGCGCGCCAGTCGTGCAGAAACACTAAAACAATGACAATCGCGAGAATGGCACCCAAAACAAGGTCAAACTTAACAGAATCAATCGAACCCTTGATGTAAATGGAGTTGTCTTGCACAATTTGCAATTTCACTCCTTCAGGGAGCGATTTTGTCAAGTCTTCCATTTTTGCGCGTGTTTGATCTGCTGTTGCAACGGTATTTCCACCGGATTGCTTATAAACAGAAAGGACAATCGCGGTTTCGCCATTATAAGTGGCGTAGTCTTCTTCATCTGCCAATCCGTCTGTGACTTGTGCAACGTCTTCAACGCGTACGCGTCCTCCTGCAACGAGTTTTCCGACATCCTGAGAAGATTTTGCAGTGCCTTCCGTACGGATGCGGGTGACCTCAGTGGCATTTTCGATTTTTCCGCTGGGCACTTCCGCAGTCTGCGCTTGAATCGATTGAGCAACCTGTACTGGATTGAGTCCATATCCTTGCATTGCTGCGCGGCTCAGTTTGACTTGAATTTCGCGTTGCCTGAGGCCCACCATGTCGACACGGCCCACCCCTTGAACCTGTTCCAAGCCAGGTCGAACGGTATCTTTGGCAAGGCGCGAGAGGGTGGTGTATGGAACGTCACTTGCCGAAGAAAGTGTGAGAATGAGGATGGGTGCGCCACCCACATCGAATTTCGTAACAACCGGGGCTTTGGCTTCGGTCGGAAGTTGTCCTTGAATGGTCGATATTTTATCGCGCACATCTTGGGCAGCTTTATCGCCATTGCGTTCCAATTTAAAACGTAACACGATCTGACCTACGTTTGGAAAAGCGGTTGAGGCCAGACTTTCCAGACCTTCAACGCCGTTCAGTCCCTTTTCCAAAGGGTCGAGCACTTTTTGTTCAATGGTTTTCGGATCTGCTCCAGGATAGGTAACCTGGGCAACGACGACAGGGAAATCCACATTTGGAAACTGATCAATGCCTAATTTTGTATAGCTGAAAATTCCAAACACGATGAGCACGAGGTTTAGAATAGTCGCAAAAACAGGGCGCTTTATAGAGACATCCGAGAGAATCACGTATGCATTCTCCTAACATATTTTTTCCAGACAACTTTTGTCTGGTTAAAGTTGAGCTTCGACAAACTGACCTGGAAGGATGGCATTTGTATCGCCTTCGATCCGACCAATGACTTCAAAGGTGCGTGAATTTTCTTGAACAATGGGTACGACGCGGGTAACGCGCATTTTTGATGACTTATTCAATGAGGGCAGTGTTAACGACACCTGTTCGCCCACTTTAAGTCTGCCAAGATAAGTTTCGGGAACCTTAAGTGTGACCTCAATTTGCCCAATGTCGGATAATTCATAGACGGCATTCCCAACGCCAACAAACTCTCCTTCCACTTTGAGTTGCTTTGCGATGACTCCATCAAACGGGGCGACAAGTTTGGTATCCGCAAGAGCTTTCTCAATCTGTTCCAAGTTTAATTGTGCTTGACTGAGTTGAAGCTGCGCATTCGTTACGTTGGTTTGAATTCTTTCAAGCGCAGTTTGTGTCGTCACGTTTTCTTTTTTGAGTTGCTCTTCACGTGCAAGATCTCGGCGACCTTGTTCCATGTTTACTTTTGCAAGTTCTACAGAAACTTTTGCAAGACGTTGGCGGAGGATATAATCTTTATCGTCTAAAACAGCGAGCGCTTCACCTTTCTTGATGCGATCTCCGACGCGCACGTTTGCCTTCGAAATATGTCCAGCGACTTTAAAGCTGACTTGGCCCTGCCGGGCAACAGTAACCGTTCCGGAAATACGCGCAGAAATTTGCTTTCCCTCAGAAATTCCCGTGCCTGCAGTGCCGCTTGAAGCCAGCTGAGCGGTGGGCTTTTGAACAGCAGCTTCTTTGGGTGAATTTTCAATTTGAGAAGTCGCTGCTTCTGAAGGTTCTTTTTCAGGTTGCGACTTCACGACGGGAGAATCCGTTGGAAGACTAATTTTGCCTTCCTGCTGTTTCTGTCCAGGGCATCCTGTCAATGTTGCAGTTGCCACTATTAAAGAAACAAAGAGTCTTTTTCTGTTCCTCATGCCTGTCTATCCTTGTTCTGGTTTTCATTTTTCATTTGTTGAAGGTTCCTTGCCCATGACCTTTTGAAGTTTGAACCAAGAAATATCAAGATCGCCGCGTGCATTGGCAAGCCCCCCTTGTGCGCGGGTCTGATCCCGTTCTGCGCCAATAAGATCAGTTGAAGTTGCTGCCCCGCCTTTAAAACGCGCATTTGTAAGCCGATAGGCCTCTTCGGAAAGTTTGACCGAAGCCTTGGAAGCTTCCAGTGAGTTGATAGCAAATTTAAGCTCAAGAAGTGCTTGAGTCGTTTCTATCTTAATTTTCGACTCAGCAGCTTCCCTTTCTATGCGCGCTTTTTGGAATTGTGCTCCGGTTTCGCTGATCTTATTCCACTTCTGATTTCCGTCCCAAATATCCCATTTCAAATTGAATCCATAAGATAAATTATTTTGAACTTCCGCTTTTTTAAAGGAAATTGGGGCGGCTCTTGCAGTCTGTGGGTCCACATTAGGGATATCTTTTGCGAGAAAATTGTGATCATATTTTGCAAAAGCATTGAGACTGGGCAGGTAGTCAAGGCGAGTTGCGAGCAAAATATAGTTCGTAACTTCAATTTTTCCATCGGCAGCTTTTAAATCGGGGCGGTTGGTATACGCCGACTGAAGGGCATCGGAAAGTTGCGGTACTGTGATTTTTTTGCGCTCCCAAAGGGAATCTGCATGAGCTGTAATTGTTACTTTAGCATCGCCCAGTCGAAGAGTTTCGACAAGGCCCAAAAGAGCGATTTCTTTTGTGGTTTCTGCTTGTGCGACCTGAACTTTGGCGTCCGAGAGGGCAAGGTCAAATTTCAAGACATCAACTTTGTTGATTTTGCCTGCTCGTAACAGCGAATCACCATCTGCTTTTTGTCTTTCAACCACTGCCAAACTCGATTTTGCAATGGATAGAAGCAATTCAGCCTTTTGCACACGCACAAAGGCCTCGGCACCCGAGAAGCGCGCTTCTTTCTGGGTCTGTTTTTTAAACTCTGAAGCATTGGCCGAAGCTATGGAGTCTGCCTGAATCTTTAAATACAGAGGAGCCAATGCGATGAGAGGCTGAGCGATTGTAAATGAAGCATTTCGAATTTCGGCAGGAATTCTTGCTAAAGCAGCGGAAGGTGTTCCGACAGACTTGTTTACCGATTTTGAATTCCAAATCTGGTTTGCCTCTAAACTAAGCCTCGGACTCAGGCCTCCTCTAGATTGACTAAGTCTTGCATCTGTTTCTTCCGAAATCGCGTTCGACATTTGGACATTCAATGCGCGCTCTTGCGCCAGTTGCATGGCCTTTTCGAGATCGAGGGTGATGGCGGAGCTAGAATGTGAGATTGAATCTTCCTTTGGATTCTTGGGGGTTTCTTGGGCGACTGCAATTGAGCCCAGCGGAGTGAGCATGCTAAAGAGCACAGGCGAAAGCGTCAGAAAATTGTTGAAAAAGGAAATCTTCAAACCACTTCGGACCCTGAACTGAGGGGTATCCATATAAGCTTCCTGGTTATAAATATTAAGCTATTTTTCAGGCTTCATTTGCCAGAACACTAAGATAGACATTTGACTCCAAAAAACAATTCCAGAGCAGTCTTTATTGTCCCCTGGTGCAGGTTTTGCCTCTTTAGGTGAACGCCGTGCTGCCGATAGTCCCTTAGAATTCGGGCGCCCGTCAGTGCACGACCGAGAGGAGTTTCTATGAGTATAGGCACCAAAAGATCTGTGCCGGACAAACTTAAGCAGTCGTCTCTAGAAGATTCTCTGCGGTGGAGGGTCTTTTATTTTGGCATGGTGACTTCCATCCTTTTTACTCCGATGTATTTCGCCGGTGCAGTTGAAAAGGGAAATCACGACAACTTGGCACTCAGATTTTTAGTGTCTATTTTCTGTTTTGCCCTTTCCTATTTCTCAAAATTTTTGGTTTCGTTAAGCTCTCTGCGGAGTGCATCCATTGCCATGTCGCTTGCGATTCTTGGTGCCAGCAGTTGGCTCGCGGTATCAGCGCAGTTTGAGGGTGCGGTCACTGTTGCATTTATGGGATTTCTGTTTGCAGTTTCTTTTGCGGTTCCGATGTTTTTCGACTACATAGGCGTACTGATTGCAACAGCATTTTTAACAGGACTCTTCTACCTTCTTGGCATTGGAGCCGAAGTTCAAGGTGTGTCTATCGAAAAAGTTGCATTTAATACTTCGAGTCTCGTGACGATCTGCGTGCTTTGTGGGCTTTTCGTTCTCATCCACTACAATCTTTTTCTGCAGTATATGAAGAATTTTGAGCTCGTCCAAGAAGCAAGGGCAAATACGTTAAAGCTCGAAGGGTTAGGGCAAGGACTTGTGCATCGGATTTCAAAACTCAAAGAGACCCAAGATTTTGCTGAAGAAGTCTACCGTGGGTGCGCACGAATTGCAGATGTTGCAAGACAAATGCGAAGACTTGATGAAGACATGCCCACAAAAGTTGAAAGTTCTCACGAAAACACTCGTCACACTGCAATCCTTGTCGATAAGCTCCGTAACTGGGAACAAAAGTTTGTGATGCGCGCCACGGATATTTCGGACACCGCACAAAGCATGAGAATGCTTGTGCAAAATACACAAGAAATTATTGAGGTCACCGAAACGATTCGAAGCATTTCCCAGCAGATCGGACTTCTAAGTTTGAATGCAAGTATTGAGTCCGCGCGCGCAGGTGAATATGGGCGTGGCTTTGCCGTTGTCGCAGAGGAAATTGGGAATCTTGCATCCATCAGTAGCGATGCCGTAAAAGGGATAGAAAAAAAGATAGCAACACTCCGAGAGGTTGCTGATCAATGCAGTGAAAAAGTAAAAACCGTTACTCTCTTTTTCGATGACTTGAGATGCGAAGTGATGGAGTTGGGGGAAATTTCGGGAGTGATTCAAAACAAGGCAAAGATTCAAGTCTCAACCATGCAAGAGATGAGTCAGTTTTTAGGGTTTCAAACTCAAGGGCTTCTTGATGCTCAAACCTTGCTTGAAAGCGTTGTGGGACGGGCAAGTCATCTGTCGCGGACTTCCATGCAGGTCTCCACCTATGTTAATGAAACTCTTCAGTATCTGCTGCCAAGTCGCGTCCAAAATTCGTCTTCTTCGGCTCCAACTTCAATTCCTGCATTCGATTTGAAGGGGATGTCGCACGGGCCTCGTGAAGTCGCTCCGGAAGCGAGCGATTTAAATGAAGAGCAGGGTAAGGAGTTGTATCAAAAGTCTGCCTAGGCTAGTAGTCATGACGTTTCGACTCTACGAGGGAGGCAAATATCATGACCGAAAGAAAACAGGGGCAGGCTCAACCCCCAGAAGATCTGGAGCAGCCCATCGAGAAAATTCTCGAGAATGGCTGGATCTCATTTGCAAAAGTGGGCCGACCTCACGGCCTCAGCGGCGCATTTTTTCTAAAAACTGAAGATCGACGCGAAAAGTGGGATGGCTACAAAAATCTTTATCTTGAGCATGGAAAGACGGCAGTGCCGGTCCATGTGAAAAATGCATATCAAAGTGGCGGAAAGCTCGCATTAGAAATAAGCGCATTTAATTCCCGTGAAGCGGTGGCAGCTGGGTACGATAAAACACTTTATGTCCATCGCCGTGAAATAAATCTCAAAGATGACGAATATCTTGTTCATGATCTTGTTGGTATGAAAGTATTTTGTGAAGGTCGCGGCGAAATTGGTAAAATTCTGAGCGTCTCGAATTACGGTGCGCAAGAAAATCTTGAAATAGATTTGCTCAATGGGAAGGGGAGTATTCTTTTCCCTTTTATTGATGCCTTTGTTAAAAAAGTCGACAATGAAGCGCGAACTATTGAAATTATGAATGTCGAAGCATTCATAGAGGGCGACTCGGAGTGAGTTCTGCAAAACGTTTTTCTGTCATCACTTTATTTCCAGAAATGTTTGCCTCTCTTCAGCAAGAGGGCGTCATTGCGCGTGCGATTGCCAAGAAATTGATTCACCTCGAAACCGTCTTTTTAAGAGACTTTTCAGAAGGCGAACGACGGAGTGTAGACGAGCATCCCGTTGGGGGAGGTGATGGAATGGTGCTTCGGCCTGAGGTTGTTGAAAGAGCAATTCTTGCCACACAAACTGAAGAAAGTTTTGTTGTTTGCCTCACTCCTTCGGGAAAAGTGTTTAATAATGAAATGGCCAAAATGCTCGTACAAAAATCCCATCTTATTTTCTTGTGCGGTCGCTACGCTGGATTTGATGAGCGAACAGTGCAAAAATACACAGACATTGAAGTGAGCCTTGGCGATTTTGTTCTTTCGGGAGGAGAGCTTCCTAGTATGTGCGTCATTGATACCGTTTCAAGGTTTGTTCCGGGAGTTCTTGGCAATGCATTAAGTGCACAGGCAGATAGTTTTGAAGACGGACTTTTAGAAGCACCCACGTATACAAAACCTTTGGATTATCATGGAATTTCCGTTCCCGAAATTCTGCTTTCGGGCGACCATGGAAAAATTTCGGTCTGGCGTAGAAGAAGTCAAATTAAAAAGACTGCACTGAATAGACCCGACCTTATTTTAAGATTATGGGACGAACTGTCTAAATCAGAAAGAGCTTTTGTTGAAAAAATTTGGAAACACAATGACAACTGAATCAATTTTTCGAGCTCCACTCTATGTTGCTTTAATACATTCCCCAATTTATAATAGACGCAAAGAAGTTTCGGTGAGTGCTATTACAAATTACGATATTCACGATATCAGTCGAATGTCGCGTTGTTTTGGCGTGTCTCGATTTTTTATTGTCCATCCCATGGAGTCTCAGCGGGCACTTGCGCAAAAAATATTGTCTCATTGGACAGAAGGTTTTGGAGCATCTTTTAATCCCAAACGGATGGAAGCACTTTCTCTAGGTGATGTTGTGAGTACCTTGGAGGAAGCTAAAGAAAGAATTGCCCTCGAAAATGATGGTCAAGAGCCCCTGACACTAGTTACGAAGGCGCGATCTTTTCCGGAAGATCTATCTTATTTAGGTGCTCGCAATTTACTTCTTACGGGTGAGCGGCCGTTGTTAATTTTATTTGGAACGGGATGGGGTCTTACAGACGAATTTATTGAGTCCATGGACTTCAAATTAGCTCCATTACGTCCAACTGCGGACTTCAAACATTTTTCAGTGCGCAGCGCGGCATCTATTGTCCTCGACCGCATCATCGGAGACGATCTCCTTCCCTTGCCTAAGGGAACGCACTCAAGGTAACAGCCCTTCCGCTGCGAAGAGCCTTTCAGAGCGTCAGTTGTCCCACCCACCCTTCAATTTTTGCAGGCCCTCCAGGCACCATGCCGTGCCTATAATCTGAGCAGTGGTATTTTCGAGGCAGTAGGACACCATGCCAGTGAAAGAGAGATTGGAAGATTCAAAGCAAATGCCTTTAAAAAGAGACTTCCAATGGGCAGAAGAGCTTCTCCCAAAATTGCTGCTCCTCAGTCATCAGACGCCAGAGATGTCTAAGTCCGACTTTGATGCCCTTCAAGACTGTACCAAGCTCTGCGAAGAAATACTCAGTATGAAACGCGGCGCTCAATGGATCGATTCAGTGCAAAAGCGTTTAGGCAAAAGGGATTGGGGAAAGTCGTGTTCCATGGGCGCACTTGTCAAAAAAGCGGGATTAAGCTCTACCCGTGAGCAAGATGGCGAACTTGCCGTTCAGCTTGGCGAATTGCGCCATCGATCGCTGGAAAAGCTAAAACATTCCGTTCCTGCTGACGTTTCTAACTGGCTGATGCATTGGGAAAACCGTCTCGAGGGCTGTGCGGCGCAACATTCCCTGGTTTGTATTGAAGGATTTTATAAACAAGTCGATTACCTTCAACACGCTTGGGAACTGCGCAAACAGGCTGCTCAAACGCTTGAATTAAATATTGTTGGAAAAATAAAGTCATTTTTACTGGCTCGCAAAGAAAAAAGCATCAAAAAAAATCTAGAGTCCATTCATAAAGAAATTGATTTTAGAAAAAAGCAGATTTCATTTTTGAGAGATGAAACGGCAAAAACTGTTGGTCAAATTGCAATGATGTTTCGATATCCGTTGGTTTATGCATTAAATTATACAGAGCAAATTCAGCGGTCAGTTCTATTGACTATCGAACGTGACATCGAAGTTTACTTGTCACAAGATTCAAAGATCATTTTCGAGAAAAATGAAGATCTTAAGCTCGACATCCAAAAAAGATCTGAATTTACGAAGTCTGTTCGTACTCGTATCGAAGAGCTCGAGAAATTTAAAGCAGAGCGGTGGATCTCTCTTCGTGACAATGGCAATACAAATACCGTTCAACGGATTGCTCAGGCGACATCTCGCCAATTCCGTCTCGCCTATTCGTCCGTTGAATCGGATATTTCTCAAGAAGCAGAAGTCATACTTGACTTAAACCGTGAAATCGAAAAAGCAAAACGTGAGATTCAGCGTCTGGAGAAGGTAACAAATGAGTACTCGGCGAGACTCGAAGAAAACACGTCCCCAAGCTCGCTTGGGCATTCCTCAAACTCCTTCAGCCCTGCGGGAGCAGCTCAATGAACGACTGCGAGAAATAAAAAATTGGACTCATCTTCAACTTGATCTCCTCAGAGAAAAAGATCCCAGTCTGTTAGACGACGAAGATTCTCCATTTAATGTCTTTGGGCAGCTTCGTGAAGCGCGTCAAAAGCTCAAAATGCGCTGCGAACAATTTGCGAAGCAAAGAGAAGCATTTCAAGAGGGAAGAGTAGAGCTGTACTGGCTTCACAGAGTTTTTACAGCTGAAATTGATGAACTGTGGGCACAGTTGGAAAGAGAGGAACTTAAAAGAAAAGAGAGTTTACTCCATGAGATCTCTCGCCGGTTTAATTCCCTGTTACCCAAAGCAGTTTATTCGTCGCCGAGTCTCAGGGATTCCTCGGGTGCCATTTCTATCGAACTCATAAAGCAAAGTGAGAAGAATTTAGAAATCTTGCAAATGACTGCTCTCTTGAAAGCAGAAAATGAAAGGCTCGAAAAAAAGTTGCTTGAGTCATCAATTGCGATCGAAAATTCTGTTGCTGCAGGTGAGTTAGCATACTTTGAATCTCAGATTCTAGGAGAGCAATATGCACCGAGTCGTTTGCCGGATGGGCCACCCATTCAAGGTTCCGACTTTGGACTCCCTGTCTTAGAGAGGCTTCGCACCAACAGAAAGAGTTTAGAAAAAGAACTGAAGAAAATTCAAGAAGACGTCATTCAATTGCGTCGATCACTGTCGCAAGGAATTGACGCGCTTCAGTCGTCAGGGTCCAAGACCGATGCGAAGCATCATCTTGCCAATTGCAATCAAATCATTGCAAAACACACTTGAGAATGAGCACTCCATTTGACTTTGTCCCCTTTCTTCTTGCCTGCCGAAATGTTGACTCTCTGCGTTTCCTTGCAGAGCAGCGTTCCCTTAGACTTCAATCAGCTTTCTCTTTTATTGCAGGCTACCCGCAGGGGAACTCGGTATGGTAAAAATGAAATGGTGTGGGGGAATTTGCGTTTCGATGTGTCTCTTCTGGAGCTCAATAGAAATTGCAAAAGCAGGTAACGGAACACGCTTGCCTCGGTCTGGAATCGCAGGCATTCGTCCTTTAGCGATGGGACAGGCGTTTACAGCCGTGGCAGATGATCAGAATGCACTCTATTATAATCCAGCAGGACTCGGTCGAATCAATCGGTGGAGTCTCGAGATATTATCGCCCTCCATTGGTTGGAATCAGAATTTAAGTCTTGATAAAAAAGAACAGTTCGAAAGTCTAGCTGCGAGCATGGGTGGCGACACTTCAAAATCTCTCGACGCACTAGACTCTCAATTGAAGAATTTTGCGGGCGAGAATTATCATACGAGGGTCTCTCTCAATCCTTATTTCTTCATGAGAAATTTTGGATTTGCCGCTTTTAGCGGATTTGAATTAAATCTCATGCCCCACAATCCGGGAGAAAGCTTAGCAGATCTTTCGCTCGAAGCAGACGCTGACATTCGGGTGGGTGGAGCTTACCATTTTTTTGGTGAAAAGCTGAACGTTGGGGCTACGATTGCGTATCGTTCACGGGGAGTGGCTGCGACATCAATTGACTTGGACTGGCTTTCCGATCTCTCTCAAAAAGAAAAACGTGATGCAAGAATTAAGGAAGCATTCCAGGCTGGATGGGGAGTTGGTTTAGATACAGGGGTTTTGTTTACTCCTGTGGAAACATGGAGCCCCACCTTAGGTCTTACCATCTTGAATGTGGGTGATCTCAAATTCAAGAAGTACGATAAACTCGGTTCAGTCGAAGTGAAGGCCGCACCTGCAGCGCTTCCCCAAAGTGTAAATGTAGGTCTTTCTGTGACTCCGCGTTGGAACAAATGGTTTTTGAGAGCAGCCTGGGATTTCAGAGATCTCAATTTACCCATTGAACAGCAAAAAAAGTACGGTTTAGGTTTTGAAGGTGGGTGGGATAATCTTGCATCGGTGCAGCTTGGCCTTGCTGAAGACGCCTTAACTGCCGGTTTTGAATTTCGCCTTTTTGTCTTGAATGTTCGTTATGCGACTTATGTTACTGAACGTGGGTATTTCCCAAGCCAGACTCCAGAAAGACGACATTTGCTAGGATTCAAAGTACTTCTTTAAGATAAAATCAATTCAAGCAACTAGGCTGGAGATTGCTCATGCGTGCTCATTGGAAAGCTCTCACGACCTTTTTAAGTATTTTTATATCGCTGCTCAGCGCAAGCGAGACTGTCTTGGCGCAGGAAAAAAATGCGTCCGAAACGGGTTCATCAACCGAAACTCAACCTCCGGCACCTGCGGAAAAAGCGCCTGAAGTAAAAGAGGTCCCAAAGGCGAAAGAAACTCCCAAAGCGAAAGAGGCACCCAAGGCGGGTGAAACACCAAAAACCACGCCTCCTGTCGTAAAAACAGAAGAGCCTAAGCCAGATTTTCATGCTGCCACACCTGAATATCTTCTTAACAAATTGAGCCTTGGCATGGGGTTGGGTTTAGGCTTTGGAAGTACTTCGGGCACAAACACCAGTCTCGATTATGCGGGATATGAATTTAATGCAGGTTACCTTCTAGAGCCCTTCGCAGCGCTTGCGGGAGCCCGTTGGGTTGCAGAACTCAAGTACAAAACCCTCACGGGTATTTCGTCTCGCTCAGACTACGAGAAAGATGAAAGCTATGCCGTGCAATTGTGGATGGCCGGAGGAGGTCTCGAGTATAAGATTGACGGGTTCGAAAAGTGGAGATTTTTGGGAACGGGTCATCTTGGACTGAGCAAACTCGGTGGAATCAAGCAAGCGACAGGGATGGCTGTGAAATCCAAGTATGGTGGAAATGTGGGTCTCACGGGTAGGGCTGCCTACAGTGTCCTCGAAAAGGTTGAGGTTTATACTGGAGTTGGAATTGTTGTGGGTTCCCATTCTTGGTTCGATGTCCAGCTTGGAGTTCTGGGAACTTTCTAAGCGAATATCGCGAGTTGATATTTAGACTTCGAAAAAGATGACAGTCTGAAAAGTGTATGATATCTCCAAACGAACGGGCGGTTGGCGTAGTGGATAGCGTACCTGGCTTCGAACCAGTTGGTCGGGAGTTCAAATCTCTCACCGCCCACCACTTTTCTGTTTTCTTTTCCATTTAGTAATAAATTTTGTTTATCTCATTTTTCATGTTTGTAAAAAATTGAATATTGTTGCGGAAAAATCTGCCTACGGTTTGCATTTGCTGCCCTGAGAATGAACCGGTCCTTCTGGCGATGACATGTCTTTTAGCAAATAAACCTCGATGGAAGTTTTTCCCTCACTTATAAAGTTTAAATGCATTGCCGCGCTTCGACTGAGATCCAGTATTCTTGGTTTTTTAAATCGACCACGATCATTGATGCGCACCACGACACATTTTGAATTCTGAATTCCTCGAACCAGAATTTTGGTACCATATTTCAAATTCTGATGCGCTGCTGTGAATTGCTGTGAACGATACGGTTCTCCGCTTGCAGTTTTCTTTCCTTCGTATTTATCTGAATAAAAAGAAGCCTCCCCTGTCTGCTGAACTGGCAAATCTAAATTGCATTCAGAGCAAAGCGCCGAAACGGAAACTTCAAAAAAGCAGAGCCAGATCACAAATGGAATCGTCAGTTTTATTTGCATCGATCACTCAACTCTTTATTCCATGAGTCTTGCCAAGATATTTCGGTTGAATCTGAAAGGACTTAAGTGCCGCTGCTTTTACCCACTTCAGCTCTGTATGAACTGCGGGTGAATTTGTACTTTGTCTTTTATTTTTTGGCAGACTTCAGCTTCTTCACACTCAAGATGTGGGATGTGTGATCTGAAAAATGTTTGAACCCATGTGGATGGGAAGGGGTGAGCAAGGTCATTGAGATTCATTGCTGCAACAGTGGTGTTTCCCTTTTTGCCACTTGGAATTCCAAAGCCAAGAAAGAATCCTACAGAGGCAAGATTTGCTCGAATGGCGGTCGCAGACGACGTTGTTGCAAGAATGGCTTGATGACTCGAACGATTTGCGATGGCCTCAAAAATCCTAAATTTCCATAGTTGCGGATGGCTTTCAGGGGAGAAAAAATCAAAAAATATGGCATCAGCTTTTGGAATATCTTCTGACAATTGTGCAGAAGTCTCAACAAAATCGCCTTTGATAAATGTCCAATGAAATTCCCTTCTATTGGCGTCTACTTCTATAACTTCATCTAAAAGAGCCGCATTTTCTAAGAAGGACTTGTGTTCTTGGGCGTAAGGAAAACTTTCAATGCTGCTGAGGAGTGATTTAATCCCATTTTTTTCGAGATCAAAACTATAGACTCGAACGTTCTTTAGTTTGTCATTTTCTAGCCAAGCCTTTCGGCAAGCCAGAGCGTGTGTTCCAGCGCCCAGGCCGAGGTCATAGATGATGCGATCACCTTCTGCAGTTTTGAGTTTTAGAGCTTCAGCATAAAAATTCCAAGCTTCCTGAAAAGGGCCGGCCTGGCCATGCAAAAGTTCACCAGTGCTCAGATGGGCAAAGGTATCGACACCGGCATTCGTTTTGACTTGGGCATACGCATTTCCAGGTTGCTCGCTCACTTCTTTCAAAACAGCGTTCAGAAACTTACCAGTTCCTGCTTGACTTGTTAAAGCCGCAACGGACTCCCAAAACGTGGTTTTATCGTCTGCCCGATGAACGACTGCAAATTCAGGAGGCCGCTGTAAAACCACAAATGCCCACATCACCTCTTCGCCGTCGGACTGAAATGGGAATTTGTTGAGCGACCCGATGGTAGTGCATTTCAGTCCTGTCAGCTGAAAGAAGCGTTCTTGAAATTGCTGCTCGAGATGAGGGCCATCCACATCTACAGTGGGAAGTTCCAAATGTGGATTTGCGACCTCACCGGTTTGCACAACCAGGCAGCGTCCCCTGCGCATACAGAGTCCAAATATCTTCAAGCCCCCTCCTTCTAATATTCTAAGCCTTTTTCAAATTCATCACTTCGAGGGGTAGTGTGAGTTTCGTTCCTCAGTCAATAAAAATCAGGGACTCCCCCTTGAACTTTGAGCAGATGTGCCACTCTCGCGAGCATTTTCAAGACTTTTTTCACTTTAAATGAGGAAAATTGGTCTTTTGTCAAAAAATTACGATTGGTGCTTGACTTCGAATTCCGCTTTCGATAATCACCGTCTTCACCAACGGAGACGCAAGTCAACGAACACAGTCTAAGATTTCTAAAGAAGTGGCATGAGAGAAGTCTCATGCGTTCTCGGTTTTCGAGCCGAAAATTGCTTGTAAAAG
>JBIIEI010000074.1:0-27688 GCA_044237915.1 Silvanigrellaceae bacterium | reverse complement strand
GCGAGGCCTCAGCAGTCATAAAGAGGTCTAAACGACCGACTCCCGATTTTTCGACAAGCTCAGGAACATTGACCAAACTCTGTTTGAGGTAAGCTCGCACCTGCTCTTGGTTTAAATTTTTGTTACCTGCTTTTAGAAGCGCTGCGATGCCCGCAACATAGGGAGTGGCCATACTCGTTCCACTGATGGATTTGTATCCACCCTCAAGCCAGGTGGAATAGATTTTAGTACCCGGCGCGTTGACATCGGCTTTGGTCCGGTAAGAGGCCTCTTTCGCGCTTGTGTAGTTACTGTAAGAAGCGAGAGTTTCGTCGGGATCCGTGGCTCCTACGCAGATTGCGCCTTCACTGGAGCAGGGTTCAACGATGTATTGAGAGATTTTGCTCGAAAACATTCCTCCCGCCTTACACTCTCCTCCGAGGGGGCAATTTTCGTTCCCAGCCGCAACTAAAACGATGACACCTTTTTTGATGGCCTCGGTGAGAATCGGATTCTTTAAATCATCGGACGTCATATCCTTGAAATCTCGTCCGCCTCCCAAACTCATGGAAATAACATCGACCTTAGCTTCTTCAACGGCCCAGCGGATACCCTTGTCGATATTCTGCGAGCTTCCCCCGCCGTTCTTATCGAGAACACGAATGGGCACGATTTCGATCAGACCACCCCCGATTCCCTTCAAGCGTCCTGCCACGCCCAACATGCCTTTTCCTTGTCCTGCAATAATGCCCGCGCAGTGCGTTCCATGACCATTTTCGTCATCTGCAAGGTTGTCGTTATCGACATAGTCGCGACCTTCTGCCATGACATCGACAAGATCTGGATGGTCGAGATCCACGCCTGTGTCGATCACTGCAACGCGCACCTTGTGTTTGGCATTTGCCAGCAAAATGCTCATGGCATCTTCAAACTTTGTTTGCTTGAGGGCCCATTGCTGATCGCTGGGGTTTTGCCCCGCTAAATTTGCTGCAGGAGCACGCTTGGCACTGGCTGTTACGGCACTCGAAACCCGCGTAAAATTTTCGGGTTCATAAAACTGCCTGGGTACTTTCCAGTCGTAAACTTCTTCGTAACTTCCACCCACGCGAAACGACTCGCGTAAAAAATCAAATATTTTAGGTGAAGAACCTGAATTCGAAGCAAAAGCTGATTTGAGAAGGTTGCTTGCCACTCCAAAACCATCGCCAAAAGTGCCTCCGAGTTGTAAAAAACGCACGGAATCACCTGAGACGACCGACGAAACATCTTTAATATTAAGGTAACTTGGTTCGACTTTTGCAACTTCAAGGGCTTTGTTCAGGTACCCTCGCAAATCTTCGTTGGAACTCGAAACACCTGCACTTTGCATTCCAGCCGGATTGAGGCCGACTGTCATCATTCCTCGTGAATGTGCCGTTGCACAGACAATACTGCGCACCGTACCGCCTGCACTTCCACACCCTGTGGCAGCAATTAATATTCCGACGCCAAAGGATTTGTAACCGAGGGATTTTCGTTTGCCCACATGTGAATCAATTTTCATGAAGAAAGCTCCTCTTACAGTAGTCATTCCCAGGATGTTGCGCGCAACGGGAAGGCTCTGTCAACAGGAGGACGAAACATCGTCAGTCGATGTTGATTTCTCCCAGCTCTGTCACGCCGTCAGTTATGGTAACAGGGATGGTTTTTACAACGCTTCCAGCGCGTGCAAAACGAATTTCGTAATTGCCTTTTTGCAGAACTTGAAAGAGCAATCCATTTTCATTCCGCAACGTAAAGGAGGGATCTTTTCTGTCAGCACCCCAAACCCGTATGCCCGAACTCCCCACGGCGTGAACGGTGTAAGTGAGAGGAGATGAGCTTCGCACCCGTGCCTTCACAGCACTTTTTTCCATGCGCGCAATAAGAGCTTTCCATGCTCCTTCCTGGCGCTTTACCGTAACATCTCGCCAACGATCGTAGTTTGGCTGAAAGCCTAGCCCCGAGGAATTTGCCTCGATGGTGTAAGCCAAAACTCCATGCTCTTGCCACTGCCAATCAAGATCTGTTCCGTCAGCCTCATAGAGAAGTCCAGGTGCAGTTCCCACTTGATAGGTGTTTTTCTGACCATCGTCGTCTTCAAGGTGAAGTCGCATTTCGTTTCCAATGGATCGAAATAACTCGGCAGAAGGGTTTGCAACGCTTCGACACCCGTAAGGATAAATAATAAGTTCACTATAGGAATGGTAGCTGATATCTGCAACAGGTTTTAATTTTTCAACAAGAGCCATCATGCCTTTGGTTTCGGGTTCGCTTCCCGAAGTTGGTCCACGGTAAGTATCGCTCCCCGACGAACCGCTTGAACCATTGCAATAGTTCCAAAAGGCAGGATAATTTCGATTTAAATCAACTCCGATGATATTGTTTCGTTGTACAAATGCATTCTTACGCCACATCTTACGACCGCCCGTATGCACCAAATCATTTCCATCTGGATTGACTTGAGGAACGATGACGATTCGGAATTTTCCAAGCCACCGCGTAATATCTGCTTCATTGCCAAACCCTTCCAACAGGGTTTTTGCCATGTGCATTACAATTTCAGTTGTCATGAGTTCGCGCGCATGATGCATGGCATTAAAAAGAATCACGGGCTTCGAATCATTGTCACCGTCGCTGGTAATTTCAATTCCGAGCAAGGGGCGGCCTTTGGTTGTGCGGCCCACTTCAAATACCTTTGCAAGGTGGGAATATTGCTTCTCCAAATCTTGTAACTTCTGCACAACTTCATCGGGTGTCATGTAACTAGAAATGTCGGCAAGAGTTTGCGCACTGTCGATATCAGCTGCGGTTGCAAAATTCGGAGTAAAACCCATGGCGAGAAGTGAACTGAGCTCCGATCCTTTTACGCTCAAAACGACTTTGGACTTTTTCCAGTTCACACCATGAATGTCAAACTTTGAAAGCTTCTGAAGATCCTGTTGCGCGCTTTGACGATCTCGCGGCAGCAAAACCTCTACTATATGCGCCGCTGTATCGCCATAACTGTTGTCTGCAACAATCCAGGGTGTGAGAGTGACTGCCAAAAATCCACACTTTAAAAGAATCTGTCGCGTTGAATTCAAAAATTTCATGCACTTCTCCATGCAAATTTTACAAAAGAATCCACATTCCAGTAAAAGCATGCCAAAGCGCTTTCAAGGAAATACCTATCGACGACATCAAGGGGGACATATAAAGAATAACCGCATTCAAATGTGTTCACAATAATGTAACAAGAAATAATTCAAAGCTGAATACTTGTAAAATTCAAAATATCTACCATCATTCACATTCTGAATGCAGATCACAACAAAATCATCATTTACGTAGAATTTTCTGACCTTTATGGTGGCAAGGGAATCCACAGCCATAAATGGACAATGCCCACCAATTATTTTTTAAAATGAAGGATAAGTGATGAAAAATGGAGGCCTCATTCTCGCTCACAACATGGCGTATCCAAGCCTCGAAGCCCGTTACGTTTAAATGATCAAGCACTCACCCGAACTGGAAAGCATCTTTGTAAACATGGACGAAGCTGGGGTTGGTGTTACTTTAAAAGGCTGAGAATTTTTTTAAGGCCCCACGTTGACATTACGGCGAATCGATCGAACCATACACTTGTATTGTAAGCAGCAATGTTGTGTAAGGAGATCGAGCCATGGCTAAAGTAAGCACCTACCTGAATTTTATGGAAAATACGGAAGAAGCTTTCAATTTTTACAAATCGGTTTTCCAAACTGAATTGGTCACCCCCATTCATAGAATGGGAGATGTTCCTCCCTGGCCCGGAATGCCTGAGTTAACAGCCGCTGAAAAAAACATGATCATGCACATTCAACTCCCTCTTCTGGGTGGGCATACGCTTATGGGAACAGATACCCTTGAGTCGATGGGGCACAAACTGGTCTTTGGTACAAACACCAGCATTAATTTGGAACCTGATACCCGAGCTGAAACCGAGAGACTTTTTAAGGGACTTTCTGCCGGTGGAACTGTGACGAATGAACTCCAAGATATGTTTTGGGGTGACTATTTTGGATGCTTAACAGATAAGTACGGTGTTCAATGGATGTTTAATTGCGCGGAAAAAAAGAAAAATTAAAGTACCATAAGAATTTGTTGCCAATTACCATCTTGAAACTACGAAAACCCACCTTAACAAACACTCCGTATTTACTAAATTAAGTATAAAAATTATTTTTTTACTCAATATTTCAGATGCACGATCCGATAAGGTTTATGACAATAATATTGAGTAAAGGAATAGTGGCCATGAATAAAATTTATACATCGCTTTTTGTGGTCGTAACTTTGGCTTCTTGTAGCAAGCAGAACAGTGAATCGACAACAAATCAGTGGTCGAATCCAAGTGCTCGTCATTCCGAACCTAGTCGTTCTATTTCCGAAAATCAAAATCCAGTTTCGGCAGTCGATTGCGATGGCGGCCCCTCACTAAGACTTATTCCCATTTTTGAGGCTATTGAAGCCGATCCGATCAATAAAGTAACGCTTCTTGATCTTATCAAAAATACTAGTGGAAATATGTCCATTGATGAGAATAAAGTTGCACAGCATAAATTTACGATTGTTACTTTAGATAAAGACAACATCTCGGTTGATAACAGCTGCTCCCTTAGCGTGCGCAAAGAAGGAAAATTTACACCTTCTTTGCCTTTGGTTCTGCCTGCAAAAGGTGGCCTACCAGAACTTGATGGCGAATGGCAAAAGGTTATCTTAGGTAAAGAGAGCCTTGGTGGTGGCGCATTTAACTGCGGAAAACAGATCGAATTCTCACCAAGAGAAGGGATGTCTGTTTGGGTATATACCAAACATCTGAAGCCCGTTTTTGAATTTAAAGAAGAAGTTTCAGATGCAGAAAAAAATAGCGCGGGCGTTTGGATAGATTCAAAGAGCAAGTTGACTTTGGCACAAATTGAAAAACTTGAAGAGCGCCGTGCTCAGGCAGCAGCCAAAGGTCTCTGTAGACTTTGGTAACAGAAATCTGCCTTTTCTAAAGCGACTCAATCTTTTTGATGCGCTTTTCTTTATCTCGGTGTCCTTGCAGCTTCCTCTGCTGCCTCAGCTTCTTTTCTTTCTTTGTCTTCCTTTAAATCCGCCAGTGTTTTCATCATCGGGATCAAATAAATAGCACTGCGCGGAATCACACTGTCTTTATTCGCAACAAAGTGAGAAGCATCCCAGTCTGCGAAATAACTGGCCATGTTGGGACGTTCCATCGAGCCCAGCAATGCGCCTTCTTTTCCATGAACCTCAAAACGAACGCCGCCCCATCCTTGAGTTTTAGTGGATTTGCCCACCTTGTTGCTCGGATCAACATTTGTTCCTTTAAAAATATCAAAGACGGTTGTGTTATCAAGAAAACGAAATTTGCCATCGCTGCGCAGAGTCAGAAGAACTTCGTTGTTGCAATTCTTGATGTAGTATTTCGGATGAATATAAAATTCGGCAAAAGGCAGCTCTGCTTTTGCAAGACAAGCTCCACTGGCAGTCCGAAGTTCAATGGCTCCAAAGACATTGACACAAATTAATCCCAACAAAGCGTCTCGCCTGCCGTGAGCTTCAACCTTTTTCATGTGAAACTCGTTGGTAAAACCAAATCCGCATTTGCTAGAAAAGGGGCCCGCGGCATATATTCCCAAACGACCATAGGAAAGAGGATTGTCTGGAGCACTCACTTGACTTGCCTCTGATTCTGCAACTTCCGCCTTTGGGACGCAAGCTACCGTCAAACCTACCAAAGTAACCAAGATCATTGACGACAAGCGCTTTGCAAACATGTTTCATCCTCTAAAATAAAATTCCCATCGAATGACCGAAATCGCTATCGCGAGATATCGGCACTTTCAAGGTTTTTTTAGTTTTTTAGAGAAAAAACAAACATTCAGTTTAACTGATATTGCTTGGCGAGAAGCACAGCACTGGTGAGTGACATGAGGAGAGGATCGAGGGATGCCCTTGTTCCTTCATCACTTTTTTCAAAGGTGTCTAAGAATTCTTGAACTTTTTTACTCTCCAGAAAAGGCAATGATTTTAAACCCGACCCTCGAAGGGTATCTTGAATGAGCATAAAGAGCGGCTCTTCACGTTTGATAGAAGAAGGCGGAGCGAGAAAGGGGTGTTTCTGTCTCAAATAGATGTTTTTTGTAATCACCTCTTTTGCAGCTTCACGCAGCACAAATTTTTCGGTCATATCTTTGATTTTGAGTGTTAAGGGCATGTTTTTCACCACTTCCACGAGGTGATGATCCAGAAAAGGAACGCGACCTTCAATAGAATGAGCCATTTCCATGCGATCGCCTAAAATATTCAAGATGTAACTCGCCAAGGGTCCTTTTGACCATAAATACATCGATTGATGCACCGGGTGCGTGCCCGCCAATTGTTTCTCAAGGGGAAATTGCTTCACATACTCCAACGCTGGATTGCTGTTACGATATTTATCCGAATATTCCGACGCATAAAGCCCCTGGTAGACTTCCCCTCCTAGCATTTGTGCCTGCATCCAGGTGGGAGTAAATCCAAGATACTTTTCGATGCCGGCGCTTTTTTGAGCCTCTCCGAGTGGAAGCAGAAGCCCCTTTGAAACTGAATTTGCAGCCAGAAGCTTTTCTACCAATGCTTGCCGAACTGCGGGATTGGGTTCACGGGCAATGAGATCGCGGCGAAAATGTGGATAACCGGCAAGGATTTCGTCGGAGCCTTCACCCGTCAGAACAACTTTAAATCCTGCTTTACGCACGTGGGCACTTAAAAGAAATTTTGCAATTCCGTGCGCATTAAAACACAACGACTCCGTATGCCACACCGCTTGCGAAAAATTTTCTG
Organism: Silvanigrellaceae bacterium; assembly: GCA_044237915.1. Taxonomy (GTDB): domain Bacteria; phylum Bdellovibrionota_B; class Oligoflexia; order Silvanigrellales; family Silvanigrellaceae; genus JBIIEI01. The sequence goes on along the minus strand of JBIIEI010000074.1, from coordinate 20,839 downwards.
CGAGAAGTGAATGATTGACTGCAACCGGATGATAGGTTGAACCGGTAAGCTGTGCCGTTTCTCGTGCAAATTCTTCTTCGTTGTACTGATCATGATCAAACGTTAAATTAAAAGCAGCGATGGGCGACTTCACGAGTTGAGCTGCAAAACCCAGAATAGAACAGGAGTCGAGGCCGCCACTGAGGTAACAGGCGACGGGCACATCGGCTCTCATCCGCAAGCGAATGGCTTCAATAAACTTCTCTTTAAAATGCTCGATGTGCTCTGCTTCACTCAAAGAGTGATCTGTATTTTCAAGTGTCGGATAATCAAAATCCCAGTACTGCCGCACCTGCGTTTCGCCCTTTTTGTGTGTCAGAAAATGGCCTGCAGGAATTTGCGAAATTCCTTTAAAAAGGGACTTATTTGGAAATGGCATCCCTATTTGAGTGGATTGATAGAAACCTTCTTCATCCCATGCCGCAGGAAATCCAGCCGCAAAAATGGCTTTTGCTTCCGATGCAAAATAAATTTTACCCAAGTGCGTTGCATAAAAAATCGGTTTAATACCGAACCGATCTCTGGCAGCAAATAACCTCTGTTCTTTTTCGTCCCACAAAAGAAATGCGAATTCACCTCGCAGATGAGTGAGACAATCGAGGCCATACTCCTCATAGAGATGGATCAGAATTTCGCTATCGGACTGGGTACGAAAGACATGTCCCTTTGCCTCAAGTTCAGCTCTGATGCGTTCAAAGTCGTATAATTCACCATTCACAACGGCAGCAATAGTTTTTTCTTCATTGAAGAGCGGCTGGGAGCCATGATCGAGGTCAATAATGCTCAGCCTGGCGTGACCGAATCCAATCTGATGGTTATTTGAAGTCCAGGTTCCAATGCCATCGGGCCCGCGATGAAAAAGAGTCCGCGTTGCCTTTGAAAGCAGTTCATTCGTAACACCTTGTTGCAAATCCAGCATCCCAAATATACCGCACATTCTTAAATTCCTTGCATCGTTGTTAATATTTCCAAATAGAAATCTCATAATCTTGTATAATGAGCAATACTCTCCGTTGGAGTCTAGGAAATTCAAGAGTTGTTTCCTCTTGTTCCCTCAAGATCTCATCTTTCGTTCCGATTATCTTGATGTCACTGCCGTCACAAAACCCATATTTGCCTTCTTCAGAGGAGTCTCTTCATGAAAACTCAATTGTCGATGATTTTTGCACTGTGTTCGTTCTCTTTCATGGGATGCGGAGATGCCGCAGAAGAAAAAACAACCACTACCACTACTAAGTCTAAAGTCACTTTAAAGGGGGGAAGCTCTCTCGCCGCTTTGAAACTTGCGGGCGTCGACACAAAAGCTGCAAAGATGACTTATTATGAATTTTGGCTCGCAAAGGAAGCAGATTGTTCGAATCCTATTGCTGTGTTTAAAAATACAGCTGGTAAGGAAGTCGACATGATGGTGGGCCCAGAAATCGGATCGGGGGAGCTTGAACAAGGGACCTACAATTGCGTTATTATGGTGATGTCGGACACCACAAAGTTTACACCTGCAGCTACCACTGGAAACTGTACCATAGACCAGGAATACACGCTTGATGTCTTTCAGCCGCAAGGAGAAACCTACAAACCCACGGGCAAACTTCCCGACGGAACGGTTGTTACGGGTGCTGTGGGCGCTCAAAAAATGGCGGTCTACATTTCGACGATGTCAACGTCAACGGGTGGCGAAATGGATGGCAACCCCTTTGAAGCCCCCACTGCATCGAAACCCAAAAATGGCATCAAATTGACTTCTCCCATGAAGATCACTGCAGATATCGTGGGCACCATGGTGATGGACACCACCGGAAGAGTGGAATCCAATGGACAAAGCTGCGACATGCAGCCACCTGAGTTTGGATTTAAGTAACACAGATATGCCCCACAAAAGCACGCTCTAAAAAAGTCCCCTTGAATTTTTCACCAAATTGATGCAACTGTTTAACAACTTTTGGAACTTGGTTGAAAAAAAAGGGACGATGCATGCGCTTTCTCCATACGGCAGACTGGCATCTGGGAAGAATCTTCCATGGTGCTCATCTCACAGAAGACCAAGCATTTGTCTTGGACGGTTTGCACGACTTGTTGAAAGAAACACAGTGCGATGCCCTCGTCATCGCAGGTGACGTCTTTGACCGCGCGGTTCCACCCATCGAAGCCATTACACTGTTTGATGAGTTTTTAAATCGAGTGTTGCTCGATCTCAAAATTCCCGTCATCCTCATTGCCGGAAATCACGATAGCCCTGAACGATTGGGTTTTGCGAGCAGGTTACTCAGACAGCACAAGCTTTTTGTCAGCGGAAGTCTTCGCCAATCAACTCCTGTCATTCTTTCGGACAACCATGGCGAAGTTACTTTTACGTGCATTCCTTACGCAGAACCCGCCTTTGTGCGGAGCCACTTTCAAGCCGAAGCAGTCAACGATCATCACACAGCAATGGATGCTTGTCTTTCGTCGGATGTCATCCTCGTTCCCAACGCGGGACGGCGTGTTTTAGTGGCCCATGCCTTTGTCGTTGGAAGTGAAGAATGTGAATCTGAACGGCCACTCACTGTGGGAGGAACCGGCATGGTCCATTCATCCATTTTTGATCAATTTCATTATGTGGCTCTTGGACATCTTCATCGACCTCAAGTTTCAGGAGCCGGACGCATTCACTATTCAGGTTCGCTCCTTCAGTATTCCTTTTCTGAGATTTCGCACACAAAATCTGTGAATATCGTTGACATGGATGCAGGGGGTGAGGTCAAAGTTGAAAGAGTTTCCCTGACTCCACGTCGAAGACTGCGTCGCATTGAAGGAACCCTGGCAAGCCTTTTGCAAGAAGCAGACAACGACAGCGCCCGCTCGGATTACATCGTTGCGTCCGTTACGGACGATGGTGCCCTGCTCGATGTCATGGGAAGGTTACGGACTGCCTATCCAAATATCATGCATGTTGAAAGACCTGCCCTCCTGGCACGGCTTGCTGATCTTTCGAAACAAGACCGCAGAAATCAACACAAGCGCTCCGAGTTTGAACTCTTCCAAAACTTTTTTCAGCAAATTGGGGGTCGTTCGCTTACCGACTCCGAAGCAAGCGAGTTTCAAAAAGTGTTGGAACACATGTGGAAAGTCGATCGGGAGGTGCAGCTATGAAACCGTTGTGCCTTAAACTCAAAGGATTTGGCCCTTTTGCAGCAGAAGAAATCATTGATTTTACAAGGCTTGGCAAGCACAATCTCTTTTTAATTCATGGCCCAACCGGTGCAGGTAAAACCACTCTTCTGGATGCCATTTGCTTTGCACTTTACGGCGAATCCAGTGGTGAAGGGCGTACCCGCAAGCACATGAGGTCTGATCTCGCTGAACCTGCAATGCCCACAGAAGTCAGCTTCGAATTTCAGCTTGGAAACGACCGTTACCTTATTCACCGAAATCCAGAGTATGAAAAACACTCGGCACGCACACATAAGTTAACAGTTGTGAAACACGATGCCACTCTGTTTAAGTTCAACTTTGGTCAAACTCCCGAGCAATTTGAACCCATTGCATCTGGCGTGAGCCAAGTGAACGAACGCCTTGTTTCGTTGCTGGGATTTAAAGTCGATCAATTTAGGCAGGTTGTCGTTTTGCCCCAAGGTGAATTTCGGAAATTTTTGCTCGCAGGGTCTGCACAGCGTGAAGAAATTTTGGCTTTGCTCTTTCGAACAGAAGTGTATCGCCGCGTTCAAGATGCACTCCATTACCGTGAAGAAGCCCTCCGAAAAGAGCGCGAAATACAAAAAACTCGGCTCGAAACGACGCTTGGACAATGCGGTGCTCAGCACTTGCAAGAAGTGGAAACTCAGCTTGCAGATGTTCTTGCCGCAACAGAGCTTCTTAAAAACCAGCTCTTCGCGTTACGTTCCAGCGAAAAAGAGGCCAGCCTGCGGTGGAATCAGGCCGTTGAAATTCAGAAGGTACTTTTAGAAGAAAAGAAGGCCGAAAGTACCCTCCATGGCCTGCAAAAACAGGTCGAATTTATGAAAGAGCGCAGGACACAGATCTCGAGGGGAAGAAAGGCAGAACCATTGCGGGAGCTGGAAAAAAACCTGCAATCGCTCCTCAGCAATGAAGCAAGGCTTGCCAAGGAACTTCAAGCCTCATTCGCTGAGCTTCAGACTTTGCAGACCCATCTTGAAAGTCAAAAAGCCCTTCTGTTGTTTGAAGAATCCAAGGAAGGTGAACGAAAAAATCTTGAAGCGTCTCTCCTAAAAATTGAAGGTTATCGAGAGACCATTTTAAATATTGAATCAGAAAAAAAAGCGATTGCGCAACTCACACAAGTAATCACGAAATTGCAAGTCTGGCTTCCCCGAGAAAAAGAGAGCATTAGCCAGCAAGAACTCGAAAAATCTGAACTTGAAAAGCAATACTCTTCTGCGCAGTCCTTAGCTGGGCAACTTCCCTTGTTTCAAAAGCATCTTTCGGAACTTGAGTCTAAGGGAAAAGAACTCGCTGAAAAACAAAACAGACTCCAACAATTCGAGCAGCGACAGATTCTTTTAAAGTCACAAACAGAGAAGCTCTCTGCACACCTCAATAAATTAATACAACAACGTAACGACGTTAAAGCGGCTTTGCAAAAGCTTGAACTGGCGTGGAAGAAGGGTCAGGCGGCACTCCTTGCAATGTCACTCGTCGAAGAAACAGACTGCCCTGTCTGCGGCTCACAACATCACCCCAGGCCTGCAAAAAGCAAAGAACCCCTTCCAACTCAATTGGAACTCGATCAATTGCAAGGGGAACTTGAGCGCATTGAAAAAGAACGCGAACTCAATGCAAAAGATTTTGAAGGAAAAAAATCAGAGCTTTTGCACGTGACTGAGGAAATGGAAGTCTTTAGAAAAGCTCTTCCCAAAGGCCTTGCCCTTTCGGATGTGTTGGCAACACTCCGTGCGGATTTTAAGGTCGCGAAAGAGGCACTCACAAAAGCCCAGCAGTCACACGATCAACTGGTGAATCAAGGCGAAGCCCTTCAAAAATACGGACAACTCCTTTCACATAAAAAAAGTGAGTTTGACAAGCAGTCCGAAGAATTGCGCTCTCTTGAAATGCAAAGCCTGAGTTGTCAGACCCGCCAAAAGGCATTTTCTGAAGAGCTGCCTCAGGAATTACAAAGCCTTTCGGAACTCGAAAAGCACGTTGAGCAAACCGCGCGCGCGTTGAAGCAGGCTCTTGAACAATTTCGTTCTGCACAAGTGCAAACCGCAGAACTTCAAAATAAAGTTGGCAAAACCGAAGCAAGGGCGCAGTCTTTGTCGCTCGAAAAAGAACGGGCATCGCAAGATGCACAGACTTTTCAAACACATTTTCTGCAAAGAATTGTTGATGAAGGGTTTGCCGATTTAAAGGATTTTCAGAGTGCGGGTCTTGAGGGAGGGACGCTGCAAAGGTGGGTTGAAGAATTAAGTGTATTTGAAAAGGCGCTGCATGCCGCAGAAGAAAATGCGCGACTGTTACGAGAAAAAAGGTCTCACGATGTTATTCCTGACCTTGAAAAAAGTGAGCAAGAATTTCAGGACGCAAAACGGGCACTCGAAAAAGCGTTACACCAACAGAGTACCTTTGAAGCACAAGCAGCAGGACTTCGGAAAATCTGCAATTCAGCTTTGGAGCTTGAACAAGAGCTCAAATCTATTGATGAGAGTTACTTGGTTATAGGAGAACTCGCCCGCGTCGCAACAGGAAAAGGCAATTTAAAAATCAGCTTTCAGCGCTTTGTGCTCTCATCTCTCTTAGATGAAGTGCTTTTGCTTGCATCGCAACGATTGCACTTGATGAGTAAAGGTCGTTACCTTTTACGACGCTCCGAAGAAATTGCGGGAGGACGTGCAGGAGTAGGCCTGGAATTCGAAGTCGAAGATTCCTATTCGGGAACGGCACGGCCCGTTTCGACACTTTCAGGTGGAGAAAGCTTTTTGGCGTCACTTGCTCTCGCACTGGGCCTTGCAGATGTTGTTCAGGCTCATACGGGGGGAGTTCATCTCGAAACCATTTTTGTTGACGAAGGATTTGGGACTCTCGACCCTGAAAGCCTCGATCTCGCGTTTCGTGCCCTGCGAGACTTGCAGCAAGGTGGCCGACTTGTGGGCGTCATTTCCCATGTACCTGAGCTTCGTGAGCGTATTGAAGCCCGCCTTGAAGTGTTTCCTTCGCTTCGGGGCAGCAGTGCGCGATTTATCGTGCCTTGATATTTGCGCATCGAAATCCGCACGCCATCCAGCGCTCGTGCGGATAGTAGAAATTTCGATATGTCGAACGAATATGCTTTGCAGGAGTTGCAAAAGAACCTCCACGCAAAACCTTTTGATTGATAAAGAACTTGTCGTTGTACTCGTCAAACTCGGAATGAAATCCGGGGTACGGGGCGTAATCGGAGGATGTCCACTCCCAGACATTTCCGATGAGTTGTTCAACGCCCACAATATTCCTGCCTTCGGGATCGGCACCGACAGGGCTCAAACACCAGCGTCCATATTCAAAAAGATTCGCATGATGAGAAGTGGGCTGTGTGTTTCCCCATGGAAAAAGAAATTTACCTTCTCCCGAAGGTGTGAGTGTTGCCGCCCGTTCCCACTCTGATTCTGTGAGCAGTCGTTTGCCCTTCCATTTTGCGTACGCGTTGGCTTCAAAGTAACTGACGTGCATGACAGGCTCATCCAAAACTTCGTTCAATGCCAAATGTCCTCTAAAATCGCGCACGAACCAAGCATTTTCCTTCTGCTCCCAATAAAGGGGTGAATCCCAGTTTTCGTGTTGAACTTTTTTCCAACCCTCCTGTAACCAAAGTAACGGCTTTTGATACCCCTCATCGTTCATAAATTCGAGATAGTCACTTATGGTAACAAGCTGCCTATCGATCTTAAAATCTTCCACATAAACTCGGTGTGCAGGTTTTTCGTTATCCCACGCAAAGGAAGCTGAAGGGTCTGTTCCCAATAGAAAAAGTCCACCGGGAATATCAATGTAGCCGCTGTTACGAGAAGTAGGAATTTTTGGAAATGTCTGAATTCCTGCGTCATACAGATCGCAGAGCAAATGTTTGATGTCGTACACGAGCAGTTCTTGATGCTGCATTTCATGTTCCAGCCCCATCACCACTCTTGCCAAAAAGCAAGAATCTTTTTGATGCGCATTGCCGGCCTTAGACAACGCATTTTCCATTCGCTCGTCGATTGCATTACGGTATGCCAACGTTTCTTTCACGGTGGGCCTTGAACGCGTCCCACGGTTTCCTCTGGGGATTCTCTCTCCAAATCGTTCGTAGTAGGAATTAAAAAAATAAAGGTAACTTTCTTGATAGGGAACGTAACTGGTATCGATTTCTGCAAGCAGCATTTCAAAAAACCAAGTGGTGTGCCCCAAATGCCACCTGGGAGGGCTCATAAACTCTGCAGTTTGAACAACATAATCTTCAATTTCCAAAGGCTTACAAAGAGCGAGCGTGGCTTTTCGCACTTCTTGAAAAGAATTTAAAATCTCTAAAGACATACGCGCAATCCGTCAGCTTTGTGTTTTACTGAGACAATGAACGCTAAAAAAGCCTTCATTGTCGGTCCAGAGCATGGTGGGTTCGAAGCCTGCCATCCGCGCGAGGACACGAAATTCATCAGGGGAGTACTTATATGAATTTTCGGTATGGATAAAATCATCCTTTTCGAAGTGAAAGTCTTCGCCCTCTAAATGCACTGTCATTTTTTGTTGCGCAACAAGTCGCATTTCGATCCGAGCGCATTCACGATCAAACAAGGCATGGTGCTGAAAGAGTTCTGGTTCAAAATCTGTTCCAAATTCTCGATTGAGCCTATAAAGAACGTTGCGATTGAAAGCCGCAGTCACGCCACGAGTGTCGTTGTAAGCTCTCTCTAAAGTGGAAATATCTTTTTTTGTATCGACTCCGATGAGAAAAAGATCTCCGGGTGCCATGACTTGTTCCCAGTACGAAAGAAAATGTACTGCCTCTTCGCGTTCCATATTTCCAATGGTAGAACCCGGAAAAAATACAATGCGTTTGCTGAAGCCAAGATGAGAAATATCTGGAAATGACTGAAGGTGAGTGTAATCTGTCGTAACAGGAAAGACCGGAAGACTGGGATAGACTTCTCGCAATCTTTCACAGGCATCAAGCATATATTCCCGTGAAATATCTACGGGCATATAACCAACCCGCGAAGGTGCGCAATCAAGCAGTTGTCGAATTTTAATTCCCGCACCACTTCCGAGTTCAATAAGAAGAACATTATTACCTAGTAAAGAAGGCAAAATACTGCGCATGCTCTTTAAGATTTCAATTTCTTTGCGCGTTGGATAGTATTCTTCAAGTTTGCAAATTTCATCGAAAAGGCGCGAACCTTCTTTATCGTACAAGTATTTGGAAGGAATCCTCATGGGATTTTGATGGAGTCCGTCCTGAAGTTCCTTCATCATGACAGAAAGCGAAGAAACATGTTCGGATGTTTGCTGGGTTTCGAAGCTTTGAAGTTCCATTGCCGTTCCCCTTCCATTTCATTCCTTTCACAGCCTGCTCTTCTGCTGTGAATACATGAGTGAGCATCTTGCTGTAATGGAAAGTTGAAAAAAGTAACAAGTATGAAAAGCCTTCTAAGCGAGGTTCCAATTTTCGACGACGCGTTCTAGGTCTTCGAGGCGAATAGGTTTTGCGAGGTAACCATCCATCCCACTGCCTAGGCATCGCTCTTTGTCACCTTTCATGGCATTGCCTGTCATGGCAACAATGGGTGTGCGGCGCAAAATACCTTCTCGCTTTCGGATTTCTTGCGTGGCCGTGTAGCCATCCATTTCGGGCATCTGGCAATCCATCAACACTAAATCGTAGCGCATGCGCATCATGGCTTCGAGTGCTTCCACGCCCGACTGCGCGGTATCTGCGCGAAAGCCAAGTTTTTTGAGCATCAACACAGCAACACTTTGGTTAACAGGACTGTCGTCGACAACAAGAATATGCCCTCGATCGCGAACATTGCTTTCAAGCGTTGAAACGTGCATCTGACTGCGCTGAGTCTTGCGGGAAATGGGTAAATTCACCTTCCGAATAAAGGCATCGAGCTGACGCGTCAGGTGACTTCTTCGAATGGGCTTTATCACCACAGCAACATTGGTTGTTTCGGGATCAAAAACATAGCGATGATGTTGAGCCATAGGCGTTAAGAGCACTGTCGGTAACAGGTCAATGAGGCACGAGTGACCCGGTTGTGTGAGATCAAGATCTCTGCAATTTTCATAGGCCCAAGCATCGATGATCAATATTAAGGGTTGATTTTCATTCTTTAGATACGACTCAGGTTGATAAAGACTGGTAAGATCTTCAATCACTTCAACTCTAAGGTTCCAATCTTCAAGTTGCCGTTGCAGAATTGAACGCGCAAATGAATTCTTATCAACCAACAAAATTGTTTCACCTTGGAATTGCGGATATTTGCATTCCTCTGTATCCAAGGGCTCAAGTTCTACGGTAAACCAAAAACAACTCCCCTGATTGCGAGTGCTTTTAACGCCAATTTTTCCCTGCATCAGCTCAACAAGGCGCTTGCTGATGGCAAGTCCGAGCCCTGTCCCACCGAACTGTCGCGTTGTCGAGGTGTCTCCCTGACTAAAGGACTGAAACAATCGGCTCTGCGCTTCCTCGACAATTCCGACCCCGGTATCTTCTACATTAAAAAGCACATTTAATTTACCTTCGTGACATTCAACGCGATGAACTGTGACTAAAACATGACCATTGGTCGTAAATTTAACTGCATTTCCAACGAGATTGACAAGTATTTGCCTTAATCTACCAGGATCTCCAAACACTTTCTCAGGCAAGGCAGGATCAACGTAACATGCAATTTCAAGTCCTTTGACCTGAGCCCTTTCAGCCAAGAGGTAAGTGACTTCCTCAGTCAGCGTTTCAATGTTGAATTCGACACGTTCAAGGTCCATGCGACCCGCTTCAATCTTCGAAAAATCCAAAATATCGTTGATAATTCCAAGCAGACTTTCGGCGGATGTGCGCATTGTTTCGACATAATCTCGTTGCTCAATTGAAAGCTGAGTATCGAGAAGCAGACTTGTCATACCCAACACCCCGTTCATAGGCGTTCGAATTTCATGACTCATGTTTGCAAGAAACTCTGATTTCGCTCGAGCAGCAGTTTCCGCTGCCTCTTTCGCACGATGGAGATCTCCTTCTTCATTTTTCCGCTTTGAAATGTTACGTGCGGCTGCGCAATAGAGTCTTTTGTTCCTCATTTCAATAGATGAAACTAGCCATTCTGCAGGAAAAATTTCGCCCGATGAGCTGCGTGCAAGAACTTCTTGAGACTGCAACATGTTGTACGAAGTTTGGTCGCCCTCTGCTCTAAAAATCAGACTTTCAACAGGACTTCCCCTGACTTCTCTTTCGCGCAAACCAAAAATGCGTTCGGCGCCTAAATTAAAAGATTCAATTAAACCCCGTTCGTCAAAAGTAACAATGCCATCTGCAATGTTCTCGGCTATGGCGCGAAAGCATTTCTCCGACTCATCCACAGTTTCGAGCATGATGTTTAATGATTGTGCAAGGGAGCGGATTTCCGCAGGACCTGCAAGAGGAGCAAAAGTGCTGTGCTTGCCTGAAGCGCGAGCCATCAATGTGCTTCGAATTCTCTGGAGCGGAGTCACCAACACCTGCTGAATCACCTTTAAAAGAAAAAAAATCGCCACTCCTGTTGCAAGAATCAAGGAAAGCAAAACCCAGCTCGAATATTTCCATAGAATTTGACTCATCTGCTCAGAATACATATTCACAAAAAGGACAGGGTTTTGATGAGCCGCATCTTTTAATGTGGAGACGAGGGACAGATCGAAAGACAGCTGAGCAAATTCTAGAATAATGACAAAAATAGAGAGAGTCACCAAGAGAGCAAGAGAGAGAGTTGCAAGAAGAATGGGCAAAACAAGTACGCGTTTTAAACTTCCAAAATATTGCGAACTTGTCAAAAATTCCATTCCTCCCTCCACAAATCTATAAGAAGAACTGATACTCAGGCGAGCTATCGCGGCAGTTATTTTTATGCAGATAAATATTTATCTACCTGAATATTTCTTATTATTATTCATGACAGGGAAAAATTGCAACCCACCCTCAAGTGCTCTTTTGTGAGTGATCCCGCATCGACATTGAAGACAAGGCAGCTTCACCTGTAGAATTCACTTCAAAAGAAATGCGAGCGAGATAAATATCCCGAAAATGACGAAACTTTGTGAGCCAATCACATCCATCTTTGGGCTGTGAATCGAGCTCATTCATCATGCGCATGATTTCAGGATCAACGCTTGAATGTTCATTCGGTTTATCTAAACGACCCGTTCGCGAGCTAAACTTGCGAATGCCATGGGTGATGCTGTGTTTGAGTTCCAAGAAAAGATGCTCACGAGTAGAAAGGACTGTGGTGTCTGTTTTGTCGATCAGCTCGATTAAATTACGAATTCTAAGTATCTCGTTCCGGTAAACATTTTCAAAAGACATAAGCACCTCGACGACAAGAATTGCGCCGCATGCAATTTCCGCCAATAAAAGAATTAACCGAACTTTGGGGAGTTGTTCCACAGAATCTAGGAAGTTCAGCCGATAAACGAGGCCTGTTTGACTTTAACCCAGATAAGCATCTCGCACGGCGTCGCTGAGTAACAAATCGCTCGCACTTCCCGCAAGAAGAATTCTGCCAGAATCGAGCACATAGGCGCGATCGGCAGCCTCAAGGGCAAGACGTGCATTTTGCTCGACAAGAAGAATGGTAACACCTTCTCTGCGGAGCTGTTCAATAAAACGAAAAATTTCTCTGACAATGAGAGGAGCCAATCCCAAGCTTGGTTCATCGAGAAGTAACAATTCGGGACGAGACATCAACGCACGACTCATGGCGAGCATCTGCTGCTCACCTCCCGAGAGCGTACCTGCCCTTTGTTTCCTCCGTTCCTTGAGTCGAGGAAAAAAGGAATACATTTTTTCTAGATCCGACTGTACTGCCTTATCTTTACGGACATAGGCGCCCAGCAGCAAATTATCTTCGACACTTTGTTGCCCCAGAACTTGACGTCCCTCGGGGCTGTGAGCAATGCCTTGCCGCACAATTTTTTCGGGAGGAAGTTTCTTTAAATCAACATTGCGAAACATAATGGTGCCCGACTGAGGCTTTACGATTCCAGAAATGGCGCGCAAGAGCGTCGTTTTTCCTGCACCATTTGAACCCACCAGCGTAATCAGCTCGCCCGGAAAAACTTGCAAGGAAACCGAATCGAGCGCTTTTACAAAACCATTGTAGCTCACCGACAACTCACTGACTTCAAGCAAAGGTTTTGTAATCATGAGCGTTCCTCTTTCCCCAAGTAAGCCTCAACAACAGCAGGATTTGTGCGTACATCTGCAGGATTTCCAACAGCAATCAACTGGCCAAAATTGAGCACTGCAATGCGATCACACAAACTCATCATTAAAGGAACATGGTGCTCAATTAAAAAAAGTGTCAGTTGAAAATGATCTCGAATCTTGCGGAGCAGGTCTGCCAATGATTTTTTCTCGGAAGGATTCATGCCGGCTGCAGGCTCATCCAACAACAGAAACTCGGGCTTGAGCGCCAACGCACGGGCAATTTCAAGTTTACGTTGATCGCCGTAGGAAAGTTGCTTTGCCATTTCGTTCTTTTTACCCGCCAAACCGAGCAAGTCGAGTAAATCATGTGCGGCTTCAATATTCTTCATTTTTTTCTGACGGTGTTGTGCGTGCGGGAAAAATCCACGCAAAAAGGATTCTTCATCGAGGCGATGGGAGCCAATGAGGACATTTTCAAGCACTGAAAGGTTTCCAAACAGCCGAATATTCTGAAAAGTCCGTGCAACTCCCTTGCGGGCAATTTGGTAGGGCTCGAGGCGATCAAGCCGTTGACCTTGCAGAGAGATCGCTCCCTGCGAAAGCGGCTGAAGTCCTGTTACCATATTAAAAAGAGTCGTTTTTCCTGCTCCATTAGGACCAATCAGGCCAAAAATTTCGCCGCGATTGATGCTAAAGGTAACAGCGTTGACTGCAATCAATCCCCCAAATCTTCGGCTCACGTTTTCAATAAAGAAAAAGGATCGATCTGGAGTTGAATTTTCTGGTAACAAAGACATGTCGTTATTCCCTGTGATTTGCGTCATCACTTTGCTCTCTTTAAAAATGCGCGCCCAATCATTCCCTGTGGAAGAAAGAGTGCAGCAAGAACCAACAGCAGCCCATTGATAAAGAGTCTAAAATCTTGAAGCTCTTTTAAAAGCTCAGGCAAAACAGAAAGAATGGCTCCACCGACAACAGGCCCCAGTAGATGATAGGATCCACCGATCAAAACATAGGCGAGGCAATTGACACTGGCATCAAAAGTGCCTTGGCGTGAATTCCAGGTATTGAGGAGATGAGCAGATACTGCACCAACAACTCCCGCAAGAACAGCTCCCCAAATAAAGGTCGCACTTTTGTAGGCAAGAACATTGATGCCCATGGCACCTGCAGCCAATTCATCTTCACGAATGGCTCGCAAAGCGCGTCCGGGCCGCAAATTTTCTACAAAAAAGAGAATTCCGCAAACAACGCAAAGCAAAGGGAAGAGCACCCAGAGATAGCCCAGCTGTGTTTCAAAGACCTGTGGAATTGCAAAGATTCCGACAGCTCCTCCGGTGATTTCGAGATTTAAGGAAACAACGCGCAGGACTTCTACAAATGCGATGGTTGCGAGAGAAAAATAAACTCCCCGCAGGCGCAGTGCGGGGACGCCTACAAAAACGGCAGCGATGGCACACAAGACTCCCGCTACGAACATTTCAAACAAAAGAATATTTATGGATAGGAGTCCTTCGGAGGGTGGAAAAATGCGCGTTGAAAAAACCGCTGCAACATATCCGCCCAACGCATAAAATCCGGGTGTTGCAAGTGAGAGCTGCCCTGCCGTCAACGGAAGATAGAGACTTAATGCCAGCAAGGCCTGCTGCACCATCAAGAGTATGAGAAATCCATTGTCATTAAAAAACGCTGGCATCTGTTACTTTCCCTGTCATGAAGTCAAAACCTATTTTAAAATTCATACCTTTTGGATTAAACTTTTTCCCAGAATCCCTTGGGGACGCAGGAGCAGAAAAAGAAACAGAAAGGAAAAAGCCACAGCCTCTTTATAGGCAGAGAGTTCTGCGGGTACAAAGGCTTCTGCAATTCCAACCACAAAGCCCCCCACAAAACCGCCTCCGAGAGTGCCCAATCCTCCAAGAATAACGACAGCGAGACCTTTAAGCCCATAGGTGACGCCGAAATAAGGACCCGAAATTCCATAGCTGCTGGCCACGAGAATTCCCGCCAGACCCGCCAGGAATCCCGATATTAAAAAAGTTGTAAAGATATAGCGATTGACACTGATGCCTAACAGACTTGCGGTTGCAGGGTTTTCGGCAACCGCACGCAGGGCCTTGCCAAAGCGCGTAAAGTGCAGTCCTGCAAAAAGAAAAGCCATCGCAATAATGCTGACGCAAAAAATAAGGGCCTGTGAAGTCCGTACCAAAGCGCCACCGAACTCCAATACCGGGGGAAGCGATTCGAAAATATCCGCAGGCAAACTCTGTGTTTCAGAGCCATAGACGAGTTGAATAAAACTCACGACCGCAAGCGCAACTCCTAAACTCGAAATCAGAGAGAGTGTGGGTTCTGCTTTGCGTTTCCTTAAGGGCCGAAACGCACACAACTCCACAAGCATGCTTAAGGTTGCCGAAGTGAGGGCTCCACCCAAAATGGCAAAAAACATCGGAAGGACAAAGGGAAGTTTTAAAGCACCAAAATATCCATTTCCGAAAGAACCCGTCAAAAGAGTAAATGAGGCGTAAGCTCCCACGGTAAAAATGGCACCATGAGAGAAGTTAATCACACCCAGTAATGAAAAAACGAGAGAGTACCCAATCGCAAAAATAGCGTAAACGGACCCAATGGAAAGTCCGTTGAGAACCTGTTGCAACAGCATGGTTTCCAATACCCTTTAAAAATAAAAAGGAGTCGGGATAAAAGATTGTTACTTTGGATTGGTATCGCTGGAATTTACATTTTGCGCAACAGGATTGGACTGCCCTGTTTGGCCCGAAGGTAACTGCCCCGAAGCTTGTACATTTTGAGCGGCCACATTTTTATCAACGGGGGGAGTTTGTCCGGGAGTTTCTTCGGTCCCCAGACCTTTCTTAAAATCTCGAATGCCTGATCCTAAACTTTTTGCAATTTCGGGGATCTTTTTTCCTCCAAAGATGAGGAGGCAAATTGCTAAAATAAGAATAAGTTCCATAAATCCGATTCTTCCGCCGAACATAGTCGTCACTCCAAGGTTCGCTGCCCAATCCCGCGAGGAAACTCCTCACGGGCACTTTACCTTTTTTGATCATTCCCTAACTGCACTTGCAAAGCAAACTTGCGAGAGAAGGAAAAAGGCATTCCCTGGGTCATCGGAAGCTCCCAGGAAAAGTTGAGCCGAATCAGTTGTCCTGAGTCAAGTGACTTTTCAATTTAGCGACGGGACCTTCCAACATCTTGTTTTCGAGGGAATAGTCAAACAAGTAGGATGCAACCCCCTGAAACATGACGTTTCCACCCTTACGAACGAACACCTTGCCCGAATAAAAAGGGACGAGGTCGAACATGCTGTTGAGGTAAAGTTCTGCTTCGATTTCAGAATCTTGGATAGTTGCGAGTTCAATGCGATTGAAATAGGCATCCTTCGAAGTGATGCCAGAAGCATCTTCTTTGCCAGGTTCCAAAAATCCTTGCTGGATTGGAGCTTTAACGTCCCACTTGACCTGCAATTTTGAAGTTTCGCGATCAAATGTCACAACCAATGGAAAAGTTCCGTTGGGCTCAGCAACGAGCTGACCAGCCTTCACGCCCTGGCATTCCACTGATTTCCCAGACTCAAAGGAATCGAGACAGCCAAGGCCCCTTTGAAAGGGGAGACCACCTGGTTTTGCCGAAGGATCCATGTGAATACTGACCCTCACCGAGCCATCTTCTGCACGACGTAACGTGAGATTAAATCCACCTGCAAGCATTTTTGCAACGCCTGGTTCCCGAGCAGCGCTGAGCTTCGCCAAGGGCCCTTCTTGACGTCGGCAAAGGTTGCTTTGCAAGGAAACATCACAATTTTCTTCCATAGGCTTGAAAAGATCTTTGGCGCTGGCAGCCAAATTCTGACGCTCAGTTGCCAACTTTTCTTTTTCGGCGATGAGGGAAGCCTCTACGCTGGCCACAGGGAACACCGATGCTAATTCCGCATCGAGTTCTGCATGGGGATCAAGGGATCTCTGCATTGCAGGCACGCGCAAGGGACCGTTGAAAAGCACATCATGGAGACTGACTTCGAGGTCGTTGAGCGGATCAGACTTTGCTGAGCGGACTGTAAATTTTCCGAGTTTATCAGAGAATGCCTTCGACTTTTCATAGCCGGAAGTTTCGCGGAAAAGCGACCCCGACTTGAACAAAATTGGATTGCCCAAAGTACCAAAACTATCGAGCATGGTGACCGCCAATCCTACCTTCAAATTAGCCAAAGTTTTAGGCGGTAGATTTTGAAGAAGTGAAAAATCAAAACTCTTTCCATCTGCAAAAACACAATTTTGTCCATTAAAAATGGAAGTTCTCAGAGGTTGAGCATTACACTGTTCTTTGGAAGCAATGGCAGCTTGCATGCGTTCAAAATCAGGGCCTTCAAGGGCAGGCTTAGTCTTGAAATTCTCCCAAAAAGGAGTCAACTTCCAAGTGGTGCCTTGAATATCATAGGGTTTGAGGGCAGCGATGCCACCTTTCCAGAAGCACGAAAAGTAGTTTTTACCTTCGGCACTTTCTGCGACTTTACACTCGTCGATTTGAAAGAGGCCCATGGTTTGATACCACGTTTCACACATTGCCGATGGAGTGGGCCTTTGTGTGAAGTTATATTTTGCAACCGCGGCATCCGATCCAAACTCTAAAAGTTTAGCTTCGCAATAACGTGCAAGAACACCTTGTCCTTCGGCCCTTGCAAGTTTCGCAGCATCGGTGTCGCCCGGAATTTCGCTGGCAATTTTATCTTGAACCCAGTTCCAAAGTTTGGTTTTTCCTTGCTCTAGAATTTCGGCGCGGGTAAAAAACGTGCGCAGCTGTTCGTTTTCTTGTTGAGCAACCGCAGCCTGATCGGCGTCATTCTTTGCAAATGCTCCCAGAATTTCGGTAGCTTTTGGAACAATAGTGTCACGATAAAACTTCACATACTCTGCATAAGCAGTGTTGTAATCTTTCGTCGATTGAAGCAGATTTGAAACTTTATCACTTTCAAGCTTGGGATCCCAAATCAAAAGAGATCCATTAAAAGAATGTTCTTCTTGATCGTCAATCAGAAGAAAAGATGTTTTTGGATCAAACGATGGAACTGCAAACTTTTCTTCATTGAAAGATTTTACTTTCGGTTTTCCACATCCCAGGGCAGCAAGAGAAACCACGGCCGCAAGGAGCGAAGTCTGGGCATAAAAAGCGCCCTTGATTTTATTTTTACTCATCTTAGTCTCCAAGAGTCTGTCAGACTGATTTTAGAAAAATGCACTTGCTTCAAGCTGCAAAAGATTTGTTACCGGCATATTTCGACTGCGAAGTTGATGTTTGTATCCAAGCTTTGCTTCGAATGGAATTGCAATTTCTTTGCGGCGAAATGCAGGAACAGAGCTGTAGCCAATTTCTAATTCTGCTTCATGCATCTGTTGCATTGTTTCGTAAGTTAACAGCCTTGTGCTTTCTCCAGCGCGATAAATATCTTTGACTTTGTGAAAGAAATTGTAGCCAGCGCCCGAAACAATACCTGCGTCGTTTTCATATTGAACCGAGGTGCCCGCTTCAATCTTATCGCCCAACTTATAAAAAACGGTTTCTTTTGGAACTTCGATAGATTCATCTTCTGTGACCATGCGCATCTTTTTGCGAGAAGGCATTTGGTACGTGTATCGAACATATTCATTGACCGTAAATTGCGCGGGCAAGGGCTGATCGAGCGCCCCACCGACAAAGGCATCCCACTGGCCATCGCCGAATGAACGATCGAGCAGATTGTCGGGATCGTCGCGCGTTCCCGTGGGAATAACGACTCCTGCCGAAACTGCAGTTGCAAGGTAAGGCATTTCGCTGGTGCGCACTTTGGCAACCAATTGCGTATCGCCAAATCCAGTACCGCTCCAATCTTGAATCTTTTTATAGCCATTTTTTTCAAGTTTGTCGTTGAGACGACCCACTGCGTTATTCAGCTTATCTGCTGCTTCACGGGCTGATTGTGTTTGATTATTATAATTATTTGAGAGCCTATTTAAAAAGGCTTTTCCGGTTTCACTCGGCGTAAAATCCATACTGGACGCATTGCTGACACTGTAGAAGGGCACAGCCAGGGCCAATGTTACCTTAGGCGTGATTCCGTATGAAAAAATGGGTGCATAAACATTCACACGACTGCGGATATCTGCTGCAAATTTTCCAAGAGCCTCTTCTTTTTCGTAGCTTTCTGTAAGAAGAAAGGCTTCAGTGAGCTCTCTTTTTACAAAGTCTTCTTCGCCCTTCACAACATCTTTGAAGGTCAAATCTTTTTGTAAAGGCTTTGCGAGTGCCACACGGCCTGCGCTGCCATTTGTTTTTTCAGACACTTCTGTGCCCACTGTTCGAAGGGTTAAGCGTCTTATTCCTACGGGCATCACTTTGGCATTTTCGAGCCCAAAGCAAAGGGGAGAAACAAGACCGCAAGCTAAACCTACGAGCACAGCTCGAAATCCAAAACTTCCGAACTTAAGTATCATCGCAAAGCCTCTTTCATGACAAAAATCAAAAAAAGCTCGGATTCACAAGACTATTCCTGCGATTCCGAGCGAATAAATGTGCGCATCAAGATGCGATCAAAGGCAATTAGCCGCCCAAACGTGCGAGCATTTGGCGAAGAACAACGGCTTGTTGTTTCGTTTCAGGCTCACGACCCATGGAAACTTGACCTTGGTCGATTTTTGCAAGTGCTTCGCGCAATGTTGCAATAGCTCCCTCACGGTCGCCCCTGTTTTCCAAAATTTCTGCTTTGTATTCGTAAGCTGTGTAAAAGAACTTTCCAGTTGCCGTAGCAGCGTCGAGTTCACCTGAATATGCAGGTGAATCTAATGCAACGGTAACAAGGCTCAACGCTTTATCAAAGTCGCGCTTAGGAGAAAAGGGCGTTGGGAAATTAGGAAGGCGTGACCAAACAACTGAGCCTACGCGCGCAAAACCGCCGCCTTCAAAGGTCGGGTCGATTTTTGCACCATCGTCGATATATTTCAAAAGCTCATTCACGTGAATGAGTGATTGAAGGGGGCCATTTGCCTTTGCCCAAGATGCGAGGCAAACCGCATTCCAGTAATAGAAATTGGGAGTTTCGCCAACCTGAGCTGGTGAAATTTGATCTTTAAGGGTTTTGCGGCAGCTGTCCGCCAATTCCATTTGGC
Organism: Silvanigrellaceae bacterium; assembly: GCA_044237915.1. GTDB lineage: Bacteria > Bdellovibrionota_B > Oligoflexia > Silvanigrellales > Silvanigrellaceae > JBIIEI01. The sequence continues at coordinate 1,273 of JBIIEI010000074.1, read as the reverse complement.
GCTGTTTCTGTTCCGAAATCTGAATTTCATAGTAGTCGAGGCGCACGATTTGATCGACTGCATAAACTTTTTCAACGCCTGAAGTTTGACCAAGCGCAGCAACATAACCAGCTCTTGCTTCAGCAATTTTGGCTAAATTGCCTTCACGTTGCGAAAAAAGCTCATCAGCTTGAGTAAAGTCATAGGCATGAGCAGAGGAAACGGAAAAAACTGCGGCAACGGCTGTAAATGCGACTGATAACTTCTTAAACATAAGTAACCTCTATCAATTGGTGAAGTGAACAAAAATGTCCATATTAGAATTCTAAAAAATTTTCAAGAGCTAATCCGGTCAGGATCGGTAAATTCGCAAGATGATGTCGCGTAAATACGCACAACGCCTCGTGAGCCATAAAAGGAGTGCAAAAGAGCGCACCTTTAAATCCTTTCCTTCTTTTCCCTCGGTAAATTTCAATCCACTTAGAGCTAATGGCTTTCGGCTCTTAGAGCAACAGGTTTTTGAAAATCTTCAGCATGAGGTCGATTGGAATAATTTTGGTAGGTTGGCAGAGGATACCTTGAGATTGAATTGAACTCACTTACCTTGTTGTTAGCTGATGAAGACAGCAAAAAAGATCTCGATTTAGGTCGCATTTATGCATATCTTTACTAGCTAGTTCTTGAAGTTCTCGAAAACAGTTTTTTCATGACGATTTAACTCACATTTTGTATTGGGTTGAAAATCCAACCCAAACATGGAGGCTCACATGAAATGTTCAATTAAACTCCTTTGCGCTCCTCTCTCTGCAGCACTTGTGCTTGCAGCTACTGCAGGATACGCAGCACCCTCACTCAATGGAACTCAACAATTCGATCTCGCTTCCCAGGGCGTTCTGGATACAAAAGATGATGCGCAAGACGATCAAAAAGGTGATGAACAACAATGTGCAGAACCCGATAACGGATATTTTCCCACGGGAGCATTAGATGACAAACAAGAAGATGATGGAAAGCAAGTAGACGACCAACATCAATGTGATGAACCCGATAATGGATATCTTCCTACCGGAGTCTTGGATGACAAACAAGATGACGGAAAACAAGAAGACGACAAACAATGCGCAGAACCTGATAACGGATATCTCCCCACCGGGGTTTTAGATGACAAGCAAGAAGATGATATACAAGAAGACGATATGCAATGCGAACAACCCGATAATGGCTATGTTCCAACCCGCATCTGAACCATGGAGGGTGTCACTCAAATGAGACACTCATTCTTGTTAAAAATAAA
>JBIIEI010000188.1:0-3474 GCA_044237915.1 Silvanigrellaceae bacterium | reverse complement strand
GCTTGATTTGATCAGGCAAGCATTTTTGCAATTCAGGAATTTTTTATGAAACTCATACATGGGAAAATACATGATCCACCTCAAGAATTTTGCTTAAATACCCTCAAACTCGCTTTGCTTTGCTGCACTCCTTTTCTTTTAGTTTCCTGCGGGGGTAGCAGCGATGACGAAACACCCGCTCCCCGCCCCCTTCCTCAGTCTTCACCAAGCCCAACTGTGTTACCTTCTCCAACTGCGTTACCTTCTCCAACCGTGATGCCGACCCCCGTTCCCCTTTCGAGCGTAAACAACCAACGCATCGCGGCAGGTCTCTATCGTCGGAATCCACAAATGGGCGGCAAAGAAAAATTCAACTCACAGAAATCATTGCAGGCCTTGGCGCGCATCTGAGTGATGCAACGATCCGACTTGAGGAAATTCGCCACAGACTTTACCATCTTGAAAATTGGCTCGGTGAACTCGAAAAACAGGAAAACACCGTGCTGGCAACACAATGTCAATTCGAAAAAAGAGACTCCTGCCGTGATGTTACAAACTATCGTAACATCACACGACATCTCCTCGTGCGCCCATTTTAAAAGAAAGCATGGGAAATAAAAATCGGGCTTAAAGCCCGATTTCCTACGTTTTTAGGAGCCTGTCTACATCAGCTGCAAGATTGCTTCCCGAACGCCCTGCACTCACGCCAACAATCCATCCAGGCTTATGGGAAAGCTCACTGTTTGGGCAAAGAAGTAGAAACTGTGATATCCATAAATTATGGTGGAAAAATTCACAAAGGGGTGGGGGATCGCGCAAAAATCAATTACTGCCGACTTTGGCAGTCCTAATGAAAATTTAGGGTGACCAAACCAGAAAACACCAAGCAATATGTCCGTGAATTATTTCTGGGGTAACTATATATCTCGATAATCTCAAATGTTTTTTCTTATCAATCAGAACATTGAATAAGCCTTATTCCTCGGCTGCATAACCAAAAATATATACTAAAACTTCACTGACTGTTTGAACTTCATGAAGGTGCTCAAAGGTAACTAAATTTTTGGTATCTTTTTTGAATCGTTCAGGCTCACGTTTCAAAACACTTTCGTGCTCGTAAAACATTGGCTTTGAGAACGTGCCAAAGTCGGGAATTATTAAAGCAGGCTGCTATTTCTTGCAGCCGTTACCGACGCCATTCAAATCGAGATTGAAGAACATCAGCGAGAATTTGAGTTTCTCTGCCTGTGCACACGACGCCTCCGAAAACTTAGAATACTCTGCGACCAAGACCGGCTTGCCTGCCTGAACAAATGGCGAGTACGCTTCGCACTCCTCGTATTGAAAGCATTGCTCAACCACGGCAAAATCCATGTGCGCCACAAGCGGCCCCACCAGGTCAGTGGCATTCTTGAGGGCAATGAGAAGACCCCGAGAATGAGCCTCCCGCGACAGGAATTTTAAGTAGTCGATCTGATCATTGGCAGTAAAGTCGAAGCCGCTCTTGTTCGCAAAGCCATCTACATTGTCGGGCTCAACTCCAGCACAACCTTTTTGCTTGGCGAGATCAAGACGAGACAACATCACCGAACGAACTCCTGCGTCTCGCACATCCAGCCAAGTTTCTCCGGGCCAACCATCGAGGCCATTTCCTTTGGAGGTCATTGGAAATTGAGCGTAATCTGAGCGCCAGTCCTCTGCGCTTCCTGCACTGAAATAGCAGATGACAACCCGGCCTTCCTTTTTAAGAGATGCAATTGTTTCAGCATTTTGATTGAAAAGGTCGACATCATAAAGAGTTGCATTCGGACGAGCCAGGGAACCCGTGAGTTGCCAGTGCCAGGTCATCCCGATTTTTAGAGGATTCGGAATAGGCACATTTGCGGGAGGCAGAGGCTGAGCAATGACAGGCTGAGGGTTTAGAGGATTCGGAATAGGCACATTTGCGGGAGGCAGAGGCTGAGCAATGACAGGCTGAGGGGGTACCGATACCGGTTTGGACCTTGACGAATCTTCACTTTCAGCACTTGCATTTTTCGAACTTGTCTCTGGCTGTTCGGATGTCGTCTCTTCCTCATTCGGGGACTTATCGGCGCCCGAAGACCTCGAATCGCCTTGTGCCGGTTTAATCTCTACCCCACCCTTGATGACTTCCCCCCTAGAGCAAGATGCCGCGAGCAAAAAAGCCCCACACAAAACGAGAACTGACAAGCTACGCGTAACCATTTGACTTCTCCCTTGGTTTAAAAACTTTACCAATTTACTCTTCGGATTTTTTGAGTAGAGAAGTGAGGCACTTCTTTCTATGGCATGGGTAGGTGACACAATAAATTTAGTATTATCAATATGTTTATGGCGGAAAAATTCACAAAGGGGTGGGGGATCGCGCAAAAATCAATTGCCCATCAGTGCGCTTCAAATAATCAAGTAAGTCGCTGTTAGATTTTTAAGAATTTTGTTCCTGGAAAATATAGTTTATATGCGCATTAATAACCAGAGAAATCAACCCACTTGAATCAGGGACACTACATCCCACATTTTTAATTTTTTATCTCTTAAAATACTAAAATTAAATATAACTATTTCTTAATCGCTTTGAGAAAGCTCCAAAAAATAAAAAAAATGACTCATTATTAAAAAATAAGCATAAATCTTCATATTTGCGGGAGCAACGATATTCATTCTCACAAAAAAATTTACTTTGACGATAGTGCTGGGGAACAGGGAAATTCTGACAAGAAGGATTCCAAGTTATGATTTACTCGATAATAAGCGCGGTTTTTTTATTGGCCATCGCTTCGTGCGGGCAAAGTTCCGAAATTATTCTTGTCAAGAAGACAACACCATGGCTGAAGGGAAATTCAGCAACAAAAGATAGTACTGCACTTCTCAATCTGCCGATCTTCATAAATGGAATTGAGTTTGATTCTCAGTCCGGAATTTTTTCACTTGACTTTTTTGCACTTCATCCAAATGGGGCAGACATTGAATTAAGTTGTGAAGCGGGCTGCCCATTGGATGCTAAGGTCGAAAAAAAAGCCAACTCTACCGTCTTTTCTTGGCTCTGGAAAAAAGAAACTGCGACCGATTATTTCGTTATTTCTGCAACAAGCGGAAAAATAGTATCTAAAAAAACCATGAAAATTGCCTTCCCAATATTGGAGAAATGTGACAAATATTCTCAAATAGGATGTGTGACCACTGACACATTTAAGGCAGAAAATCTGGTAAATTTAACTGCAGATAATATTAAAACGGGCGTCACCATCGCCGGAGTTGCGGGCCTGTACCCCTCCGTTCTTTATCCACTTCCAAGCGCCTCGGGATCAGACCTCCCTAGCCTTGCTGCTAACGTAACAGCAGGAAGCTACCAGTGGTGGAAACAAGATGGAACACGCGTAACAGGATCAATTGCTGATGCAGGCACAGTAACACCCGGCGCAACTACGCAAAACTTTAATGCCTCTGTTTACAAGCAATTTACGGTTGCAACAG
>JBIIEI010000083.1:0-24125 GCA_044237915.1 Silvanigrellaceae bacterium | reverse complement strand
TACCAGTGGTGGAAACAAGATGGAACACGCGTAACAGGATCAATTGCTGATGCAGGCACAGTAACACCCGGCGCAACTACGCAAAACTTTAATGCCTCTGTTTACAAGCAATTTACGGTTGCAACAGATGCGAACCTGACTGCAGCAAACATCAAAACGGGTGTTACGGTCTTTGGAGTTGCAGGAAGTGCTCTCGTAAAACCAGCCGATTGCTCTGCGAATGCCGAAGTCGGATGCGTTTCAACATCGACTTATAAAGCTGCTGACCTCACAAACCTTACCGAAGATAAAATTAAAACAGGCGTCACCATTGCCGGAGTTGCTGGCCTGTACCCCTCCGTTCTTTATCCACTTCCAAGCGCCTCGGGATCAGACCTCCCTAGCCTTGCTGCTAACGTAACAGCAGGAAGCTACCAGTGGTGGAAACAAGATGGAACACGCGTAACTGGATCAATTGCTGATGCAGGCACAGTAACACCCGGCGCAACTACGCAAAACTTTAATGCCTCTGTTTACAAGCAATTTACGGTTGCAACAGATGCGAACCTGACTGCAGCAAACATCAAAACGGGTGTTACGGTCTTTGGTGTCGCAGGAAGCGTCGCCCCCAAACCCGTGGACTGTTCTACGAATGCCGAAGTGGGGTGTGTTTCAACTGCAACTTATAAAGCTGCTGACCTCACAAACCTTGCTGCGGGCAATATCAGAACCGGCGTTACGATTGCAGGAACTGCAGGCAGTGTTGTTGCAGCACCTGCAACTTGCACCAGTGACGGGCAACTCAATTGTGTGACAGAAACCAACTATCCTGCTGTTGCAAAATCTGTGCTGAACAGTGGCTGGAACTTACGCGCGGGAATTACCGCTGGTGGAGTTGCAGGAGGAATAAGGCTCTGTCGAAATACCATCAATACCACAATTTTTGGAACCGCAGGCAATAAATACAGTACCGTCGACAACCATAATGATACCTATGCAGGACTGCCGACGGGCGTCGTAACAGGCTGGGATAATTACGTGTGCGGAGCAAGCAACTGGCAAGATGTGAGCTCATCTGGCAGTGCCTGCACAAACGGCAACGGAGTTCCAGCTGCAGATGCCTGCATGCAAAGAGACAATATCACCGGGCTCACATGGTCACCGGTGCAGAGTACTTCAAACTGGACTGCAGCAAAATCCACGTGCGATGCCATGACATACGGCGGATTTGTAGCAGGAACCTGGAGGCTGCCCACTCAAATGGAACTTTCGCAAATAGCGATAGACGGTATTGGAGCAGTAGCAAGCTCTTATTTTATGACAAAAGCTCAGATGCATGCTGGTTTATGGAGTGCAACAACTTATTCTGAAGGCGACACCGATGCTGGAGTCGTTGATATATCAAACTCATATTTAGATTATCAAGTTAAATCTGGTAGCCATATATTCAGCTGCGTGCAGTAATAACTTTTTTCTGAATCAAACCGAACATTCAAGGCCAGAAACTTTTGCTCACTGTTTGAGCAAAGAAGTAGAAACTGTGATATCCATAAATTATGGCGGAAAAATTCAAAAAGGGGTGGGGGATCGCGCAAAAATCAATTACTTATCTGTGCGCTTCAAAAACTCGAGCAAGTCGCTGTTGATCTTCCCCGGATTTAGAGGACACGTGGTTAAGCGACTTTTCGAATTCCAACCTCATACTCCACTGGACTGCAAAATCCGGGTGTAGAATGAAGCCTCTGCCGATTATAAAACACTTCTATGTACTCAAAGATGCTCTGTGAAGCTTCTTCTCTGTTCTTAAATTTCTCCAAGTAAACATGTTCCGTCTTAAGGGAGTGAAAAAAGCTTTCTGCAACTGCATTATCCCAGCATTCACCTTTGCGACTCATGCTGCACGTCATCCCATGAGACTGAATTTTAGCTTGAAACAATTGACTGCAATATTGAGAACCTCGATCGCTGTGCAACATGAGTCCTGGTTCAGGTTTTCTCGACTTAGGGCCTTTGAAAATATAACTGCCTAGTTTACATTTTACTGGAGATGAAGTGAGTAATTCCATTCACCATGAAAATCATCCCTTTGTAAATTCAATTTATCCATTTCTTCGTCTTTAATTTTTATGCCTTTTTCGTATATATTTTCATCAATTTTACAGAAATTTTCATTTCCTTTTGCAATGCGGTTTTCCACTTAATTCACTTTGCATGCGGAGGGGGGTTCTTTTTTACATTCCTATTAGACTTACACTCCATAACTATCACTACTCCGTTACGTTTTTATATGATACAAAGAACGAGGTCAATCTATCTAAGGAGGCACCCATGCGCCTTCAACAACTTGATCCTATAAAACGAGAGCTCACCAAGTTTGTAAATGAGTTTGCTCCTTTGTTTCGGCACGAAAAACGAACTTATTGGTGTGGAATGTATTTAACTGGGCTCATCCTTGATGGTGAACGCAAATCCATCGAACCCCTTTCAAAAAGAATTCCTGGTGGAAATGAACAAGCTCTACAACAGTTTGTCAATCAAAGCCCCTGGCAACATACATACGTCATGGAGAAAGCCTGGAAATTAATGATGTCAAGGCTCAAGCCCAAGAAGGGTATTCTCGTCCTTGACGACACCACTTTTCCTAAAAAAGGTGAATGCTCCGTGGGGGTTTCTCATCAGTATTGCGGAGCTTTGGGGAAGGTTGCAAATTGTCAATCTGTGGTGACTTGGCAATTTGTGTGTGAGCATGGTCATCTTCCCCTTGTGGGCCAAATGTACCTTCCGCAAACTTGGACCGATGATATAGCGAGAATGGAGAAATCAGGTGTTCCAAGTGACTGCCAAATTTTTAAAGAAAAGTGGAAAATTGCACTAGATCTTCTTGATGATGTCCGGCACGAAGTCCGCCATGATCTTCTTCTGTGCGATGCTGGCTACGGTGGAGTCAAAGAATTTTTGCATGAGCTTTCTTTAAGAGGCGAAAAATACTTTGCGCAAATTCCAGAATCTCATTCCTTTTGGCCTGCAGATATTGAATTGAAAACCGGACAAAACAAGGTTGGTCGCCGTCGAGTTTATGCACATGTGACAAATGATGCAGGAAAACCTCTTAGGGCACATCAATGGTTGGAGAATCTTCTTAATAAGAAACACAAGAACGATTGGCATCGCATCGTATTGCCCTTGCAAAAACGAAAAATTGTTCACGCGTGTGCCATCCGAGTTTGTGAGGTTCGAAACTACTTGCCGGGACGGCACTCTTTTCCAGGAGAAGAACTTTGGCTGATCATGGAGAGACATCGCGATGGAAAACTAAAGTACTATGTCTCAAACCTCGATGCGACGTCCTCATTAAAAAAACTCATTTTCAATGCTCATGAACGATGGAATGTAGAGCAGAGTTATCAACAACTAAAAGAAGAATTGGGACTTGATCACTTTGAGGGTCGCTCGTGGCGAGGCTTTCATCACCATCTGACATTAACGTTTATGGCTTATGATTTTCTCATGCTCATCAAGCATAAGAAACGAAAAAAAAATCAGCCAGACAATTCCTCGAGTCAGGTTTTGGATCAACCAGCTATTGCTGATTTACCTCTGTCCTTGTTGCGGTCACGTGCAAAAAGGGGTACCACAACGTCTCTATGATTCTAGTTAAAATGTAACGGAGTAGTGCTAACTATAGTCAATTTTGCTTCGTCAAATCTCTTCATTAATGGCATAGAATCAAATCCGGAATCAACTACCGTTACCAATGCTGGGTAACCAGACTCAATCACCTGCTTCACAAGATCGAAGCACAGGTCTTGATTGGTCTGAAAACCTTCACAGCCTTTGTTGAGACACATCGCAAAAGCAAGTGGGAATGCCACTCCTCTTTGTCTGGTTTGGAACCTAATCCTTTCAAACGAATTGAGCCATATGTGTACTGTTTGAGCGCAGAGTCGTAACCATTTCCATCGACAAACCAGTTCATAACCACGGGCCATCCCGCGTTCAAGGCGTCTTTGACGCGTTTTACAATGGCGCGCCGCAGCGGTGACACTTTTTCGGGTTTGGCAGGCAGCGATTCCAGAGTGGGAGCTGCGGAATCTTCGGTCGCCCAAGGAATGTAACGCCACTGATTCAAATGATCTTCGAGGGTGAAATTCTCGCCTTCTGCACCTTGCTCCAAAACGACATCTTTCGGCCAAAAGACTTTGGCTTGCAGTTCCGTCATTTTGACTCCAAATGCCGCATCCAATTCATCGCGGATCGCAGACTGAGAAAGATCGTAACTAAGGCGCCCGTCTTTTAAGCTTCTATTGATCTTTTCAAGGGCACTTTTCTGAACTGCGCTCTGGTTGCTGAGAGCTTCACTGGGCAGAAAATCCACCTCACGCATCAAGCCATATTTTTTGACCAACGTAACACTGTGCGACCAATTTGCAACGGGAATCACTTCCGTGATCCATCGATCATTGGAGAGTTGATCTTCCATTTGCTTATATGTCAAATAGGTTTCCGAAAAGTTTTCGGTTCGAGCCCCATTGGACCCTTTCAGAATCAACGATTCCGCCCAACCCAAAAGCGAATAGGCCCAACAGTTCCCAATGACTTGCGACTTCACTTCAGATTGCGGAAGGTCGACAGTTTGCGGAAGGTCGACAGTTTGCGGAAATGAAAGGTGATTGATTTCGGGATCTGCGCAGGAATGCGCAAAAACATGAAGAACAGCAAGTGCTACAACGCTCTGAGCATAGGAATTCCACCTTCTGAGCCACACTCGGTTCATCGAAAACTCCTTCTCAAAAGGGACACTTCAAGAAATTGTTAGGTAGCTTTTTAGGAACTGGAGAAAAATAGGGCCTGTGATATATGTCATATATAGTTTAAAATAAGTAAATAAAAAACGGGCTGATTTTATGACTATCATCAGTTTCTTCTTATTTGCGAGAAATATTGTATTTAAAAAATTTAGACCGCACGCTCTTAAAGATTTCGTCAGGGCGAGGCAAGCGAGGTAAGAGCCGGGCGCAATGGACGCAATGGTCCATGAGGAGTGCCGAATCCGATGCGCAACGAAGCCATGGCGGAAGCTTTAAAGCGGGCCCCAAGTATAGAATAGAAGCAGAGCAACGCAAGGAGTGCCCATGTCCCCTTCTCATTCTTTCTCGTTCGAAGAACTTTTTCGGACACGATTTCAGGTGTGTTCGGAAAAAGATTTTTCGGTTTTTCCGCATCGATTCGCACCCACTCGGGGACTTGGAACATACCGTCCCACTTATTTTCACATTCCACTTTATAACGGATTTGGCTCGGGCGTGTTGGCCACTCCACTGGATCCTGTGCAGCGTAAAAATATTATTGTCTTTCTCTTGCATGGAATGGGGGATGACTGCACCTATCCCCATTGGCACTGGATTGAGGAACTCACCTTGCAGGGGTATTCCGTTTTTTCCTTTGACTGGGATGGTCATGGAGCTGGAAATACATCGATGTTAGACTTTCGACACGTTGCTCATTCAGTTCAAAATATCATCAAAAAAGCAACGGATGGTATCTCTCAGTTCAATGATGAAAACCGTTACCTTCATACTTCTGATCATCCCCGAGCCGTCGTGTTGGGTCACTCGACCGGTGCCTCCATCGCTCTTGAATGCTTGTCCCAGGGTGCACTCGATAACCTTGTCAGTTGTGCTTTGCTCATTTCACCAGCACTCAGTGTTTCGTCTTTTGCCGCTGGAGTCGGTGAGCTGATGAGTTACACAAAACCTTTAACGTGGCTCAAAGATTTTGCTCCTGCAATTCCAACCTTTGGCTTGAGAGGCATGATTCCGGCCTTTGGAAAGTACCGCAGAAATGAATTTCCCATCAGGCTTGCGGGGGGCGGAAATTATGTGGATGAAGTGAGAAATTATGTCACAAAAACTTTTGCAGACGAAACACTCTTCAGTAAACTGACTCAACCTCTTTTTTGGGTGCATGGAAAACAGGACAAAGTCGTTCCCTATAAAAAGGCCTTCGCCCTTTTATCAAAATGTGCAATGCTCAAAGTTCACAAGGCTTATCCATCGCGATCTCATATTGAAATGGTATTTTCGCTTGAGCCTTTGCAGTTTTTGATTGCTCAAATGAACGAACATTTTCGCAGTGAGTAAACATCGGATTATTGTCTTATAATGTAAATTTCCTTTGCAAGCGGAACTCATGCGCTATGTTTCCAAGCCCCAACGACCTCAGTTACTTTATTGCCATTCTTGAAGCCGGAAATGTGTCCCATGCGGCCCTCAAATTGGGCATTTCGCAACCCTCACTTTCTCAGGCCATTCAGAGACTTGAAGCCTGTTACCAAGCTAAACTTTTCTCGCGCAGCCCACGCGGAGTTCTTTTAACTCAAGCAGGTAAAAAACTTCTTCCCTTTGCAAAACATATTCTGGAAATTTACGGGAACTCCAGAGATCAGCTCAGAGAAGAAGGCGAAACCCTCCAGGGCTCACTGACAATAGGATGTCACCCTTCTGTTGCACAGTTCACCCTTGCACCGATGTTACCTTTATTTATAAAGAAATATTCTGGAATCAGGATCAATTTTAAACATGGGCTTTCTCGTGAAATGCTTGCCCTTGTCATGAATTTAGAAGCTGATGTCGGCATTATTGTAAATCCAACACGGCATCAAGATCTCGTGATCAAAAAAATATGCGAAGACGAAGTTTGCATTTGGTACCATCCTGAAAAAGTCAAACTTGATCAGGCAAAGCTAGGTAACGTCCCTCTCATTGCAAACTTTAATTTGACGCAGACACAAGCGATTTTACGGCAGTTGGAAAAAAAGTCGAACCTTCAATTTCCGCGCCTTATGGAAAGCGAAAATTTAGAATTTATAACGACACTTGTGAACAGTGGAGCTGGGATGGGCGTGCTGCCAACTCGTATTGTGAAGGCGATGCGTTGCACGGGGCTCTTACCCGTTCCAAATGCACCCACCTATCGCGATGAAATTTCACTTTGTTACCATATGGCACAGCATCAATCGAAAATATTAAAAGCCTTTTCGACGCTCCTCCTGAGTTCACTTGCTTAATCTATTCCATCAAATCCACAGGCAGTTTGTCGCTCTTCCAGATCTTTCTCAGAAATCCAAAAACTTCGATTGAGAAATGAGCCCTGACGCACGTTCACGAGAATGGCTTGCCCGATTTTCCTTCCAGCAAGCACTGCAATATTTCCAGGCAGCATCGCAGTCGACATCTGGAGATTTTCATTTGCATAACCTGCTACTTTTTCTTCAGCGCCTTGGATCTTTGTTTTGAGAAAGGGGCAATTCGAAATGCTTTCGTTTGGGGAGAATGGCCCGTTGTCACCTGAATTGCAGACCCTAGAATTAGGATCGGGAAAGGGACATGGCCCATCAATTTTAAGCTGTTTTAGCCTAACAAATTGCCCCAAGGCAGCAACATTGACTGAGGAATTCTCAGAGTAAATAAAGTTCTGCAGGTTTCTACGCGCGAGCGGCAAAAGGCCATGCAGGCTGCCTAAATCACAACGTGAAATGCGCAGGGACTTTAGGCTGATGAGATTTCCCAGCGCCGAAAGATTTTTAATATGACAGTCAGAGAGACTCAGTTCCTTTAAATTTGAGAGTTTCCCGAGCGGGGTAATATCTGTTACGGGGACTCCATCGAGTGTGAGTTTTTCAAGGCTCCCAAGCTCCGAAAGTGCAGAGAGATCGGAAACCCTCGCATTTTTTAAGTTCAAGTTTTTAAGCTGCGGGAAGCCACGCAAGGCGTCGAGGCTTGGAAGGCCCCCGGAAAGATCGAGAGTGTCGACAGTTTTGAGCGCCCTTTCCGCAAAGTGACAATCATAAGATTCAGGAGATGTCTTTTTCAACAGCATTTCTATCGACATCCAGAGGCGCTCCGGAAGAAATGTTGAAGCGCAAAGCTTTGCAAATTCGGTTTGCAGAGGTCGTTCTTTACTAAAGTCAAAGGTCTGAGGATGGCGTGCGCCCAAGAGTTCGAGGCCAGACGTTTCTTCTATCCACTTTTTAAAATGTCCGAGAGAACTGTGAAGTGCCGTGTTACCTTTGCAAACGCGTTCGCGATCTTGGGAAAGAAAGCGGCCTTCACCATCGAATCCGCTTAAAACGCCTGCAAGGTACCAGCGTACTTTTCCTGATTCTTCGTGCTTAAGGTACAGGGGGCCACTTGTATTTTCAGTGCATATTCCCCCTTCTTTGCCGGCTGTTGTAAAAATCAAACCAAAGGCATGAGCACTGTCTAAGAACTTCGAAACTTTGCTGTTTAATGCACTGAGTCTCGATTCATTCTCGATGTCTTTTTCGTGTCCTACAAAAACAACCTCGGTGCCCACTTTCCAATCTTTCGCCATTGCGAAAGGAAGAATTTCCAAAGGTGCATACCCTTCGGGAAGATTTCCGTCGAAGCGAAGCCAAGCGACATCGAAATTGGGGCGTGCTTCACTTTGCCTGAGGACTGTCTTTCGCTCAACCACAGGTAACGAAACAGCAGGCCGACCCTCTTTTTGAGGAAAGATAATTAATTGGGTGGCTTTCAATTGGCAGTGCGCAGCAACGACGATTAAATTTTGAGCAACGAGGGCCCCGGCGCAGTGCGGAGCGCTTTCCTTCGATTTAGAAAGAAAAACGGTGTTTGAATCACCCGGACTCCCTTTTTCGGGAACTTTTCCACCGGGTATCAAGGCATTGCTGATGTGAGAATGATCTTGTGTCCGCAAGCAGGCCTTCATTCCTCCTACGGCGACAGATAGGATCACAACAACGTAACGAAACATCATTTTTGACATGAGAACTCCTAATGCCCCTTTTGCAAATCAAATTGCAAAGCATTCCTTTCATGCTGACTTGAACACTCCAAGAATTCAAAAGAAAGTGTGCGGAATTCTGGCAAACCGAAGTCTCAGTGCTGCAACTTTTTCAGGGTCCTTGTTCCGTTGTTGATACTTTGGGCGAAAAGCGGGTAAACGCTGCACTCAGTCTCCTCCTCGAAGTACCTTTTTCTTGAAAGGTGGAGTTCCGGGATCTCATCTCAACGTTCAGGATTTCATTTCCCTGCCCACAACCAAGGAGGTCGATATGGTTTCAGCGTGGCTTGATGCTCAAGAAAAAGAGAAACTGTGTGCAATCTTTACTCAAATAGAACAGACGAGCCCTACCGCATTGCCGATGCGACGCCTGCTTCTCAACCAGCTTCTGCTTGAGATCGAGCAATTGCGCATGATTCGTTTTGGAAATGGCAAAGTCAGCCTCGATCGTACAACGGTGCTCGAAAATTCAAACGAACTTTCGAGTCTTGAAGATGAAACGACTGTGTCGCTGCTAAAAATTCTTGAAAGTGAGCCACTCGAAGGGGAGAGCTGGATCATGCATATGCGCAATCTCAGACGCTATCTTCTGAATGAAGAGAAAATTGGCATCCCTCTTTCCATGGGTACTTATATTGAAGGATTCAGCGATGGCATGGATTATCGTGTCGGTTTTTCAAGACACAAGGGATGGGATCAAAACCCGCCTGAACTCTTATTGCACAACATGAATCATCTTTATGGTGAGAATTTGCGTGCCAAACGCACAGCGGAACAACAAGATCCCTTCAAAGACAAAGGCATTTATCGTACCGGAAACGTCCATGGTACGGGCTCTTGTGAAGGGCCTTTTGGCCCTCCGGGAGTCACCGAAACTCACATTCCCAAAAGTGGAATTCTTCAAAAAGATTTTTAGCCTCGCGAATAAGGCAGCTTGAAATCAGTTGATGGTGAGTTTTCTGTAACGGACTCGTTTTGGATTTACGGCATCATCACCCAAGCGGCGCTTTTTATCTGCCATGTAATCTTGGTAATTTCCTTCAAACCAAACAACTTGACTGTTCCCTTCAAAAGAAAGGATATGCGTTGCAATGCGGTCGAGAAACCAACGGTCATGGGAAATAACGACGGCACAACCTGGAAATGTTGCCAAGCCTTCTTCGAGGGCGCGCAGAGTATCGACATCTAAATCATTGGTAGGCTCATCAAGCAGGAGAAGGTTTCCCCCGTTCATAATCAACTTCGCCAAGTTAAGTCTGTTACGTTCTCCACCGGAAAGATGCCCCACTAGTTTAGTCTGATCGGATCCTTTAAATCCAAAAGATGCTAAATAAGAGCGGGCATTAATTTCTCGATTTCCGACTTGTACGAGGTCGCGACCACCTGCAATTTCGTCAAATACCGAGTTTGTACCCGAGAGCGATTCGCGGTTTTGATCGACATAAGAAATTTTGACGGTTTCGCCAATTTTAAGAGCACCAGAATCGACATTTTCGAACCCAGCAACCATTTTAAACAGGGTCGTTTTACCTGCACCATTGGCTCCAATGATTCCAACAATTCCCCCGGGCGGGAGGCGGAAATTGAGTCCTTCAAAAAGAAGCTTCTCGCCAAAGGATTTTGTAATTCCTTCTGCTTCCACAACCATATCGCCAAGACGTGGCCCCGGCGGAAACGAGATTTCTTTGAGGGTATCGGTTTTTTGAGCTGTTTCCGATGCGAGAAGTTCATGGTAGGCATTCAGACGTGCCTTGCTTTTCGCCTGACGAGCCTTTGGAGACATGCGAACCCATTCAAGCTCGTGCTTGAGAGTGCGTTGCCTTGCGGATTCCTGCTTTTCTTCGCCTGCAAGTCGATTCGACTTTTGTTCAAGCCATGAAGAATAGTTTCCTTGCCAAGGGATTCCGGCTCCACGGTCGAGTTCAAGAATCCAACCGGCTGCGTTGTCGAGAAAGTAACGGTCATGCGTAACTGCCACGACAGTACCAGGAAAATCTTGTAAAAAGCGTTCAAGCCACTGAACTGATTCTGCATCCAAGTGGTTTGTAGGCTCGTCTAGAAGCAACATATCGGGCTTTGAAAGGAGAAGTTTGCAAAGCGCCACACGCCTTTTTTCTCCACCAGACAGCGTATCAACTTTTGCTTCGCCCGGAGGACAGCGCAGGGCGTCCATGGCGATTTCGACGGTGCGATCGATTTCCCAGGCGTTTTGCGCATCGATTTGATCTTGAACCCTTGCGGATTCATCCATCACTTTTTGCATTGTTTTTTCATCGAGATCTTCGCACATTTTCATGTTTAGATCTTCATATTTTTGCAAAAGAGCCTTGGTTTCTGCAACACCCTCTTCAATATTTTCTAATACAGTTTTGGTGCGATCGAGTTCGGGCTCTTGCGCAAGATAACCAATCTTAATTCCCTTTTGTGGGAAAGCCTCGCCCAAAAAGTCTTTGTCAACTCCAGCCATAATGCGGAGCAACGTACTTTTTCCGGAGCCGTTGGCGCCCAGAACACCGATTTTCGCTCCTGGAAAAAACGAAAGATAGATTCCTTTCAGAATATCTTTTCCGTTCACAACTTTGCGTAAATCAACCATCGTAAAAATGTAATTGCCCATAAACATCCACTCCAAGTTTGTAAGGAAACGGGGCTATTCTAGACAAACTTGGGATGTTTGCAAGCAGAAATGAAGGGTATTTTGCGTGAATTTAGCGAAGCGCATTGAGGAAATGAAGGCGAGAGTGAACTTAAGGCAACCGTTTTTCAGGATCCACCAGTGAGCCATTTTCTTTCACTTCAAAATGGACGTGGGCAGTGATACATGGGTTTGATGCATTTCCAGATTTGCCAGCCACAGCGATCTTTTCTCCTCGCTCCACCGAAGTTCCTGTACTTCTCACAACAAAACTGTTCAGGTGGCAGTAACGTGTCTGTCTGTTTTCGGCATGAGTGAGTTGCATCCATTTGCCACAAATTCCTTGCTCAATTGCCGTAAGAAGGCTTCCGGCAGCAGCTGCGACGATGGGCTCACCCACTTTTGCCTCAATGTCGGTGCCCAGGTGTCCACCACGCTCACCCCGAGGATCACCATAATGTCCGCCCCCGCAAGAATCATTGCGGATCTTTTGCGTCACTGTGGGCCATACGAATCCAAAGCGAGAAACCTTTAAATCTGACACCACTTTTGCCTTTGGTTCTTCATTCACCGAGGTTTTTATAATCACTTCTTCCTTCTTTTTTTCGACGACAGGCTCGCCCTTTACTTGAAAATGAGGAGCCCAAAGAAAACCCTCTTTAAGGTCACAATCTATTTTTTTTCCCTTCGCATCTGTCAGCGAAATAAGGGTTTTAAATTTTTGATGACCACTGGAATTTCCAGTCAGTTCTGCAACAACGACAACAGATCCGGCGGGAAGTTCGCAGAGTTGAGCCCTCGAAAGCTCCCGACTGTCCACTTCTTTTTCTTTCAAGCGAGTTTCTTCACTCGAAGTCAGCTGCTTTCCTGTCTTTTGATCTTCATTTCCACCTTTTTCTACTTCATTCTCTGGCGTATTTTCTTTATTTTTATCCTTAGGTTCCTCGGGAACACCCGAAGGTTTACCCAAATCTTTTCCCTTTTTTGACTGCGCAGGATCTTGCACCTGGCAAGACATCGACAGCGATCCAACGGAACATACCGAAATAAGGAACAAAGACGATAACCAGAGATTCTTTGCCTTATGCATGCCGAGCCCTCCCGTTGCACAAAGAAAACACGCCAATCTTATCCGCATCTGCTTCTTGAAAATTGAGCCTTTTATAGGAGAACATATTTAAAGTAACGAAATTAAATAATTATCAATGAAAATTTAATGTTCTCGCTTCGCTGCCCGAGTAGATTTGGCCTCAAAAACCATCATTCACAGCTCCGGAACCAGTGCATCGTTTAAACTTTTCGAATGGCATTCCGATATCTTACTGATGCGACCTCATTCTTCGCAACGCGAAAGGTTGTCAGACCTTATGAAATTATCTCTTTTTTTAATGGGTCTGCTGTTTATTTCAGGCGCATGTAAACAAGCTGTTCCTACAGTCGATGAATCCGAAATTCAAGGTAACTATTACAAAAACGCTCAAAAATGGCCACGAAATAAGGCGTTTGTCTGTTGGCTCACAGAGGAATACTCAGAAGCACGAAGCTTGGTAAACAAGGCCGTTGTCAGAGAATTCAACGGCCGCACAAATATGAAATATTTAGGTTGGTCGGATGGTAAAGAATCTGCTGACTGGGGCCTCTGCATAAATACCCCTTGGCATAAACAGAACATCAAAATTAAAATGATTACAGGTAGTATGGGTGATGGGTGGTCAAATGTTGGCAAAAATGGAATCTATGTGCACGTGACTCAAAGTTTGTATAATAATGGGGCGACCATGCAACTTTCCAATTGCGGTGAATATGTGACTGGTGTTCCTTTTTGCATCGAAGGAGTCGCACTTCACGAATTTGGACATGCAACTGGTCTTGCGCATGAACATGATCGGAAAGATTCGACATGTAAAGAGGGACAGAATGAGAAATACAACAAAGTGACGAAAGATTTAGGGACATTTGATGCAAAGTCAATGATGAGCTATTGTGCATTATTCGATAATTTCTATACTGTTAATCCAAAGCCGTATAAACTTTCTGATGGTGACATACAAACAATTGAATTTCTTTATGGCAAATTCGCCCCAAAGTAGCGTTAAATCGTCGAAGAGAGTGTGATTGAATTCAGAGCTGAGAATGTCTCCTTCTTTGCTCCAATTTGTAGCAGTAGATTGTGATCCTGCCAAATCTGGCAGGACTGTGATACGAAGGATCCACTTCGACTTCTGCATTCCGCAGAAAAAGGAGTTTTTTGTACTCGCACTGTCTGGACTGCAACAATTCTCATGACACATTCAAGCGACAATAATTCTTCTGGCCTTTCCCTTTCTTCCTCGGTAAAGCCACTTCTTTCACTTGATGAAGGACGCTATGCCGAGTGCGAGTTCGTTGCAGAAGGAAGCATGGGGAAGGTCTACAGGGCTGTCGACACGCGTCTGGGCAGACAAGTCGCCATCAAAGCTGTCAACAATTTTCAGTTTGAAGTGGGTTCCCTTGCGCTTCGCGAAGCAAGAACCCTTGCAGCCATTCAACATCCGGGCATCGTGCGCATCTACGATGTGATTTCCCAAGACAATGTCTTTTGGATTATTACGGAATGGTTGGACGGAAAAACACTCGCGCAATTGCACGGCGCACAGCCCACTACAGTAGTTCTTGCAATAATGAAACAGGTTTTTAGCGCGCTTGAGATCGCCCATGCAGCTCACATTATTCATCGAGACATTAAGCCCTCGAATATTATGATCTGCAACGATGGGCGCGTGGTGCTCATCGATTTTGGAGTCGCAAGCGTACAAGGATTTTCGTCTGGAGAAACCCTTGCGGGAACTCTGGGCTATGCCGATCCACGCATCCTTGCAGGAGAACAGGCGGATACCTTTTCCGACCTTTTTTCCGCTGCACTTATTGAATTAGAACTCATGACGGGCCAAGCTGCCCTGCCCCCTTTAGCTCCTCTGCCATTGTTTCGTTACTTAAATGATGAATTTCTTCAAACCGTCGATGAAAGACTCGATGGATTTTATCCTCCACTTGCGCAGCAATGTCGAGCAATTTTAGGAGGACGTTCGTCGCCCTCACTTTCGGCACAAACTCTTGCCCTCACCCATTTAAGGGAATTTCAGTTTCTTTGTGACATTCCACTTGAACGTTTTCTAGAAGAATGGCTTGAAGAAAAAATATCTCCCGAGACATTGAATCAGCAACTGACTTCTCATGCCCAAGAGCAGCTTTTAAAGCAAGGGATGAGTCCGCGTGAAAAGGCTTCTTGGATTTCTTTTTTGTCGGAACGTGGAAATCAAGTTCCAACGGTACATGTTGAACCCGCAGGCCTTGAAGTCACAGTAGCAGCCGGTGCCTCGCAACAGGCAACGAGTTCTTTTTGGAAACAAAAAAAGATGCTTGTAGCAAGTGGCGCAATCATTACTGCTGTACTTTTTGCGGCCCCCTTGATCATCCTCAAATTACGTCCACAACAGCATGTTTCGCTCGATGAAAATGCAATTGTACAAGCCACGCCTCAGGCTTCGCCTTCGTCTCCTTCCACTCCCCTTTCAAGCAGCATCTCTCCCAAGCCAAGCCCACCCTCACTTCCCAAAGTGCCCGTTCAAGAATCCGCTGTTCGTCAGTCGCGAGAGGTTTTTCTCGTTGCAAATGCATGGGCTGAAATCAAAATTGATGGTGTTGCCATGGGACGGCTACCGCGCGCGCAGCCCTTTCGGCTGAAGGAGGGTTCCCACGAAATCGAACTGCAGAACCCTTTTGTAGAAACCTTAAAAAGTACGATTCACGTTCAAAATACACCAAACTTGCGTTTTTTCTTTGAACTCAAACCCAAGTTAAAAAAGGTCACCTTGCGGCTGAATTCCCCTGGAAGCCTCTTTGTAGATGGGATATACCATGGCATTGTGCTACAGAAGGAACTGGAACTTTCAATGGGTTCTCATCAAATTCACATCGTGCGCGATGGAATAAATAACGAAAGAAGGCTTGTTATTTCTCCAGAAGTCTCGCAGGAAATTCAATTGGATTGAAGAAAGGGGCCTTGTGCAGCAGGACTTTAGGGAATGGCACATTCTTGCGTGGACCTCAGAAGGTTTGCAAGTGTTCGAAGGCTTCTTCAACAAAAAAGTCATGTCTTTTGCAGCCAAAGGCGAGTGTGACCATGCTCTGCCCATGCTTGGAGATTTTAGTGTTTTTCTCACAGCCCTCCCTCAGGGCCGTGTGCATCTCCTCATTGAAAAAGCAGGAGTGGCGCAACCCCTTCCAGGGACACTTGAAGTTTTGCTCGGTCAAAATTTTTCGGGTGGTGGGCTCCACTGGATGGTTGTTACGAAGTCACATCAAAAAGAAAATGCAAATGCGCTCGCTGCTCCCCTTCACACCGCAGCACGATCAAATACACGAGACTTCGAAAAATTTCGAAAAAACATGCTTCTTTGGCTCTCAAATCCCATGGAAAATGCGCTCGAATTGCGAAAAGCACTTGAGCACTTCCTAACAAACGTCTTGGAATTAAGCACTGCGCACAACGGACTTTTGGTGCTCTCGGGGCCAGAGGGTTACGATCTTGTTGCTTTTAGCGGGCTTAAAAAAGAGGAAGCCCAGGGTATTTGGGAAAAAATGCCAGTTACCTTGCATGAAGAAATTCTACGAATTCAAGCCAAAATTATCCTGCCTGAAGCCTTTCAACAAAACGCAGTGAGCGCAGGCACACTTTTTATGAAAGAGATGCGAAGTTTTGCAGGTTTTCCGGTGCTTGCAGAAGGACGCCTCGTTGCTATTTTCTACTTGGGATTTCGAAATCTTTTTGCCGAACTTTCACTTGATCTTCAAGAAGCGTTGGAATCGGCAGGAACGCTGTTGGGAATTGTTCTGCAAAGAGCCCTCTTAAGAGAACAGGTTTCAGCACTTCGATTTCGTCAAAAAAATTCAAATTCAAGCACAGAACTCTCTCACAATCGCGTGATGGTGGGGAATTCTCAGGCCCTTTTGGATGTCTATAAAGTCCTGGGTCGCCTTGCCCCGTTTGAAGTTTCAACGCTCATCCTCGGAGAAACAGGCACCGGAAAAGAGCTTGCAGCACATGAGCTTCATCGACTTTCGAAGCGTTCAAACAAACCATTTGTTCCTTTAAATGCGGCAGCACTTCCTGAAAACTTGATGGAAGCAGAATTATTTGGTTACAAGCGCGGATCATTTACGGGTGCTTTAAGCGATCATGCGGGCCTTGTCGAAAAAGCCGATGGGGGCACTCTTTTTATCGATGAAATCGGCGAGCTTCCATTGTCCATGCAAAGCAAACTCCTGCGGGTTTTGCAAGAAAAAGCGGTGGTGAGACTTGGCGAAACCCAGCCTCGTAAAATAGATTTCCGACTTGTGGCAGCAACACATCGGGATCTCAAAAAAATGGTTACCGAAAAAACCTTTCGCCAAGATTTGTACTATCGACTAGCGGGGGCCGAAATTGTATTGCCCCCCTTGCGCGATCGTCCCCAAGATATTCTTCCCCTGGCCCATTTTTTTAAAGAAAGATTTGCAAGTTTGCATGGGCTACCCAATAAAGAATTTTCGGCAGAATCCCTTGCAGCACTTGAGCATCATCTTTGGCCCGGAAACATTCGGGAACTCGAAAATATTGTCAGCAGAGCCTTCGTTATGGCAGAAGGAACGGTCATATTGAGACACGATTTGGGACTCGTAAATTCAGACTCAGAAATTTCTGAAGTCTGTTACGACCTTCATGGAGAGGCTGAAGAGAGTTTTCAGGCGGCTCGAGATGCATGGGCCAAAGGATTTCTATCCGAAGCATTGCGCAAACATCAGAGTAATCGTGTAAAAACAGCCAAGGCACTGGGCATTGGAGAACGAACACTGTTTCGTTACATTGAGCAGTACCAAATTCGCGAACCGAAGTGAAAGGCTGCATGATATGAGAGGGGCACGCATTCAATATCAAAGAATATCTATTTTAAAGCTGGTGCTTTTGTGCCTCACATTTGTGACTTCCACTGTTCATGCTCAAGCT
The DNA here is from genome assembly GCA_044237915.1 of Silvanigrellaceae bacterium. Classification (GTDB taxonomy): domain Bacteria; phylum Bdellovibrionota_B; class Oligoflexia; order Silvanigrellales; family Silvanigrellaceae; genus JBIIEI01. Next base: position 6,660 of record JBIIEI010000083.1, on the reverse strand, counting down.
CAACTCTCGCACCAAGAAAAATTGGTGCAGGCAGAAAATGATTTTAAAAAGGGTTACTTTAAAGAAGCCGCAAAAATTACCGACCAAGTATTCGAAAACAATGCGGCGCTGAGTGCTGAAGAAAAAAGCCAACTCTTTCTTTTAAAATCGAGAATTTCCTTTGCCTTCGGACAATCGCAGCAGATGGAAAAATGGTTGGATCTGTTGTATGAAGTCAACCCCCATGTTGAACTTGATCCGTTACAGGATCCTCCTGCGGCATATGAATATCTCAAAAAACTCAGAATAAAAAATCCGCCCAAACCACTTGCGATAAAAACTCCGCTTCCTCTGCCTCCTCCCGCACTTCCGCCTTCGAAACCTCCCGCCGAGGAATCACCGGGCGAAATAACGCCCCCTGCAGAATCGGAGTCATTGGCTGCCAAAATTGCGCGCACAGAAGAACCTCTTAAATCTGAAAGCAGATTTTGGCTGGGGCTTGTTCCCTTTGGAATTGGTCACTTCGATGCTCGTCAACCTGAAGAAGGATATCTTTATCTTGGAACGGAATCCTTGATTATCCTTGTGGCAGCTGAGCTTGACAGGCGCAATGTTGAAAGTAACGAACGTGCAAAAAACTTTTATTCTCATCGGATAGAGGAGCGTAATTATCATGGCATTTTGTTGGGAGTGACAGGTTATTTAGGCGCCTGGGGGCACGAAATCGCAGACCTTGCGCCTGAATTGCACGCTCGCGACGCAGGCAAAACTCAGTGGGCTCGTTATATGCTTTCTTATTTTCCTTTTGGAGTCGGTCAGGCAAAGAATGGGGACATGGCGAAGAGCATCGGCGTCGGCTGCACTGAAGCAGCCTTGCTCTTACTTTCGATTGCAGCGCCTACTTCTACGCAACGCACGCTTTCATTGACACTCTTTTATTCGGCATTGGCCTACGGTGCGTTTGACGGATGGCTGTATCATGATTGGAAGTACGAACCCCTCAATCAAAAGAAGTCTGCATTCAATCTGTCTTTTGCACCGCTGATATCAGCCCAATCGCAGATTGGAATGGGCCTGAATTTTCGACTCGCATTCTAAGCTTTGCGACACTTATTTTTTGGGACGCATCGCAGCCCAATCGCTGTCCGTCATGGCCTCAAGGAAGTTAAACTCTCCGGCACCCTTTAACCATTCTCCGCCGTCGATGGTGATGAGTTCACCATTGATAAAGCCCGAGAATTCGGACATCAAGAAGGAAGCCAAATTTGCCAATTCGATATGTTCGCCGTGTCGGCCCAGGGGGTTTCGCGTTTCTAAATTATCTGCAAGATCGCTACGTGGTACAAGACGTTCCCATGCACCAGGGGTTGGAAAAGGACCTGGAGCGATGGCATTGAAGCGAATTCCTTTTGATCCCCATTCCACAGCCAATGAGCGCGTCATGGCGAGTACGCCAGCCTTGGCCATTGCGGAAGGAACAACATAGGAAGAGCCTGTTGTAGCATAGGTTGTTACGATATTTAAAACGGTTGCCTTTTTCTTTTCTGTGAGCCAACGTTTACCGCACGCCAAAGTCATATATCCCGTGCCGTGCAAAACCGTATTGAGAACCGTATCGAGTGCCCGTGGCGACAATTCTTCGGTGCGGCAAATGAAATTGCCCGCAGCGTTATTGACCAATCCATCCAATGAGCCATTTTTCCAAATATTTGAAATCATGTCTTCGACAGCGGCAGAATCTCGGACATCGCAGGAATGAATTTCAATCTTATCACCATGGACGGCTGCAAACTCTTTAGCGGTTTCCTCAAGAACTTCCTGACGCCTGCCACAGATAATGAGATGGGCACCCAGTTCAAGGAACCTTTTGCCCATGCTTTTTCCAAGCCCTGTACCACCGCCTGTGACAAGAATGCGTTTTCCATTGAGCAAATCATTTTGAAACATTGCATACCTCGTAAATGTCAAAAGATGGCTCAAACAAATACACTCGATTGGCATGAGAGTACAGCAGTGAAGCCAGAAATTTCTTGCAAACGTCGCTTAAAAAAGAAAACACCGTATCCTCAATGAGCATACGGTGTTTTTAATGGAATCAATCCACTCTGCCAACTTGAATCCCCCAAATAAAATTTAAGGGATTGGAAATCAGGAAACAAGATGACTCGAAGTTCCCGATGTGATTTTATTTGCCGTTGTACCGGTTGAAGATTTGTCGCGATCGCTGCTATCGCTTGAGTGACTCGACTGCGAAAGACCTGAACGTGACATGTCGGTTTGATTGCGGTCTTTGACACGCAGTTGATTATGAACTTCCTTGACGCCTGAGATGGATTCAACACACTCCTCGGTCATTCTCTTGACAGGGCGTTGATCGACCGTTCCCTTTAGGGTGACTTCACCACTCTTCACTTCGACTTCAATATCTGATGCATCAATATCAGGGTGAGCCATTAATCTTTCACAAATGTCTTCCTTCACGCGCTCATCAGAACGTTGATAACCACGAGGGCCTTTTCCGGCGAATTGCCCTTGGCCAGATTGCCTGGAAGATCCGCCTTGAGATTGACCAAAAGACGAACCGTAGGAAGTGATCATAGGGGAGGAACTTCCTCCACCGATACCACTATGCTGTCCGTCTAAATTATGTCGTTCGCTCATGCCATATCCGCCCTGCATTCCACGTTGATTAAATGGGGAGCTCGCTAAGCCTTGCGAGCTACCTGTAGAAGAATAGCTGCCTCCAAGGCCGCTTCCTGCAAAGCTATTGCCCTGATAGGACGTTCCAGAACGATCGCTATTCCATTCGGAAAGGGTATTCTGCCCATAGCGATCTTGCCTTCCGAAATTTCTTTGATCTTGCTGATCCATTGAAAAGCGATCGCGGTTTCCGGCGTGGCGGCCTTCATAATCGTTGGAGCCAAAGGATTCATTGCGCCCATATTGAGAACTTGAGCTTCTGCTATAATCGGGTTGACGGCTTTGTGAATAATCTTGGTTGCCAAAACGATTTGAATCAAAATCGCTTTGCGAACGATCTTCGTTGCGCATTGATGAAGAGCGATCTTCTTTTCCAAAATATCCGCGATCTTCGCGGCCATAACGATCGGATTCAGCTTCTCCAAAACGTTCCGAACGGTTTTTTCTGTAGTCGTTGTGATCTGGGTTGTTCATCGTAAACTCCTTTGGTTACAAAAATTAAATAAAGTACCAAAATAAGACGAATTGCTAAGTAACAACGAGAATTCTAAGCGGAGAAACATGTGTTTCAATCCACCGCCATTCAAACACAATCGACCGTTGAGTCAATCAATCCCGGAAAATTTCCAGGAATTAAACTTGAAAACTTACCGAGAGGATGAGCACGCTTATCATGCTGTAATTTGTTTTGTTGTTACGGATTTAAATTCCAATTCAGATTCCACCGCCTGGACATCACAGTAAAGACTTGACAAAGATCTTACGCGCACCTTGACTCTTTTTCCGACCCAATCCTCGCGCCGTTTCTGAATATCTTTCAAAAATGAAATTTCGGAAAAACCAGGGCCTGATCGTTTTAATTCGATGCGGAGTAATTTTCCATAGCGGTTATGATTTTCTTGGCTTTGCTTTGTTACGGAAAGTTTGATGCCATCGAAGTTCACAGATTTTACAATTCCTTCCACAATGTCTTCCATTTTTTATTCCCCCACAGAAACCATACAAATTTATGGTACTTATGTAAAGGCACTGGGGACTGAAGTCACAAGCATGTTTCACACAACATCTCGTGCCCACTCATTTGACCCACGGGAGAAAGAACAGGTATGTCAATAGAGCGAATTTATGGGCACAACTCCTTGAAAACGGAATGGACTGCAGATGACATCCGAAGGCCGAACAAATCTTATCACTCCCGAGGGATACCGAAAAATCGTGGATGAAATCAATTACCTTACAAAGGAAGAGCGTCCCCGCATCGTCGTTGAAGTGACCTTTGCAGCCAGGCAAGGAGATCGTTCCGAGAACGCCGAGTACCAGTATGGTAAAAAAAGGCTGCGCGAAATCGATCGCAGATTGCGCTTTCTTGAAAAACGCGCCGAAAATGCACAGATTATCGATCCACGCGAACAACGTGGAGCCAAAATTCAGTTTGGTGCCACCGTGCAGCTGGAAACCGAGGACGGCAAGAAGGTGGTCTACCAAATCGTCGGAGAAGACGAGGCCGATTTGGCGACGAAAAGAATTTCTTGGAAATCCCCCGTGGGAAAAGGCCTGCTCAACCGCATCGCAGGAGAATGGATTGAAGTCGAAACACCCGGTGGAACAAGGGTTTTTCAAATTATTTCATTTGAATTCAAGTAAGCAAGTCACAACCAAGATGTCGATATTCTGGCCAATGTCAAATTCATTTTCGTTTTAAAATAAATAAACATGTTGAATATTTTACTAAAAATATAAATGCACATTCATTCCTCTTTTCACTTTTTATTTGCAATGAATTTCCGCCATTAAATCCAGCATTCTACACTTGCTGGCACGATGATTGCTTTGTGATTTGCTGTGTTGATGTTCAGAGTTGGCAATTCATTTGAGCAGGAGTGGAAAATGTTTGGAAAAATTTTGAACCTCGGAGAGTTCTTTGGCTTTGCGGATTCTAAGACTTCCAAAATTGAAGTCCGTTTTCCAGACGCACCCGCGTTGCTTGCAAAGGCCGAAAAATGCACTGAGTCATGCGTCCTTCCCGATCAAGTAAACGTCAGCCGCGACTTTTTTCAAAAACTCGCCATGCGCGCCGCTGCGGCACACTCCATCACTATGGACGAAGCCAATCGCATTATCGTACTTATCGAATACATGGCAAAAGCGAAAAGCTCTCGACTTGTGAAAGCCGAGGCAATGGCCTGAGTTTCCTGCAGTTTCCTTTTGCATAGAGTTTTTTGACCCACACTGGCAACTTTGCCCACAAAAAAGATACAGCTGCTGTTACGATCTTCATGTGAGTCCGATCTCCGAATTCACATGAAGAAGGAAGTCCATTATGATGCTCTACAGAATCGTGTTGAAATCTGGAAGAATCATTGAGGGTACTGTCGCAGGGTCTACTGATCCAGATGTGAATCCCATTGCAGCAGCCTCTCTTCAAGTCACGCCTGAAAATGGGCTTGCATGCATTATCGTAAAGCAGACCGATATCGAAAAAATTGAACAGATGAATGACCTTCAGTGAGTCTTTTTGTCCTCATCCCACCTCGAATTTCAGAGATCTCCGTCGCTGTTTATCTCAGCAAAATTATTGCTTAACGCTAAAAACTAAAGAATGATTTTGCAAAATCCGAAATACAAACTAGGAAAAAGTAAACAAACGACGGAGATACTCACAATGTCGCTTAAAATTCGCGCTTTCAAAAAGCTTTCCCAAGGCACCCACGAGTGGAAGACTTGTTACGAACTCATGGACACGAAGGCGAACGGCGAAAAACGTCACTCTCAGTTCCCACGCACTTTTAATCGCATCTATGAGCTTCGGGCTGCTCTTTTTGTTGCGGTCGTCAACGGGGCCATCCGCCCGAGCGATGCTGACCACGCCATCAAAGAATTCAGCCGTGTGACCTATTCGGGTTTGCAATCGGAATGGGATTTTTTCAAGAAACAGTATCTTCCTCCCATTTCGACGCACATGTATTAAATTCTAAAAGTTTTTCTTGAGATCCATTCCAGAATAAAGACTTGCCACTTCATCGGCATAACCGTTGAATGGCAAGGTTTTTCTTTTTAGAATTTCGCCAATTCTTCGCTCTCGCGCCTGACTCCAGCGAGGATGATCCACAGACGGATTGACGTTTGAATAAAAGCCATATTCACTGGGTGCGGACTTCATCCAAGAAGACTCGGGCTGTTTTTCGACCATGCGCATACGCACAATCGATTTGATACTTTTAAACCCATATTTCCAGGGAATAACGAGACGCAACGGTGCGCCATTTTGCGGCAACAAAACTTCGCCATAGAGCCCGACGGCCACAAATGTCAAAGGATGCATGGCTTCATCCATACGCAGACCTTCGACATAGGGCCAATCAAGAACAGCGCGCGCCTGGCCCGGAAATCTTTTTGGATCTAATAGCGTAGTAAACTCTACAAACTTTGCATTGGATTTAATTTTCATTTTCTTAAGAAGTGCGTGCAGGGGAAACCCAACCCAGGGAATAACCATCGACCACCCTTCAACACATCGAAAGCGGTAGATGCGTTCTTCCAGAACTTGACCTTTCAAGATGTCTTCAAAGTTCATGACGGATGATTTTTCAACCTCTCCATCGAACTGCACACTCCAGGGGCTCGACTGAAATCCTCCTGATTTCTGTGCAGGATCTTCCTTGGACGTCCCAAATTCATAAAAATTATTATATGTCGTGACATCTTTGAGCGGCGTGAGCTTTTCGTCAGTCGAGTACTTTGCGTTTTTTTCACTTTTCAATGCCTGTGCAGCATGCACCACTTGCGAAACAACACCGCTTTCTTGTGTGGATAAAAGCAGCTCTCCGGCAATGAGTCCGGCGCTTCCCAGCAGAATTTTTCTTCTGTTTAAATCACCCCTTCCTGACTCCATGCGTAAACTGAAAAGCCTTGCCGCTGTAGTGTTTCCTTCAGAAGGGAGGAAACAAGCTTATGGCTTTCTCAGAGGTTTTACTGAATGAC
>JBIIEI010000111.1:0-15250 GCA_044237915.1 Silvanigrellaceae bacterium | reverse complement strand
AATTCTAAAATCTCTTTTTTCATCAATACGCCTCCTCAAAAGCTGAGGGCATCATCTCTCGGCAGTACCTTTGAAGTACAAATGATTTCTCGGGAGCTCACGATGGGAGGAATATCAGCAAGAAGATGTGGCGGCCACTCAATCGAAATTGGATAGGATCTTACCAAAGTTGCTCTTCCAAGGTACGAAATCGAGGAGTACTCTCTGTCGATTCGCGATTCAAGAAAGCGATCCACGGTTTCAACAAAATTGTTTCGATGAAATCGAATATGAAAACCCACGATGCTGCTGCCGAGAAGTCCTTCCAAAATTTCTTCCCGCCAGGGGCAGATTCCAAAGGCTTCAGGGTTTGGCCATGGGACATGCCAAAATGTAATAATCGTAGCATTGGGAAGTTTGTCACGAATCATCTTAGGAACCAGAGCTAAATGGTAATCTTGAACGAGCACAACCGGGTTGTCGCTCTTGGCATCTGCGATAACTGCATTCGCAAATTTTTGATTGACTTGTTTATAGGATTCCCAGTCGGATTGTCTAAATATCGGACGCGTATGAGCAATATGACAAAGCGGCCAGAGCCCTTCATTAGAAAATCCGTAGTAGTAACCTTTTTCCTCCTCTGGAGTAAGCCAGATACGGTGTATCTCGTATTCATTTTTTCCTGGTGGCACTTGTGCGCGGTCTCGTTTATCAACGACTTCCCTGTCAGCGGTGCCGTTACCATGCGCAATCCAGACTCCAGAGCAAGCTCTGACAACGGGCTCTATTGCTGTAACCAATCCACTGGCAGGAAACTGTATCTTGATTCCGCCATCCTCTTTCATGTGAATATATGGCTGACGATTCGAGACGACAAGAATCTCGTCTCCGGAAAGTTCGGTGGATAATATTTCCTTCAATGATTGGGGCGTCCACGAAAGCTGAAAATCATCTCTGGTCGCACGATTGGTTTCCAACTCGCGAATAAGATTCTTCACATCTTGAAGAATCGGCATAAACTCTTTATTTTCTATGGAGTTGATATCAGAACTTTGCGCTCCGGTTACAAGACTTCGAACGGAGCGAATCCATCCTTTCATACTCCAGCGTGCGATAATGACACCAATGATTGCAGTAACAAGTCCGATTCCAAGAAACATCATAAACAGATATCTTTGAGTCTCTCTCGTTCTCCGTGCTGCAAAACTCATATCATGTACGATGAGCAATCGACCAACAAAAGTTTTGGTTGAAGTTGTGCCATCCAATTTCTTTTCTTCATAATCATATGTTAGAGGCGCGGTTGTGACATGAAAAATTCCATTCTTCAGTTCCTTGACGACCAATGCATGTGCTTCTTTGCCTACAAAATCTCGACACTGAAGTTCGTCTGGAAATAGATTTGTACGAATCTCAAGAACATTTGAAACGTCGCAGTAGCCTATTGCCAGGACTCGTTCATTTTCTGTCATTTTGCTGATTACGGCGACCTTTTTCTTTTTTGTATCAGCGCTCCGCTGAGCCAATAAAGGAGCAAGGCTTTCCTGAAGTGCATCGGAAATGATCTTGCTTCTGGCATCTAAATCACGCTCAAACCAACGACTTGTAACAAATTCAACAGCAGGTACTGTAAAATAGGCGATCCCAGAAAGGACAATAAGTAGTGGTAGAAAAAATTTCAAAGACATTCTCATCAAGACTCCCGTTCCTTCTGTTTGAGTTAACTGATATTACAAGCTATTCGATAGGGTGCAAACTTTGCCACACCGATATGGAAACAAAATATCCCAAAGTTTACATCAGAGGCTATAAGGCGCTACCTAAACAAGTCTTTACAGGCTCTGGAGCTTGAGATATTGGACTGAAATTCTTCTCCAGCGAGAAAGAAAATGCTTATTTTTAGAGGGATTTCATGAAAAATACTTTGGTTGCGCTTACTCTTGCCTTCATTTCTTCTGTTTCTTGCAGCACACAACATTCAGAATCTTCAAGTGAAGTTTAGGCAGGTCAGCAAGGAAAAAGAATCATCGAAGTCGTTCGTGCTCTGAATATGCTCGCATTGAAAGAGTCCAATGGAAACGTCCTGGTTTTGCGAAGATTGTCATTGCTTCTGGGCGAGATTCGCACCCCACACCTGCTGACAAATTTTCATGTAACGTTTATTAAAAATTGCCCGAGCTTTGCACTTGGAGCGAAACACGAAAAAGTGATTTTGAATTGAAGGGAACAAAGTCCATTGGGAGCGGGTTGGATCCAGTTTTCGGGGCCGATCTTTCAGAATGGTGCAGTCACCTCTCTCAATTTCAAAGGCCAACTTGCACTTCAAGGAACAAATGCTCCTGAAGTGCTTTACCGATCGAATCCAGCATCTCGAGAGGTTACGGCCGGTAACATCCGCATGTTGAATGCGATATTTCAAAGCTGATGCAACAAGTGCGCACAGGCGATGATGTGATTATTAAGTAAGTTGTAAATAAAGAGCTTGAAATGAAGAGAAGTGTGGCAACCTGATGGGCGCACCACTTTGTTACCTTTTGTGCGGTAACCCTTTGAAATTGGTGGGCCTGGAGGGACTTGAACCCCCAGATCCTCCGGTTATGAGCCGGCTGCCGTAACCATTTAGCTACAGGCCCACGCAAGGCTAGCTAACTAGCACGAAATTGGAAGTAGAGTCAATTGGTGAAAAAAAAGGTGGGCAGCAAGCGTCCCAAATCTTTGTGATAAGCGTTGCTGTCAACAAACTGACCCCATTTTGAGAATCCTCTCCTGCTTCTACAATGCTGTTCAGTTCTGATCTTTTGAACCAGCGCATCGCAGATCCTTCTTTCGTATTGAGAATAAAATCGGAGCCACACGCTCTAAACACATAAATCACATCAAAATGAAAATGTGCGGGCTCTCCATCGTAAGAAGGAGCGCGGGGAAACTTATGCACAATCCAAGGCAAGAGCGCGGCGGGGTCATTCATTTTATAAATGCAATTGTCTGACGCCGAGGGCAAAACGACGTCGATTTCCGAGATGCCTGTTTCTTCGAAACATTCTCGAACTGCAGATCGGAGCCAATACCAGTCGCCATCGGCATGGCCACCTGGATAGACCCATTCGCCGATTTTTTTGTGATGAAAAAGCAGCACCTTTTCTTCAACGGGATGAAATATAATACTCGATGTCGTTATATGTGAAGGATAATTAAGTCGTAATATCGAATTTTCATACCCGAGAAGTTCATGAAATTCAGAAGCATCGCCTCCCCAAACTGGGACACGATCCTTGATGGCCTTTAAAAGGACCGCTGTAAATATTTCGAAGCTGAATTGCTCACACAGATGTTCAGGTTTTACACGCTGAAAATCGCATTTCCATCGCAACATGGAGCGACTCCTCGTTCAGAAGTTTGCAAATCGCACCAAAGAAAGTAAACATGGTGATGACTTTGCCTCAGTCAGACTCCCATCGTGAGGAAAAAATAGATGTCTCATCCAGCCTTTTCGGGTGTTATTACCGCCATTGCGACCCCTTTTAACAGATCCGGCGAGATTGACAATGACGGGTTTCGCAAACTTTTGAAGCTCCAACGCGCAGCACGCATTTCAGGAGTGATTGTCAATGGAACAACCGGCGAGAGCCCGACCCTCAGCGAGCAAGACGTCGAATTGCTCGTCGGCATTGCCTTAGAAGAACGTGATGAGAATTTTCACGTCTATGTAGGCACAGGCTCGAACGATACACGCAAAACCATCTCGACTTCAGAAAAATACGCTCGCTTCGTAGGAAAAAACGGAAAAAAAGTCGACGGTGTTATGGCCGTAGTACCTTACTACAATAAGCCAACACAGCAGGGACTTTTTGAACACTTTAGTGCAGTGGCACAAGCCGTTCATGGGATGTCTTTGTGCGTTTATAATGTACCTGGTCGCACGGGTGCAACACTTCTTCCCGAAACTTTTGTTCGCATTGCGCAAGCCCATGCCAACGTCGTTGCAATCAAGGAAGCAGCAGGAGATCTTGGTGTCATTGCTGAATTGCGTCGCGGACTCGACAAATCGGCTTTGAACAGAACGGTCGAAATTCTATCGGGAGACGATCCGACCTATGCTCCTGCCCTGCTCTGTGGAGCAACGGGAGTTATTTCCGTAACAACTCATCTCATTCCTGGTGCCATGATCGCCATGCTCGAAGCTGCAAAGCGAAATAACCTCGAAGAAGTGCGCCGCTTGCATCTGGCAACTTATCCGCTGAACAAAGGTCTTTTTTGTGTTGCAAATCCCATTGCACTCAAGTGGGCGCTTGGCTATTTGGGCGTCTGCGAATCTACGCTGCGACTTCCATTGACACAGATTGAACCCAAGGAAATGGAAACGGTAAAAGCTGCGCTAGAAACAGTTAAAGCGGCTGGAATGAGCCTTCTCTCTTGAAAATTAATATCGAGACATTTTTAAAAAGGTGAATAAGGTGACTGGGAATTATAACCGCTACGAAATTCAGTCCATGGTCCGTGTTGAGCAGGTCACGATGCGCGGAAACGGGGCGCTCATTCTCACGGGGCCTTCGAGTTGCGGTAAAGGCGAAGTCGCAGCAGCACTGTGCCGAGTGATGTCTATTGCTCCAGAATCACACCTTTCCATGGGTGAAATTTTAAGAACGACGGTGAATAGAGCTAAAGATAACAAAGTTTACGCACAACTTCTTGCCGATAAATACCTCATCAGCAAAGAATCGAATATTTTCGACTGCGTAGATACAACAGAACATCTTTCTCGAAAAGTTCTTTCCTACCTGCCGCGTCTCGAAGATTATTTTGGCAAAAAAGGGATGGATAAATTCACATCTCAACTCGAGTGGCTTGAATATTGTACCATGAATGGCCTTTTGGTTCCCGACCGTTGGACACAAGATTTTATTGCAGCACACATCGAGCATACGCCAGGTTTGAGTGAGAATACTTTTATTCTTGATGGATACCCGCGTACCGTTACAGCCGCTAAGCACCTTCTTAATTTTTTGAAGGCCATGAAAATTCCTGTCAAAAAAGTTTTGCATCTTTCCATTAGCAAGCAAGAAATGATTGCAAGGGCGCGTGCACGGGGTCGGGATGATGACGATGAAGCCTCGCTGTTAAGTCGGTATCAGTTTTATACTGAAAGTGTTCAACCGAGCGTTGATTATTTGAAGATTGAACTGGGCGCCGATACCATCGCACTCATCGATGCTCATCAACCCGTCTATGAACTCATCGACAATCAACGAAAACTCAAACTTGAGGAGTCCATCAATAACGTTGTTGCGTCTTCGCTACGCAGCCTCGGCGTTCCAAGAATTATCATTCGCGATCTTTTAGAAAAGCATATGCGCATGAAGGCCGAAGCTAAACTCAACAAAACTTTGTGAGTTTGGTACTTGCTTTCAAGATGCAAATTCGGTGTCTTGCGGTTTTGAATCAGCACGTTTATTTTGGAGTTGTACAATTTCTGCAACAATATTCGTCCTTCGAATTCTCATAAAAAACAGCGCGCGACGCAGCATCTTGCACTCAAGCCTCATCGAGGCCGCATAAGCAAGATTGTTTGTGACACTTTGATCTCTAGTAGTGGGGTTAAGAAGAGTTGTGGCACCCGTTTGCATGTCTATCAAAATTCGCGATTCAAAAGCGCTGAGCGACTGGTTTCGACGTGACATAAGCTCATCCAAACTGGAAAGACTCCGCTGCAGGACTTCCAGGCGTTTGATTTCGTCCATATCGTTCCCCCTCTCTGCTGCTTTTCGGAAGTTTGGAAAAACTCTACTCAGATCCACTGTGGGAAAATTGACAGTCACTCTTTTTGCACTCTTCGCCGTGGGACTTCTTTGGACTTCCGAGGCCCACTCTGCCTCCCTGTTGGGAGCTGGTTCCTTTCCCAATCGAATGAGCGCAACGCTTTCTGTTTGTCGACTGATCGTGCTTCAAGTCAATGCGGGAGGGCTCAATGTTGAGTCTTACGAGAGGCTGGAATCGTGTTCGCGTGAACTCGACAACCTTGTCGATCAGCATGCAAAAAACAAAGGACTTGCCTTGGGCTATCTTCAAAAAGAAGAGCTGATTGCAGAATCAGAAAAGCTCTTTTTTGAACTCGACTCCTTAATCGGCAGGTTCTCGAGGTCAGAGACTGCAACACGGGATCGGCTGTATAGCGCGCTCTTAACTCTCATGAAAAATCAGATCCGATCGTTTTTGGGAATGCTGAGATCTCAAGAAACGTGGCGCGGAAGTGTGCAGTTTGGCCTTGGAATTGTACAGACATCAAAAAAAGGATTTGTTCCGGTATTAAAAACATCTTTCGACCTTGAGCTTGATCTGGGATCGCAGTTTGAAAGTTTTGTTTCGTTATCGGTCATGTCTCTTACCCAGGAAGAACGTGGCCTTGAGCCCATATCTAAAAGCGTTCCTTTGTTACCTAGCCCGAGAGCGGCATGGATTCGATTCAAAAAATTTCGAAACTTGTCTCTGAAGGCAGGAATATTTCCCGACGAAGGTAACATCACAGCTCCCGAAACTTGGCCTTTTTACTCACTGCATTCGAGCATTTTGCTGTTTGAAACGCAGCCATTTTCAATTGATTTTTTGATCAGACACGATATGTGGGGACACTCAGGTGCGTTACTTAATGAGCGCAGAGCACTTCTCATCGAGCGCAATCTTTCTCAAATTCATGCAGAGTACGCTGTTCCCATGAGCGCATTTCAGGCAACGTTAGATCTCAACACGAGGTTGCACTGGTACACTGATAAAGATCATCTCCTTTCCTCGCTTTGGCTTGGTCGTATGGGAGATCCCGCACCGAGCGTGGCAGATCCTTCACTTTCATACCGCATTGTACAAGGAGAAGTGCGTCTGCAGATCGATTCTCGGGAACGGCTGAAAACTCATTTTTCACTGCAAAGGTGGAGAAACGTCCTTGCGAAAGAAAATTCAACGGGATGGTATTGGGAAACAAGCACATCTTGGACCGAAAAAACGACGCAGTGGAAAGCTCGAATGTTTAGGCATGTGGCATCCTGCGCAAGCATTCCTCCCGTACAGCAGAGATCACATCTTGTTCCAGGTTGGGCTTTGACAGGATTTTCTGCCACTGCAAGTTACTTTCCTAAGGTGCACGATTCTTTTAGCTTGGAGTTTGTTACGATACCTTCTCGCAGGGCACTTTCGGGAAGCAGTTGTTTACCTCTTCCGCAAGAAACCCAAGCTTTACGCAAATATGAGCTTCTCTTTTCTTATTTCCATGAAATTTTATCCGATGGTTCGATTTTATTTTGAGGAAAACAAAAGTATCGGCAGGATCCTTTGATTCACAGCTCTTTGACTTGAAAATGACGACTCAAAAAATTGAAATTGCAGAAAGCGAGAAACAACTAAACGGAAGAGAGAAGTATTAAACTTGACTCACGCCCCGCATTGAAAGTTGCGAAATCCATTTTTGTATTTTAGTCTATTAGAGAAGCACTATCGCTCTCTAAATTTTTAAAGACCTGAATCCTTTTGCCGCGCTAACCTGATGTGGGTAACATCTCGTCCGGAGGGTTCGAACTTGGTAATTTGTTGAGAATGAGCGAGGGAAAAGGAAAATGATCATGCCAGGAACTTTTCGTTGGGGGGTCTCTTGAAAGTGCAAACATCTCGTTTTGGTGAAATTGAGGTGGCGGAAACCGACATCATCACTTTGCCCGAAGGTTTGATTGGCTTTCCGGAGCTGGTGCGTTACATCCTGTTAGATCACGACACGGATTCGCCGTTTAAGTGGTTGCAGTCGGTGGACGATGGCTCGATGGCCTTTGTTGTTATTAGTCCGCTTACATTCCGTCCCGACTATACTGTCGAGGTTTCGGAAGAAGAAATTGCTGTCCTCAACCTGACAAATCCAGACGATGCTGTGATTTCAGTGATTGTTACGATACCGATGGATCCTAAAAAGATGAGCGCGAATTTGAAAGCACCACTCATCTTTAACCTAAAAAATCGATTAGGTAAGCAAATTATTGTCAAGGATCCCCAGTACCAGACCAAACATTTCATTATCGAAGAGATCAAGAAATATTCGCGCAAAGACACCCAAGCCGATCTTCGTAAGAGTGCACAACAAACCCAAGTTCCCAAATCCGACGAGAATGTTGGTTCAGGCTGAATTCGGCACACTTTTCCCCTCTCCCTTCTCCCTCTTTCTTTTCTCTCCTAAGTCCCCCTCTCTCCACATAAAATACTTTGGCTCAGCTCATTGATTCTCACTCAAACGAGAGAGTCCTTTAGTCTGTAGCCCATTCTCCGATACTGCTTACTGCGATGACGACGCCCGGAGAGGCGTTTATTGGAGAAGCCATGATTGGCGCTTTATTAGGGGATAGATATCAACTGCTTGACACGATCGGTGAAGGCGGCATGGCTGCGGTTTACCGAGCACGTGATACACGCCTTGATCGCGAGATTGCAGTTAAAGTCTTGCATCCGCACATCGCGCGCAATGAAGAACTTTGCCAACGTTTTCAACAAGAAGCTTCTATTGCCGCAAGGCTAGAACACCCCAATATCGTCAAAATTTATGATTATGGCATTCATTTCGATGGCCGCGCTTACATCGTCTCTGAACTGATCCGCGGACAAAACTTTCATATTCTGCAGGTTCATCAAGTAAACAAGACAAAAATTCCTTTTGAACCGCTTGTTTGCGCAATGGTTTGTGAGGAAATTTTAAAAGGTCTCGCTGCAGCCCATGCACAAAACGTCGTACACCGGGATGTAAAGCCCGACAATATCATGATTTCAGACGACGGCGCTGTTAAGATAACGGATTTTGGGATTGCCAAAAACCTGACATCTTCAATGACTGTGGCAGGGCATTTTTTAGGATCGCCGAGTTATTCCTCTCCAGAGCAGGTTCAAGGCAAACCCGTTGATTTCCGGTCAGACATTTACGCCGTTGGAATAATTCTTTATGAGGCTCTCACGGGTAAACTCCCCTTTACAGGATACAGCGCGACCGAAGTGATGATGAGAATTATGGAAGGTCGATTCACGCCTGCAAAGCTTGTGCGCCCAGAAATTCCAGATGCTCTCGATATCCTTATTTCAAAGGCACTTGCTCACAGTCCTATTGATCGTTTTCAAAGCACATTGACCATGGGACAAGAAATTCGCAGTTACCTTTTAAGCAAAAGCGTTCAAGATAGCCGCAGTGGACTCGAAGCATATTTTGCAGATCCCGTTGGATTTTTTCAATCGCGCAAAACTTCGGTTCCCGGAATTTCGATTGCAGATGTCATTACGCGCGATCTGTCTGAAGATCGTGGCACAGTCACACAACAAATTAAAAAAGAAATTCTGCTACCGCCGCCTCCTGCACCCACCCTCGCTTTTCCACTTAAAGACCTCGTCAGGGATGGGAATGCCTCCGGAAGAGCCAACAACGCAGCGTCTCCTACGGATAAATCAGAAGGTCGGTCTTACGCACTCACAGAAAAGATTGAAAATAAAGTTTCTAATCAAGGAAGAAACACGCTTGCGATTCCAGCAGGCCATCAAGAAGCACGCGCTGACGCCAACGCGCGCCGTGCCTCAGGCAAGGCAACGAACAATCCGCAAAATAAAGGAACAGGCAACGCAGCAGCCCGTGAAGCCATTGTCAATAATCAAACCCTGCGTCGAACTGTGACAACAACACGCTCGGCCCCCAAGTCGTTTTCCTTGTGGTGGTTCGCACCGATTCCTATTTTCGCATTGGCCTTTTTGCTGTTAATGCCCAACATACGTGAGAAAATGCAGGAAAACTTAACCAAGATTGGCAATGGTCAAAAATTATCTCCTGCTGCAAAAAGTAAGGTTGGGCCAAACGCTCTCCATCCCCCTTCAGCAACGAAAGCGCCCGTTCCTTTGCCTGTTCAAAAAATTCCGATTCCGCCACCCGTTCTGGCAGTCACAAGCCGGCCCTCTCTACCTCCCGTGCCCGTCGTTCGGGAAACTCCAATTGCCCGGAGAGACCGCCCCGAAAGCTCTAGGCCACTTCCTCGCACGGGCACTGATTCCGGGGGCACACGCATTCGAAAAAACGAGCGTCCTAAGGAGTTGGAACTTGCACTGGCTGTTCCGACGCATAAGTCGGTTGCAATCGCTCCTGATGATTCGACTCCCGTGCAAACTCCCACGCCGAGGCCCACACAAGCAGCTCCTCAGGTCGCAAAATTTAGCGTGCAAACAATTCCTGCGGGAGTTGCGGTGCGCGTCGATGATCGCGTGGTGGGTGAAAGTGCCATGGGCGGATCAAAGACCTTTGAAGTGCAGCCGGGCTCCCACGTGATTAGGATTTCGGGCATTGAAATTGCAGGGACAAAATATGTTGATTACGAAAAAAATATTTTCTTTGATGCCGGAAAAATGGTGGATTTGGGACTGATAAAGCTTCAACCCATCCGAACACTGACAATCAAGATTTCCGGACCTCAAGTTCTCGTGCGGGTCAATGGCGATCCGTATGCACTCACCAATCAACCTCTCGTTCTTTCGCTTCCTGAAGGAAGAATTGAAGTTGAAGCAAAGGCACAAAATGGAAGAACACTAAAACGAAACATTGACCTTAGAGGCGACAATTATACTTTGAGCTCTTCACTGGATTAAGAATGGTACGGCGCTATCTCGGAAAATTTATCGTAACAGCTGTTCATTGGGGATCTATTCCCTTTGCACTGCTGACAACTTCGTTAAATTTTGAGCAGACAGCCCTTGCAGAAGGCGAAGAAATCTTGCGAGGTGCACGCTCTGCATTTTCCGAAGGCGATATTGAAAAAGCTTCGAAGTCGCTGGAAAGAGGCATGCCGCGCATGACGGGAATTGCCCAGGAAGAAGGAAAAAAACTGCTCGGTGTCTGCTATTTTCTGTTGGGAAAAAGGAAGGCCGCCGAGAACATGTTTAAGCAAGTCCTGGCGAAAACACCCACGTCTAAGCTCAATCCGAAGGATATTCTCGACCCCGACATTGCCGAACTCTTCGAAAAAATAAGGAAACGTCAGGTAAGTGGAAGCGTTGCGAGTTCCCCTCCAAGACAGCGCTATGCACCCCCAAGCTCATCCGGTGGCCCCCGTGCGCCCGAAGTACCCGAAAGCCGAGGGGGATCAAATCGTGGATCGTTTACGGGGCTTTTAGTAAACAGCAACACCCACGTCACAGTATTTTCGAACCGACTGTTTGTAGGAACAGGCGGACAAGACATCGCACTGGATCCCGGCAAACATGAGCTGACCGTTTCGGCTCCAGGGTATGAACCCGCTTCTAAAGTTGTGAGCTTAAAAAAGGGTGAACGGCTCACACTTACGGTCAATCTGCGCAAGGTGGGCGGAGAGGATGAAGAAGCTGAGCGAAGACCTTCACGGCGAGCACCACCTCCTGCTGCAAAACGAGGGATGGATTACAACTCAGAGCTGCCTGCTCCAAAAAAATCAGGTCGAAGCCTCGCGGATGAATTTTATAGCGAACCTGTTGAGCAGCCCCCTGCACCACCACCTCAACAAGCTTATACGCAACCGCCTCCACAGCAATATGCGCAACCGCCTCCACAACAATATGCGCAACCACCACCGCAACAATATGCACAGCCGCCTCCGCAGCAATATGCACAGCCGCCTCCGCAGCAATATGCGCAGCCGCCTCCACTGCAGTATGCGCAACCGCCTCCGCAACGGACATATCAACCTCAACAACCTGTCTATGCGGCCCCACGCCCAGAGCCTCAGCCTGCACCCAATATTTACGGGACGGACGAAAGTTATGGACGTGTCAAGAAAAAAGGAAAAGTGGAGAGGAGCGCATTTTTAGCATGCCTTCCTTTTGGGGTGGGCCAATTTCAGAATGATCAACCCGGAAAAGGCGCGCTCTTTTTAGGAGCACAGGTAGGGGGTATTGGGTGGGCTTATTACAATTATTATCTCGAACAAGACTTTGTGAATAAAAATGCAACGGCGGAATCCCAAGAGCCCACTGCTGAACCCGATCCCGAAATTGAAGCCTATAATCAGCAAGTGCTTGCATACCGCAGTGGCCTGCAAACGAGCCAATACATCGGCTGGGGAATTTTCGTGGGCGCGTGGGCAATAGGCGTGATAGATGCATTTATTAATATCGACAGAGTCACACCCGTAAAAGGGCGAGGTCGTCGAAATGCTGAAGTCGAAATTCCAGACACACTTTCAATGGATGAAAAGCTCGCCCTCGCAATTTCAGAAAAACCCTACTCTCCCGATTGGAAGTTTAGGCCTTTTGCAAAAACCGATGGACGTGAAGCGGGTTTTAAAATTTCTGTGAATTTTTAATTTTGATTTTCTTGTATGAGCACATCTAAGCACGTGTGCCTGCGAAAACTTTGCATACTCGAAATTGCCTTTTTAATCGCCCATTCTTCCCCAAACACAATCGCAAATCGACTTGCCCTTGTCACCGCCGTATAAAGAAGATTTCGGTCGAGCATGGAATAATAGGCACTGAACATGGGAATAATACACAAGGGAAACTCAGAGCCTTGAGATTTATGAATGGTCATTGCGTAACAGAGTTGCAAGTCGTCGAGATCATCTTCTTCAAGGGTCACAAGCTTATCATCGAATAGAATATCAACTTCGAGTTTGTCTTTTTCTTTGCGGATGGCACTGCAAAAACCAAGGTCGCCATTAAAAACTTCTTTTTCATAGTTGTTACGTGTTTGCATCACTTTGTCGCCAACACGCAATAAAACTCCGTGGCCGAGCGGGCACTCCGCTTTTTCGGGACGGGGAGGATTCAATTCCATCTGCAATATTTTGTTGATGTTGTCTTGGCCCACATCGCTTTTGCGCATCGGGACAAGGATTTGCACATCTTTGACAGGATCAAGGCCGTAGATATCTCGCACCGTATTCATCAAAAAGGGAACAAGCACTTCAAAAAAACGATTTGCTGCACAAGGAACAAAGGCAAAGGCCTCTTTTTGAGGAAACTCCCATGATCGACTCACCAGAGTGAATTCTGGCTTGCGTCCTGAAATAATCTCACGGGCTGCAAGGGGAATAGGACTTTCAGAGCTTTGGCGAAAAATTTTAGTCAGCCTTGCAACGGGGATCTTTCCCGAGCCTATGAGATCTCGCAAACAGTTTCCGGCTCCTACACTTGGAAGTTGATCCACATCTCCCACAAGAATAAGTCTTCTTTTGGGCCCCAGTGCCTCAAGTAGAGTATGAAAAAGATCGAGACTTAACATGGAGGCTTCATCACAGATGACAAGATCGACGTTTTCAAGAGCCCCTTCTCCCCCTTGTCCATCAGGGTCTTGAGTCGATGGACGCCCCCCAATGCGCAGCATTTTATGCAAGGTGCTGGCTTGAGACTCGATGGAGTTGGTCATGCGCTTTGCAGCAAGCCCTGTTGGCGCACACAGTGCCACCCTGCGATTTAAAGCCCTTTGAACTTTAAAAATAGCCTTGAGCACGAATGTTTTACCGCACCCCGGCCCCCCTGTGAGTATCATAAACCGCGCACCCACACTGGTTTCAACAGCTAAGCGTTGTTCATCGCTCAAGCGTTCCCAGGGAATTTCAGGCACCATTTCTCCAAGGGTTGTCTTTTTTTCTTGCAGATCTCTTTCTTTTTTTTCACGGCCAATATTTTGTGAAGATAAAAGCGTCAAGCAATGCTCTGCAACAGAATCTTCGGTGTCCATCGTTTTAGGTAAGTAAAAAAACGGCTCACGCTGTTGCATTGTTTTGGGGCACACTCCCAAAGTCCGAATCACAAATCGAAGGGTGCCCGCATCTTTGTTCCGCTTATAGATGGATCGCAATTCTTGCAGCACAAAATCAAAGGAAAACTGCGGATCAAGCTTGCCGCCCAACACATCACAGGACTTATCAACGAGCAAATTGCGTGGTAAACACGTATGCCCATCGGATTCTGCCGACTCAATGGCATAGATGGCAGCAGCCTCAATACGAAAAGGCGAGGTGCTCTCAATGCCAAGTTTTTGAGCAATGGCGTCGGCTTTTAAGAAGCCCACATTTCTAAAATCAGAGATTAATCGATACGGATTTTCGGTGAGAAATTGAAGCGCCTGTGCACCATAGCGTTCAAAAATACGCCGCGCAAAATTGGGCGCTATGTTGTGCTCATGCAAAAAGATCATGATGCTTCTGTAGATCTCATCTCCAGTAACAAGCGAAACCACCGACTGCGCAACGTCTTTTTTCGCTTTAAAGAACTCTTGAATGCGTTGGGGCTCTTCTTTGCAGATCCTGACAAGTGCTTCCATGGAACGCACACCCAGATGCTCAAGCATTTTCTTGGCTGTCAGTTCGCCCACGCCTTTCACATTGTTCGATAAAAAAGGCACAATTCCACTGATTTTCTCGGGCCGCTGGGGCTCTGAGTAAACGACGACAAAGGTGTTCCCATACTTGGGGGCGTTCTGCCAGTCGCCAAAAAGGCGATACACTTGGTGAGAATCTTTCTTGCCTAAAGTCAGGATTCTTCCCGATGCTTTAAATCTGAGAGCTGAATTGGAGTCGATGAATTCTGCAACGACATAGTCACCCTTGTCGGACTCAAAGATAACTTTCGAAAGCATTGCAGTGACTTCAATGGACACACGTTCCTCCCAGGGCTCATTCAAAAAAACTTTCCCGCGGAGCTTGCACTTCTTTTTTCTTTGTGGCAACTAATGAGGCACGTCGGGGCTTAGCGCAGTGGTAGCGCATCTGTTTTGGGAGCAGAGGGTCGTGAGTTCGAATCCCACAGCCCCGACCATTTTTTCTCTTAGTCACTCACAACTTAGAGAAGCCAGAGTTCTATCCCAGATACTCAAAAAAAAGTCCCTGTGCTTTATGCATCAGGGGCTTTTTTTTATCTAAAATTCGGTGTGCAGTTTATTTTTCCAAGTCCATTCTACAAACCCAAATGGTCGATGACCTCAAACGCCTCTTTGGCTTCGTGCTAAAGGGGCTTTTTTTTGCCCAAAATTTGGCGCGCATTGCGATTCAAATTGTCAAAATCATCAAACTACCCTCCTTGCAGCCCATTTTTCTCAGTCCGTGCCACAAAAAGACTCAGTTACTTTGCTGCCCATGCATGCGGCGGCGAACCGCAAAGTAACAAAGCGGTTTAAACCCCGAATGGTCGATGACCTCAAACGCCTCTTTGGCTTCGCGCTAAAGGGGCTTTTTTTTGCCCAAAATTTGGCGCGCAATAGGATTCAAATTGTCAAAATCATCAAACTACCCTCCTTGCAGCCCAT
>JBIIEI010000022.1:0-56508 GCA_044237915.1 Silvanigrellaceae bacterium | reverse complement strand
ACGTGGTTTCCTCAAAAGAAGTGGATTAAGTTGAAATGAAGAGCCGTGTGCGGACCCGCAAGCACGGTTCTGTGAGCAGTCGGGGGCGAAAGCCCCCTCTGACTCGATATATTTAAGAGCGGGCAGTAGTCAGCCTGTTTTATATCAAACTTAATTCGCACTAAATTCATATATCACTAGCGATATTCGTATCTATTAATTCCAAAGGCACGAGCTAGGCTGCTCTCAAGAAAGCGGTGGGGGCCGAAAACGAAGCTGTCGGCGATTTCTTGAGAGCAGCCCATGTCCATGAAGAAAGCGGTGGGGGCCGAAAACGAAGCTGTCGGCGATTTCTTGAAGCAGCCCAGTCCCTAACTTTCGAATTGCACAACGGTCGCGCCATCTCCGCCTTCGCCCTGGGTTCCAGGGCGGTACGTTAAATCATAGCCCGATGTTACCAAGGCTTCTCGCACTGCCAGTTTTACTTTTCCAGTTCCATGGCCATGAATAATAATAATTCTTCCAGTGTCGGTTCTCCAAGCCCTATCGAGATACTCACCTAAGCGATCGAGTGCGGTATGAACAAGCAGACCACGCAGATCGCAAGTGTTCCCTTTGTGCTGAAACGTTGCAGGAATTTCGGAATTCAAGAATTCCTTCGCAGTGCGCGTGGGAGGTTTTGGAGCTTTTTTGCTTTCGTTACGCACTGCAGGATGGGTTTTTACGGGCTCTTTTTGGTTGGCGGCACCAGCGATGGTCACAAGTTCAGAATGATGAATTTTGACCTTGATGAGCCCTGTGCGGCATTCTACGAGGCCTTTAGAGTCGGCACCCTTTATAATTTCGAGAATTTCTTTGAATTTTGCAGACTTGACACGCATTCCTTCTTTCCAAAAGCTCGCAGGATGAGAAGCTGTTTCCTCTTTTGCTTTCGAAACACTGGTCACTGTTTCTTTGTTGAGTTTGCTTTCAAGTTCAAGGAGCACATTGGTTTCTTGTTTGAAGCTGGTCTCTTCAACATCAAATGAAGTCTGCATTTCGCGAATGCTTTCCCGCGCTTCGTCGAGTAAAGATCGAGAATTAAACTGCTTGGAAGGGCGAAATGCTTCCTCTTTTTCGTCTATATCAAAGTTTGATTGGGACGATTTTTTTGAAGACTTTTCTTTGGGAATGTTGACTTGTGCAAGGGCAGAAAAATCAGAAAGCGTTTTTGGCTTTGCACGCAAATTCTTGGCATCATTTTCGCTGGGTGGAGGCGCTTTGGAGTACGTAATGTGCTTTTCAGGCTGAGGCTGTTCAGATGCATGCGGCTCTTGAGTATGAGCGAAGCGGATGTCTTTTTCTTTTGTGATCTCTCGAAGTTCAGAATCTTTTTGGCGCTCAAACTGGCGTTCGCGAATGGCAAGCTTGTTCTCAAATGAATTTAATTTCTTTTGCAGCCGTTGGCGATAATCATCAAAGAGTGTGTTTCGAATCGAAAGAAGGTGCTCTTGATCGGTTTGAATTCTTTTGAGCTCTTGTTCCAGCCCGATGCGCAACGACTTTTGATGTTCTAATTCATCGTTTAACAGCGAGCGTTTTTCTTGAAGATCTTGGAGTAATTTTTCCATGCGGGCCGACTCTTCGCCGCAATATTGCTTTGCTTTAACAATGACGGTACTTTC
Organism: Silvanigrellaceae bacterium; assembly: GCA_044237915.1. GTDB lineage: Bacteria > Bdellovibrionota_B > Oligoflexia > Silvanigrellales > Silvanigrellaceae > JBIIEI01. The sequence goes on along the minus strand of JBIIEI010000022.1, from coordinate 54,865 downwards.
AAATCCCAGCCTTGTTGCAAGTTCAAGTGCGTAGCTCTGCCCTGGTAATCCATTTAGAATTCGATAGGTAGGGCGCAGTTCTCGCGACTCAAATTCCATACTCGCATTTTCAAAATGTCCATCGGAATCAGCGAGCGTTTTAAGATTGGAAAAGTGCGTTGTGATGATAACGGTGCTTTCTTTTTCGGCGAAATACTCAAGTGTGGCACGAGCAAGGGCCATCCCGACGGTAGGGTCGGTACCAACAAATCCTTCATCCAAAAGGAGCAGAGTGCGCGACGATGCGTGTTCTACCATGCGTTTGACATGGAGCAGGTGACCCGAAAATGTCGAGAGATCTTCTTCTCGGCTCTGCCTGTCGCCGAGTTCCACAAAGACATCTTCAAATTCCACAAGGCTTGCAGAGCGGGCGCTGACAAAAAGTCCGCCAAGGGCCATCAAGGTGAGGAGCCCTACGGTGCGCATTGCGACGGTTTTTCCGCCGGCATTGGGGCCCGTAATGACCCAGATTGTGGGGTAGGTTCCATCTTCGCGCACGCGTTCAAGAGCGAGATCGTTTGGAATGCAGGGTTTGTTTTCGAGGAGAAATAAAGGATGCTTTGCCTGATCAAAAACAAAGCGTGGGCCTTTTTGATCGGGATTATGAAAGCGGGGCCTTACGCCCTCAACGGTTTTTGCAAATCGACTGCGCGCGCGGTACTCATCGTAACTTCCCAAAATATCGATGGCATCAAACAGAAGATCGCGGACCATCGCCGCAGATTCAGATAAACTGCGCAGGACGCGAGCTTCTTCGATTTGAACTTCAGTTTGTGCTTGCTCGTATGCGCTTTGGGCTTCGGCGATTTGCGTAGGCTCAACAAAAAGAGTGGAACCCGAAGCGCTCACACCATGGGGAACGCCTTGAATATCGTTGCGGCAGTCGGACCTCACTGGCAAGACGTAACGTCCGTCTCGCAACATCCAAACGGAATCTTGCAAGGCATCGCGCACACCGGGCCGTCGTAACAAATTCTCAAGAGACTCAACGATGCGCTTCCTGGCGCTCTCTGCCCGACTGCGTGCCAACTGCAATTCGGGACTGGCCGTGGAGAGTATTTTTCCTTCGGAATCGACGCTGCGAGCCAAGGCAATTTCGAGAGAAGGCAGAGGGCTGAGTTGTTGAAGGAGCCCAATCACAAGAGGATAGGGAGCTTTTTCGCGCACCGCTTTTACTGCGAAGTCTTTTCCTTCACGCATTGCCCTGCAGAGCAGATAAATTTGAAAGAGGGGCTGCGCTGTCAAAATTGCCTCGCGCTGCAAGGGCTTTTCAAAGCTTTCAAAATTTATTTCTGTGAGAGGAACTTCTTTTCCTGCTTCAATAACGCGAAGCATTTCTTCGGTTCCGTCGAACAGCATCAAGCGCTCTTCGGGTGGTAGCCATGGCAGAAGCTCTGAAAGTCTTTCTTGCGTAGAAGGAAACACTGCAAAATCAGCGAGGAACTGCGTTACCTTTCGCCATTCGAGACGTGCCATTGCATCTTGCCGAAGAAAGGCAACTTCGCTGTTGACTTCCGTTTCTGTCACTTGTTCCTTCAATTCTTGCAAGTTTTCAGCGTCCGTGCTCAAGTTCAAACCTCAGTTGCATATTAATGAAGGAACAATTGTAAGGATGTTGCTAGAGCAAAACCTATGATAGTTAACCTTGTTCCAAGGTCTGTTTTGCCAAAGCGCGCAGTTTGTGCAAGTGTGTATAATGAATTGCACCCAAACCGCAATAGGAGATTTTTTAGTGGGTCGTGGTTGGCGTGACTATGTTGAAGAAGAAAGTGGGATGAGGCGCGATCGCCTCGCAAAAATTGAAAAAATTAAAAAAGGCAAGAGAAGTGTTCGAGGGCGAACAGAAGACGATTGGTTCATTGACGACCGTTCGGCATATCGCTCCGACACGGAACTCGAAGAAAAACTGAAGACACTGTCCGAAAAGGGGCATCGCATCGGTCGAGTCATTGAAGTGCACAAACGGCATGCTTTTGTTGCCGAAGAAGCAGAAGATAGCTCTCCCGATACAGGAAAACTTTGGCTTTGCTCAGTGGCAAAGCGGCATTTTCAACGAGCGCACAAAGAACGAAATTTTGTTGTGGTGGGCGATCGTATTCTGTTTCAACCCGATGCTGAGGTCGAGCTTGATTCCGATGGCGAACCCATCGATTCCGATCTTCCTCGGGCCGTTATTCAGCATTCATTTTTGCGCACAAGTAAAATAAGTCGCAAGGATCCCCTCCGTCCTGAGTGGGAACACGTGATGTTGGCAAACATCGATTTGATTGCCATCACGGCATCTGTTCTCAATCCTGAAGTGAGATGGGGCCTTATCGATCGATTTCTTGTTCAGGCAGAGCTTGAAAGCGTGCCTGTGGTGATTGTTTTAAACAAGGTCGATTTGCTAAGTAACGAAAAGTTGGCGTCGAAGGAATTTTTAGAAAAATACAGACGTCGCATCGAAATCTATCGTCAAATTGGGTATCGGGTAATCGAAGTTTGTGCCTTACATCCCAAGAAAACATTGCCTGCTGTAAAAGAACTTCGAACTCTTTTTAAAGGAAAACTTGTTGGTTTTTGCGGCCACTCTGGCGTTGGAAAAAGCAGCATTTTGAATTTAATGAAGCCCGAATTTGAACAAGTGGTAGATGAAAATCCCGATATTTTCTATAAGGGAAGACATACGACGACATACAATTCGTTACTTCGTTTGGGTATTGGTGGCTATGCCATTGATACTCCCGGAGTGAGGTCCTTTACTGTTGTTGAGGGGGTCAATCCTCTCTCGCTTTCGGCCTGTTTTCGTGAATTTGAAGGCATTCGCTGCAAATATCGGGAGTGCTCACACGATCGGGAACCCATTTGTGGGGTTAAAACGGCCGTTGCAGAAGGTAAAATTTCACCCGAAAGATATCGAAGCTATATGGGGATCTTGAGAGGAATTACGGGTCGTGAGGGAGAAGGTGACGAACTCGATTCTGCGATGGTCGCAGATTTACGTGCGCGTACCGAAGATCGCGATCGCAGGCTCCAAGAAATGGAAGATGCGCCACCCCGAGATCCAAGCGAGCCGGCTGCACCAAGCCGACTTTCAGCCTCTGCAGTCGAGTCCATCATAGGCGAGACTCCTTTGGTCGAAAAGCCTGCTAAGGCAAAAAGTCGACTGAGTCTTTATGCAAGGGTCAAAAAAGAAAATGAAGGTGAATGACGATTTCTCCATGTTATTCATGGAAGATGAGCATCCGGAGGCACTGTTTCAAAGAAGTGAAAGCAGTGAAGGGGACAACTTTGAGACCCTTATTGTGGGAGGTGGGCTTTCCGGAATGCTCCTTGCTTTGCGCCTTTCGCGCGAGAATTCGCAAAAACGATTGGGTCTGTTTGAAGCCGAAGCTTCATTGGGCGGAAGATTGTTTTTTTCGAGTCCCCTCAATTTACAGGGTTTGCCCTCCTGGGAAAAGTTTATCGCCCAGTGGAATGCCTTGGGACAAAAAACACACTTGAGTGGATTTGGCCTTGAAGCCATGCATCCAGATGCACTCGAAGCCCTTGAAAGGCACATGAGAAGTCTCTTCTCGGAGCCTGAGGAGGCTTTTTTTGATTCTGTGATTGGAAATTCTTCTCAAGCTTCGAGTGTGGGGAGTGGATTTTATCTTATTAAAAAGCAGTGCACTTCTCTAGAAGAAATGATGTCCGGTTCGTCTGATATTTTTACCCGCAAAGAATCCGAAGTTTTTTCGAGTTTTTTGCGAAATGGCTTGCCTCCTGAGGGCACAGGTGAAAAATCTTTTGAAGATTGGGAAATTTGGCACAGTTTGCCCAAAGCGCAGAAAGAAGCGCTTCATCCTATCTTTGAGTCTCTCCTTGGAGAAGGTTATCTTAAGGCTTCCGCAACTGCCGTTCTGCAAAGTCTGAATCAATTTTATTCATGGTCGAAAAGAAAGGGTTCGCCTTTTCTTTGTCGATCTCGTGGTATGGAATTGGCAATTGAGTTGATCTTAAGGAAACGAAATGTGCATGTCCGCACGGGATGTGCTGTTTCAAGAATATTAAAAGAAAAAAATGCCTTTAAAATTTTGACTGCCGATGAAACTTCACCACGATTTAAAGAAACAACAGCGCGCAATGTCTGTCTTGCGTTACCTTTGGCACGCAGCTTTTCGTTTCTTTCACGTGAGTTTTTATCGCCGTCGCAGGGAAGATTTGTATCAAAGGTTCGACCAAGGTCGCTCGTGGCAGTCGAATATCAGGGATGGCAATCATTTACAACTGCGTTGTGGCCAGCACAAGCGGGTGAACTGTCGCGTTTTTTGTTTCCTACTGAAAAATGCCATGGGTTAGTTACTGCGCAAGGATCCCTGGTGTTTTATCAAACGCTGGATTTTGAAAATTCCTTACAGGCTCCAGCCGTGCGTGATGCTATCGGAAAGCTCAGAAAAGCAGCATGTAAGCTTCTCGATCCCAATATGATTCGTTTGCTTTCTTCGGGCGGCAGACCCAAAGCAGACGTCCAGATTTCGGAGCGCCTTGTTCTGACGCCCGTTGGTCATACGCTTCCCCTTGGATGCCCTAAAATTGAAATGAACGAAGTAAAAATGGCCGTGCCAGGCCTTTATTGCTTGGGCGATAATTTTACAAATCATATTCAGCCTTGGCAAAATATCGTGGAGTCTGTGCATGCCGTTGCTCAGGCGCTCCACGGTTCAGGCGCTGGGGCGAGCTAATGCATTGAATTCTGAGAAAGCTATATCCGAAGCGCAACGAAGCCCTGGCGGATTATTTAAAGCGTGCCAAGTGCTTTGGATATGAATTGGGCAGTTCCGTCAGGTAGATTTCCATTGTCGGTGAGCACTTGAACGTGTCCTGATCTCAGCTCAATGTGCTCCATCATTGATTTATCATTATCAACTTCGGGGTGTTTTTGATGCCTTAATCTAAACACAAACTCTTTCTGAGAAACCGTTGGGTTCGTAAGCACAAAAACATCTTCCGCTGTTTCTATTTTCCAATGCCGGACGTTTTGGCGTAGCTTTCCTGGAAATTTCACGAAATTTGACAGAGCAGCAAGATCGCGGTGGGACGGGTGAATTCCAAAGAGATCGAGCCATAGAAACATCGTTCCGTTGGCTTCTTTCACGCCTGCAAAAGGAGTAGAAATGGTGACCAAATTAATTTTTGTCGTGTTTTCTTTGGAATTGGCCCGTTCTTCGGTGAGTGCTTTTCGGGCAATAAGCCCACCCATGCTGTGCGCAATGACAGTAATTGCTTCCTTATGATTTGAATCGTGTTGTTTCTTTAATGCATGAACGAGCCTGTCCGTCGAAAATTCTAGGGTGACTCTGTCGTCGTAGTTGAAAAAATACGGCGTGATTTTATTTGCCTTGAGGTGTTTGAGCAGTGGATCGAAATCATCGTCATTTGAATTGTAACCTGGAACTAAAATTGCTATTTTTTGACCTTGTAAAGGCGCATTTGGAAGGATTGGCTGCAGGTTTTCATCATGAAAGTCTGCTTCGGCGGGCCCAAACTGTCGCCTCATCGCAGACGTAAATCGACTGAGGCGTTGGGATGGAAGGCGACTTAAATTAAAGAGACGAGGCTCCATATCATTTTTAAGCTTGTCTAAAGGAGAAGGCTTTGATTCTGACTTTGCACTCTTGTCGGGCTGACCCAAAGAAAGGTTTGTCAGTGCGAAAGCCGTTAAAGTGAGTAAAAATCCAGAGTATGAAACTAATTTCACAGAGTTTTCCTCCTGTCGTTCAATTGGAACTAATTTAATGATCTGAGTGCGATCTGTAAACCCATTTAAATTGACGAAACTCATTTCACGGGATTTTCTTCATATTATGAAAAGTACAGGACATTCTTTTTTACTTGAGGAGATTTAAAATTTGCCTTTTTCTTTCAAGACATGCCCTCATTTATTTTACCATTCTCAATATTTGCTGCTAAAAGTCCGACAAGTTTAATGAAGCTCACGCCGAAACTCTAGTGGAACACATCTAAAAAGGAAGAAATATGATTGCATCTCGCATCGTGTTACTTGGATTTTTGAGCGTCGCATTCGGTCACTTGGCTTCATGTGGAAGTGCGTCTGGCTTTAGTCAAAGACAATCAAGACCTCGTGTGGAAGAGTCGAGTTCTAGGAATGAAAGACCACCTGCGTCCACAGAAAATGACTCACATGCATTGGGAAAATCCAGCAGGGAGCCTCAAGGAGGCGAAGGTGCAAAAGAATCAACAGTACCGGGCACGGAAGGCGTTACTTTTGATTCGAAGACAGCAAGCGGTGGGAATATTCCCGCAGATGAGCTTGCGCCTGCTGGAGAGCTGCTAAAGACGCCGGGCGGTACCATAGGAAATAGCACCACAGGAAGTGGCATGACAGGAAGCAGCACAACGGGAAGTGGGACGACGGGATGTTCCAAACTTTCTCCAGTCGAAGTCAAGGAGCTTTGTAGCCAGGTAGGTGCGAAGCGATTGAAAAAGAAATTTCCCATCACTTTTGCAAATTCAACTAGGAACAATGCATGTACCTGGGATCGCGACCAAATTGAAGGTGTGATATCGGGACGACGTGAAGAAAAAGTTCTCATTGAACTCGATCCCAAAGCCATCATGTGTGACATGAAGCTTGGAATGGCGCAAACGCAAGCAGGAATGAGCGAAGCGCAGGACTTTTGGTTTGATGATGAAGTCTTGCTTGCCTTTAATGGTGTGATATTAGGCGCAAGTTACAACTTTTATTCTGACAAGACGCAAAGTCAGAGTTTTGATCCACAAAGCAGTTTCTTACATTATGATTGGAATCAACTTAAGAAGGAAAGATCTTACGGGCACATGAAGCAACCCAAATATTGCATTGGGTCGAAGCCCGGAGAAGGAGATTGTTACTTTCCTGCGACTGAAAAAGATGGTGCCGTCTTTTTTCCAACTCTAAGCGAGCCGCTTCTCAATCAGTTAAGTGCTTTTTCATCAGACAAGAATAAATTTGAAATGATGTTTGTGACTGTAGGCGATAATAACCCTGAAGTGGACTGCAGGCACAAGCGTCTCGAAATGTCTGCAGAAATAGAGTATGTTATTCGACCTTAAATGAACGAATTTTAATTGTGCGGTATATACGAGCGTGTAATAAATTCAGTTTCCCATCCGTCGTATTGCCCATCTAAGGGGGTTACGACATCGAGAATTTCCCAACATGCGGTGTCAATCACTTCTTGATCGAGTGACTGAATCTTGGAAAAGGCAAACATCCAATCTTCGATAGGATCGTTTTCGATGTTGGGCAATTCGAATGAGTATCCGCATTTGCGAAGTTTTTCTGCAGCTGCTTCAAGCTTTTCGCGCGTCGGAAATGAAGCCCAGTGAACGATCTGTCGATTTTCATCGGGAAGATCACCACGATCTTCAAGCAGATCGAGAACCCTTCTATTGCGAATGCTTTGGAGCATGTATTCATCAGGATATAAAAAATCAAGATAGAAGGTCCAATCGGATTCCTTCTTAAGAGAGATTTTTGGTGTATAAGCTGTTGTATTGGCAAGCTCTTGGCTTAGTAAATTCGTGTTAATTGTAGATTTTTCAGGCAAGTAAACAGCCAAAATAGCGTGGCCCCGTTCGACACATCGACCTGCGGCGATTCCGCCAATATCCCGTGCACTTCGAAAAAAAGCCTCTTGGAATTGATGAAATGCCCTCATTTCATCGGGAACGAGCAGACCTGAGGAGTCGGGTTTCTGGAGCGCGACGCGTGCAAGGAGGCGGAGTGGATGTGAGGCAAGGGGAGCAACCGAGGCAATACCCAAATCGAGAGTGTAGGAAATAGGAGTGTGGTCTTCAAGCGCACTCAAGTAGGAGTCCCAGTCTTCGTTCCAGTCTGTCGACATAGCATATCCTCCTCTATGGGTCATATGAATGATGATACTCACAGCAGTTGCTTGATTTATGGGAAGTACGATTTCATTTCACACGAGATATTTCTCGTTATGAGATGGCATAGAAGATGCCGTTTGGCAAGTATGACACTTTTTGAAAATGGAGAGTGGCTATTTAGATGTTTAGGAGTTGTGCTATTCGAGTGCAAAAGAAATCATTCCAAATTCGCTAATCAATGAGATTCTCAGGTGAAGGATCGTGCTGTTTGTCAAAGCTTTGCCCCGTTTGAACGATCATGAGCGTGATATCGTCTTCTTGAATTTGGCCATTTTGAAAACTCGTGAGCACTTCAAGAGTTTCCTTAATGGAGTGTTCAGCATTGTGAATGCATCGATTGACGAGGCATTGAGCAAGTGAATCTATTCCAAACTCCTGCTCTTTGTTGTTAGAGGCTTGAGTAAGTCCTTGTGAAAATACAGCAAAGATTTGATTGGAATCGAGTTTGAATTGAATACTTTCATAGGTTGTCTGTTGCAGTGAGTCTGAAATTCCCAGGCGCCTCCCGCTACTTTTGAGGAGACGTGCTTTACGGCCTGCGAGTCCAGTTTCGCCAATGCCCTCGACAAGAAAGTCATCTTTCATGGATTTAACTCTCACTTCGCAAAGCAGGGGTGGAGGATGTCCGGCATTTACAAGTTCAGCGTGACCCGTTTTGAGATCAATTTCAACTGCGAGCATGGTCATTGTATGCAGTGATTTTCCTGTGAATCGAACGACATCATTTGAGAGTTCTAGCATTTCTGACAGAACAATGCCTTTTTCACGCCTCGCGGCATCCCGCTCAAATGCAGAAATTGTGAGCTGAACTGAATGAGCAATCAAGACAGAATTAAGTCCATTTCCCGAAACATCGCCTGAATAAATGCGGATCATATTCTGATTTTCGTTGAAAATAGAGAACAGAAATGTCCCACCGAGGGATGTTTGATTGCCAAGGGCAGCGCTTATTGAGTAATTTATACCCTGTGGGATGTTGTTCGGGATCGAAATGGCACTGAGTCGAAGTGCCAACTTTTCTTCAGATTCGAGCTGTGCCTGAAGAACACGATTTTGAGTAGACTTGATGTTTTCATAGCCACGCTGGGCCGCATTAAAAAAATTTTCGAGAAGTTGTTCTTTATTTTTCGAGATAGTCTCGCTTCCAAAACAGTTTAATATTCCGAAGATGGAGTTTAAATGGGCGCCTGGAATGACTTTCGACCATTTTTTGCTGCCGTAAAATTCAGAATTTGAAAAGCCTTCTGCCGAGAAGGGAATGAGAGAAAACTTTGCAGAAAACTCAAAGGACGGCAGAATATTTTTGCAAGCAAAAACGAGGTGACTCTCCAGTTTTGGGAGGTCCAGGGGGCCGGAAATAATATCGGAAAAATTCTGGAGTACCTGTGCATGTTCAATTCTTTTTGCAAGATTCTTTGCCATCCAATAGACGAATCCTAAACATCCACAGAGAAAGGGAATCAGCAGAATTGCAGTGATCTGAAATATTTGATGGAGATTTTGAATGAAAGCAAACAGTGATTTTGCGACCGTGATACGGCCAATCTGTTCGTTTTTTTGATTGAGCAGGTCAAAATCTCTGACAGCATACGAGTTTCCATCATTTTGAAGAACACCGGATTTAGCCATTGAACTTTCAAGAAACACCGGCTGACCCGATTCCTTTAAGGAAGTGAGGATCTTTTTTTCCCCTACGAAAAGAAATAGCTCAACTCCTAAGGATAAAGACCATGAATCAAGCACATTTTGGCTCAGCTCTTCCGCGCAAATCAATTGAAAATTTTCTTTTGAATTGCGTTTGGTAAACGCCGAAGCCGCAGAGTAGAGGCGATCTCCTTTTTTAAAGAGAAAAGACCCTTCCCAATTCAAGGGAGGAAGGTCTTCTTTTTCGAATATTCTCTTCGGATGAGCAAGCCAAGGCGTTCTCTCTTCCTTACGCCATAATTCGCAGACGGATGCCGCACGAGGAGTTACAGATGTTTGCAGAAATTCTAGGAGTGGAGATACCGTTTCATTTGGCTTCTTTTCGGAACCGGCGTTGGCGCGCAAAAATTCCGGGTTAGTGATCATCTGTAACACGAGGGCGCGCGTACGACTTTGAAGGCTTTGAATTTGCATTTGCAAGGAGGCGACTGTTCCTTTAAGGCTCTCGGTTTCTTGTCGCAGCGCGTAAATGTAGAGCGGACGGAGGGCAAGAGCAAAGGAGAGTGCGAGCATTGCCAAAATTGCAATAACGAACAACCAAGGTGCAACGCGCTCTTGTCCTCGTGAAAATTTTTCTTTGGCTCTCCGCATCTGACCTTCCACAACTGTCTGCCACTTCGCAGGTCGTATCGGCGAATGGCAGCAGCTGATGCCGGAAAGATTTGCCTCGTTTGGAATTTAGTTTAAAGAGCTGTCGGGAAGAGTCCGCACATCAGTTGTACCGAACGCGTTTTCAGAGGATGTTGCGACTTAAAAAGGCCAGAAAGGGGATTTCTGCTTCAACTTTACCTTTTCAAAATTTGTCGAACCCATCTTTTTGTGTGGAATTGTGATTCCGGGCCAGATTAAATTACCGTTCTTTCGAATAAATGTAACTTTTCCAGCGACATAATAATCGAAAACTCCATCTTCGGCAATTTTGTATTCCGCAATCACATCGGCTAAGCACCCGGTCATTTCACCCTTTAGAGGATTTACACATGTTTTTTTGCCAGTTAAACGATCGTCTGCACGAACAATGATGCTAAAGCCTGATGTGGAAGCTTCAATGGGCCCCGAAATTTCGGGAGCAGTTACTCCGTTGGAATTTTCGGTATTACGAGCAGTGAAGCTTAAAGTTCCTTCTTTTGTAGGGTAAATTTCATATTTATAGACCTGACGGTTATCTTTTCGTTGAGCATTTTCGGGTGACGTTCCGACCTTGAGAAGATTGATCGATGTCTGGGTAAAGGAGGCAGTTGCTTTTTCAGAGTGACAAACAATATCAGAAAAAGTCATTGCGCTACCAAGAAGTGTTTCTGTGTATTGTTTGCCATCAGGAAGGTTCGCGTATTGAGTCGTTGGAAATCCATAAAAGAGGGTACCAGTAGTGTTTCCGGCCTTCTTAATTGCAGCCAAGACAGTACACAGCTGTTTGGCGGATTTGGTTGCACTCATGAGTTGATCTGCACTGAGGTTAGAAACATTGCTTTGAGCATCATTTCCTCCACAAGCGGATACAAATCCAAAGGTAGATACCAACAAAAATATTCTAAATGATCGCATAAAATCTCCGAAAAATTATTTCCCTACAGAACAGAGATTTCGTCTTCCCATTTATTGTGGTTTAAGTCAATATTTTTCAATTCGACTTGAATATTTAAGAAGTAAGACACAGTTCTATTACTAAATAACACCAAATATTGTTAAATTTTCCCAAATATTGGTGCAAATCTATGTGGTGAAATAGCAACAGCTGATGCCGGAAAGATTTGCCTCGTTTGGAATTTAGTTTAAAGAGCTGTCGGGGCGAGTCCGCAAGGCGTGTGCCTTCAGTCGGCTCAATTTTTCTTGCAGAATTTGCACGATGCGTCGAAGTTCGGCGATGTCTTCCTGCACATCTTGGGCAATGGGGTGTAGCGCAAGATTGGATGGAGTTCGAGTATCGCGCGTAATGTAAAGGGTCAGCGTTGTATCGTTGTCAATATGTTCATCAGGACTTGCATAAGGTTTGTCGAGCCATGCGAAGTACAGGTGCTCTTTCGCTGCCGGTGTTTCTCCTAAGAGAAAATGTTCTTCGCCAAAGGTAAAGGCTTCTGCCCGCAAAATTAAAAGCATCATCCAAATTGAAATGCCGCTTGGAACAAGGAGTTTAAGCGAGAGATCTACGGATTCGGAAGTTGCATCCGATGCGATTCCATGCAGCGCGGCTTCTGAAACATATTTTTCAGCGTAACTTCCAGAAGTGGAGTGTTTTACAGACTCATCTTTAGGAGTGTTCTCAATCGTCATGTTATTTACCTTTCCGTTCAACTAAAATTTCAGGCAAATAAAGTTTAAGAGAAATCTAAACAAAAGGGCTCCGAATGGCCTGAAAAAGGCGGATCATCGCTTTTCTCAAAGTTTTTTCTATGCTTGAGTTAAAATTTCTGTGAATTCAAAGAGCAAATCGATCGCTGCGGAAAGGCCTTCAAAAATTTGAAATTTTTTTCGTGGTTTCGAGAGCATTTTCTTGCTCTATTCCTGTATCTCCGAAGTCAGAAGACAAGGCGTTGCTTGGAGCATAGGCTTTGAATCGGTGATAGTGAGTCAGCTCTTCTCTCATGACTCCAATACTTCTTTCAATGAGCTTCACGTTACGTTGAAGTTCCTCGGTCACAGCGTTGTTCGATGGAAATTGTAACAAGGACTCGTTCATCTCTTCAGAAACAAGGAGCATGATATTGAGCGGATTATTCAGTTTGTCGCCAAGTTTGACGGCAACTTTTCCAAGTTCCTCAAATCGCGCAGCTGTCATGCGCATTTCAGAATCGATAAGGGCTTTGAAGGCATGGAAGCGCTCAAGCACAATTGAAAGTGTTTGTGCAAGGGCCGCAATGGATTCCTTTTCTGTAATTTCAAGATTGAGCTGATTCGTAAAATTTCTCATTTCCACGAGTCCGAAAATTTTGGCCTCCCGTTGAATGGGAATATAGAGGGTTCCATTCATCACGTGTGTTTCGAGGCTGAAGGGAGTGAGCAATTCAGTTTTATTCAGATCACATTTTAAATTTTGATACCACGAAGAAGGCTCATCTATTAACGCGGGATCATTGCTTAAGACTTTGTCTTTGCGCCACTCATAATCGAGACTAATTTCTTTTTCAACCTGGTGGGAAGTCTCGTTAAATATCGTAACAATGCACTTTCCATGTCTGTGCTTTTCACTGATTCGAAGGATATGTCCAATGGTTCGTACAATGGCATCGACATCTGTTGTTGCGGAAGCAATATCGTTTGTATCACAGAGGAGGAGTTCAATCCTTTTTGTCATGCGCTCAAGTTCGACATGGACATGCGTTCGTGCAAGCAATTCCTCGCGTGTGACAGGTTTGGTCATGTAGTCATTTGCTCCGCACTTGAACCCTTCGACAATATCCTTAGACTGGCTCCTTGCGGTCAGTAGAATGACGGGAAGCTCATGGGGTGCATAAGAAGAACGAATGCGGCGACAAACTTCAAAACCAGACATCCGCGGCATCATGACATCGAGCAAAACGAGGTCGAATTGTTTTTCTTTTGTACCAAGAATTTCTAATGCTTCGGAACCTGAGTGAGCTTCTTGAACTTGATATCCGGCCACTTCTAAATGCCGACGTAACACGTAAAGATTCACAGGCTCGTCGTCGACGATGAGTATTTCTGCGCTGCTCACTTCATCATCATCATTTTCTGAATGTTGATTTTCTGTAGAGTTGATAGCTTGACTCAAGATGTTTTCGGTTATAACCTCCAATGAATTCACATCGAACCGACTGCTTTCATCGTCGGCTGAAAAGGCGGATGAACTGGTTTGCATCTCTGATGCCACCTTCAAAGTAAAATAGAATCGTGATCCCCGATCCACTTCAGACTCGAGTCCAATGCTTCCACCGTGAAGTTCTATAAGCTGCTTTGTGATGGCAAGACCTAAGCCTGTTCCACCATAATTGCGGGACACCGAACCATCGGCCTGCTCAAAGGACTCAAAAATGCGCGCAAAGGCTTCTTGCGGAATTCCAACCCCGGTGTCTGTGACAGAGATTTCTATTGTATTACCTCGCTGCTCAGCTGTGACTTTAATCGTGCCGCGTTCTGTAAACTTAATGGCATTGCCCATCAGGTTATGCAAAATCTGTTGAAGCCTGTTTTCATCTGCTAAGACTGGAGGGAGTTCGGGGTTGACTTCATTTATAATCGTCACATCTTTTTTTGCTGTGGTGGAACGCATCAGCATCAAAACGTTCTCTGCAGAATCAGCGAGCGAAAGTGCAGTGAGACGCAGATCGAGACTGCGGTGTCTGAGTTTTGAGAAGTCAAGAATATCATTGACAAGATTGCAAAGCCTTCGCCCGCTAGAAATGAGGATAGAAAGATTCCGTCTTTGCATGGGGTTTGCTTGCGGACCGAGATCGACAAGCATTGATTCTGCAATGCCGATGATTCCGTTGAGTGGAGTTTTTAACTCATGGGACGTATTTGCCAGAAATTCATCTTTAAGTTTATCGAGCCTAGAAAGGTCTTCATTCTTTCGCTCAAGATCTCCGGAAAGCTGATGCAGTGCTTGATTTTTTTCTTCCAATGCTGTCGATTTTTGTTCAAGCTCAATTGAATATTGACCAAGTTTTTTAACGACATCCATGAACCTCAGCAAAAGAATTGCACCCAAGGAGACATTCATTGGAGCGAGAAGGAGATGAGAAATGGAGCCCGTAGAGGGGATGAGTCCAAGTGCCATTGCAATTTCATAGAGTGCAATGGCAGTTCCTCCGCCAAATCCAAACACAATAAGTTTTGCTTCTAATATTCCACTTCTGGATTTTATGAATGAATATATTGTTATATAGAGTACGCTAACGACCACAAGGAGCTGGATAAAAGGTAGAGTTTTCATCAGTGGAATAAATCCAAGAGCTGCCGCTGGAATCGTTATGCAGCTATACAAGAGGGTTACTCTTAAGCCGTAGAGGCACACCCGAGCTTTAAAAGCGTTCCAAAAGAATCCGTTAAAAGAAGCCAGTATGAGAGATAATGAAATAAATTCGATGTACAACCAAACGTGAGGTGAATAATAAAAGAGTTGTTTAATTGTTGTGCGAGTAAGTGCATAAGTTCCCGACGATAAGATAAGCGTTGCGTAACTCATATATGCAAGACGCTGTTCGCTTTTTCGTAGGCAAAACAGGAGACATGCGAGTCCGAAAACCACGGAAGCAAGGCCCATGGAAGCACGGCCGAGTTCATTCCGAACAAGGCGTAAAATGTGAGTTGACTGTTTTCCAATCAAAACCGCACCAAAAAGTCCCAAATTACTATGTTCCGAATAAATGCGAAAATAGGCCATTTTTTCGCCAAAGTTTTCTGGAAGGAGGATCATATGCCAAGGGTAGCCATTGAATTTTCTTTTGGCAGGATCATCTAATTCTCCATAGGAATAGTGCTTTTCTTTGTCTAAATACAATTCGAAAAGCTGATCTGCACCCGTTAAAAACATGGTGGGCTCGGACCAGGAATTTTTGGGAAGTTTGACGCGCATGAGAAGCTCAGAGCGTCCATTTCTCCCATCTGGATAGATAATAACGGGAAGAGATTTCCAGCCTTCTGGACTCATGCATTTCCAGGGGGCACTGTCTACAACTTGAGGCGTCCGTTTAAATTCCCAGCAATATTCCCATCCTTCGGTAATGGCATGTGTAATTTCTTTTCGCAGGAATTCGGGGTTTCCAGGCGCAGCAAGTGCCGCGACTTCACTCCGTGCAAGAAAGTGCATCATCAAAATGAAGAAAATTGCGTAAAAGGGCTGGACCTTTCCTAATCTCGAAAATCGTATTTTGCTTGCAAAAGTGCTCATCGTTGATTGCAAAAAAGTCCCTTCGTCGGCAAACGGAAACATTTTTTACCGCGTCACCGCTCCCTTGTTGGGGAAGAATCTTCAAAGTTAAGAATAGCGCTCAGAGGGCAAGAACCTCCGGAACGTCTTGCAGTATGTGGAGGTGCCCTGACTTGTTTTTTAGTGTAAAATAAACATTAAAAAGTGCGAAGTTTGGGAAAAAAATTTGCACATCGATGGAAGTGGCTGAGATCATTAAAGACGCCATTTTAGCAATTATTAATATAAGATGCTGAAATGATAAGATATAATTACAAAATAAAGAAGACCTCAGGGTCCAGATATGGCCAGCCAGCAAAAAAGTTCATTCCGTTTGTTGCATTCCTGAAACCCCTTTGATAATTCCAAAAAAGAATAACTGACTGAATGACCAACCTAGACTGAATTGTGGGGACTGGAATGATAAAAAAACACGCCGCTCTGTTTGCTGCTCTCTTTGCCTCGGGCACAGCGTTCGGATCAACCGTTGCCATTATTGATTCTGGTGTAGACATCAGCCACCCCGATTTTAAGGGCAGAACGTGGACCAATGCCCTTGAAAGAGCCGGCGATGGCATCGACAATGACAGAAATGGCCTCGTCGATGATGTTTACGGTTGGAATTTTGCAGATAACAACAGCAGAGTTCTTGATGAGAGTCTTCAAGAGCTCTTTAGTCCCGATATCTATAAATTTATGCAAGTGCTAGCAAAATATGACGTCGGAGTGCTCACTCAACAAGAAAGCTCGTGGGTTCAAACACGATTTTCAGACGATTCGTTCATGAGCCTTGTCAACACGTTTGGTGGATATGCCCACGGAACTCATGTTGCTGGAATTTCGACACGTGAAAATCCAATGTCGATCATCATGCCCATTAAAATGATGAACACTGATCCGGTAGCGGTTAACGTGACAGACGAAGCAATTTTAGGGACAGCAACCCCCACATTCGAGCAGGATCGGCAGATCCGTGCAACGATTGATGAAGAAGCTTCGTACAATGCCAAAGAATATTCGACATGGGGCACCTATACAAAGTTAGGTAAGGCAGATGTTGCAAACTGTTCATTCGGAATGTCAGCGTCTTTAATAATGCCCTCTATTGCTGAGCTTCTCAAATCAATTTTGAAAGCGGATCCATCTGAAGCGACGCTCCTGAATTACACTAATTACTTTATGAAGCAGGTTTTGGGAGCTTCTAAAGCTCTTGTCACAACAGCACCTCAAACTCTATTTGTGTTTGCTGCTGGAAACGATCACCAAGACAATGATAAGGCAATTAATGTTCCTGCAAACATCGATGCTGATAATGCAATTACTGTTGCGGCAACAGCAGGTGTGGGCGGACCGTTAGCTGATTTTTCAGATTATGGTGCAAAAACAGTTCATGTTGCAGCTCCCGGTGTTGCCATTCGTTCGCAGGCTCCAGATGGCCAGTTTACTTATATGAGTGGAACGAGCCAAGCCGCTCCTTACGTTACCAATGTTGCAGCACGTGCTAAAGATATGAATCCTGCTTTAACTCCTTTACAGATTAAGCAGATCATTCTTTCAACTGTTGATGTTAAGGCGTTTTTGCGCGGTAAAGTATCCACTTCAGGTGTTGTAAATCCAATGCGCGCTTATCGTGCTGCGGAATTGTCAAAAACACTCGAATTGAAAGTCGCCCTTGAAAGAGCACGCTCGGAAGTTGTAGATCAGACGGCTGCTAGACCTAAGTTGGATCGTCGTTCCGTTGCAGGAGCTGAAGAAGCAGATAAAGTGAAAGTTGTTCGCATGCCTAGCGGAATTCGTCCGCCAAGCTGGATAAATAAATAATTTATCCTTCTTCGCAGGTTGGAGTCGGCCCTTCAGGTTCTGGAACTGGAATTTCAGAATTTGATGATGAAGAACTGCTAGCCGCTAGGGAATCTGAACCGTATTGTTTGATCAGTTCCATCGCACGGGTTCTTATCACATCGAGTTTGTCAATTATTTTCTTGCCCGCACAATCCGTAGAATAAGACGCTGTCTCATTTCTTTGCGCAAGATAGTTGTGAAAAGTAAGTTTCTTTATTTTCTCGCCAGGCCGCATTCCAATGGGTGCACTGTTTGCATTTGCAAGATCAATCCCATTTTCGAATGCTAACCACGCTGTAACCTTAGCTCCTGTTTCGATAAGCTCACTCGAAACAGAGTTTGTGCTTTCGTAATTCCCAATAAAATTGATAGAAACCGTTTCACGATTTGCGTAGTGGGCATGTGCACCCTGAACACCTTTTCCTGATGCACGCCCTTCAAAGACTCTTCCATCGGGGCAAATCAGAAAGTGATATGCGATATCCGTCCATCCCTTCGAAGTGATATGCGAGCGCTGATAAGACTGCACATGCGATTGGCATTCAGAAGGAGATGCAAGATGATCTGCAGAGTGATGTGCCACAACCCACTGTGCTTTTGTGCGCTCAAACTCACTTTCATTCACCTTCATCGCCTTCCATTCTTCACGAGGAACGATGGAAAATCCAATGGGTTTATTGACGTACTTTGGAGGTAAATAGGCAGAGTCGCTCCCTGCCAAGCCAAACTGCTCCGCAGGGGGAGCTTCCGATGCTATTTCGATTTCACGCAAAAATTTTGTGAGTGATCCAGCTGCTGCGCGTATTTTTACAGCAGAAACGTTGTTCGGGAATCGAAAGAAACCGTGAAGTTGTCCATTCGTAAAGACATTTAATGACGTATGAGTATGCGGTTCTGTATTCAATTCAATGAGTGTTTCAGCGCTCCATGTGCCTGTTGCAGAGTCTTTGCCGCTCAGGAAAAGTTCAAGTCCCTTTGCACCTGCACCGTTTAAATTGGCTTCGCCCCGCAAGAGATAGTGAACAGTTTGCGCTGGCGACTTGAGTTCAACACTCTTTCCTTCGGTGGCCGAAAAGGCACTTCCAGACAGTGAAAATAATCCACCTTTGCCCGGAATATTTTTAGACGCCACAACACCCGGAAACTCTGCCAATGCTAAGGTTTTTGGTTTACAAGCGGTTTTTGCTGCCTCGACTCCACTTTTTCCAGTATTGGTCTTTCGAACTTTGGCCCGGGTAGGGGTTTCTGATTTGCACCCTCCAAAAGCCACGCAGAGGAGGAGCAGAGCAGTGGCCTGTGAAATCCTGACCGCAATTCCTGTGTGCATACGAGTGCTTCCTCCTGTATCCGAAAATCGAATTCTCCCCTTATCGGATAAGGAGTGCTGAGACTTGAGGTGAATTTGCGATTCTCAAAAATTCCATCGTGTTCACGCAAATCTTTCGCTACCAAAGCGAGGAGGAAGCTGGACATCACAATGGAATTGTGTTCGATTTGCTCGGCTCTTGGTATGGCAGCTCAAAGCGATGAAAGATCTGTGTTTATACAGACGAAAGGGTGTCCATGAAGTTCTGGCAACGCGCCGAAAAAGCAGGGCTTTTATTTCCTGTGCTTCCCAATGATGTTTTGACGAAAACCTTTGACGGATCCAAGTGTGTGACATTGGATGGTCAGGCTCTCGCAAAAGCACTGATTGCAGTGTGCTCAAAAATGGCGAAGGAGCAGAACCTTCAACCTAAACTCGCCGTTGTTCTTGCCGGAGAAGATCCTGCAAGCCAAGTGTATGTTGCCAATAAAACGAAAATGTTTGCGGAGGCGGGGTTTCCTTCGGAAACCATTTGTATTCCTTCTCACGAATGCACCTTGGCAAAGCTTTTTGCGACGATTGACAGGTTGAATGAGGATAACTCTGTGCATGGGATTTTAGTGCAGTTACCTCTTCCCAAAGGGATAAATTCTGCAGATGTCCTTGCGCGCATCCGTCCTGAAAAAGATGTGGATGGGTTTTTACCTCAAAATGTTGGATTGCTCGCGACTGACAACTATACGGGTGCGTTACCTTGTACCCCGTTTGGAATGATGGCTCTGTTGAAAGCCTATGGAATTTCAGTCGCAGGAAAAAATGCCGTTGTGATTGGAAGAAGTAACATCGTTGGAAAACCCATGGCACTTCTGCTTTTAGGAGAAGATGCAACGGTGACTCTTGCTCATTCGAAGAGCCTAGATCTGCCTGCGCTCTGTTCGAAGGCCGATATCATCGTTGCAGCAGCGGGTCAAAGAGAACTGGTTCGAGCAGAGTTTGTGAAGCCTGGAGCGGTGATCTTGGATGTCGGAATTCATCGTACTGAAAGTGGAAAGCTCTGTGGTGATGTTCAACGGGAAGTGACTGCGCGGGCTGCCGCGTTGAGTCCAGTTCCCAAAGGTGTCGGTCCGATGACAATCGCTATGCTACTCGTTAATACACTGCTCGCATCACGTGCCCGAGGATAAGGTAACGGAATAATGTCTAGTTTCGCAAATAGAATTAAAAAGAATTTCGATCATCTTTGCAAATGGGCTGTAAGGGAAAAGACCAACGCATTTCGTATCTACGATCGCGATATGCCGGAGTTTCCTTTTTCAGTGGACTATTATGCGGGATCCTTTGTGGTTTGCCAGTTTCAACGCAAGGCAAATCCAAGTCTTTTTTCGCTTGAAGACGATGAAATCCGCGAGGCAAAAGAGCTCAAAATCGTTTTGGAAGGCATTATTCAGGTGTTTGAGGTTGCTCCGGAAGAAATTCACGTGAAGAAAAGGTTTCGCAGAGCAAGTTTGGAACAGTATCAAAAGCTTGATGCACGCAACGTTACGAAGGTTGTTTTAGAGCATGATCTTAAGTTTTTGGTAAACCTGTCGGATTACCTCGATACTGGATTGTTCCTTGATCATCGCAGCACCCGTGCTCTGGTGCGGAAGCGTGCCGCTGGAAAACGTGTGCTCAATCTCTTTGCCTACACAGGTTCTTTGGGAGTTCATGCTGCTGCAGGGGGCGCTTCGTTTGTTAAGACGGTGGACTTGAGTAACACCTACTTAGAATGGGCTCGGGAAAATTTTGCTCTCAATGATTTTGTAGGAGAGCAATATGCGTTCGAGCGCGATGACATTTTTAAGTTCTTACCCAAAGAAAGTCAGAGTAAAGCCCGTTATGACTTCATTCTTTGTGATCCCCCCTCTTTTTCCAATTCAAAGAAGATGGAAAATCACTTCGATGTGCAAGAGCACCATGTTACGTTACTCACTCAATGTCTGAATATCCTTGTTCCAGGCGGTACCCTTCTGTTTTCTAATAATTTGCGAAATTTTAAACTGGATAAAGAAGCGTTTCCAGCCTGTAAAATCGAAAATATTACAGAAAAAACTCTCTCTCCTGATTTTCGGAATGACAAAATTCACAATGCATGGATCCTTCAATCTACTTAACAAAAGTGAATATTCACACAACGATTGAACAGACTTTATATTCTTTGTTTAAACTTTAGACATCGGAATCTGAATTCAGATGTCCTAGAGTGCTGGAACAAAAGACGTTTCGCTGTGGCACACACCTTGCTTCAGTACATTTTAACGTTTTCTTTTGACATTTTTGTAAATTCTGTTGAAAAGATGCGGAACAATTCCAGTTGATGTGGGGTTTTTTATGGTTGTTGCGAATGTGCATTCTCGTTCAGGACTGGCAAAATTTGTTTTTGTCTCTGTGTTTGCTGCCGTGGGCCTTGCCTCTTGCAGTGTGGATTCGAGTGAACAACCTGATTCCGAAGAATCTCAGGTGAATCCTTCTGTTGTTCCGTTTCAGGAATCTATGATGTCTTCGTACGGATTTGACTCCATCACTCCAACGGGACAAAAGTTGTTTGCGGCTTCCTTGGACTGGTTAAAGGGAGCTGAAAAAGAAGCAGACAGCTATATGGTTCCTTATGGTTGTGCCAAGAATGTCTCTCGCGTTATGAGAAACGTAGGGATTCGCAGTTACAGTTCACCCCTCGTCGATGAAATTGGAAAGGCCATTTTGAGGGAGGGTGGCAAAATCGTGCGACTGCCGAAAGCGACGAAAATTGAAAAAATCGAGTCTGGCATGCCACATCTGTTCAGGAGCGCGCGGGCACACGGCATGGTTTTTTCCTTGCAACAAAGAGCGGCGTCTTAACCTGACCGCTCTGTATAATAATGCTCGTACATTTATATCTAAAAGAAGGCTAGACGAGCGCTGATCGATTGTCAATTCAGCACAGAAAGGGAGAGGGCTCCAGGAGGCTTGACTGAAGTGGGGAGGCTCAGTTGAAGCGGGGGTCGAGGAATATTCAAAAAGGTACTCATCGGAATCGAAGAAATGACGTAACAGTTTGTCAACGATCACTCAATAAATTGAGAGGGTCTATGCTCCGTTTTTCAGAAAAGAGAAGTTGTTGACGCTCCTGAACTGCTTGGTAAACTGAAAAAAGTGAATTCCGAAATGTGCCTTCAGTTTAAGAGGATTTTTATGAGAACGTTATCCGTTTTTCTGATGTTCGCCGGCCTCATATCGGGGTGTAAGAATCGAGATTTTAATACTCATGAAGTGTCTAAAACAAAATCGAATGTGCCGGAAACAACATCTCGTGTGCGCGAATTGCAAGAAAAAATAAACACTGCTTTTGACGAGGTTTTTCCTGAAATTGCGCGCATTAATTCAACAAAATATGAAGACTATCAAGCCATTTTTGCAACGGCAACTCCCGATCAATTCCAATCAATAGGTCAGAAAAAAGACCAGATCATGAGTGCACTTATTGAGTATTACAAAAGCAAAGACTGGTCGTTTACTGCCCATGTGTTGAACCTTGCACCGACGGGCAATGCAGCATGGGATACGAAAAGCCGCTTTATAAACGACATTCTTTGTGCCAATAACGAACTTTCAACGTGCACTACCGGTGCGCCCTCCTTGCAGAGTGTGATGGAATGGGTGGCAAAAACAGAGAAAACCTCAAATGGCCTGCTGAAAGTGGTGAACATGGGGCACAGCCGCATGAACAATCCTATCGTTGCGCTTGAGTTTGATGCCAGCCCTAAGGTTCCTAAACCGACACTTTGGTTCGATAGCACGATTCATGGCAATGAGCCCATTGGACACGTCGTTGTTCAAGACATCGCTGCAAAACTTCTTGATAAAAGCAATTCACTAACACGCGCTTGGCTTTCCAAATACCGCGTCGTGCTGATTCCGATGCTGAATCCAGATGGTTTTTATCTTTCGACGACGCGCATTTCATGGAGAAAAAATGGTCGTCAGCTCGAGGATGGACGGATTGCCGGATTGGATTTGAATCGGGCATTTCCAACAAAAAGTCCTTACCGGGCTCCTAACCTCGATCCTTTTTCCAAAGAATGGATGCCCCTTGATGCTGAGAAGGAGCCCGAAGTGCAGGCAATGATGGCCTACGCGCGTCGAGTGAAGCCTGTCGGTGCCATCAGCTTTCACTCCAACGCCCATTTTGCTGTTTTTCCTTCGGCTGCTGTGGGTTCTGCGGATGAAGGTTTCTTTAGAAAGCTCATAACAGAAATTGGAAAGAGCATACGAGATGAGAAGGGAGATTCGGGCACCTACCTTACCGGAACTCCCACCGAGGTTTTTCAAAAACTCAATGGCACCGCTCCTGCTGTGCTCGGCACAAGTATCGACTGGATGTGGGAAGATCTTGGAACTAAAGCTGTGGTTATCGAACTGCTCGACTATAAATCAGATCTGACGTGGCCAGCACCTGCTGTGCGTGCCAAAGCCGTGGAGGGCGCATGGCCGGCGTTAGAGAAGTTTGTGGAAATTCTAGAAAGTAAATGAGGGGTGTTACGTAAATATGATGATTTTAATCTAAAAACTCCTCGGTACAGGCAAAAATTCGTTTTGCAAACGAAAAATCAGGATGATCATCTGACCAAGCACGAACAAAAACACCAGGGCATTTTCCATCGAATATAAAAGGCGACAATATTGCTTGAAGTTCTATGAGCGAGTTGAGTTTTTGTAAATGCCAACTGAATAAGTTGGCTGAGACTTTGAAGCGAAGCTTTAAATTCAGGTCCAAAGCCCGGGACGGGAGCTAATTGCGAATGTCTGTTGAAAACTTGCATGCATTGGTCGTCTAAATACAATGTGGAATTCGACGATCGAGGTTCCATTCTTTCTCCCAGCGGGCATGTGAATTCGGTCAACGTAACAAAAATTCAATTCGAATTGAAATTGCATTTAAATAATTCAAACTGCACGCTCTTAAATATTTTGTCAGGGCGAGGCGCGTGAGGTGAAAGCAGGGCACAATGGACACATTGGTCCATGAGGAGACCAAATCCGATGCGCAACGAAGCCATGGCAGAATATTTAAAGCGGGCTTAAGACAACTTAATTTTCGTCGCGGTTGGGCATCTGCGAGGGGGCTGAAGTTCCAGTAGCTCCTGCCTGAGGAGTATTAAGACTGCTGGGGGCTCCGGGGCGACGTGAACGACCGCGTTCAGGAGCCTTTTTCTTGTATTTTTCTGCATATTGCTGATTACGAAGAGACTTCTCTTTTTTGAGATTGCGACGTTTTCCCATGGGTATTTTTCCTTTTTAACGACGGCCGAAAGAGGGGCGGTCATAAGACTGAGGGCGTTCAAATCTGTCGGTGCGAGGCTCTTGAGGACGTGCTTCACTGACCACAATTGTTCTGCCTTTGTAATCGGCGCCATTCAAAGCTGCAATAGCTTCAGTCGCTCCTTCGTCGCTCATTTCAACGAAACAAAAGCCTTTGGGGCGTCCGGTGTCACGATCGGTTACGATGCGAACGGATACAACTTCGCCGTATTGTGCGAAACTTGCTTCCACTTCTTCGTTGGTTGCTGTGAAAGGAAGGTTGCCTATATAAATCTTCTTGGACATGGGGAACGAGACCTCGTGGTCTGGTGCCTCACAAAACGGCGAGCACCATGCTCAAATGCCTTGTGGACAGAATTCTGCCCGCGCATGGTAAGTCCATTGTCTTTCTGATGCAAGCCGAGTTTCAAAATTTTCCCAAACGAACTTTCAAAGGCTTCCTTTTACGAAAGCGCCTTCTCTGGCGAGCGAGCTTGCCCTTGGCATCGTCCATCAGTTTGGATACAGTGAAGACAATTCATTATGCATTCGATTTTATAAAGACAGAGCGGGAAAGAAGGAGAATTTGTGTCTTCAGATGGTTCTGTTTCTGTGATTATGACAGCCCTCGCTGCCAACGCTGGAATTGCTATTGCAAAGTTTTTTGGGGCGTTTTTTTCTGGCAGCGCAGTGCTTATGGCCGAGGCAATACACAGTTTAGTCGACTGTGCGAACCAAGGACTTCTTCTGTTTGGAACACGGCGAGGTAAGCGTCCACCCACTTCGCGTCATCCCCTCGGCTATGGCAGAGAATCCTATTTTTGGTCCTTTATTGTTGCTGTATTGCTGTTTTCTTTGGGCGGACTTTTTGCAATCTATGAAGGTATCGGAAAAGTCGCCTATCCAGCTCCCCTAGGATCTCCCTGGATGGGAATTTCGATCATGGTGCTGGGAATTTTTCTGGAAGGATATGCGCTGCATTCTTGCCTTCGAGCCATTCGAAAAGAAAACGAATATGGCAGCATTTGGAAATGGTATCGACAAACCACGTCGGCAGATCTTTTGGTTATTTTTACCGAAGACACTGCGGCAATTGCAGGTTTGATCATCGCATGTATCTCTCTATTGGCCTCGTGGTACACAAGTAATCCCATTTTCGATGCTGTCGGTTCGATTGTGATTGGATTTTTGCTGGTCGGCGTTGCAATATTTTTGGCCGTTGAAATTAAGTCGCTTATCATTGGAGAAGCACCCAAAAAGGACTATCGAAGTGGAATTGAGCAAGTGCTTGTATCGACAATTCCAGGGAGTCAGTTACTTAAATTTATATCTATTCAAACGGGTCCAAACGAAGTCCTTGTGATTTATAAAATAACTCCTGGATCGCTTTCGAGCGTAAAAGAACTGATCGATGGAATTAATAAACTAGAGAATGATGTGAGGTCTAAGTTTCCAGAGATTATTTGGCAATTCGTAGAGCCCGATTACACGTAGTAAAGAATTTCACTTAGTAAATTTATTTTTTGTTACCTTGTTACCATAACCGCAAATGAGGAGACATTCCCTGCACAGGGAATGTCTCCCATAACATTCGGACGGGGTCCTGTTGTGGGAGACGAGACGCTCCAAATGAGACATGTTACACTGTTACTTTATCTCGCATCTGGGGGCTTCGAATAGAATGTGTTGGATAAAGAATGTAGTAACAGTTTTTATCGTTGCATTGATATGTTTTATATCGTCTTGTGGTAGCGAGAGAAATTTGATTAAAAATGATCCTACCGAGCATCTTGACGACTCTTATCCAAACCTTCGTAACATTGCAAAGTGGGAAAAGCTTTGGGACCAATCGACCTGGATTTTGGCGCTTGAGGGTGTCCGTGGTGCCCCTGAAGACCAGATGAACTTAAAGTCGAGGCTTGTTCATTCGTTGATGGAACAGCTCCCGTTGAAACCTGGGACTGAAGCCTTTCTGAAAATGACCGCTCACATCGAAAATCATTTGCACCTTGCGGTCAGTGCATTTCAAAAACCTGAACGGATTCTGACCGAAGAAAAGTTGTCGGCATTTGGTTTTGTGACCATCCAAGAACCGGAATTATTCTGGAATTATGTCCAAAAAAATTCCTCTCTTCAAGGATTAAATCCACTTGCGACACTTGAAGATCGGATCTCGTTTCAGTGGAGAACGATGGCCGGAGTGCAGGGCGTGCGCTGGGTCGAGCCGAGTCTCGAAAATGAGCTTTTTGCGGCAGCACCCTATGAGGCACCTGCTGAAATTAAAAGAAAAGTTGAGATGGCATCGATCCTTCAGCGCATTAAAGCCGTGGAAGCATACAAGTTCGTTGCAGAATCGGGACTCAAAGAAAATCCCATTGTGATTGCGGTTCTAGACACGGGGGTCGACTATGAACACCCCGACCTCAAAGATCAAATGTATCCAAATCCAGACGAAGTGCGAAACGGAATAGATGATGATGGCAATGGTTATATTGATGATATTTTTGGTATCAATGCCACACTAAATCCAGGTGAAATCGACATTAAAGGAGAACCTGTTCCGGGAGCTGCAGATGTGGGTGGTGCTGGGAAAAAGTGCCCCGATGAAGTTGAAAATGATCCTCTGACTTCCAAATGTGGTCACGGAACTCACGTGGCAGGCATTATTGCAGCAAAGCATGGCGCAGATCTTGAAACTTTAGGGGTTTGTCCAAGTTGCAAAATTGTTTCGTTACGTGTTGCAAAACGGTGTGCGCGTCGCGGCGAAAATGGCAGTTACTTTGTGAACTGCGGCATCGATGATGCGGCACAGGTCCGCGCTTTGGCTTATATCCTCAACCTTAAAAAACTCTATATTCATATTCTGAATATGAGTTTAGGAAAATATTTACGCAGCCGCGCCATGGCCTTTTATATTAGAAATCTCCAAAAAAATGGGCTACTTGTTGTTGCAGCAGCAGGAAACCACAATACGGATAGTCAAAATTATCCGGCGGCATATGGCTCTGTGCTTTCTGTTTGTGCGACAAGCACGCCCGAAGGAAGGGGGATTTACGGCAAGGCCGATTTTAGCAATTTTGGGGATTGGGTCGACATCTGTGCACCAGGCACCAACATCATTTCTACTTTTCCGGGTGGAAACACCCGTGCTCAAAGCGGCACAAGCCAGGCAACCCCTGTTGTGGCAGGAGCTGCGGGCTATTTGCTCTCCGTAGATCCTCGTCAAACTGCAGAAACGGTGATCGAAACTTTAAAACTCTTTTCAAACGCAACGGGCCTCTATGAAGATGAAAAACTCAACTATCGATACCGAGGCGAGTATCCAGATGGCAGCAAGTATTTTATGTTGGGATCGGGATTTCTTGACTTGGAAAATGCCATCCGAAAACAAGCGAAAAGTGGTGTGAGCGAAGGATATCTTCAGCCACAGGTCAAGGGCGGATGTATTGTTTCTAGTATTGGAAAAAGCTCTGCAAATTCGGTCTGGGAGTTTCTTGGAAGTGTCCCCTTTTGCCTGGGTGTCCTATGGAGCATATTAAGGTTACGGCACCGATTTTGTGCATGAAATCAGCCTCTCTTGAAGGGTGCTCAAGCATTTGTTCGGACATCCGATAGTACGAAGTGTCGAGGATGCATGCAAATTGTTTAGTGGAATGCTGAATCCTGATCCGTTCACAATGTGCTGAACGAAAGGAACTTTTGCATGAAGAGTGTAATTATGAACATCGAATTTCGCATATTATTGAGCCTGTTGTTCCTGATGGCCGGATGCCAATCCGTCGATTCTCCCCAAGAGGGAAAAGATTTCGACCTTTCCTCTGATACATTGACGGGTGCGCGTTTAAAGCGTGCTTACCCACAACTGCGCCTGCCAGGCAGCTTGCCCTCAAATGCCATGAGTCATTCGCAGCAAAGTCCTAAGTCGAAACAATCGGACCTCGAGTATTTGCCCGATCTTTTAGATCGCGCATTGGATCGCTGGGACTGTTACGTTCTTGATCCGCTTTTTTTCTGTCGCATTCCACATCAAAAAGACGCTCGTACTGCCATTTGGATTTACTACCGTGATCCCTCGATTAAAGGAAAGCGAACGGGAGTGAGTATTTCTCTCAATGGTGTTCCTGGTCGATTTGTCATGCGTCCAGTTGCCGGAGGATTTGAAACCCTGCTCACAGATGGTGTTGTTCGCTGTGTTTCGCAACGCAACGAAGATTCGCAGTCTTCGCAGTGTGACTCCCCTCATGCTTCCATGAGAGCGCTCTTTGCAAATGCCTATTTAAAAGACAATTCTAAGGAATTGGTCGATTGGAAGGTGACCCTGACCATTTTGCAAGCCACATCAACCGATCAAGCGACACAAGAAATTGCCTTCGATTTGCCTAAGTAACGCCCAATCACTTCTCTGAGCCCCGTGCCAACTTTCCCAAGGGCCTTTCCTCCTTTATGCTATCTGTAGGGGTACGTATTGCCCACAGTGAAATATTTAGGGTGGAGAGCTTTTTTGTGGAAGAACGAGAAGAACGCAGTGGTCAGGATGACATCGCAGAAGAGGAAATGGAACTCGAACCCCTAGAGCCGGGCATTCCTGGATCAAACCTCATCACCGCCATAGGAATGAGAAAACTCAAAGATGAAGTGGTTCGCCTCATGCGAGACGAACGTCCTCCGGTTGTCGAAAAAGCTTCTACACTGGCTATTCAAGGCCAGACCATGGAACATGTGGAGTATGCAGAAACAAAAAGACGCCTGCGCGAAATAGACCGGCGCTTGCGTTTCTTAAACAGGCGCATCGAACTGGCAAAGGTGGTTGACTTAACGAAACAGGATCAAAAAGTGGTTGGGTTTGGTGCACATGTCGTGACTGAAAATGAAAAGGGTCAAAAAAAATCCTATCAGATTGTTGGCGAAGATGAAGTTGATGTTTCACGGGGTAAAATCAGTTGGAAGTCGCCCCTGGCAGAAGGGATGATGGAAGCTGGAATGGACGACTGGGTTTCCATAGATTCGCCCGGGGGAATTGTAGATCTGCATATCTTGAGCATTAAATATGATTCATAAAGGAATGGGCAGTGATTAATATTTCCTCTGAAGTGTTGGAATGTCAGAACTTAGTGGGTGGAAAATGGGTTCGAGCATCGGGAAAGGTCGTCAATGTCCTTTGCCCGTACAACGGTGCTAAAATTGGATTCGTTCACGAAAGCTCTGCAAAAGATGTAAATACCGCTGTTGTGGCTGCACAATCCGCAGCCAAAGACTGGGCCCGCGTGGCGATGCGGGATCGGTGTGAAATCATGTTTCGTTTTCGAGAAATCTTGTTACGTGATCTCGAAAGCATTTCGCAGGTCATTGCCAGCGAAAGCGGGAAGACTCTTGCTGAGGCAAAGGCCGGACTATTAAAAGGAGTCGAGGTCACTGAATTTGCATTGAGTTTACAGAATGTAGATTTAGGTGGAAAAATGCAGGTTTCGGCAGGCGTTTTTTGTGAAATACGCCGCGAACCCTTAGGTGTTGTTGCAGGAATTACTCCCTTTAATTTTCCCGCGATGGTTCCTCTGTGGATGATTCCCATTGCAATAACACTGGGCAACGCCTTTGTTTGGAAGCCGTCTGACAAAACACCCCTGACCTCCTTTTTTATTGCCAAAGCTCTTGAAGAGGCGGGTTTGCCTGCGGGAGTTTTAAGTATTGTTCACGGCGGTAAAGAAACAGTCGAAGCCGTTTTAGACCACCCCGGAATCTCTGCCGCTGCATTTGTGGGATCAACGCCTGTCGCTAAAGCTGTTTACCAGCGGGGATGTTCCCATGGGAAACGAGTTTTGGCGTTGGGAGGTGCGAAAAATCATATATTCTTACTTCCAGACGCAGATGTCGCCATGGCAGCTAAGGGAATTTCAGACTCCTTTACAGGCTGCGCAGGGCAACGGTGCATGGCTGCAAGCGTGTTACTTGCAGTTGGCAAAGTTGATTCCATTGTTGACGAAATTGTGGCTCTCTCGCAAAAACATCAAGTGGGTAAATCCATGGGTGCCATCATCAGCCGCGAAAGTCTCGTGCGCCAACAAAAAGCCATTGAGCGTGCCCTTGCTGAAGGTGCCAACCTGCGTCTCGATGGTCGAGATCCTTCTGTGCCAGAACAGTTTACAGATGGGAACTGGCTGGGTGCGACCATTCTCGACAACGTCAAAGCAGGACAAAATGCCGCGACAGAAGAGCTGTTCGGACCCATTCTTACAATTGTGAGATGCAAAACGCTCAGTGAAGCTTTGGCGATCGAAAATGCCTGTGAATACGGAAATGCGGCTTCTATTTTTACTGCAAGTGGTGATGCAGCAGAAAGAATTGCCAGCGAGGCTCGCGCAGGAATGATTGGAGTCAATGTTGGACTTCCCGTGCCGCGTGAGCCATTCTCATTTGGTGGAATTCAAAGTTCCAAATTTGGGCACGGCGATATCACAGGCAGAAGTAGCCTGGATTTTTGGAGTGACCTTAAAAAGGTAACAACCAAATGGGCGCCGCTCAAAGAAAGTAACTGGATGAGCTAACGAGGTAACAACTACAATGCCAATATCCCAATCGACTTCCCATGTCCTTTTGACGTCCCATCCGGGGCAAATCTTCAAGGAAATGATCCCCATCACTTGGGGCGAAATCGACCCCCAAAAAAGGGGACCCATCATCGCCACTCTGACGAACCGCATGGCTCGTAATGCGATTGGTACACACAGTGGAAGTTATTCGGTCTATCGTGCCCTGGCTCTAGCCTCGGGTGCCTTGCCGCCCGACCATCGGCCCGATTTGCGAAATACCAATCCCGTCGAGCAAATTGGTCCGTTTCCCTCGTGGGGCGATCCCGATAAAATTGTCTGCCTCGACCCTTGGGGTGCGCAGGTTGCAGGCGTGTTTTCGAACTACCTTTCGAATGGCTACGACATCCGTCCAACCATTGCGATCACGAAGGCACACATCAACATGCCTGAACTGATGGAAGCATTGGAACTGGGGCGTTTGAAGGCCGATGGCGAAATTGTGAGCACTGCAGGAGATGTGGTTGTTACGAAAATAGCCATTGAACCCGTTTGGTACCTTCCTGGAATTGCAAAACGATTTGGCATTGATGAGGCCGATTTACGCCGCGCTCTTTTTCAAGAAACCGGTGGAATTTTTCCGGAACTCATCACCCGATCCGATTTAAAAACCGTGTTACCTCCCATTGGTGGAACCACCGTTTATATCTTTGGAAACCTTGAGAACCTTGGAAAATTAGATAAAGAAATCACGGTTCGCATACATGACGAATGCAATGGTTCCGATGTTTTTGGCTCCGACATTTGCACCTGCCGCCCTTATTTAGCACATGGTATCGAAGAAGCCATTCGGACAGCACAAAAGGGTGGAACAGGGCTCATTGTTTACTTTCGAAAGGAAGGCAGAGCACTCGGAGAAGTGACAAAATTTCTGGTCTATAATGCCCGCAAACGTCAAGAGGGCGGAGATTCTGCTGCAACTTATTTCCATCGCACAGAGTGTGTTGCGGGTGTGCAGGATATGCGTTTTCAAGAACTCATGCCCGACGTCTTGCACTGGCTAGGAATTCAACGCATCGACAACCTCGTTTCGATGAGCGACATGAAATATGGGGCGATCGTTAAGAATGGTATCCAGGTTGTCAACCGCATTTCGATTCCTGATGAGCTGATTCCCAAAGATGCTCGCGTGGAAATGGAAGCGAAAAAAGCTGCGGGCTATTATACAGAAGGAGCAACACTGGATACGGACGGGTTGACCAAAGTCAAGGGCAGGGGGCTCGATGAGTAACGTAACGCTAACCTGCGACGACAGCACTCGAAATTTTTTACTGACTCCCACTGCCATTCGCCAAAGGGCTGCATTGTTGGCTTCATTTGCGGAAAATGGTCAAACTCATTTTCGTGTGCACCGCGATCAGCTGGAAAAAACCGTTGATTTTGTACTTAAAGTTACAAAAGAAAACTATCCCGATTTAAAAGTGCCCATTCATTCACGCTTTCGGCACTTTCAGGCAGGTGGTTTCGACAGAATAAAAAATCTGATAAAAAAACTTTCACACCTGAGTGCTGTTGAGCGCGCAAAATCTTTGGTCGATCTCGTTGTGGTGTCTGTGCTTTTGGATGCGGGTGCTGGCGGTGAATGGAAATACCAGGATGCCGCAACAGGAACTCACTACAGTCGATCTGAAGGTTTGGGCGTTGCAAGCTTCAATATGTTTGAGGCAGGCCTTTTTTCCTCCGACAAGACAAATCCCCTGCGCGTTGATGCAGAAGGACTTGCTCAATTAACCGTTGAAAAACTGAAAACCGCCTTTCAAGTGGGTCCACAGAATCCCTTCGTGGGTGCTGAAGGGAGATGCGAACTTCTCAAGAAATTGGGAACTGCACTTGCGGTGCAGAAAACTTACTTTAGTGGAAGCGTCTTGCGCCCCGGTAATTTAGTCGATTATTTCCTTACGTGCTCCGAAGGAAAAAATCTTTCGGCACTTAAAATTCTCAGTGCTGTCTTACTCGGATTTGATTCCATTTGGCCCCCACGCATGAATTTGGGCGGAATTAATGTCGGAGATATTTGGCATCATCCGTTGTTGGGAGCTTCAGGAAGCACAGAAAGTCTTGTCCCTTTTCACAAACTTTCTCAATGGCTGACTTATTCTCTTTTTGAACCTTTGCAGGAATCGGGGCTTCACATCACGGATGCCGAAAAACTCACGGGTTTAGCCGAGTACCGCAATGGGGGACTCATTTTAGACTGCGGCCTGATCGAACTCCGAGATTCAAGCATGCTTTTGAAACTTCACCTCCAAGAATCACCGTTGGTTGTTGAATGGCGCGCATTAACAGTCACACTTCTCGACGAGATTTGGCAGCTGTCGTTAAAAAAATTGGGCTTTGGTGCAGAGCAATTCCCACTTGCGCGCATCCTTGAAGGTGGGACATGGGCCGCAGGCAGAGTGATTGCGAAACAGCGACGTTCTGACGGAAGTCCGCCGTTACAACTACAAACCGACGGAACTCTTTTCTAAGAGCATGCAAGTTTATTTGAATTTATTGCCAGCGAGATAAGGGAAAACCCACTATGGATCTAAGCTCTAAGTATCCAAACTGTAAAGTTATTAATCATCCGTTATTAGAACATAAGCTCACAATTGTGCGCAATAAAGAAACAAAATCACACGAATTTCGACGTGTTGTCAAAGAAATTTCTGGACTGCTGGCTTATGAAATGACGCGCGATCTCAAGCTCGAAAGTGTTCCCATTTGCACTCCGGTTGAAAAAACAGAAGGCAGGGTTATCAGCGAAGACATTATTATTGCTGCTATCATGAGAGCAGGATGCGGGATGCTCGATGGACTTCTGGAAATGCTCCCCCTTGCAAAAGCAGGGCACATCGGAATCTATCGCGATAAAAATGTAAAAGTGACCGTCGAATATTATTTTCGAGTGCCCCACGAGATCGAAGGCAAGAGGATTTTGCTCGCAGATCCTCTGATCGCAACCGGAGACACCGTTCTGGCGGCCATCGATCGTCTCAAGCAATACAAAGTTGGGCCCATTCGCCTCGCATGTCTTCTGATCTCTCCCGTCGGTGCTGAACGCCTTCTGAAGCAACACCCCGATGTTGAAGTTTATACTCTGTGCATCGAGCGCGAGCTGGATGAAGCGGGATATTTGCTTCCAGGAGTGGGTGATGCGGGGGATAGGCTCTATGGAACAAGGTAACAGTGCTTACCCTCGCAAAACGCAAATGAAGGGCGTTACAATCATTGGAATCTGTGGGGGAAGTGGCTCTGGAAAAACCACACTTGCCCTGCGGCTTGCAAGAGAATTGGGCAAGCACCGGAGCCTCATTTTGTTTCAAGACAGCTATTATATCGATCAAAGTGGGCGATTCGATGGAGATGGCTGTGACGTTAATTTCGATCATCCTGCTTCCTTGGAGTTTGACCTCCTTGCAAAACATCTGCAGGATTTGAAGAACAACCTCTCCATTCAAGTTCCTTCTTATGATTTTACGACGCACAAAAGACGGCAGGAAACTGAACTTGTGTCCCCAAAACAGATCGTTATCGTAGATGGGACATTAATTCTTTCGCAAGAGTGTGTGCGTAAGTTGTGCGACGTTACGATATTTATTGAAACCCCCGAGGAAACGAGATTTGCACGCAGATTGCGGCGAGATACCGCACAGCGCGGACGCACTCCTGAAGGGGTGTATAAGCAATTTCGAAATCATGTCCAGCCCATGCATGATGAATTTGTTGAGCCCTCGAAGCAAGGTGCCTCCTATATCTTAGGGGATTCAGCAGCTCTCGAAATGTGTTTAAATGAACTCTTAAAGACTCTGATTTCTGTCTGAAGTTAAAGCTGGATATAAACCGAAACATTTAAAGGACCTCTTCAGGGCAGTGGGATGGCGTGTTTTTCCATCCAAGCAGCAATTTGCTTGTCTTCATCGCGGTGAGAGCGACTGAGATGTGCGGTAACGGATTCTCGTTCCTGCTTTTCGCGGTCTTGGTTTAGCTTTATTTGAGGCTCGAGTCTATCGATTTTTAACTTAAATCCCACAACTTTGGAAACTAAAAGGTCGAGATACTCTTGAGGGAGAGCCATCTTCCAGGGCTTTTCTATTCCAACCTCAAATTCTTTAATGGATCGACTCATGATACCCACGATTTCTCGGGGCTCTTCGATGACTTCAACGGAGCCATACGCATGTAAAGCGACGTAGTTCCAGGTGGGTAACATTTTGGAGCTCACCCCCGTTGAGGGAGATATGTAGGCATGTGGGCCGTTGAAAATGACAAGGATGCGAGCATTTTTCTGCATCTGCTGCCATTGTGGATTCGAGCGCGACATGTGTCCCTCTAAAGTTCCAAAGGGACCTGCTGTTGTATTAAGAATCAGAGGAAAGTGATTTGCATAGCACTCCCCAGATGAGCTTGTTACGACATTTGCAAAATTATATTCCTTCATGATTTGATGCATCAGATTTAAGTCAGTGGTGCTATATTCATCAAGGACAAACATAAAAAGCTCCTCATTATCGCATTTGCGTTACTTTGCTGGGTTCTCATTTAAGGTTTCGCAAGATGTTTAATATAGCTGCTTTTTGCTCACGTTGACAACTTCGGTCGATGATTTTCTATTTTTTCGCAGGTGTTTTCCAGGCAAGCCACTTTGCGCCGCGCAGTTGAATCCATGATTCGCAATAGGGAGTGATCTTATTGGAGGGTGAGATTGCAGAAAAGCAGTGTTCCCCTTTTGACAATTCTCCGCAAAAAACAGGTGTCACTTCTTTCAATGCTCGATGCTCCATGTTGTCGAACAACTGCATCTTTGGAGCAAAGTCTTTTTGGGTTGATTGCGGGTCTTGTAAATATAATCCTTCAAAGTGACTTCGAGACAATAGCGGAACATGAGCCGCTGCTACTGAAAAGAATACCAAGTCTTCTGCTGCGCCCAAACTTGTGTCCGTGCATCTCTTTATAGGAAGATACAATATTCCATTTTCAGCAATAAAAGATTCGCCCTTGGCTGTTTCAATATTTGCAAGTTTAAACTGAGAGGCTGTTTGTTTTTCGGCATTGCAGGCACTTACAAGAACGAAAATGCTACAAAAGAGAAATGACGAAAAATAAAAGGAAGAAATAATAGAGCAATTGTCTATGTTTTTATTTAAACCTCCGCATTCTTTCAGATCATTTTTTTGCATCGATGCCCCAATATTGAAGTCCGTACACCTTAATCGGATTTTGGCAGAAATTCTTGATGTCCCATTCTAGGGCGCTGGGCATGCAGCTCTTTTGATTGTTGTCTCGACTCATCAAAGTTATCTGAACATGCCTGAATATCAAATAAATTGCGGCAAAAGTATCAAAAATGTGAGGCGAGTTAAGATTTATTAACAAAGTTTGCAAGTAACACAAAATTTTTAATGTGTTACTTTAATATTGCGTAAGTGTTGGAGAAAAACAATTTGTGTAAAGTTAGTCCGTCCTTTGGCGAGAAGTACGGTATCTCGTTGACATAGAGGAGGTTCAAATGAGATGCAGAGGTTTTTTGAAAGAGCTTTTGGTAACTAAGAAATTGTTGGCAAGCGGATTGTGTATTGGAGCTTTGTCCTGTGGGACTCAGCAGATTTCGTATAATGAATATGCTCGTTCAATGGGGAGCACTCAGCCCCCAGAGGAAGACTATATTCCTGAACTTGGACTGGCGGCAACTCAAGGTGTGATCCGAATCAAGGATAATACCATTTTCAAAACGAGTACCGCATCTGGGAGCCAGCTTTCGGACGCTGAAAAGTGTGACATTAAAGCTGGGCAAGAAGTTGTATTTTCGTCTGTGGCCGGGAAAAAGGACGGCCATTTCCAAGTAACCTTAGATAAGGCCCCTAAAGGTTGCAAGTTTAAAAGTGGATTTCTTTACGAAGGTCACGTGACAGTTGCATTCAGTAAAGCATTCTCTTTGACAGCCGCGACAGACACAAAATTGAAAGCGAAAGCCGTAGATGCCAGTGGACTGACTGCAGCTGAAATGTGTGAGATCAAAAAAGGCAGCAAAATTCATTTGGAAGGTCCGGCGCAAGATGCTGAAGGGCACCATTCGAAAATAACTGTGCAAGTCGGAGAATTGACAACATGTAGCTTTAGAACGGGTTTTGTATTGTTACAAGACTTTGAAAATGGAAACAGTCAAAACGCAGATCATGATTTTGCAAAAGTCATGAAACACATTTTGATTTGGGAAGGAGGATGTAGTGATCACCCCAATGATCCAGGTGGCCGTACCTACAAAGGAATTACGGCAGAACGAGGACGGATGAATGGCTGGACAAAGGATATTTGTACCATGTCTCACGATATGATTCTCGATATCTACAGAAAGGACTACTGGAACAAACGTGCTGTTAAGTATTCATGGCCACTTAATTTGGCAGTCATGAACACAGAAGTAAATTCCGGCGGCGGAAGAGCAGAGAAGTTTATTGTGCGCATGAAGACAGAGAAAAAAGAAGGGAGTGTTCAAGAAAAAGCAGGTTGGTTTGTTGATCAGCAATCAGAGTTTTATAGGATTATTGCTAACAACAATCCAAGTTTGCGCGTTTTTCTGAAGGGATGGCTGAACCGTTCTGCTCACATGCAGGATGTTATTTCGGGGCGCCGTTCACTGGTGGAAGACGAAATGTATGTTGTTCCAGAACATACTGCTAAGGCGTTTGAGTAACAGACCGTCTTTGAAGATCCAAGTACGATAAAGAGTTTTCACTCCAGTCGTGCTTGGATTTTTAACATGTAACGGCCCAAAAAAAGTTTTTTTGCACGTGCTTCACTTTCAACATTTTTAAGATCGTAACAAAGAATTCCAAGGGAAAAAGGTGCGCGCATCGCGGGCGTGTCTCCCATTTGTCGTTCCAGCCATTTACCCTTTGTCAAGTTGTCTACCATGGTTAAGTAAGACGTCATTTGAAGATCGTTCTCATCTGAGGGTTGGCCTGTTTTAAAATCGAGGACCACTGGAACAATGGCAGCATCCAAAGTGCGCCAAAGTAAATCACGAATCATCATCGATCCGTCGGGAAGGGTACAGGACAGCTCATGCAATTCAGGAGGAATTTTTTGAGCCTGGATGAGAGCAAAATAGTCGAGGATGTTGCGCTTTGGCGACGCTAATGCGCTATTTCCCGGCAAAAGTGGCGCTGTTGCCGACCAGATTTCGTACTCATGAAAAGTCCGTTCAGCACTCCGAGTGAGCAGAGTGGAAGGAGAAATGCGTCGCACTTCTTCTTCTGTTGTCTGGTTTTCTTGCGCTGCGTGATAGCGCACGCCTGCACTTTTTGCTTCGCGTCTTACAGAAACTCCCTGAAAGGTATGAAAAAGCCTTTCCAGTGCCGACACAGAATCGACCTTTTTTCGGCTCCGAGTCGGCTTTTTGGGAGGTGCAATTAGCGCCAGTTCAGGACTTGGAGGAATGAATTTAAGATCCGCAAGGGGTTCTAACCAGCGGACGTGTGCTGCAGACCTTGGTGCCACATAGGTGAGATTTGATTTTTCGACGTCTTTCTTCCTTTTGAGGGCTAAAGACTTCGTTGCTTCTTCATGTTCTGGTGTAAAATCGTCGTACCACGCAGGTCCATACTCTTCAAAACAAACGGCGCGTGCGTTGTCTTTGCGCTCTGCATAGAGATCGCGTCCAAACCACGGGGAAGGTGGTACTGAGCCTCGAATGGGAGATTTTCTGAGCAAAAAAGCTTCATCACAGTAGGCTGCAAGTGCTTGATTTGCAAATCCAGAAATCTTTGCATCGGTCACCGGGGAGCCATCCTCCTTGAGATTTCCAAGTTTGTCGCGAACGGAATTTCGAGCCTTTGAATTTCCTTTTGGAAAGAGCAGCACCAGTTGCGACTTTGCGCGGGTAAATGCCGTATAAAAAACGCGCTGTCGTTCAAATTCAAGTTCCAGTGTCTTTTGAATGTCGATATACCATTCTTTTTCGGGGTTATCGAGATCGCAGTCTTCTGACTCAAAATGTGGATTTTCAACGCGCTGCACAACGGAAAGTCGTTCAATATCTGTTTGAAGCCACTTGAGGTAATTTTTTTCTTTGCCCTTCAAGAATAAAAAATCGGCCGGGACGTCGGCACGAGAATCGGAAGGCCAAAATACAACCACGGGCCATTCCAACCCTTTGGAGGAGTGGACGGTCATCACCTTCGCTGTTTCGTGATTTTGCGCGGCCAGTTCGTCGGGGTCTGTCGGGATATCCCAGTGATCGAGTCGTGCAGGCAGTGGAAGGGCGGTGCCATATTCTTCTTCAAAGCGTCCTGCCATCTGTTCGGCGTTACGTTTGGCACTGCGCGAGCTTAATTCACCGCTGAGGCTTTCGGCAAAGGCGTCCATTTCACGAAAGAAAAAGAGCGACTCGGTGCGGTATTGAAGAGGACATATTTCGAGAAGCCTTGATCGCAAAGTTTGCCATGCCGCAAAAAACTGAAACTTTGCAACTTTTTTTTGTTCGCGAATGATTTCTACAATTTTTTGGATATTGGGAAACGCTGTCAGAAACGACTCTTTGAGTTTGGGTGCAACATCCGGATTTTGCTTTTGGCGTTCGCCGATGAGCCACTGAAGCTCGCTGGTGACTCCTGGTGCTTTTTGCCGCCGAAAAAAATGTTCGATTTCCTCATGGGGCACAAAAAGAAGTCCACATTGAAGCAACTCGTAAAATTCGAGTTTTGCAACTGGACCTTGTAAGATTTTGACGAGGATAAGCGAAATTCTATTGGGCGGCGTCGAGATTTCTGCGCGAGAACTGCTTTTAGACATCACCGAAAGCACGGGAATTCCGTAGGCCGCAAGGCCTTCTGCAGTGCGCCTGACCTCATTGTTCTTCTCGCACAGAATTGCAAAATCAGCCCATGACGACGAAATTCCAGCCTCTTCGCGCTCTTTTTTAATGCGTAAAATCGTACGCGCCAGCGCCCAAATTTGAAATGTTTGCATCTCAAACCCTTTGCGAATCTGCAAGGGGTTGCCCAGGCGTTCTTGGTCGGGTTTTTTTCCAGTGCCCGCATTTAAAGAAACACTGAGGCACAGCACTCTCCAGTCGAGAGGAATTTCACAGGGTGGAAGTCCCGGGGTGAGAGCGCGGGATTCAACTTGTGTTGCAAGGGCTGAGTCGTAAAAATGTGAGTCGAGAAAGGGAGGGGGAAGTTCGTTTTTTGATTCACCCAAAGTCAGTTGTGAAAGTGTGTTGATCTCTTGCAAGAGTGGAGGTGACGAACGAAAGTTGTCGATAAGCTCAAGGTGAAACCATTGGGGTGTGGTGCGAAGGCGTGTAAAAACATCCACCCTTGCTTCTCGAAATCCGTAGATGCTTTGCTTGGGATCTCCCACCACCACCATGCGGCCGTTGTTTCGTTTCACAAGGCAGTACAGAATTTCATGCTGAATTTCATTGGTGTCTTGATATTCATCCACAACGAGTTCTTTAACGCACAAGGGGATGGCTTCTTCACCCTCGTATTCAAAGATTCCATTCCGCAAAATTTCTTTGGGAAGACAAAGGAGTGAATAAAGAAACAGCGTGCGATCGGAATGCGTGAGTTCGCCTTGCAAAAGTCTGCGGCCATATTCTCGATGCGCGAGAGCATGGACTTCTTCGAGCAGCCACAGACTGGCAGGATGTATTTGCCTTGCCGCAAGAATGGGGGAGGGCGCAAGGGGAGAGAGCATCTTTTCGGAAAGTAACGCCTTGAGCAGATCTTCACGGCTGCCACGGGAAAATCCTTGGCCCCGTTTGATTCCACCGGACAATACAAAATCAAAAGCTTCACCCACCCGCGCTCTGTCGAGGGCAGTTTTACGTAACAGGGCTTCGAGTCCTCGGTCGAGTTTTTCCAAAACAAGCGACTCAGAAACAATTTGAGGTGCAGGTGCAAAACCCGCAATTTTTGCCAAACCTTTTGCACAGGGGAGCTTTTGCGCGCGTTCCCACCAGGTGGGAAACTTGCATTCCATGAGCTTCGTAAACAAACTGTCGATGGTAGAGACATGCAGCAAGCCCATGCCTCCTTGCAGGGTGTGCGCTT
Organism: Silvanigrellaceae bacterium; assembly: GCA_044237915.1. GTDB lineage: Bacteria > Bdellovibrionota_B > Oligoflexia > Silvanigrellales > Silvanigrellaceae > JBIIEI01. The sequence continues at coordinate 14,257 of JBIIEI010000022.1, read as the reverse complement.
CGAGGGCAAGGCGTCGTTCGACGCGTTCCCTTAATTCTCGATCGGCTGCGCGCGAAAACGTAACAAGATAATATTCCGTAGGTGACAATCTTTGTGGAGGCGGGACATCGCAAAGCCAGTGCTTGACTCTTTCGCTTAAGACGTGGGTTTTTCCCGCCCCGGCGCCCGCTTCTATCACCAAATGTCGGCAGTTGTTACCCGGAAGGTTGGGAAAGTGCACGGCCTTTGCCTGATTTTCTGTGAGATTTCGGCTCATGCAATGTCCTCTTCGGTTTTACTGAGCAAGGGGCAGAGTTCTCGAAAGTGGCAAATGACACAGGTGTCTTCATGCATGGGAAGAGGTGAAAAATCTCCCGATGCGAGGCGTACTGCGTACTTTTCATAGGATGTTTTGATGAGTTCGAAGGTCTCTTCTCCAAATAAAACGGGCTCATCGTAATTGTGTACTAAAAAAGAGTCGCTTCCTTCGTCAAGATTTTTGAGTCGATACAGAGAAAAACTTTTTATTCCCAGGGGACGCTCTTCGCCTGCATCCTTTTGGCGCAAGCTCCAACCATAGGTATAAAGTGCTCCTTGAACGGAATATTCGGTGCTTTGTGGTTTATACTCATGGGGAAAAACCACCAGTTTTTTTTCTTTTTTGGGAATGCGACTCGTCTTGTAGTCGATAATGTGGAAACCATCAAACCCCACGTCAACTCTATCTATTCTTCCCTTAAAATGCAGACCTCCCAATGGAAATTGCAATGGAAACTCAAGAAATGCGATGTTTTTACGGGCGTCAAGTTTCGAAATGCTCGCGTATTCGACTTCGATGAGACGCAGAAACGTCCGCTTGAGCATTTCTCGGGTCAGATAGGAATCGTACTTATCTTCTTTTGCTTCTTCCTCAAAAATCGTGGCAAGAACTTCTTCAAGTCCGGCACGCAGCTGAAGATTTCGGCTTTCATCGATCACGCGTTCGGAAAATATTTTTTGGAGTTCATGGCGCCATTCGGCAATTCCCGCATGAAGAAAAAAAGCTTCCTGACGAATCAAGGTTTTCATTTCAAGAAGAAGTTGTTCCATCTCTGACAAGGGGGTTTCTTGAAATGCGGCTTTCAAACGTGACAGAAATTTTTCGGCAACATCATGCGCCCGTGTTCCTATGGTGCGCGGATCTCCCCGTGCATAATCCGTTTCATCATTTTCAAGTCCGAGTACAATTTTAAGAAAGAACTGCAAGGGGCACTTAATGTAGATGTCAAACTGTGTCACGTTGACGACCGGCAGTCCCCCTCCCGTGGTTTCCCATCCGTAGGTGGAAGTCCAGTCATCGATGTGAAGTTGATGTTTTTCACCCACTCGAAAGAGCAGCGAGGAGCGCAGTTGCGGGCAGCTCTTTTCATAAAGGGGACCAACTTTTGAATGCAGTTCTGGGATCAGATACTGCGGAAACTTTTCGAGTTCGGCATAGTGCGGCAGCCAAAATTCAATAGGAATCTTAGTGCTTGCCAGAGAAGACCAAAATCCACGATAAGTGACATCCGAAGCCAAGATGTCGAGGGGCACATTCTGTTTCTTTAAAATATAAAAACAGTTGTTGAGGATCTTGACATTGAAGGATGGGGATGCAGGCGCATGGGCTCTTCCAACTGCGATGATACGCTCTGGAGTGTTGTAAACGGGAAGAAATGAAAGTGCTCGGTCGACTTGAGAAATGGGATGGGTGTCGCCGACATTAAAGCTTTCTCCTAAACAGGAACGCGTGAAAAGCCGTTCAAGTCCAGATTCCAATGGAATGTAATCGACCCCATAAGCAACTGCCACTTCGCTTAATTCTTCTTTATAGGTGGCAAGGATATCCCAGAGTTCTGCAAATTCCTCAAGGCACTTTTGTAAGTGCTTAAAAAGTATTTTTCGAGGTTCTAAAAGTGAATTTTCAGGTGGCACTTCCTGTTTACTTTCGGGAGACCGAAGATATTCAAAGAACAGCTCGACTTCTTTGTCGGTAATGGGATAGGAGCCCGATGCGTCGGCGGTAATTTCTCGAAAGGAACCGGGATCGAAGTCTGCAAGCAACATCAGATCAGCGGGGTTGCCTTCTGCAGCAGAGGTCAGTTTTTGTTTGAGATCGTGATGCAGTTTATGCTTATCTTGTGCGTAAAGATAAGAAATATGCTGCTTCTCAAGGGAAATTTCTGGGTGAAGGTTCACAGGAATAACGGTGCGTCCGTGCCAGAATTCTCCGTTCCCTGCGGTCAGAATTTCCTGTGCCTGGGCAAGGGTATCGCGAAAGAGATCGACCACGCTTGCTTGGAAATTGCCAGGTCGGTAGAACGAAATTTTTTCGTTGACTTTATCGAGGGGTGCTTCGGGAGTCGATGAAATAATGCGGTACTCGGGTGCAGCAATCCAGACGATGGTGCTGGATAAAAATCGCCAGGGGACAAAAAGATTTTCGAAGTTCGGTTCGCGCCTGACTTTTGCACGCAATGCATCGAGGAAGTCGCCTGAAAGATAACGGGTGAGGACGCTTTGGAGTCGGGAAAATTTTTGCAGCAGTTTGGTGCCCGACTGAAAGGTGGCCAGAATCTGTCGTAAGGACTCTTCGGTGATTTCTTGAACGGTGCGCACAGAACCCAGCGATTGACTCTCTTTGATGATGTCGAGAAAACCTGTATCGGGAGGCCAGGGGCAGTCTATAAAAGTGAGCAATTGTTTTGCAAGGGGAAGGGAATCCATGCCCTTGTAACCAAAGTGCAGGAGGAGCAAATTCAGCAGATTTTCTTGGGTCACAACATCGAGAAAGGGATTCTGTAAAAATTCCGAAAGTTCGTCACCTAAAAGATTTTTGTCATTGTTCGAAAGGGTGGCGGTGATGTTTTGTGCGAGGTTGTCGAGGGTATACATCGAAACACCCGCAAAGATTTGACTTGCTTCATTTCCTTCGCGTTTTTTAATCTCTGAAAAAAGCTGGGCTCGAATGTTGCGGACATCCTCTTTACGCTCACACACCAAACTAAACCGTTCTTGCGGATGAACGGGGTTTGCAATGCGTGTCGCAAAATCGAGAATGCATTGGTGGCTATTGAGGAAAAATGAATCTGCAATAAAGGTCTTCAAATCAAAAAATCCTTCCGTTGGATCCTCGTCTTCTTGCTTATTTGATAAGAAACAGGCTAGCAGACAAATCGTGTTGTGAAAAAGGGACTCCCTTGGAGGATTTGTGCAATGGGACTTATCCGTAGACTGCCTTCGCATGTTATAAATCAAATAAAGGCAGGCGAGGTTGTTGAGCGCCCTGTTAATGTCGTAAAGGAATTAGTTGAGAATGCTATCGATGCAGGCTCTAATGAAATTTCGATTGAACTGATTGATGGAGGGAGGGCTCTCATTCGAGTCACCGACAATGGAAGCGGAATTTCGAAAGAAGACCTACCCGAAGCTCTTGAACGTCATGCAACGAGCAAACTCACATCCGTCGAAGATCTTGATACGATTTCGAGCCTTGGGTTTCGTGGAGAAGCCCTTCCGACCATTGCTGCGGTGAGTATTTTTTCAATCCGTTCCCGTCAAATCGAAAACTCGGTGGGTGCTGAAGTCATTTTTGAAGGCACCAACAGAAGCGACGCCGTAGAAGTTTCGATGCCCCAAGGGACGGTGGTGACTGTCAAGGACCTTTTTTATAATGTTCCTGCGCGGCAAAAATTTTTAAAGTCCACCGGGACCGAGTTTTCTCATATTCAAGACTATCTCCAATCCATGGCCCTGGCTTATCCCCTTGTACAGTTTTCATGTGTCCATAATGGAAGAATTGTGTTTCGTTATGTTGCAGCATCTTCACTGGCAGCAAGGTTTGAACAGTGCCTGGGTGCAGAACGGTCGAATTTTGTGGAGGTTGATTTCAAACGAGGTGGCTTTCAAGTAACGGGATTTGCGGGGCTTCCGCATTTAGCCAAAGCGTTGCCCACCGTTTTTGTCACTTCTGTGAATGGTCGGATTGTGAAAGATCGCGTGGTACGCGCTGGAATTCTTCAGTCCTATTCGGGCCTCGTGTTGAAAGGAATGCTTCCGCCCGCTGTGATCTTTGTGACTGTTGAGCCCAAGTGGGTCGACGTCAATGCCCATCCCGCAAAAACCGAAGTTCGTTTTTACGATGCCGCTGTGGTGCAAGATCTGATTACCATTGGAATTCAGGATGCGCTCAAAGCAAATATTCAGAAAAAAGCTGACCCTTCCCATTCACAAGGGGATGTGATGGAAAGCTCTAAAAGCGCTCCCACAGCGCGCGTGATTGCAGGCGAAAAATATACGCGAACCGCGCGTCACACCATGGATCAATTGGAAGATAATAAAAACGAAATGCATCGTTCTGGTTTGGGAAATTCTTCCTCCATTTCTTACAAAACGCCTTCAGTCTCAGTATCGAGTCCTCGTTCGAACTGGAAAGAATCTCCTGCCTCTCCCTCTCAAGATGTTCCTCAGCTCATTGAAAAAGTACAACCAGAAGCACAAGTCAAAAAGCAGATGCTCTTTGATACCGAAAAGACAAGTCCTTTTGCTTCGGCACGTTACCTTGGACAATTCCGCAACTGTTACCTCATTGTGGAAATATCTCAAGAACTCTGGGTACTCGATCAACACGCTTTTCACGAACGCATCCTGTTTGAAGAATTTGTCACTTCGTTTCGAGCGGAACAAGACATTCCAGTGCAAGACCTTTTGGCGCCCGTCATGGTTCCTATTCCTCGCGGGTTGGGCTCTTTTCTCAATGAGGAACAGGCCCGCATTGAAGCCCTTGGATTTAGATACGAAGCCCTCGAATCCTCAGCGGCAGTGCATGGATTCCCCGCTTTTCTTCCCATCGCTAAAGTTGCGCCCGTTTTTGAAGAAATTCTTGTCCGGTGTGCCGCGCTTGGTGGAGCAGGTGTTGCAGAGGTGCATCCCTTGGTCATTAAAATTAATCAAATGAAACAGGAGTTTTCTGAACTGGGCATCCATCCTTCGTCGCTCAACCGCGAAGACGTGTTTCATCTCTTCTTTGCAACCATGGCTTGTCACAGTGCAGTGCGTGCAGGTGATCCATTAAATGAAGAACTCGTCAGACGACTTCTCTTGCGTGCAGGCGATGTCGATTTTTATGCTCATTGTCCCCATGGACGGCCCGTGTTAAGAAAGTTTACGAACGAAGATGTCGCTCGTTGGTTTGAGAGACTTTAATCCCACTGCCTTCCTCCTAAAGCTCTGCTTTGATGCCTTCTGAAGACACCTTGTATTCATTAATTTTTTTTGTCTCATTCGCCTGAATTGATTTCCGTTTTCATCATTTTCTGTGGGCATTTTCAGAGTTTCATTATTTTCCAACCTTGTCGGCTGACCAAAAGACTTTTATATACCAGAAGTGGCTCTCGAAAATTGCGACACTCACTCAGAAGAATTCTTTTAAATTTCGGGTGTTCTGAAGAGGCGATCAAACTTTTCTTATCGTTGTTATAAAGAATTTGAGCACACTTTTTGGGAACTGAAAAAAAAACGCAGCGGTTTATTTTTTTTCTTGAAATTGGCTCAAAATATGTCACAACAGAAAGGAAGAGAACGAATATTCAGAAGTGACTTGATGAGCTTATTGAGCGATGTGAAAGTGTTTAAATATACATTTTTAAACACGTATTATTCGATAATTGCTGGATAGTAGGCTCCATCAGGAAACAGAATTTTTAGTTACTTCAGCTTTGTACCAAGTATGGTTTTTAGAAGTATGTTTTCTTTTATTATCGATGTCATCATTGAATCGATTGTTTAAGTCACTTATTTTTAGAGCCTGATTTTAAAACCTCTTTTCTTTTCGGAAAGTGTTGGGTTTGCTATGAGAGTTGGACATGATCTTCACGTTTCGTTTGCAGGGATTCATCTCGTCCACGAAAATCTTCCTGGCAAATCACTGCCAAAGGCGCATGCCCCGGAGCATGTGATTTACATTCCTCTACGCGGGGAAATTCAAGTGGGGCTTGACGGCAAAGACCTCTTTTGTGCTCCAGGCCGCCTCGTTCATTTACCGCCCTTCACAGAGCACAGTTTTGCTTCTTCTCTTAAAACAGGGGAACGGCTGGTCTGCCGAATACCATCGTCGATGTGGCAGGAATTGGGATCCGACAGGTTAGATGTTTGCGCAATGCCGGTCGATGGCCTGGTGCGTGAAATCCTCTTTCACATGCTGCACAATCCGGAAACGGAACTCTCTTCAAAACTCGCTGAGGTCTTTCTTAAGGTCATCGCGCAAGCGACGGTGCGTGTAAAACATGCCGAAGAAAATGTCGCCTCTGTCCTTGAAAATAGAGCGAAGGATGACCGCATCAAACGGGCAATTTCTTGGATGGAACTTCACTGTTCCTCCAAAATTTCCATGAATGATGTCGCAAAGAACAGCGGCCTCAGCGTTCGAAATATGAATCGCCTTTTTTCAACAGAATTGTCTGTGACACCTCTGGAAGTTCTCACGAAAATTCGAATGGCAAAAGCTTACTCTCTCCTCAGCAGAGAAAAAATCGGCTTGTTCTCTGTTGCTCAAGCTGTTGGATATGAGGGTGTTCCGCAATTCCTCAGAAAATTCCGTGAAATTTATGGCTATTCCCCGAAGGCGATACGCTTGCATGCTGCTCATATGATGCGTTAATTTTGGGGTCTCGCACTTCCATACCTGCGCATCTCATCTCAGTCTCGGCTTGCGTTTAAGCAGAGGCTGGCTTGAGCGTGCGCGATAAAAAAATACTCACAACCAGCGCTACTGCTGCAATCATTCCCACAATATTGTAATTCAGCAGGGAGCCTTCGCTACCGGGGACGAGAATGGCTCCCGATAGCAAGGCTCCTAAGCCTGTTGCAAGACTTTGAAATGAACCGTTGAGACTCATAAAGCTCCCACGGTGTGCGGGCTCCACAGTGGCTGTGAGCATGGTTTGTGCAGGGATCATGCGGGCGGTATTTGCCACCATAAAAAGCGATGTGATGCAAAGCGCAAATCCAAGGGGGACTTGCTGGAGGTGCGACACGGCAAGGATCGGCACAGTGCTTATGATCGATGCAATGACAAAAACCCTCGGCTTTCCAAACTTGTCGGAAATTTTTCCAACGATGGGGGATGAGATCAGTGTGGCGAAGCCTCCAAACAAGTAAACATATGGCAATTCTGTTTCTTTTATTTTTACGTTGGCCACAAGGTGAGTGCTTAAGTAAGGTATCAGCAAAAACCCAGATCCCATGAGCACAATTGTAAACAAAAATGCTTTTAAGGAAGCGGGCGCAAAGGCAACTTCAATGAGTTCTTTGAAGGCATTCTTTTTATGAATTGCTACCAAGTGTGATTTCATCGAGGGCATGATGTAAAGAGCAAGGGCAAACAGCAGTGCGCTTACTCCACCTAAGAACAAAAAAGGTGCCTGCCAACTCCAGTGATTGGCGATCCAGAGTCCGGTCGGAACCCCCAGCACCGATGCAAGCGAAAACGACGACATCAGAATTCCCATTGCAGCGCCACGCTTGTGTTCAGGAAAAGAATCTCCAACAATAGCTAAAGTCAGTGCCGTCAAAATTCCACCAAATCCTCCCGCAACGGAACGCGCAAGTAACAGCGTTTCGAATGAATTCGCCATGCCGCACAACACTGTTCCCAATGTAAATCCAGCATAGATTAACAAAAATGCATTTTTGCGGTCGAAACGATCGATTCCCAATGCTCCCACGATTCCCATGCCGCACGCGCTGAGCGTATAAGCCGAAACCAGAAGTCCAAATTGTTGGGGTGAAATTTCAAGCTCTCGCATGAGTCTAGGCCCCAAGGGCATGATGAGCATAAAATCGAGGATGTGGCTAAACTGCACAGCAGCAAGGATAAACAGCAGAAATTTTTGAGTGGCTTGCGGAAGAGGGTGGGAACTTGAACCTTTTAAATCGGTGGACATGGGCATTCCTCTTGAACGTTTTGCTTACTAGGAATTGGAATCACCCAACGTAACTCATCAAGAGGGAACTTGTGAAGTGTTCAGAAGATTTTCACATTTTAAATGAGGGATCGATACTCTGAACACGTTTTTGGAGTTTCCAATTCACACAGAATGAAAATTTCCCTGGAAAATTTTGGTGCACGCAGTTTTTCGAGTCAAGTCCTTATTGGTTCTTGCCGATTGTGTGTTGAGAATCCATGGAATTAATTTTCGTTTAAGGAAACAAAATGAAGAATTGCACGAAAGTGTCTGGTCTAACTGGCTCTGCAGTGTGGATTTGTTTTGTGATGTTGTCTGGTTGTGGCGGTGCAAGCGTAACGTCTGCGGAAGGGACTTTAACGTCCGGAAATGTAAATATAAATCCAGAAGAAGCTTCTAAGAAGGTCTTATTTCCGGGAGAGGCTAAAAATATTGAGTCCTCCATCGATGTCACGAAAGTAAATTCTAACGCACAAAAAGAAGAACAAATCCTGGAAAATTCTTCCAGTGTGACCCTAGATCCTTGGATTCATAAAAAAGGTGTTCCGTTGCCTGAGGGCAACGTTCCACGGCAACTTTTATCGAGTCAGGGAGCGGTTTATGCCGTTGTGAGTAGGTCAAAGAGTCCTGAAAATGGCCTTTGGAAACTTGAGGGCGATACGTGGAGTCGCGTTGCAAAGCCGCTGAATCAATATGGAATGGGTAAAGTCACACGTGGCACAGACGGCAAGATTTATATGCTCTCCGCTGCTGAGGGTGCCTCTCCTCTCGGTTTGTTTGTTTTGGAAAAAGGTAACTGGTCGTCTGTGAGTCAAAAGGCAGCCGTGGGGACGTTGGCTTGCGAAGAGCTTTCGTTCGTAAGTTCCGACGATGCCTACTGTGCATCAGGAGAGTACAAGGTTTCAATTCTAAAACTCGATCGCAAAACCGGCGCATGGTCTGATCTTTCACCAAATGAAAAAATTGATGCCCCGAAAAGAATTGATGATGTCGTTGTGACCAAACAAGGTGAAGTTCTTGTTCGGCTGAATAACGTGCAAGCTGTTTCGGGCGAACCACTCCTTATTTTGCGAAATGGGAAGTGGGAACCGCTTTCCCTTAAAAACAATCCCATTCAAGATGCCATGAATGCCACAGGAGTCCCTTATTCTGTGATTAACACCTTGGGCGTGTTACCTGACGGCGAAACCGTGATGATGGCAAATCAGCAAGGCTTTTTTCGATGGAATAGACAAGCGCAGGGAACTGAACCTGTTTGGGAGCGTTTTATTTCAGGTTGGTATCATAACTCTTTCTTTGTGGAAGCAGGCTATTTGTTTACAAATAGAATGGGTAAAATTGAGCGTTGGGAAGGTACCAAGCACCGCAGCGTCGGCTCTGTTCCTTTAGGAGCGGGGTGTGCAGGCGCGGGCGCCCGAAACTTCACAACAATCGATGGCAAAACGCTTTTTGCAACATTAAATCGTGACAATGAAGGCCATCTGGGCTGCGAAAGTAAGCCTGAAATTGGTGTATACCAAGGGCAAGTGCTCGAAGGCATCCCTGCCTCTGACTTGAATTTAGACGCTGTGACTGCAGGCTATTTGGGCGGAACCAAATCAGACGACGTCGTTGGCAGTTGGATGCTTGGAGATGGCTCTCTTGTCGTTGGCATGAATACTCGTCAACTTGCCCAAGGAACAAAGCACATTTCGATGTCACTCATGGGAGAAACAGAAGGCCCCGGAAGACTGGTCTTTTTGTCTCCAGATGGGACTTCTGAATTAAATACACTCAGTCTTCCAGGACGCATCAGTCGATTAAAAGGCTCTGGCGATATTATCGTTGCAGGTGGCACTTTTGGGGTCATGGTTTTTGAAAAGCAACACCTGAAATGGCGCAAAACAAGCTTAACTCCCCTTAAAAGCGTCGCCGTGACGCGCGATGCAAATCCTGGCCAGGGTCGAGTTGTTACGCTCTCTGAAGACAAATTGATTCAAGTTTTCAATCAACAAGATGGGACTCTCGTGTCTTCAGTGAAGGTCGATCGCAGTCATGTGACTGACGTTGCGGTGAGCGCAAAACAGGGGCTCGTCTACGTCGTTGGATTCGATCAAAAAGATGGCAAGACGGTGGGTCAAGAACTTCAAGTCGCATTTCTCGTTGCCCATGATACTGAAAAATTAGGTTTCAAATGGAAATCATGGGGCTTTGATGGCGAGAAAGTTCGCGCTGCCAGTCAGACGGCAGATACTCGACTTTATGGTGTTACTTTAGGGGAAGATGGACTCTTGTATTTAGTCGGTGAAAGTGCAGGCGGAGATGGAATTTTACGATTCGACGGAAAAGAACTTTTTTCTGTAGACCAGATGAAAACATCTCCCGAAAAGTTCGACAAATGGCTCGTGCGCACCGATCTTTACAATGACCCCTGGGCAACCAGCAGTGCTCACATCGCATGGTTTGGTCGACTCAATCCTGCAACGGGAGTTGTACAGGCAAGCCAGTATATTATTCCCCGCCTTATTTCTCAAAAAAATCGCTCAAATTCTTATCGTGTGGAAAGCGGCGCTATTTGGGCTGATAAGAGAGGGGTTGTTTACATTGGCGCCGAATCTGCATACGGAATTATCGGGAGAGATGAGCGCTTGGTGGGAGGAAAGAAGGTACCAAAATACAATGGTGACGCAGCTCTTTTTGTAACCTCGCCCGATTTTAGGTCCAGGCTATTGTGGACTCCCGTGGGTGTCGGTGGAGCAATCCGTTCCATCGTTGAACGTGACGGAAATGTTCTCGCTACGGGAACAATTTATAAGCCCGAAGGCGAAGGTATGGTGGTAGGCAAGCCTGTATATCAACAAAGATTTGCTGTTGAAATTGATCCGAATGCTCCTGTCGTTCTCTCTGGAGCCAATGATCCCGCAGACGATGACGGTTACTTTATTCTTTTTAATGCTCCGAGATAGTAACAAATCTCCAGGCAGAGTCAATCCGAGTACACAAATAAACGGGGTTTATTGCGGGTCAGAAGAGTTCGCTTTCAGCGAGACCTCGTTTTTCTTCCATGCATGCATTCCCGAAGGTAAGGGAGTTCCTTTTCTTGCAAACTGAGCCTTGTGTTCCAATACCTGTCGTATTCTAAAAAGCCGAGCTCATTAACGAAACAGGCCGAGGCCGGTGAATCTTCACGATAAGACGAAGTGACTGACTTCATTCCATCCCGAAGGAGAATTTCACTCGCATCTTGAAAAACACGCCTTCCCAAGCCCAGTCGCCTCGCTGCAGGGTCGATTTGAATGTCTAAATCGGCTTCGTCCCTGATGCCGTTTTCCAAGGGAACGATGGCCCTGCAAAACCCTTTCACTGTTCCATTGAGTTCGACAATCAATCGAAAAAAATACTCTTCGGGATCCCTCGCTGCGTCACTCTCAGCAAATTTCTCGGCCCCAACGGGGGGCATGCCAGAACATGCATTGTAAATTTTGGCGATTTCTTCGTAATCTTGAGCTTTAAAAAGGCGGGTTGAAACATTCATCATGCAAAAAATCTCCTTGGAGTGGTTTCAAACACCGTTTGGATTTGGGGCATCTGTTACTTAAAATACAATATTCGAGGTCAATATTTTTATCATGAGTTGTTCATGGACATTTTGAGCGATAGTTGAAGTCTCTTCTACAAATCTCGCGTTTCATCGGAGTTCTGTACATCTCTGAGGAAAATCGTTCCCATGCGCCATTGAAGAAATGAAAGCCCCCGATAAGAGAAACGCTGCTTGGGATCGTGACAGGAAATGTCACTGCGACGAACCGGAATGAGAAGATCAAGTGGAATCAGGAATCTCTCATGAAGACCCTGGTGAAATGATGATTGAGGAAAAGCTGCAAAACGAGCTTTCTCGTTTCGTAACCAATTCTCTTTTGTTGTTCGCTCAGCATTCAGATCCTTAAATGAGCCACCCTTTAAAAAAGTCATGACATTTGTTGTGAGATCTGATTCCAAAAATATGGGTGCAAGAACCACACCGTCTTAATATTTGTCCAAAAGGCGCATTTGCAAGACTTGTGGAATCTGGATCTTCTGTTCTGGCATAGATATCTGTAAGCATAGAGATACTAAAATATTTATTGGCAGTCTTTGCGCCCATTATCTTTAAGGGCATTTTTATTGAACATTGGTCAAGATACGTCGTGTAATCGTTCAATGTTTTGAAGTTTTGCAAAATCATTCCCCTTGAGCTTGGCGCGGAAGGGGAGGTAAATGTTCATCCAGTGCGGCGCGAACGTTTGCGATCCAGCCGTGTTCTTCGGGAAACGCTGTGATGTATCCGATCAGTGCAATAGAGTTGCTGTCTTCATCATCGCCATCCATAGGAACGCGTCCATTTTGAAGGACGTCCATGATGACCGTGCGCCCCCTTTCTCGCTCAATGAAGTGAATGACCTCAACGAGACGCTGAAGCCTTCTGCCCTTGTGGAGAAGTTCGCCTACCTGTTTATTTTGCCAGTCCGAAAGGGTTCTTTCAGAAACACCAAGAAGTCCAGCTAGATAAGCTCGGTTGACACCAAGTCGATCTAACGAAAAATCAACCATCTGTTTTACAGAGTCCATGCGCATACGATCCCCCTTTCGCCCAATCTACCTGACTGATCGGAAAAAATCTTGTAAAACTTCAGCAGAAATATGACTTTTTCTCCGATTGACAGCAAGAACAACCAGAAGCTTCTGAAATTTTTGGTTTTTGCAAGATGAGTTGATTTACTTCTGTGATGCTCCACCACCTGATGGTGATAGGGAAGGGGGTTAGAAACTCAGTCCAGCACTCCGCCTCACATCAGAGAGCATCGACGCGATTCGGCTTTGTTCAAGACTGCATGACTCTTTTAGAGTCATCGCAAAAAATTGAATGTGAGAAGCTTTTTAAGGCACAGAGAAATGAACTTTCAAAGCTAGAAAACTCACTCTAACACGCAATTAACTAAATAATTAAGTCAACTAAAATCGCTGAGCGTGCGTTAATTGCGAACACAAATAGATTCATCTTGAAATGGACATTTGACATCGGACGGATTATTGCCCCCGATATTTAAAATCCTCAGATTGCGCAAATTCTTTAAAGGCGATAAGTCTGTAATGCGGTTATTCTCTAGAAATAAAGCGCCCGCTTTAGTAAAAACTGCGAGAGGTTCAACATTCACTAAGCCTAATCCATCTAGGAAAATAATTTCAGCGTTCTGAAGATATTGTTCAGCTTCCAAACATGACATTGAAAATTTTTGTGTACTTACCTTAGCATTATCCATCAGCTCATGAACAGTGCGTGCAGCCTCTAAAACGTTACGATCAAGGGATGATTGCAGAAAAGGGGCAGCCATACACCACTGTGAAAACTTCGTAAATTTCTTTGAAGCACTTACAGCTTGGGCAGTATCAGATGTTTCGGTTGAACGATTGGAGCAAGACACAAGAACGCTAGACACAACAGTAAAAATAATTCCAATTCTCATTGTCCACTCCGAAAAATTCTTTAAATACAAGACTTTAACAAACGTATAATCTGAGCGCATTTTTTAAGTGAGACAATGGGGACTGTCAAGCTAAATCAAGAGCAAAGTGGCCCTGCCGCCGCCACAGGAATTGAGAAGTGTAGACTCGACTGCAAGAATATGCATTATTCCAAATTGTCAAAATATAATTCGACGATAAGCTTTTATTTCGCGTTGAAATCCTGAATATATGGATCTTCATTATTTAACTTTCATCGCCATTTACCTTGACTCATATTCTTATTTCACCTAATAAACGAGGATAGATTTGATGTCATTTTAAAGTCTTGTATTTAAAGAATATTTTGGGGTTGACTATGAAGGCTGGAGTCCTCTTTTTTGTTGCTGCTGCGGTTCTTGGGGCTTGCTCCAATCATTCAGTTGAAACATCTGATACTGCTTCCGGAACTGCAATGGGAAGCAGATACACAAAGTTTTCTTCTTGGTGTGCTGCTTTGCCTTTGCTTCAGCGATCTACAAACTCTGAAGATCTCGCCTCAGCAAAAACGGTTTTGGCACTCATGACTCGTGCGGCACAATTTACAGGAAATTTCTCCATTTCTTGTACCGAGGCAGATAATTTTCTCAGCAATGACAAAGTGATCTTCTTGGCGCGTCTGGGCCTTACAAGCGTCAGACCTCTTGCCGTCGTGAGCTCCCGAGAAATCATTTGTACTTCAAAGGTACTGCCGAGAGATGATGCCCTCAGCTTTTGAGGAGGCGTATTGATGAAAAAAGAGATTTTAGAATTCTCCAAGAGTTTACAGGATTGGA
>JBIIEI010000175.1:0-4418 GCA_044237915.1 Silvanigrellaceae bacterium | reverse complement strand
ATGGAACTTTGATAAAACCCTCCAAAACCTGATGGCTTCACAAACCCCCGTACTACCCATCTTATAACGCTGGGAATAGCGCGTCCAAATGATTTTTCGGGAGCTCACCTTCAGGCACAAACTTGGCGAGGACAAACTTGGGTCCACCTTCACGCTCTTTAAGAAAGGGCTGCTCGACGCTCCCTTTTTTGATGTACAGCGTACTCTGATTTAAGGTTACAAAACCCTCGTCTTGGTCAGAGTGCGAATTCTGAAGCCATTCTTGCGATGAGGACGCCGCTGAGTTGAGTTGTTTTGTTCCCTCGATAAAGAAGTTTCCTCGACTTTTCTCAAGCAAGGAAGCTTGAGCACCTGGAAATCCCCCAGAAATGAGGCGATCGCTCATGTCTCTTACGAAAGCTTGAAACTGTCCTCTTTCAAGGGTCGCAAGAAAAAGGCCATTGTGCTTACCCGATGAATCTTTCGTCGGAAAATGAAAAATGATGGTGTCACCTTGGATTTCCTTCAGAAATTCATTTTTGAGGTACGACACCCCTTTGTCCTGCATAATAAGCAAGCGCAGCGCTTCTGGTATGCTTTCTCCCTCGGCAACTTTCTTTGCTGAGGGAGAAATTAGTTTTCCACTGTATTCAACTTTCTTAACTTTGCCTTCCAAATCAAGAATAGCCAAGACATCAAACGCCGAATTTGTCTTGAGCATTTCTTTGAATTTATCACCAAGTTCCCTTAGAGTATCATACTCAATACTTGCCCCGTAGACATCAACTTGAACCCATTCATTAAAAATGTTTTCTCGATTACGCAAGAATGTCGAAAAATTTTGAGTTCCATTGCGCACAACGAGATCGATAACTTTTGAGTGAGCTTCTACACTAAAATTACGCTGCTGAAAGTAGCTCACAAGAACAATGAGC
The DNA here is from genome assembly GCA_044237915.1 of Silvanigrellaceae bacterium. Lineage (GTDB taxonomy): Bacteria > Bdellovibrionota_B > Oligoflexia > Silvanigrellales > Silvanigrellaceae > JBIIEI01. Next base: position 3,504 of record JBIIEI010000175.1, on the reverse strand, counting down.
AGCATCGGAAGCAATGCAGGAAGCAGTGCTGCCACGATTTTTCCACGTAAGCTTTTCCAACGCAAATCCAACATAGTGTCCCTTAGTGTAAAGCTTGAGGATTGTTAGACTTCTGAACTAAATTCCGTTACTTTTCGCCCGGAAAAAGGGGCTCCAGAAAAAGCGGCTTCTGGGCAGATTTACGCGCAGCCTTCCACTCCTCTTTCGAAATTGAAGCCTCTTCTCCTGAAAGAGTCGACAGAATTGAGAAATAGTTAAGTTTAAACTTATCTTTTTCAACTTCCGATTCTGGCCTTCCCTTTACCGCATAAACCGTTTGAATGGCTTGATGATCAAAGGCACGCCAGATCTGTTTGTCCTTCAGAACCTGAAACTCCCGCCCTTCCAATGCCTGCACGACTTTAGGAGCGTCAAAGGTCTTGGCCTTTTCAACTGCAGTTTTGTATTCACTTAAAATGGTGTAAGCCGACCATCCGCCCCAATCAGGGTAACGGCCATATTTTTGAGAAAAATTCTCAACGTATTTCTTTCCATTCTCATGATTCTTTTCGAAAGCAACATTCCATGCCCACGGCAATTGACCAATGACACCTTCAAATACACGCGGGCCAGCGCCTTCTGCCATATTTAAAGTAACAATGGGTACTACAAATTGCGCCGATTTTTTCAAACCTGCTAAAGTACCCAGGCGAATTGCAGTTTCGAGATCTTTTCCGAACAAAGAAAAGATGATGACATCGGGTTTGACCATAGTCGCCACTTCGATGGCTTTCTTAAAATCTTCTTCTTTGGCACCAGGAAACGGAGTGCGGTTGCGCTTGTGAAGTGCCTCATCTGTTGTAGATGTGAACTTACGAAAGGCTGCTTCTGTGGTGTGTCCCCAGTTGTAATCTGCAGAAATATAGAAGTACTTTTTGCCTGAAAAATTCTTGTTGAGATAGTTACTCAGGAGTTTTGCAGCCATCCAGCTTTCGGTTGAACTTCTAAAAACGTAACGGTGTCCATCTTCCACTGTAATTTCAGTCGAAGATGCCTGCGTTGCAAAAAAGAGCACGCCTTTCGCTTTCGCGACTTTGCTAACTGCTGCAGCAACTCCGCTGGAAGACCCCCCGAGGATCATTTTGACGCCATGCTTTTCGATGAGTTCAGTTGCATTGCGCGTTGAAACATCCCCTTTTGCTTCATCGTCCATGGGAACGATTTCAACTTTGCGCCCTAAAATCCCCCCTTGAGCATTCATCTCTTCAACTGCAAGGTTCACAGCCCGCTCTTGATCGAGCCCCTCTTTTGAATACGGCCCGGTTTTTGAATAATTTAAGCCTATTTTAACAGACTCTTGTGCCAGCCCTGTTCCTGTGAAGCCTACAGCCAGAAAACCAATGAGTAGCTTGGGACGTGTGTATCTTGACATAAAACATCCTTTTTAATGACATTTTGCCACGTCCGAAGAAGCCCCTTTTACGGGGTGGGTCTTCCTTTCATGGCATACCAATTTATTGCTGTTCGCTTTTCTAGTATGCATTCAAATTCTTAAGGTAACAAATTGGGGAGGGGAGGAATCTGAGCACTCCTCCGGCTCGTTTTGACAGGAATCATCGTGTGGGGGCGGAACCCATTCCTGACTGTAAACGTAACAGGGCAAAGGCAAATTTGATGTTGATAACTCTACTCAACATTTCGTGCTCCTTTATGGGAATATTCACTTTTAAAAATGACTTATACAAACAGCAACTGCATTTTTAAAAAATAAGAGACTTAAAATTCAAATCTGACTTACTTCTTTAATTTAATGACAGGTTCTTGCACTGGTACAATTTTAACCTCTCTTTTTATCGCTTTTGCCTTAGAGAGATTCTCACTTTTTTTTTTGGCGACGGGCCGGATTTCGACCACCCGACTGAGCGATGAGCATTCGTGCATTTTGCCATACGATGAGCTTAAGTTTTTCCTGAATGCGTCGATAGGTTGACATCAAAAGTGACTTCATTTATGCAGTCAATTATGAATACATGAATTGCTCCGATTATGTGGTGTTGATAGGAGGTATTGCAATGGCTAATAAAAAAATCGAGCCTTCTCAGATTTCTTTTAGAATTTCGCCAGCTTTCAAAGCAAAACTGGAGTTGATGGCTGATAAACACAATATGAGTCTCAATGAATTCCTTGGAAGAGCAGTTAACTACTCGGTTTATATTGCTGAAAAGTCTGATGAAGATACTCAGGTTATCATTCATAATCCAAAGGGTTTGAAAGATAAAGACCTGATTTTGCAACCGTTGTTCGGAAATGTCTGATCAGGAGCTGTAAATTGTGACGGAAGCCATGAATAAAATGACTCCTGACCCAGAGGTTGGGGAAACACCTCCGCTTGAAACTCTCGTACCTCCATCTAAAGTGCAAGTTTCGCAAAGACAAAATGAAATCTCTGCTGACCCAGACGTTCAGGAGGTACCCCCGCTTGCAACTCCCGTTCCTCCGGTGAGCGTGCAAGTTTTGCAAGGACAAGTTCAAAGTCAAAATCAAAGTCAGGCACAGATTCAGGCACTTGTGAGCATTCAGCAAGAGCGGTTGGCTCGCAGAGGCCTTGATTCAGCAGAAGGTTTTAAGGATGTTTTCATAGCATTGGTAAGAACTTTTCTGACTGAGTTAGTCCTGACAATTACAGTGCCATCGCGGCTTTTAACTTTATGAAAGGCGTTTTTGTTTCTGAGCGTTGCGTACATTCTTGCTTGCGTGACTCCTGCAATTGTCACAACTATTGTGCGATTAGTTCCTGAAATCACGAAGGATGACGTTCTAACGATTTTGAAAGAGACTAAAGAATTCAAAGATATCATAAAATTGCCCGAGAAAGAGACTAACTAGATAGTTACAGCAGGCATGGCTCCCACAAGTTCTTGCCTCGCTGGGCAATGCTTCAAAAAACGGCCTTTTGTGTGCTCGCTCGCTTAAGTCATTGTTGAGTGCATACCCGGCAAAATAAGCGGATTAAAAGTTAACTTTTACTTGGAATATAAGGTTTTTTTCTTAGGATTTTAAAGATCCGCATTGCGCGTCGAACTGGAGCAATTTTAACTTCTCTTTTCCTCACTTTTGCCATAAATTTTTTGCGATCGGATTCGAACTCCAGAGCTTCTTCTAGGCCCGCTTTGAGCTTTTTGAATAGACTCAATTGCATTCTCCTTGAGTAATATTCCGAGATTTGTGTTTGAAGAGTTGATCAAAAACCGCAAATAGAAGTGTCTGCAAATGGGCATTGCAATTCCTGTGAGTTATTTTTAAGATTTACGAATCTTAAATTCGTCATATTTTTCAAAGGAGAAAGGTCGGTAATATCATTATTTTCCAAGAAAAATGAATCTGCTTTTGTGAAGACGGCAAGTGAGCTCCCGAAAAATCATTTGGACGCGCTATTCCCAGCGTTATAAGATGGGTAGTACGGGGGTTTGTGAAGCCATCAGGTTTTGGAGGGTTTTATCAAAGTTCCATGGCAAGAATGCCTCT
>JBIIEI010000021.1:0-56932 GCA_044237915.1 Silvanigrellaceae bacterium | reverse complement strand
CTGAATCGTACGCTTCTTGCCGCTTTGAGAAATTATCTTTGGCTTCATTTTGAACCTCGCAAAATTTATGCTAGGTAAGTAACATGGATCTTTGGTTTTGTCTACATCAAATGGTAGCCACACCCCTGCATTGTATCCAGTTTCAAATGCGATTGGTTTACGGACATAAAAATCATCGATCATTGCTTGAAGATTATGAATGCCCGCAGAATTGAGACGGCGCGCCAAAATCCAACCAAAAATCCTTTCAGCACTTCGCTGAAGACGTGTAAATGCGTTTCCTTGATTGTTTAAATATGCTTGCAATTCCTGCTCATAGATGGCGGCAAATTCGTCTTTTTCCTGTGAGGAAAGGCGAGTATTTGCGCCAATATCTTGGCTTAAGGTTTTCCAAAGCACAAAATGACTAAAAATGGCCTGTGCAGGTTGTGTTAATTTAACAGACGTCCAGCGGCCATCGCGCATCTCATAGTTGAAACCGGATCCCCAAGTAGAGGTAATGCTCCCTAAAGTGTGAACACATCCTGTAGAGATATTGCATTTGAGGTGAGGCCAGGTAAATTGGCTCGATATATTTTCGTTTGGTGTCAATTTTTGATTGTCAACAATAATGATGTGAGCTGAAAATGACAAATCAGAAGTGTCGCAATTGACTGTGGGCACGATTTTGTAGCGATTAAATTCCGCCTCGCCTGCTTTGCCTGTCTGGTAAAGCCAGTCAGAAATGGCAAGTGCAACTTCAAACTGCAGCGCACCATCGGAGATCGATTTTTCTGTTTCAAGGCAGATTCGAATTTCTTGGGCGTCTTTTAATATGCCTTTGGAAATGGCGAAATTTTGTCCAATAAATCCACTCATCGCACGAGGAATGTCAATTGGATTGATGGGGGGCGGGGTGGGTGTGACCACAGGCGTGGGAGTTGGAGTCGGTATAGGATCAGCCCCTAGAGCTTTTTTACAATCGACGCGATTCGAACCCGATTCAAAGGACTTGATGGAGGCATTTTCGTAACTGCCGCCCAACCTGCGGATTTCATCAGTTACATCCTGGCCCGATTCCGGTGCAGGTCGAAGCTTTTTTCCTGCCGGAACAAGGGCATTGGTGATGCGAATCGATTCCGTGCCAATTTCTTGGTCGGACACCAAATCAAAGTAACGCACTCTGACTTCTGCGAATGTACACAAAACATCGAACGTTTCTCGGTTTTCGAGATTAAAGATCACGAACTGGCGCGTGGGAGAAATCAGAGGGCTAAAGACGACATTGACACTTGAGTTCGCAAGAACGGTGGAAGAAAGCCCGGCTCCCACAAGGAGAGAAGACGCAAGCAGCAGTTTTTTAAGCAAGGGTAACATCGTAGGTTCCTCAACAAAATGAAAACTATTCAAGGCTCCGGAGAGCGAGAGTTTAAAACAAAAAGAAGGGGAGCGCTGGCGCGAAGAGCATCAACATTCGCATTGCGAATGGGGTCAAACCCTTGGAGCCGCAACGTGAAATGAGCATCAAGGTACAGGCGCGAAGCCACGCGATCGAAGCTGCAGCGTTCAAGGGCTGAAAGCGTGCGCTGAACTTGCAAAACGCCCCTCTGAAACGACACTTGGGTGCTAAAAAATGTGCTTGAACCTTCTAAAGGTGTAAATGCGCTGCGATTGTTCGACAAAAAGAATTGCCCTGCAGAAAGGTGAGTCCATTTGCTTAAGTTTACAGGAAAAGGAACTGAGATGCCCAATTCTGAGGGGCGTGGCAGCATGCTTGCGAGCCGGAGTTCATAATAAAGGACCGACTCCGGTTCCTGAAACTCGGGCAAGGCAAGGGAATCTATTTCTGCAATACTCCTGTTGATGTCTTCGGAGAGCATGGCATCGGGAAGGCACATTTCAATGCTGGGAAGTGAGGCTGTGCGCTCTATGCAACGTAACAGTTCAGCTTCTAGTTGTTTACTTTTTTCCTCGATCTGTGCTGTTAACTCTTGCATGCGCTCAAATGCCGTGGATACGCTTTTGCAATCAACGAATGCATTGCCAGTAACGCTTTCGGTGCGGATGGGGTCAAGGTTTACAACGTTTCTTTTGAGTGCCACAACCGCGCCCTGCGCATAAACGTTCCAGGGAAATAACATCAATAAGGGAACAACAATTTTTGCGGAGATTTTTAGTTGTTTGGTTTTATTCGTCATTAGAGAGTCTCTTCGCATCGAATGAGTCCTGCCAAATAGGCGCTGTCTTCCACTGTGGATTCCATTTCAAAACAGGTGTCTTTTGTCAGTGCATGTTCTACAGAGGTGCGAAACGGTTCACTGTTCGGAGACGAAAAACGGGTGTCAAACGTTGTAAAAACGCATGTTCCCTTGGTCAGGAGTAAAATGGATTGCAGTGCTAGGCTCGAAAAACAAACTTGACGTCCGCTTTGTATTTGAGGCTTGCAGGCGGGCTGGGCATTGCGGCTGTCACAGGTAAACACAGGCAGCCATTCCGTGGGCCACTTGCAAACTTGTGCGTTTGCAGAGGGACACAGGGGATTTGCAATACGAGGGAGCGGATTTTCGCGCAAATCAAGGGTTTCAAGTTGTTTTAACGAGGAAAGAAAGGGCAGCTGATTCCATTCCTTGATGCGATTTGCTCGCAAATTCAGGATGCGAAGATTTTTTAACAGAACAAAGTCTTGAATGCGGCGAATTTCATTGTGAGAAAGAGAGAGTTCTTGCAGTGCAGGCAATGCCGCGAGAGGTGTTACGTTTTTAATTCCGTTTTTATCTAGCGAAAGCACTTGTAACGTTTTGATGAAAGCCACAGGAGTCATATCTGTTACGGCATTGGCATTTGCATTGAGAAACTCAAGTTTTTCGAGGCCCTTGAGTGGTTCCAAACTTTGCAAGGAATTTCTTTCGACGGCGAGGCTGCGCAGGTTGCCAAGCGTGCGGAGAGGTGCAAGATCAGAAACCAGATTCCCCGTTAAAAAGAGCGATTCCAGGCGAGGAAGAGAGGAGAGCGGCGAAAGATCTTGAATTTTATTTTCTTCCGCAGAAAGCAGTCGCAAATTTTCGAGAGCTTTGAGGGGTTGAAGAGACGTGACTTTATTTCTCCCCACAAGGAGTCTTTGCAATGATTTTATTTCAGAAAGCGGATTCAGATCATAAATTTCGTTTCCGGTGAGATCGAGCGATTCGAGCTTTTGAAAAGCTGCCAAGGGAGAAAGGTCAGTGAGTTGCATGCCAGGTAGCGAAAGGTCCACTGAGTTTTGAACGGCTTCGAAGGCTGTGTCGCAAGAAGAAGTTTCAAGATAATTTAAAATTTCATTCAGCGTGCGTCGCTCTTCTGAGTTTGTAAGCGCAGCTTTACATCGCTTCGCGAAATCATAAGCTTGCTGTTTTTCGCAGACTTTATTCTGTTGAATGTCGGCTAAGGAGCGCACTTCGGATCTGCCATCTTTACAAATGACATTCCACTGCCCATCGGAACGGGGACTCATGCTCTGCACATCCTCTTGGCCCAAAAGAGCTGATTTTTCGCTCAAAGCTCGTTTGTCTTGGTCTGTTCCGCATGCTGAGACAAGCGCGAGGAGTATCATTGTACTCAGGCGATTCCAGGTCATCACGAGAGACTCCTTTATTTTAAGACAAATGGAATGGTTGCGGTACGCAGCGAGTTTTGCGCCTTTTCAAACCGGCGCACTTGCCAACCTTCATGTTGAACGAGAAATTCATCGAAGGCCGAAGAGGGTCCAAAAATCGAATCAGAAACTCCTACAGCCCAAAGGTCAGACTGGCAATAAAGTGCATTGCATACTCCCGTTGAATTGACTTCCCAAGGTAACAGCCCTTCGGGCTTTGCCCCCGCAGGCATCGCAGTTTTCTGCAAAAGTTCATCGAGGAGTTCCAATTTCCATTGGCGCAGTGTTTCTTTATCAAACTGAAGTGCATTGTCGCCCTGTAACGGAACAAACCAGTCTTGCGTTGTTTCGTCTAATAAATTTCGCAACGTGCTGAGTTCGATTTGTTTCTTTTGAGGAAGCCCTAATTTTTCTGCCAGGTGCTTAAAGTTGATGTTGAAATTTCTAAATTCCGGTGTTTCGTTGTGCGAAAAATGAGCTTCGTCTTTCCAGCTCACGATGGCATTGACGCTGAAGTATGGCGCCAAGCTTTCCACTGAGGGGTTGCTTCCTTGAGTACAGGCAGCAACGAGCGATAAAACAACGTTGCCAAAGGCCCGCTCACTCAATGGATGGGGGGCATCGAGTTGCAACTCCGACTTGCCGATTCCGGCGATGCCCGAAGATGCCATGCCCTCAAACTGTGATTCTAGGAGGGCAGGGCCATAGGGCTGTGCCGTGTTGTCGCGGGAAGGGCGTTGAATCACTCCCCACAAAGTTGCGTGGGTGAGCGGCACAGGCACCCAGTTTTTGACGTTTAAAAGGGTTTCTTTATTTGCGCTTGCGTAGTCTGCCACGAGCTGCTGCCAGGGCAATTCGAATCGCATCGTCGCAGCCAAACCCGGTTTTCCAACGTAAGAGCGGTATAAATCCATGAGTTTTGCACGCGTCTGCGAAGACATTTGTGTTAAATTTGAAATACTTTGCAGCTGATCGGCAAATGCTTTTTCAAGTGAGATTCGTTCGTCAAGTAAAATATTTAAAGCTTCTTCGCTTTGAGTTTTTGAGGCCATCAGGGGTTGCAAAACAGTTTTTTGATAGGTAGCAATTTCTTCGCGCACGTGTTTTGCTTGCTCAATTAAAGTGTCGCAAGCTTCGCTCAGTGCAAGGCATAATTCGATGTCTCTGTCGAGTTCTCGCAATTCTTGCTCTTGGGGTTCAATGTCGCTGAGCGCTTTTTTCAAGAGCCCGTTTATTTTCTCAGACTCCGCTTGGGCCTGTAAAATTCTATCCGAAAATGATTGAAAGAGCTTTTGTTGCTCTTTGACTTTTTGCGACAGAACACGCAGTTGTTCCGATAGAATACGCAAGATATTAACGCTGGTATCGGCCGTCGCACCGAGCTTTTGAACGGCGCTACAAAGCGAAACATTGGGATGAATTAAAAAATCTTTGAGGCTTGCAAAACCTTGCTTTGGAGGAAGGACATAGGCCGTCTGACAATCCTTTGAAAAAAGGAGTCCGGTGCCCCCATGGGGATGAAGGATAGAGGCACTGTTCGCATCACACGTTTGTGCCCCTGCAAAATGCGCACCCGACAAGGACATCACCAGTGTGAATCCTATTCGGGCTACTTTGGCTCCCCAAAAAGGCTTCAACAATAATGCTGAAAGGCCACTTACTTTCTCGGACAATGATTTTGGGAGCATTGCAGTTTTCTCAATTTCTTCTCAGCGAGCCGCAGAGATTTGTGCAAGTTGTGATGTGGCTTGAAAGCCTTCGCCTTCCAGAGAAATATCGATTTTGGCAAGACCCGATTTAAGGTCACAAAACAGATCGTAGGCACCGAGAGGTCCTTGTGCTGTCCCGTGTTTTGCAACTCCGCTGTTGACGAGTGCCTGCAATGATTGCTCAAGCTGCGCTTTTTCGCCGAGGAGATTGATGATGGAACCCGGCTCGGTTTTAAGTGAGACTTTTGCAGATTTGAAAGCGATGGGATTCGTAATTCTGAGGGTTCCAAACTTCAGGCCCGCTTCGGTTGCAGCCTTTTTTACAGCCGCGTTTTGTTCTTCAAGAAATGGAACCGCATTTAACGTGAATGTGATTGTGTTGCGTTTTCGTACGTCGTTAAAAGCGGCCTGTTTGAGATCGGGAGCGAGGCTGGGGTTAGTAACCATCGCCGCATGGTTTCGCACTGCCTTGCACACATCGTCGGAAAGTGGCTCACCCGTGAATTGTGTGAGAGCCACACGGATGGTCGCCGTGCTTTGAATGGTTTCGCTGGGTAAGCTTTCAAGAGTCGCAGTCAGGGCATTATCGTTTCGTTCGATGTTCGCCACGAGCGGTTTTGAAAGTCCTTCAAGGGTGACGTTCAGCTTCGAAGACTTCTCTTTCAGATTGGGGTTTGGTTTGGGATCTGAAACTGGACTTGCAGGTGGTTGGTTGGGGCCTGGGCCCTGCACCGTTGCAGCAGGCTTTGGATCATTGGTAGGCTGTGGTGACGACCCTTTGGAGTCGGGTCCACACGCCACAACGAATGAAGTGACAAGTGCTGAAAGAGCAATGCGAGATAATGTTGAGTCAGTATAGTTTCTCATTTTTAATCCTTTGCCTAGAGACCACAGTGTGGGTGGTTATTTTTTATTGCGGATCCGTTCCAAATCCAATTTCAGAGCATCCATTTCTTGGGCAGATTGGCTTGCCAATTGCTCAACTTGTTCTGAAAGTTCCTTTGTTTTAAGGGTTTGAACACTTCCACGCATCTGAGTAAGTTGCGCCATCACGTGAAAATAAAGATCTTGCTGTTCTTTAGTGGCCTTGTACTCGTTGAGTAAAGAGACAGCATTTTCTTGCTCTAAAAAGTCTTCGTGGAGGGCAATTTGGGTCTCTAGGACCAAGGGATCGTCACTGGCAATTGCCGCTTGAAAATTCTCATCGAGCGGAGATGTGACTTTTGAAGTGCCTTTATCGAGGATTTTTGAAGCGAAAGGTGTCGTGTTTTCTTGAGAGTTTCTGCTGTTCTTCGTCTGCTCTGCGCCATTGCTTTGAAGCTTTTTGGCTGCTTCTTGCACGGAACTTAAGGCATTGCCAGAAGAAACATGAGGCATATGACGGCTTAAAAGAGCCGCACCGCCAAGGCTGAGAGCTAAAATTCCAAAAAACACTTTATTTCGACGCTTCATAAATCTCACCTCAAGTTCACAGAGCGAGTGCAGTTTACTTAGTCATTTTTCCGTACAAATGCGATCTTTGAAACCGCAGTGTGCGAAGTTGCATGAGCAGTTTCTTCGACGCGCATTAAAGCATCAAAGTCTGTGTAGTCCGAAAAAATAAGCGGGCGTTTTGTTTCGTTATCAAACAGCAGGCTGTGTATTTTAAGGAGGTCTTTTTTAAGAAAAGGAAGAGCTTCGGTTCGTAAAATGTCATTTAACAAAAAGCCACCTATCACCAGATTGGCTTCTTTTTCTTGGGGGACGATTCCGGGTAGGAACTGCTCTAGGACATCGGTGCTTTGAAGTTTACCCGCCACACGCTCAGCACCACCCAGGGGTAACAGCATGCGGGTTTGCATTCCTGAGGGAACTTCGCCGGCAATTTCGAGAGTCAGTTTGGCTTTTCCGGTGGAAAGATCACAAAGAAGATCGTACGCAGCAAGGGAGCCCGGTTGTGCATTCGCATTGAGAGTGGCTCTCCCTAAAAATCCCAATTGCGCTTCAAGTTCTGCTTTGGCACCAATGATTTCCGAAAGTGCATCAGGTTCGAGAACGAGCTTGGGCCGCATGGACGTTACGTTCCAACGGTTTTTAATGTCAAAAGTTGCAAATGGAATTCCCGCTTGCGTCAGTGCAGCCTTAACAGCGGAATTAAAGTCAACCGTACCCGTTAAGACGCTCGGTTTTACAACAACGGTCCCTGCTGTCGCTTCACGTACCTGTTGCTTTGCTCTTGCACGAAAATCGTCGGGAAGGTTTGTATTGGTAAACATCAGTGCCCGGTTCTTCACCTGGGCGCAGGCCTCGGGAGTGACGTCGGTTCCAAAGGGTGAAACCCGCATGCTCATGACTTCGATTTCGCCACTGAGGTGTGTGGGATACTTTTGAACAGTGACGACCGCCCGTGTGCCCTCAAGCACCACATCTGCCATTACGCCATGATCAATGCCTGGAACATTGATATTGATGAGCCATTCTTGCGCCGAAGCAAAGTGTGAAAAACACATCGCGGTAACAGCTGTACTGATTTTAACTTTTGATTTCATGGTGAGCTCCCTAGCCGGGGTTCTGCCCTCAAAAAAAGGCAGAACCTCGGCTTGTTTCGTTAATTCAATGTGAATGCAGTGGTTCCGGCGCGCGGAACATACTTCACACCTTCAACGCGTTCACTGACCCAGATATTGTTGCTACTTTGAAAGCTCGATGTTGCCGATGATCTTCCAAAAATGCTGTCGAGAACGCCCAATACAAGGGCACCACCTTGGCAATAAAGATGCGGACATTTGCGCAATCCGTCGGCTGCTACGGCGGCTCCCGAAGGTGCAATCTGCGGCAATGTGGGATGTTGAGATGGCCCGCCCGAAAGCATTGCGAATTGAGTAATGGCGCGATCGATAAGGCCGGCCTTCACATCTCGAGAGAGTTGATTCCATTCTTCGTCGGAGTATTGGTATTCTGAACCGCCTCCTTCGAGGGGCTTCATGTCAAACCAATCAGTGGACTGTTTGTCTTCGACGATCTCATGCAAGGTTCGTGTCGAGAAAAGTCCGCCCTTTTTGCTCTGAGTTTCGACGCGTTTGATAAACTGTCCCATATGGTATTTCGCATCATAGCCTCTTTTAAGGGCTATTTCATATTCGTATTGCATTGTTGCTGCAATATGAGTTGTAAATTCTTGTTGCGAAATTGTAGTGGGAAAACCTGAGGCGTCTTTGTAGAAATGGCAACTGCCCGCAAGACTTAATTGAACTTGGCCTGTCATGCCGCCATTAAAGGGAACAGAAATATCGGTTGGAAAAGGGCTCAGTGCGGGGATTGATTGGCCTTCGGGAAGGGCCTTAGCTCCTGAGGCGCCAATTCCTGGAATGTAAGTCCACAACACAGGTGCGGCAACGGTTTCTGCACCTGATGGCAGCGTAATACCCGCTGTAAACGTTGCCTTCTTGATCGAGATGGGCTTAAAAATAAGTCCCGGATTGAGGTTTCGAAAACTGTCTACGAGTTCAGCGGAGTTTACTTCATAAGCGACTGTTCCTTTAGCGCCCGGAAGTTTTACATACTCATCGACAATCGTAGAAGCAGAAATACGCAAGTTATTCGCTTCGGCCTGGAGCTTCATCAAAGGTTCGATAGACCGAGCGAGTCGTTCGCCATACTCAAGGGCTTTTCCCGAAGCGATACGGAAATCGTTTTCCGCATTCATCGCTCTGTCTTCGATGGCTTTATATTCACCCGTCAGGAAATTTTTGTAGCTGAGTTTCGCATCTTGCAAGGCATCTGCCTCGACTTTGCATTCCGTAGCCGGAGTTGTGGCAAGAATGGAGCACTCATTGAAATCTTTTTTTGCAGTGACAATGGCTTGAAAAAGCTCTTCCTTCTTTTTGTTACCACGAGTCAGTGCATCGGCGGCAGTGTCTTTTTCTGCTTTTTTAAGCACAGAATCCTTTTGCAGCTGAAGGGCTTCCTCTTGAAGAGGCTTGTAATTCTGGGTGAGTTCCAGCAGATGCTGAGAGATGATCTTCATCGATTCCATGGTATTGTTCATCGTCGCTGTTCCGGAATGAACTGCAGGACAGCGCTCCAAGTAAACATTCCCAGCCATTTGGTCGAGAGAAACCCTTCCTTTTTCTGGAGGAAGAACATGGACGGTTTGGCAGTCGGTATCCCAATGAAACCCGTTCGAATTTGCCGGTGAGGCAATATCGCGTCCACAGGATTTTTCTGTGGGTGAAGCCAAGGCCGGTGCTGATAAGGAAACAAGGACGAGAAGGGCAGGGGAAACTCTGAGCAACATGATGAAGCCTCACAAAATGACTGAAACTGCAATGAGATTGATTCCCATTCAAACCGTCAAATAAACCCTGGAAAAGTGGCGTACATTTGCAGTTTTTGCTGCATCTGCAAAAAAGATTTTTACCATCTCGCGAATTAAATCTAAGCGACAAGTAACACTTCTTAATTTTCAAGCAAGGTTCTACGTAACATTTCAGTGCAATTAGCGAAGACCACAGGTATTCGCAACACTACATAGGCAGGTTCTGTGAAGAAGACTTTTGGGTAGGAAGTCGAATGCTAAGTAGCACAATAAATGCGACACAGCTCAGGATGGCAGCCTCGACACTGTCGGGGCCTCCTCGGTCGCGCAAAAAACGGGAGGTCATCAGAGAGAGTGCGAGTGCAACCATGATTTCTGCAAGATTCTCTTTGACTTCTGAAACCTGTTTCCAAAGTAACAGATGCATGTGACCTCCAACAGCAGCAAAAAACCCAACAGCAACATCCGAAGAAGGTAGGGACACATACCAAGCGCGTCAACAACTATTTCTTCAATTAAATATTTTGATTAGAGTATTAAAAATGCATTCTTCACATACATGAATGAGAAGAAACGAACGTACACCCTTGGACTCTAAGTGGTTTGGCATACATTCGTAAGAGGGGGTGGGGGTTGAAGATACATTTTCGGTCAGAAGAGTCCAGTGAGGATGAGCGAAGCCCCTGGTTTAGAGATCATATTTTTTGTCGGGGTTTCGTAAGTAAGATCGTAGTTTGCTGACAGAATTCCAATAAGCCAGGGCGTTAAAAAATGAGTTCCGCTCAGGGAAGGCGCAAACTTATAGGTGGAAGACATTGGGCTTTTGAAAGCAATATCGTCGCCCACGGCAATGGCAAGGCGCGTTGTTGTTCTCACACTGAAGGGCACCGTGAGAGCGGGAGTGAGAGTCAGTCCAAAAGTAGGTGCATTGGCGTCGGATTTTTTCAAATAGTATTTTTGACTGGCATCCACACCAAGATCAACGGAGTAGGCATCATTTGCGACCAAGCTGAAGGGACGGCTTTGGCCCAAGCCAATGGCATTTTTATTAGCTTCACCGGTATTTACGGGATCCCGTTCGTAGGCAGCCGTCAATTCGAGCGGAGCTTTTTTAAAGCTGAGCTTTAAGGCTTGCTTGACCATTTTGCCATTCAGCAGAGTCAATTCAACGCTTTCACTAAGCTTGTAACCTTGAATTTCGGGTTCTTTTTTTTCTGTGCCGGGCTCAGCCGGTAACGGTGTTCCCTTATATTTGTGAGTTTGCGAAATGCCAAACTCCAGAACATAGGCATCAAACTGGCTAAAAGCCTTTGCAAGATTCTTGAGAACGATGGCTTTGGCGTCGTATCCCATATACCAAGCAGCATCTTGGGCTGCAGTTCCGGGATCGTAACTAAACACTCCCCCACCCAAGAAACGTGACACACCTTTTGCACTATAACCTTCGGGAAGCGTCGTTCCGTTTGGCAGCGACAAGGCATTAGAATCGTATTGCACACCCATGAGAGCAACCAAAGACCAAGGTTTTTTCTTGGAGAGGTTTTGCAAAAAGGATCCCGAAGACTGCTTCAATGCAGCATCAAGATCGTTTTGCCACAGCGCAAGCATAAAATGATTGCGAGCGCTAAAATCGTTGCTCGCATTAAAATTGGCGACACCTGAGTAATAATAATACTCGGAAGCAAGGGGATCTTTGGCTTCCATGCGGGCTTCGGCCACGTTTAGGAACTCTAAGGCTTCATCCCACTTTTTATCTTCCATTTTCATTTGCGCAAGTTGCCAAGGCGCCTTCGAGAATTTTTCGTCTTGTTTCGTTGCGTCTTGCAAATGTTTTTCGGCTTTGGAAATTTGATAGAGGCCTCTGTTTGCAACTCCAAGATAGTAAGAAATGCGAACATCTTCGCTGCTGCGGGCTTCAACTTCCGACAACAGATTGACCATTTCAAAGTAATCTTCGCGCTCTGCGTATTCTTCGACCTTCTTCATGTGTTCATTGAGGTCGATGGCCTTCGACTGTGCGGCTTTATCGGCAATTTCTTTGGCCTTTTCGGCAAGCTCTTCCGGAGAAATGGTCGACGAAAGCAGCTTTTCCATCTCGGTGGGGTTGGGCTTATGGGGAGGAAGCACATTGCCATTTTCAAGAACGACAAGTTCGATACCGGGAGGAACCGAAAAATTCCGTGCTTTTTCGCCTGCTGGGACTTTGAGTTGAACGCTTAAGCTTCCCGATATGACGACAAAATGCAGTGTCGTCAGCTCATCTTGCGGAATGGGCTCATTCGCACCGCGTTTTTTTCGCGCGCGAAGTTTTGCAGGTGTGGGAGTTTTTTTCCAAAGAAAAAAATCTGTTCCGCGTTCGGGAATCACGGTGAGATCGTCGGTGACGACACGAATATTTTCTGAGTAATCCCGAGTTGCCGACATGGACCCTTTTGCCTTTGTCGAGCGCACGCGCACGGCACCTTCATCGAGTTTAAGGGAACGGTTCGGTTCGCCTTCCTTACTCCTTTGAAAAGTAACACCGCTTTTTTCGAGGAAAAACCATTCTCCGACATCTTTTTCGACCAGCTTAATGGAACCAAAGGTCCCCGACTTTAAACGTCCTCTCCAATCGACATTTCTGCCCACACCTCCCACCAACATGAGATGATCGGGATGTGCCCAAACGGCGTTACCACGCATGGCATACACATTTGGAAGGTCGGAGTCGGCTTCGGAGTGAAATGTATTTGCAGGTTCCGATTTTTCAGTGCGCTTGTGGCGATTTGAAAAAGGCATTGCCGGATTCCAGGCACTCCGCACGATGCGCAAAGTGTGCTTTGTGACGTCGCTTCCATAGGAATTGTAAGCGATGACAAAAAGCGTGGACGTGCCCGCCTCACCTGTTTTTCCATCCAAGGGAATCTCACAGGCACGATCATTGCAAATCACCTTGCCGTTCAGAATCCAAGTGATGTTTGTTTTTTCGCGCGTTCCCGTATTTTCTTTGATTTTTGCTTGCAGCACAAGGGTTTGACCCAAATATGCTGCGAGGATTTTGGGCGGGGCTTCTACAATTACGGGAAGGGCATCTGTTTTTGAGAAGTCAGCACCTTTGCGGCTTTGACGTCGCGTTTTGTCACCTAAATTAAAAAGTGACTGTCCACTGTTCTCCTCACGGGTGCGCGGCGGGATGAGTTTTCCAGAACGGTCCGAGGGTGCTGCAGACTGTGCCGACGCAACGAGAGGGAAAAGTGATGTTACGACAATAAAGGAACGCAAGGACTTATTTCTCGGCATATGCCTCCCCGGCGAGAAGGCTTAAAAAGCGTTTAAGTTCTGAAATTGCAGCGGGCGCATTGTTGATAAAATTCTTTTTACGAATTCCCAGCAAAACACGTCCATCAGGTGTCAAGCGCACTCCTTTGAATTGACGATTGCTGATGTCAAGGATTCGCTTCACGAGTCGCTCCGCATGCTCGTCATCCTGTGCTTGTAAGACCTCTTTGCCGAACCGAATCTCTGTTGCTTCATCGCCTACAGTAAGGGCAAGGGCCCCAACACTGATGAGCCAGCGTCGCATCCGAGACAATTCACAAAGATTTTTCGTCTGTTCTGGAAGATCTCCGAACCGATCTTCGCACTCGACAATGAGGTTTTGCAATGCCTCTTCTGTATTGGCACCAAAAAACCGACGGTAAATTCGTAAGCGTTCGCGAGAGTTCGTGATGTAGTCTTCTGGGATTTGTGCCGACAAGGGAAGTTGGATTTCCGTTTCGACGGGAGTGCGCACGCGGATGCCGCCCATGGCTTTGATAGCATCGTCGAGCATGTGTAGATAAGTTTCAAGCCCCACATCGTTAACTTTGCCTTTTTGCTCATCTCCCAGGATGTTTCCTGCGCCCCGCATTTCAAGATCGTGGCTTGCGATCAGAAATCCACTGCCCAATTCTTGGTGATCTTTTAAGATGTTCAAACGCTTCATGCCTTCGTCTTCTTCTTGAGCATTGAGCGATGTCAAAAAGTAGGCGTAGCCTCGGGTGGCCCTGCGCCCCACGCGCCCTCGAAGTTGATAGAGCTGGGCAAGTCCGAAGTAATCGGCATTTTGAACGAGGATGGTGTTTACGTTGGGCATATCGATGCCCGACTCAATGATCGTTGTACAAAGTAACACGTCGTATTTATTTTCGATGAGGGCAATCATAATGTCATCGAGTTCTTTTTGCTGCATTTTGCCATGACCCATGGCAATGCGCGCTTCGGGCACGAGGCTTTTCAGAAATTCAAGGACACTGGGAAGTTCATCAACTCGGTTGTGGACATAAAAGAGCTGGCCGCCACGGGCCATTTCCGATTGCAGGGCATCGCGCACGATGGAGTCTTCAAAGGGGCACACAAAGGTTTTAACAGCCAGCCTCGCTTTGGGAGGAGTGGACAAAAGGCTCAAATCCCGCAGCCCCAGCATCGCAAGCTGCAAGGTGCGTGGAATGGGAGTGGCGGTCATGGTGAGCACATCGATGCCATAGGCAAGCTGTTTGATTTTTTCTTTTTGCAAAACCCCAAACCGTTGTTCTTCATCCACAATCAAAAGGCCCAGGTCTCGAAACTGAATATCTTTTGAAAGGAGACGGTGTGTGCCAATCACGATATCAACGCCACCCGACTTGAGTCTGTCGAGGGCTTTGACGCCCGAAGTGTTTCCAACAGAGCGATCGAGCACTTCAACTTTGACAGGAAATTCAGCAAAACGTTCACGCAAACTGCGAAAATGTTGATGTGCCAGAACAGTGGTGGGAACAAGCCAGGCAACCTGTTTTCCATCCAAGACGGCACGATAAGCAGCGCGCATGGCAACTTCTGTTTTTCCAAAGCCCACATCTCCGCATAAAAGTCGGTCCATCGCCTTGGGCTTCGCCATGTCGCTCATGATTTCACGGATAGCTTTTTGTTGATCGGGTGTGTCATCAAAAGGAAATGCGGCTTCAAATTCCGCGTAGTCTTCGCCCAATTTGCTATAGGGATGCCCTGGAGTCATAGCTCTGCGAGCTTGGTGTTCAAGCAGTTCTTTGGCAAGTTTTTCAGCTTTAACCTTGGCTTTGGTCTTGCGTTTTTCCCAACTTGCACTTTTTAAGGAATCAAGGACGGAATCGTCGTGCCCACCGGCACCCACATACTTTTGAACGAGGTTGAGCTTGTGAACAGGGACATAAATTCTGTCGCCACCCGAATATTCTAGCGCAAGAAAATCGCCGGTGATGTCCATGAGAGTTACGGTAACAAGGCCTTTGAATCTGGAAATTCCGTGTTGAACATGCACCACCAAATCGCCATCCACAAAGTCACCAAACTGCGATGACATGAGAATTTCGGACGCAGACCGCGAAGCTGTTCTTGTTTCTTCGTCTGTGTAAACTTCGATGGAGTCTTCATGCACTCCCCCTCGAATCCACCCTTCGGAAACCACCAGAACTTTGCTTTGAGGTAACAAAAATCCACCCTCTGTTTCAGAGAGTGCGCAATAAAGCTTTTCTCCGACCTTTTGAAGGGTGCCCAGATTTTCGGTGGCAAGAATTTTTCCAGAAAAGATGGGCAATTTTTCGGGAAGTGCCGCCTGATTTTCGAGGTCGGGAAAATACTTCGAGAGGATGCCTGCGAGGTCGAGAAAAGTGTCTCTGGAGTAACAAAGAATCACGAGCGCGGAAATGGAAGTGTTTCCTAGAAGGCGATGCAATGCAAGGACGCGAGACGACAGTTTCATTTTTTCGGTGGGAAGCAATTCTTGGCATAGGGCTTCCGAGGGAACAAACCGCGAGGGATGTTGTTGAAGGGGCTCATAGGATGTGGGCGCAGTGGATTGAAAGGAACTTTCAAATTCTGAACGCAAGATCTCAAGTTTTGGAAAGACCTTTTCGACCTTCGGAGCCAAAAATCCTTTTCCATAGGAAGCCTGATGGGACTTTTCGTAGAGGTTTTTAATTTCCTCAAAAGATTTCTTAAAATTTTCAACAGAACCCAAAAGCACAGGTGTTGATGCTGTTTTATGAAATGCGCTTAAATGTTCGAGCTGGCTTGCAAGGGAATTAAAATCCGAAGAGGGAGCAATCATATAGGCAACATCGTCGATTCCAGGAAAGGGAACAGAGTGTCGTAGGTTTTCGAGGAGGTCGAACCTGGGTGTTCCGGTCACTCCATTGGAAAGCAAGGTGTCGTTAAATTTTTCAAGTGCGCCGTTTAATTCGTTGCCCACGGGCCACAAAAATTCGCGACAAGGTAACAGGGAAATCTGATCTAATGTTGCAAACGAGCGCTGATCAGCAGCTCTAAAGCTGCGCAATGCTTCGATGTTTTCTGCAAAGAATTCCACACGCGACGGGCATTTTTGCCCCGGAGTCCAAAGGTCGAGAATCGATCCGCGCAAGGAAAACTCACCCATTTCTTCAACGCGCTGAACTTCGCTGTAACCATAGGTTTCAAGCACGGCGAGCACGAGATCTTGTTCAATCTCATCACCTTTCTTGAGAAGAAAGGCGTTATTTTGCGCCCAATCGAAGGAAGGTGCAAGGCGTGCGTAGCCCGCAAGGCTCGTGATGATGAGCTTTGGAGCTTTTTGAGAGATCTGAAAAAGTGCTGCCACACGGCGAGCAATGACCTTGCGCGCAGACTCATAACGAAACACACCCGTTTGAAAAAAACCAGGCATGTAAACGATGTCTGTGGGTTCTAAACTGCCCTGTGAAAGCTGTCTGAGAAGTGCTTCATACTTCTGGGCATCGCCTTCTTGTGGCGTGATGACGACCAAGCTCGAATTCTGTGGAGAAGTCACACGGTGGACGATGTCAGCGAGAAACGGTTCAATGGAAAATATACTCATTTTTCAATCCAGTGGAATTCAGTTTTTTGCTTGCGGTTCAGCAGCGAGTGAATAGCTTCCCCAATGGAAAGACTGCCATACAGAATTTCGTATGCCACACGCAGAATAGGGGTGTCGAGCCCTAACTTTTGCGACAGCTGCCATGCACTCTCTGCGGTCGTAACCCCTTCGATGACTTGCCCCATCGAAGCGATAATGGATTCTTTAGACTCGCCTCTTGCAAGTCGCAAACCAAACTGGCGGTTGCGAGAAAGATCGCCAGTGCAGGTTAATATGAGGTCTCCAAGGCCCGACAGACCCAGAAATGTCATGGGATTTGCTCCCAGTGTGACTCCAACCTGGGTAATTTCTCCGAGGCCTCGGGTGATGACAGCGGCCCTTGCATTGTTACCTAATTGCATGCCATCAACGCCCCCCGCCATGAGAGCAATGATATTTTTAAGCGCTCCGGCAACTTCAACACCAATGACATCTTCTGAATCATAAACGCGAAAGAAGGAGCGGTGCAGCAAGGCCTTTGCACGTTCGCGAATTTCGATGTTCTGCGACGCTATGACGACGGCGGTTGGCAATCCGGCACGCAGTTCCTTGGCAAAGCTGGGTCCGCTGAGTTCCGCAGTAAGTGCCTCGTTACCCAAACATTCTTGAAAAATCTGATGAGGTAACAGCAGAGTTTTTTGCTCAATTCCCTTTGCTGCACAAACGATCCAAATTTTTGAGTGAGGCGATTTTCGAACTGAGGAGATCCATTCGCACACACTGCGAAGAACTTGACAAGGAACCGCCAGCAGGATGAGGTGAAAGTCTTCCAGGGCGCCTTGAAATTGCGGCTGAGTGATGAATGCACAGCCTCGCAGAGTAGGATCTTCGCGGCTTGCAGAAAGACTTGTTTCGTCTCTGCCAATTAAGGTGACTTCATTTCCACCTGCCAATGCCGAAGCCGCAAGCGCACTTCCAAAGGCACCCGCCCCAATCACGGCAATTTTTGCCTGCTTGCCGTCGACAATTTTGGGGCCTTCGGCGTCCGATGTTACGGCAAGTCTTTGTGTTTCGTCTTTAGATTTTTCATTGCTCGCAATCATTATTTGCATCTCAATAAGATGTAGAGTGAACGGATGACCTTTCACGGGTCCGACGCCATTCTGCTTGAATTGGTGCCTTGACGGAAGGGCACGAATTCAACAAACTTAAGAAGTGGTTTTCAAAAGCTAGATTGGGGAGTTGCTGCGCGCAGCACTGAGAGGGTTTTGTGACGAACTGGAGCATTAGTCAGGAAGAATTGGGCGCGTTGGCAAGGCAGCTCCTCGATGGGTTGTCTTCAAAAGTCTTCGGCCAAAATCATGTGATAGAGCAAGTGGTTTTGACGGTCCTTTGTGGGGGGCACGCCTTGCTCACGGGAGCACCCGGAGTCGCGAAAACAACGTTGGTGCGCAACCTCGCTTCCTCGCTGGGGTGTGGCTACAAGCGGATCCAGTTTACGCCCGACCTCACTCCCTTTGATATTTTAGGGGGCGATACCATTCAATTCGACGAACACAATCCAGACATCAAAAGGGTTGTTTTTTCGCCAGGTCCTATCTTTGCGCCCTTTATTTTGGCAGATGAAATCAACCGCGCGAGCCCACGCACGCAGTCTGCACTGCTTGAAGCCATGCAAGAAAAGCAAGTGAGTATTGCAGGTGCAACAAGGCCATTGCCTCGTCCTTTTTACGTTTTTGCAACTCAAAATCCAATTGAAAGCGATGGAACATTTCCACTCCCCGACGCACAGCTCGATCGTTTTTTAGTCAATATCGAAGTGCCATATCCGGATGCCGACGCAGAGTTGCGTATTGCCTTGTTACCTGGGCAATTCGATGATCTGCAAGCGTTTCAACATGCACCCTCGCTTTTTTCAAACCGACAACTTGTCGAATCTATGCCTGCAAGGCAAGAACTTCTCGAAGCCATTGTGCGCATCGTGCGAAACACACGCCCTGAATCAAGCGCCCTCAAGGTGACAAAAAACTATCTTGAATATGGTGCGAGTCCGCGCGCATCCCAGGCGCTCGTCATTGCCTCCAAGGCTCTCGCGTTGCTGCGCGGTGACAAAGAGGTGACTTTGGAGCACGTTTTCAGTATTGCTCCTTCCGTGTTACGCCATCGCTGTGTCATGAACTTCAAAGCAATTTCTGAGAGAAAAGCAGTTGCTGAAGTCATCGAAGAAATTTTGAAGGAAACCGTGCTTTGAGTTTAAGCAAAATTAAACGCAATTCCGTTCATGCTGTGTTTGTCGATGCCTCGGGCACCATTCTGCGCGGTGCATACGACACACCCATGGGAGTTGAGGTTTATCCCGATGCCTTGCCGCTTTTGCAAGCCATGCGCGCCCGCAAATTGAAAGACACCACCATCCGCACGGGGCTCATTACAAACTGGGGCCGCAGAATCGGCGAAATGCTGCGCGCTTTGCAAATAAGCGATTGCTTTGATGTTGTGGTGAGCTCCGATGATGTCACTCACGCTAAACCGGACTCTGAAATCTTTTTACGAGCTTGTTCTCTTGCAGATGTGTTACCTAAACATTCTTTTCATCTGGGAGATTCTTTGTACGACGATGTTTTGGGTGCACAGAATGCGGGGCTTGAAGCCATTTGGATCAACAGATTTTCGCTGGGCGGAATGACATCAGCTGAGCGAGATACAACAAAGCAATTGCGCAATCCTTTTTTTGAAGACATGAGTGCTGCATTTCAGTTTCTAAAATCAATCGCGTAGTCTTCCTCTACTTCCAGCGATTGTGCATCCAAAAATATTCTTCGGGCCGCATGCGGATCATCTTTTCGACATGTTCGTTCATGCGCGTTGAGTTTCGTTCTAAAAATTCTTCTTGTGTCCAATTCGGATTAGTTTCGACTTTAAGTTCCGGGAAAACATGCATGTCGTGCTCTTTGAGGCTTTTTCGCACAATCATGACCGGAATAATGGGCGAAGGCCTTTGTTGCCAAAGATAAAAAAGCCCTGTGTTGGTCAGTGCAGGTTTTCCAAAAAAGGGCACACGCAATCCTTTTCTGCGGCGCTGATCAACCATGAACCCAATCAGTTCATTGCGATCCAGCGCTTCAAAGATGTTTCGTTGCCCCGCCGAAGGCCCATCCCGTAAGATCTCATACTCGCCATTTCCTTCGCGCCTCTTACGCACCCAAGCGGCAACGGCTCCACTTCCAACGGGCTTTGTGACGGCATTTGTGCGTGCAAATTCTTTTGTTCCTGTGGTGCACATCAATTCGATATTGCCCATGTGAATTCCCATCACGTATGCGCCAATGCCTTGCTTTAGGGCGTTGTCCAGATGCTCTCTGTTGTGAAGGGTGACTTTAAGTTGAGGAAAAAGCTTTTCTGAGGCGAAAAATTCAAGGGTCATCAAGATAAAATTTCGTGTAGATTCCCTTGCTATTCTTAGCTTTTCTTTGTCAGAAAATGAGTTTCCAAAGGCGATATTCAGATTGTTAAAGATAACTTTTCGCCTGAGGCGAAAAATGTCGAAACTGAGAAAGCCTAAGAGGGTTGCAAAAATGCGCAGGCCTCGGGCTCCGAGCAATGCAAGGTAGAAAGAAACGACATTGAGTGCAGTGAACAGCATCCTAGAAACCTCAATTATTTTTAAATAAATAATTCTACGATAAATACTATTAAATCAGTGCAAAGACTTTTCCAACTTCTAAACAAGGCCGATTCAGTCCTGTTTTAAGAAAGCACCCACTCAAAACCGGGAACGTGGTCAGGACGAAGAAAGCCGTCGCAGAATCCCGGCTGCGAGGCGTGGTCGGCATGGAACACTCTGTAGAGTTCGCCCGGGACGCGAACATGAGGCATCAGTGACAGCGGCACTGGAAGCTTGGCTTCGCCGTCGAGCTTGAACATCCCGATGAAGTGGCCGTCTAGGAACTGCGCTTCAAAGAATGACTTCATCAACAGGGAGTCTCGCACCCGCTGCAGACGACGCCTTTCAATCTTGGGAGAAACACGGGGCGCGAAAATGTAAATTCCAAGCCGCCCAGGAAGTTGGATGTCAAAATGAGGCAGGGCAACGTCGATCGAGCGTTCATTGTTGGTGTGAGTGAGCAAGCAGGTTGCGATGATGCGAGCATCTTCTCGAATGACCACCGGCTGCGCCCGATCTAATTGACGAATGATGTCATCGGTCGAGAGATCGAAGGCGCGTGTCCCAAGGGCGTTTGCATAGAATTCTAAGAGTTCGTCGTGCGCAGGCTGAGATGCCTTGAGCATCTTCTGCAGGGGCAAGGCGCGAGGAACCTTTGGCCATATGCAGGCTTGGTAGCCCATGAGTTTGGTGAACTCGAGCGGGAACTGGGGCCGCGACAGGGAATGCTTCGCGTTGCCATTTCCGGAGAGAATAGCGGAGAGAAAATTCGTGCATCGCCCGAAGTCCAGCAAATGTGGGCTCACTCTCACGAACTCGCTGATCAGCTTAAAAAACAGCACGCGATCCTCGCGGGAGGTCGACGGAGAAAGGCGCAGATCCTGAAGGTAACAAACCATTGTAGACCTTCCTCGCACGAAGGCGTGCCGCGCCGAGAGCGCGCCAAGGCCGAGGATCTTTCCTTGACGCTCGAGAAGCACCGCGCACGCAATTTCGGCTTGGCGGTCGAAAAGGTCGAAATAGTTTTTTCCCCGAAGGAAGTTCACACGGATGCCGCCCGTGGACATGGAGTTCGATTCAAGGAACGCAAGGATCTCGGCATTGTCTTCGGGAGCTGCGATCCGCATTCCGGGAAACTTGGCGAATAAGGTCCTGAATTCCTGAGAGGCATTTTGTTCGTGTACGAGCATGAGTACTCCAAGTGATAATGATCTCCACGGACCTTTTGAGGCATCACTGCTACTTTAAAAAAAAGGCTGCGGCAACAACAAATGGAGCATTATTGGAGCGATGGCATAAATAGTTTGCCAGAAAAATAATTATAATATCAATTTGTTAAAAAATAGTTTGAGCAATTACTCCAAATATTTATTGCGGCCTATTGAATTGATGGTTAGACACCCTCTACCCATCAATTGCAAAGGAAACCCAAGGTGGCAAATTCAACCGTTTTGCAAGGTAACAGCTCAAAATGCCCTCGTTCAATTCAGCACAGCGATGACACCTCAAATGCTGACCTGCAAAGAAAAATAACGACACAAAAGTCAGCAAGAAATTGGAGTCTTGAATCGATTCTGATGAGAATTCAGGATTTCATTCACAACGCACATATCGCGCTTTATGAGACACTCGATAGGCTCTGGATTTTGCCCTTCCTCACGGGCCCCATCTACCCATTTTTGGTGCCTCATCTGAGATCACGCCGTCTTTTCGGTTTTCCAAAAGTAGATGAACTCACTGCACGAAGGCTTGAAAAGCTTGCAAACAGTAAAGATGGCTTGGCAACATTTTGGATGGGTCCTTATCCTGCATTTTATGTCACAAGCAACGAAATGCGCAGCGCACTCGTGAGAGAGTCACATGTGGGTCATGTCGATGACGCTTCCGTAAATCAAACTCGGAAATGGATGAATAACAATCATGTGATGCTCGCATTTCCTGTTTTTCAGAATATTCACTCGTCAACGTACCAAATTCAGCGAAAATTTCTTATAAATAAGTACACAGTTCAGGCTGCAAGCTCACTTCCACGCATTTCAGAAGTCGCTGAAAATTACCTCGAAGAAATTCGGGGAAATATTCTGAACCTCAAGCGGTTTAGCTTAGGGCTGGTGATGCGGACAAGCAGTGAACTTCTTGGGCTCCATGATTGGCCATTGGATAAACTCCTCGAGCATCCAGAGAAAACGTCCGCAATTGAGCGGGTCGCGCACTATCTGATCACTGAAAATGGTGATGCTGAATATGAAGAGAAACTGTATGAAATCTTCTGCGAAATCTTCTCCAGAAATTTTGAGAGTCTCTCTAAATACAGTAATGATGCGAACCTTTTGCGCAACATTTTTAAATCTCGAGGTGTGGATTTTCCAGAAACTCTTGGCTCATTTCATGCTTTGGATAAAGTCACAAAACACGCGATCGCAATGAATTTTATCGCGACGGCCATTGGAGGAATGGTGCACTCCACCAGCAACTCTT
Source organism: Silvanigrellaceae bacterium (assembly GCA_044237915.1). Lineage (GTDB taxonomy): Bacteria > Bdellovibrionota_B > Oligoflexia > Silvanigrellales > Silvanigrellaceae > JBIIEI01. The sequence goes on along the minus strand of JBIIEI010000021.1, from coordinate 34,345 downwards.
TGGATTGGGCAATTGCAAGGTTGCTCGTCAACACGGAAATGAAAGAAAAGTTCATTTTATTGCTGCGCTCTAACCCTCATCTACCTATCCACTCAGCCGACCTCTACGATCAAACTGAAGTTTTTGGACCCATCTGCGAGTGGATTCTAGAAAACGTCTTTATCAATCCGACCTTTAGTCACGAGCTTTATTCCGTTCGCAAATCTCAACAAGTGACACTTCCCAATGGAAAAAAGCTCCAATTTCCCAGCAAAAGCATCATCATCGTCAATTATAAATCCTGCAATTTGAATGAGCAGGAGCTTAACAAAGACTTCAAGAACTGCCTTTCCAAAACAGCAACCACATCTCGCTTCATTCACGATCCCAAAAACGCATCTTTTGGTGGTTCCCGTATGACCCAAAGTTCTCCTAAATCGCGCATCTGTCCAGGTGCCAAAACGAGTCTGCTTGAGCAAATGGTTTTGCTGAGCTGCCTCCTTCGAAACTTCGAATTGAGCACAGAGGTTCCCATGGACACTTCCGTCGACCCGCGCGGATTTCCTCTGCGAGAACGAGTGTCCACGGGATTCCTCTTTCTTAAATAAACAATGAAATCGAACTAGGAATTTTACGTTATGAAAAAAGACTCATTCACAATAGAAGTCAGAGCATTTTCTGCGCTCTGTGAGCAGGATCGCAAGCAGGTAAGCAGATTCATCCAGGATCATTCTGACATGGATGAAGACTATGCAGAGAGCGAGTTTTTTCGATATCTTGACCGAGATCTGTTAATCGTCCGATCGCACAATCGACAGGTCAAGTGCATACTTTCTGCAAAGTATTTTTTCGACAAAGAGGCTTTTGTCTACTGGGGAGATCTCATTAAGGATAAGTCATTTAAAGGACTGAACCTTGGATATCTTTTTTTTCGGTACTTGCTAAATAAAGAGGGATTCATTGGGATTTTTTTAAGGAAAAAAAGCTTTCTTTCATTTTGTTACAACCCTCGAGTTCTCGATTTTTTGCCTCGCTATCTTGACAGCTTTTCGTCATACAGCCAAAATTCTTCACACCCCCTGTTTACTCGGTGTATTGAGCAATTGGGATATCACTCAAGTGTTTTTGCGGGATTCTTTCAAGACACTGCAATTCAAAGCAAAAGACGTCTTCATGGGGAAAAGAGGTATCGATCAAAAAATCAAAGTATAAACGATTTCTTTTCGAAACATGTCCTTCAAAGTGATGAACAGCAACACCTTTTTTACACCGGCTGGTCACTGGCTATCGTGACTCGCTACTCAAGAACGAAGCTTTTCCACATGAGTATTGATTTCATTCGCAAGATATCTGAAAAAAGTCTCTTTCTCATCGCTGGAAAGGGACAGTAATGGGCAGAAAAAAGGAGCTCGTCGACGAAGCGAGCATCAAAGCAGCAGTGCATACATTCTGGAAGAGTGGCTATTCAAACACGACATTGAAGGAACTTTTGGATGGCATGCAAATCCAGAATGGGTCTTTCTACAACTCTTTTGGAAGCAAGAAAAATCTCTTTCTTGCAGCGCTGAAAAGTTACGAATTCGATTTTTCTGATCAAAGGCAAAAACTCTTTCGAACAGAACACAGCTTCAAGAAGAAGATTCGAATCCTGTTTAAACACATTTTCGATCGGCAAGAGGCTTCGATTTGTCCAAAAGGTTGCTTTCTCTTCAATAGCGTTGCTTCTGATGCATTGTCAGATTTAGATATATTTAAGCTTGTCCGTTTGGGTGTGCAGAATTACGAAGATTTTCTCGAAGCTGAAATAAGTTTGGCAATCAAATCAGGCGAACTGGATGAACATCTCGACTCAAAAATGATCGCCTCTTTGATCGTGATTCACACGCAAGGAATGATGAATCTTTGTGTGTTTGATTTTGACAATGTGCGGTATCGAAAACAGACCGAAGCATTCCTTAAGAACTTAGGTTTGTGAAAATTGAGCATTCCCTGTGGAATTGCAGTGCCAACTTCAAATTTGTGTGCATTGTATTTCAAGTTTGATTAAATGATTAAAGTGCTGCCTCAAGCACATCAAGATACTTGGTAACAACAGCATGTGGTGGCTTAAAGTTTTGATAGTCTTTTTCTAAATCAAAATTCGTAGGGCTGTGGGGCCTGGTGTTGATCAGTGTGTCGTGCATACATCGTTCCGATCCAGCTTGGCAGCCTGATCCGGAAGCATCGAGGACAATCGCTTTGGCTTTGCTTGGAAATGTCTCGGCGAGCGCTTTCATGGGGCCCGCATTAAACGAGGGTGTTCCTGTTTTTGAGTCGAAGGCCGAGACGGGATAGAGCTTTTTAAGTTTTCCGACGATTTCGTTGGTGAGTCCACGGCCTGCACCATCGAGATTAAAATAAGAGATTTTTTGATGGAGTTTTTCTTCTTCTGCAGACTTTCCTGTAAACAGCTTTTGAAGAAATTCGTGCGCCACAAAGGCACCGCTCGAATGAGCAAGAATGACGATTTTTGTATCTTTTGTAGCAATGGCCAAGACATCTTTCGCTAATTTACTGTTTTCTATCTCGGCGCTCTCGTACCCTACATCGCGCGGCCCTTTCGCTGCATAGATATACTTTATGCCGAGAGTTTTTAATTTCTGGCGATAGAGTTCAGAAACCCAGGCCTTGCTCCAGCTCAGCTCAACACTGTAGCCCGCATATGCAATAAAAATATTTTGACTAGGCGCAGCAGAAAGTGAAACTTTCGCGATCCCTTGCCCGAATGCTTCCCATTTTTCATTCACGAGGGAATCTGGGACTTGCTTGACTTCAACAGGGGGCGCTTTTTTTTCATCCTCTGTGGGATCCGTGGATTGTTTTGGAGCAGGTTCAGGGAGTTTTTCGTCTGGGTTTTCCGGAAGAATGACGCCCGGTTGGCCCAATGGAGTTGTGGGCTTCTGGGGTGCGGTGGCTTGTTTCTTTGTTGCTGGAATTCTTTGGGTCTCGCCCTCTTTGCAGTACACAAATAAGGGAACAGAAAGTAAGAAGGTTGTTGCTGCAAGTGCCTTTCGCATGCTCATTCAGACCTCCTCAAAAATTCCCCTGTGTGAAATCGAGCACTTCAAGAGGATATCACGGACAAATTGTCCAGGAAACTTTATTCCATTGACATGTTTCTGCATCTTGTGCTCATCATAAAGGTGCGAATGGAGGTGAAGATGTCTTCTGAAGATGTTTCGAACTTATTTAATGTGGATGCAGTGCGTTTAGAGCAGGTTCCTGTTTGGGAAACTCCTGATCTTTCACCAAAATCGTTTCTTCGTCGCAAGGGCGATGACGAATGGGGAGTCTTTAAGCCCGAAACCCTCTATCTCAAAACTTTGGGCGGTGAGCTTCTCTTTTCGTTTTCAACCTACGAAATTACAGCAAATAAAATCTACGTGGTGTGTGCAGATTTCGCCCGCTACCCTTTTCGCATCAATTCGACCCTCATTGAAGGTGTTTTGAATGTGCAAATCCCTGGAAATTCAGCCCCGGCGTTTTGCAGATTTCTCTGTAAAATCGATGCAGTGTTTTCTGAAGAACAAGCAAGCTTAGTTCACTATCCACCGGGTTTTGTGGTGCGCATTGTGCAGCAAAGTTACCCCGAAAAAAGGGTGCTGGAAGTGTTTATTTCAGAAACAGGAGGAAAAATTACTTGACTTCAACGGCGGGCCATTTTTCTCCAAACGAAATTCTTGATTTTCGCTCCGATACCCTTACCAAACCCACGCCCGCCATGCGTGAATTTATGATGGCCGCTGAGGTGGGGGATTCCTACTACGAGGAAGACCCTTCAGTTCTCAGTCTTGAGCGCAAGGTTGCTCTGCTTTTTGGAACAGAAGCGGCGATTTTCATGCCCACAGGAACGATGAGCAATCAAGTTGGAGTTCGGCTTCACTGTTCGCCTGGCGATGCTCTTTTAATCCCTCTTTCTAACCACATCGTTCAATTCGAAACGGGTGCACTTTCAGGCATCAATGGAGTGCAGGCGATGGAGCCAGCTTTGCACGACGGTTGGAAAATTGATTCTCATGAGCTTGAAATGTCGTTTTCGGATTTTGGGGCAACCCATGCCTCCATGACAAAAGCCGTCGCCGTGGAAAATACCCACCTTGTTTCAGGGGGACAAATCTATCCCTTTGAAGAATTGAAGGAATTAAGTGCGGCCTGCCGAAGTCTTAATCTGGGTTTTCACCTCGACGGAGCCCGAATTTGGCATGCTTCGGTGGTTGAAGGTCGGCCCCTTTCTGCCTACGGTGCGCTGTTCGACACCCTTTCGGTGTGTTTTTCTAAAGGGTTGGGTGCTCCGGTGGGAAGTGCCCTGCTCGGGACCCGAGAAAAAATTGCGCATGCAAAGCGCTTTCGCAAGATGTTTGGTGGAAGCATGCGGCAGTGCGGATTTTTAGCGGCTGCTGCAGAATTTGCGCTCGATCATCACGTTGAAAGGCTTGCAGAAGATCATATGAATGCAAAGATTTTAGCGAATTTTTTCCGCAAGCATGTTCCTGAAGCTGTCGTCCCAGAGCCTCAAACGAATCTCGTTTTTATCCGCATGGAGCGCAATTCTGGAGGCCGATCTGCGAAAGAAATCGCAGTCGAAATGGAGTCTCGGTTTGGAATGAAAATTTCTGCCTTCGATTCCCGGACACTGCGAGCCGTAACGCACTTAAATATTTCAACTGAAATGTTGAAGCAGCGAACCGTTTAAAGCTTTCAGTTTTCTGAAAAAATTGGCCTCACACATTCTTCCTTGCCTGCTCCCAAAAATCGATCCCGCCCTGGGCCAGAATTTCTGGAGTGGCAAAGTGTTCGTGCAATGCTGCGTGAGCTTCTTTTTCGAAAAAAACCTGACAGATTTGGGCGAGATCTGAGGCACTTCCTGTGTAACCTTGTTCACGCAATGTCGTTAAAAAATCGAGGTGCGATCGCCCCTGACGATAGTCGGGTTCCTTCGAAGGATGGGCCAAAAGATGCGAAATGGCTTCAAGGTTGGGATGCACAAGAAGGCTGCCCTGATAAACAAGCAAATGTTTTTTTCGAAACAAACTTGTTCCAGCGATCTTTTTGTCTCCCATAGCTAAGTCGCTAATTCCGCGCTGTTTTACTCCTTCGATTCCTCCTGATTTTAAGGCTCGAATCCAAAGATCATTAATGATTTCAAAGTAAAGGTGATTTGAAAATAAATCTTTTGCATAAAATGCAAATGTCAAAATCAGGCAGCCAGGCCCGAGAAGCACAGTGCCGCCACCACCTTTACGTTTTAAAATAGGCACATCATTTTCGGCGCAATGAAGTTGTTGAGCTTCGCGCTCTGCTTGATTGGAATTGGCAAGAACTACCACATTGCGTTTGCTTTCAAAGCAGCGGTAGAGGATGCGGTGAGTTGTTGGAGCGCCCCGTGGTTCTGGGGGCCAAAGCGGGAGGGGCAAATTCAAAACCCAGTTGTCCATCCACATCGGAGAATCTCTTTCTTTGCTCTAACGAAGAAATGGCGAAATTTTTCCATCGCCCTTCAATTTAACAATTCAAGCAATTCGCGATGAGTGAGCGATGCGAGATGAGGATGATCTGTATTTAAAAATTCATTGTTGACAGTGCGCAACCAAACGGCCTCGCAGCCCGCCGCTGCTGCGGCTTCAAGACCACGGTGAGAATCTTCGAAGATCAGTGATTGATCGAGGGGGGCCTTCAATAATTCTAAGGCACGTAAAAAAATGTCGGGCGCAGGCTTCTTTTGCAGTTCGGGGGTGTAGCCCACAACGAGGTCAACAAAGGGAAGTAAATTGGCCTTTTGCAGGATGAATTTGATTTCCTCTGCGGGGCTGTTACTTGCGATAGCGATCTTTGCGCCCAGTTCTTTCATGGCCGTTAAAATCGAAAGGGTTTCTGGAAAAACAAAAAGGGACTGCTGCTCAAGGATATTCTTGTAGTGCAGTTTTTTACTTTCCATGATGCCCTGAGGAGAACAGCGGAGATCATACCGCTGAATCTCGCGCTCTGTTCCGCCGCCCAGATGAGTAAAAGAAGGATAGTATTCTTCTTCCTTGAGTGTATGCCCTGCTTCGCTAAATGCTTTTGCATAAGCCTGATAGTGAAGTGGCTCGGTATCACAGAAACATCCGTCAAAATCCCAGATAAAAAACCGCTTGCAACGAATGCGCTGTCTGAGACCACTCATTGTTGACTCCCCTTTTATTTCAAATTTCTGAGAAACAATCTTGTGGCAAGTGACATCCAGCTTGCACCTTCCCATCTGGCTTGTATTATCATTTCATGTCGAGAGATGTCCAAGTTTTGACTTCATCCGCGAATCAAAGGTGTTGCATGAAAAGAGTTGCTGTAACCGGAATGGGAATTGTTGCACCCATTGGAAACAATCTGGAAGAGTGCTGGGCTAATGCAGTTAACGGCGTCAGTGGCATTGCTAAAGTGCGCTGTATGGATCTTTCCAAAGAGCCTGTTCAGATCGGTGGGGAAGTCAAAAATTTCGACCCCACCCTTTACATGAATGAAAAGGAAGTGCGCCGCACACAGCGTTTTGTGCACCTTGCTGTAGCGGCTTCAAAAATGGCGCTCGCGCATTCGAAATTGCCGCTGACTGACGAAATGCTTGCCGAAACAGGTGTTTCTATCGGAGTGGGCGTCGGTGCGATGGGTTACATGGAAGAACAAATTCAAATTTTGAATTCCAAAGGCTCGAAGTGGGTTTCACCTTTTACCATTCCAGGCTTTATTGCCAATATGGCTGCTGGACATGTGTCCATTGAAACGGGCGCACGTGGGCCCAACCTTTGCCCAACGACGGCATGCGCCAGTGGAACGCACGGAATTGGTGAAGCGATGATGCTGATCCAAACGGGGCGTGCTAAGGCGATGTTGGCGGGAGGCTCTGAATCTTCAATGAGCCCGCTTCCTTATGCCGGTTTCTCAAAAATGAAAGCCATGACCCAAAGTTTTAACGACACTCCTGAAAAAGCATCGCGTCCTTTCGATTTAAATCGTTCAGGCTTTGTTATGGGCGAAGGATCTGGAGTTCTTGTCCTTGAAGAGTGGGACCATGCGGTTGCGCGCGGGGCGAAAATTTATGCTGAGCTTGTGGGATATGGCTTAAGCTCCGATGCTTATCACATGACCATGCCCGCTCCAGGTGGCGCAGGTGCTGCACGCGCCATGCAACAAGCCCTTGATACGGGCGGTTTGCGTCCTGACGAAATCGATTACATCAATGCTCATGGAACATCGACGGATGCCAACGATGCCCTCGAAACTTGTGCGATAAAAGCCGTGTTTGGGGCTCATGCATACAAGTTGAATGTGAGTTCGACCAAAAGTGTGACGGGACATTTGTTAGGTGGAGCAGGGGGAGTGGAAGGTGTTTTGACTGTGATGGCCATGATAACGGGCATCATTCCACCGACGATGAATTTGGAAAATCCAGATCCCGATTGTGACCTTAATTACACGCCCAACAAGTCTGTGCAGCGTGAAGTGCGCGCAGCCATTTCTAATTCATTTGGATTTGGCGGAACAAACGCCTGCATTGCATTCCGCAAGGTTTAAATAGAAATCTATTTGTTACTTGCTGCGGCGCGTGGTTTTAGCTGCTGCTGTACCCACGCGCTCCTTTAAAGACTTCGCAACGCGAAATGCGACTTTTTTGGAGGCTGGGATTTGAATTTCTTCGCCTGTTTTAGGGTTGCGTCCTTTACGCGCAGCTCTTTCTTTTGTTTGAATGATGCCCAATTTTTCAATGCGAACCTTATGGCCCGCAACAAGTTCATTTTCGATTGCTGCCAAAAAATCGGCCAAAAGCTGGCGGGTGATTTTTTTGGGAAGTTGAGAAAAACGATTTGCGACGGATGAAACGACTTGACTGGTGGATACTGTTCCATTGGATTTTGTCATGGATTACTCCTGTGGATGGTGCCTGTAGCAAAAGTAAACGACATCTTGACGCGCATTAAATCACCCCAAGGGGGAAAGATCAAATATTTCAGCTCGATCTAAAGTTGCGGCTCATCAAAATCAGCCTTAATTTCGTCTCATCCGGCAAAACAATTTAGTCGGAAAGGCCCTTTGCACTCTTCTGCAATTCCTGTGTTCTTACATATAACTTAGAGCCAACCTCAAATTTTGCGAAACACCTCGGCCTAACGCTGCGAGTCCCGATAGAATCGCAGTGTTGTTGTGCGCCAACGCGCAGGCAAGTGCCTTTTTGTCGTCCCTTTCGACTTCAGAAAAAAAGTAACGGTCGCAGGTTTCACTCGCCAACTTACGGAATGACAAAATGGCACCCTCTGCAGGAAGCTCGTTTGTAGGAATCGAAAGGCCGAGATCAACGCTTTTGCATTCTTGGGGTAGGATTGCTGGAGGTTCAGAGCGGGGGGACTTTGCTTGAGTTGAATCGGGGCTCGCCATCGACTTTGGCGATTCTCCTGATTGCGCGATAGCAACGGTTCCGAAGAGGAGCGAGAAACACAAACCAACTGCAGTTACCTTGTTAGATTCAAAAACTCCCATTTTTAGAGACTCCCACTTCTAAATACTCCGCTTTCGAGACATTCAAAGTGACATTACGACATTCGCTGGTTCCGTCAATTTCTGCCTTCGCGCGTTGCATGCGCTTGATTGAGAGGTGCTAAGTTTCGGGCTTAGAAGCAGTTGCAATTAACATCGGTTAAAAATAGGAGACTACGACGGCATCTTGGCTTTTATTGGAGTTATAAATTGAAGAATCAAAAAGACCCTTCGGAATTTTTAGGCAAAGGCTGGGCAAGTCGACTTGCTCACGAATTTAAAGAACCCTATATGGATGGCTTGCGCGAATTTCTTCGCCAAGAATATGCATCAAAGGTGCAGGTCTTTCCTCCTAAAGAGAATATTTTTAGAGCCCTACAAATGGTGGACTTCGAAGAAGTCAGAGTTGTCATTTTAGGGCAAGATCCCTACCACGGCGACGGGCAAGCCAATGGGCTTGCATTCGCAGTCCATGAGGGCACGCCTCTTCCCCCTTCGCTCAACAATATCTTTAAAGAGATTCGCAGCGATTGTGGTGCAAATCCAAGCAATCCGGGGCTCGAAGGTTGGGCACGGCAAGGCGTCTTTTTACTCAATTCCGTGCTGACAGTCCGCGCACATCAGGCGTTTTCACATCGTAACAAAGGTTGGGAGACTTTTACCGATCGCGTTGTCGTTGAATTGAATCAACACAGCGAGCGTATTGTTTTTCTATTGTGGGGAGCAGCCGCACAGGCCAAAGGAAAGCTCGTTACCAATCAAAATCACGTCATACTGCAAGCGCCCCATCCTTCGCCTCTCTCGGCACACCGGGGATTTACGGGCTGCAAGCATTTTTCGAAAGCCAATGCGTGTTTGGGTGGAGCGCACCGTGCGGCCATCGATTGGGAAAATTCGTAAAATTAGCTTTGAGCTATGGCGCTCAGGGGTTGCTTTTTTTGTTTCCATTGAGCATATGCGAGTTTAATTTGTGTCGAAAATCCGAAATCTAGAATTCCTTTGCGATGAAATTCTTCGGTCCAAGGACTGACAAAATTTTGCCAATTTTCAAATGAAATCTGCTTTCCCTTCAGAATATTTTCTGCATCGAGCATTGCAATGTTGTGCTTTTCATTCGAAAAAGCCAACTCTGCTTTGGGTAAATTATTTGCAGCAAGAAAGATTTCAAATTCTTTTGCCCCGAATTTTTGAAACTGATGAAGGTTCCGTTCGGGAATTCTCATAATAATGTAACGGATGTTTGCTTCAAATGCGATTCGAATAGCATGGCTTAAGAGTTCAAAAATTAGGCTGGAGTTTTTAAGTTGCGGAGCAACATAAAACCCTGAAAATTCGACAAATTTCTCTTTCCACAAAAAGTCAGGCAGGTGAATGTGTTCCTGTGTTTCTGAGCGATCTTTGCTGCCTTGTACAAAGATAACCCGGCAACATGCGATGGTGATACCTTTATTTTTGATAAAGAGGTGACGTGAAAAGGCATCAAAACGGTCGGCCATTTGGTCGGGGTTTGTTTCCTGTGTTAAAAATCCAGCCTGTTGGTTGCAGTGAAGTCTCAAAGAAAGAATTGAGGCAAAGTCTGCTTCGTGCAGGGCATTTTCGACAGCCAGTCCTTCTTCTCGAAGGGAAAGGGCCGGCAATTTACCTTGCTGAGTGCTTTGTTCTAGCGGCAAGAAACTGAGTACAAAACTCGAGAGATCTTTTTGAAAGTGTACGCTCGGCGAAATAAATTCAACGCCTACGACATAAGAACGTCCTGAGGGCTCTACTTGGATATGACGAATGCGGGCCTGAACCCTGTGGGTTGCAAAAGGCATTTTGATGGCAAATGATAAGACCATGTCGGCAACAAGGAACTTATGCCGCGTTGATGCTGCAAGAGAAAGTCCACCTTTGCCAATATTCACCACTTGAAAGTAAGCTTTTTCCGTTGATTGAAGTGGATTCTCGCATTCGCACTGAATCGACACCATGGAGGGGCATTGAATGCGCTCTGAAGAGCGATTTTCTGGTTTATTTGAAACGGTTTTGTCGGTTAAAAATGCCAAGCCAACTTTTTGAACAGGTTGACGCCCTTCAAATTGGTTGCTGATGTGAACAATTTTCGCTTTAAATTCATAGAGTGCAATGTCTTCAAGCAAGTATTGAATGGCAACAACATCACCACACGTCAGCAAATCGCATGTCAATTCCTGCGGAAAACTTGCGCCCATTCCAAAAGGGCTCACGTCGATGACGGTTCCTTCAACTTCAAGTTGATCTTTTACCAGGCGGATTCGAAATCTCTCGCTCTCTTGAAGTTCACCTCGGGAGGTGCGGCGGGCTTCCACATTTTCACTCGTGTCATTCCGGGAGGAAGGGGAGTTCGTGCTCTCTGTGGACATCTCGTACCTCTGAAATAAGAAAAGTCTTCAACGGCGGACATTTCTGGTAAAGTTCTGCTGCTTTGCTCATCGACACCTGAGAATCTTGTGCCTAGGCAAGTTCCTCACGCATGAGTCAGTTTTTTATCTGCAGCGAGAAAGGAACGAGAATGTGAAGGATCTTTTGAGCCAAGTGGGTTTGCAATTGTTACTTTGCTGCTTTGGAATGCTGGGGGCTCGCCCTGCTCTGGCTCAAAGTCCGGTCGGATTTGAAGTCCAAGCCACTCCATTTTTAGCAACGCCCCGTGTGCAAGCACCTGAATTAGATCTGAGCTTTCGCAATGGGTTTCGTTTTCAACTGGGATTAAAACTTCCTTTTTTAGACGTTGGAGCTTCGCTGACAGCACTTTTTGTCAAACGGGAAGTCGAACTTTCTTCACTCACCAAACTCGACTCCATGCGGATTCACGTTTCACCCAAGTTAGAAACTGAAGTTTCAGAAAATGTGTTGAGGATTCTTCTCCCACTCGAAGTCGTGATTCCCGTGGCATGGGATGCTTCGAGCCCTGCCTTTCACGATGCGACGCGGTATGCAGTGGGCCTTGGCGTCGAAATCGGACGGAAAGAGTTTCTTGTGGGTGCAAGTGGCCTTTTCAGTGCACCCTTTCAAAGTTCCAAAACTCATAAAGTTGATGACGTCGAAATGAGATACGAAAGTCCCAGTTGGTGGCGCGCGGGGATGCTCCTTAAATCACAGCCCTTCGACTTTTTACAGCTGGAAGGAAATCTCGAGCTGCTTGAATTTTCAAACGGAAAATTTGTCCTTCCCATGGAAGAAAAAAGCATCAAACACAATGCCATTTGGTCTGGAAAAGTCTTTGGAGAAGGCGCTGTTTTAGGAGATCTTCTTTGGTTGGGTGGGGGAGTGACGCGCGTCTTTACAGATGTCAGGGAAGAGGATGTTGCCTTCCTTTCTGGTGAACGTGCCCTTGAGGGAAGCAGAGATGAAGTTGTCCTTTCCGTGCGTGCGAGGTTGTGATGAATAAAGTAATATTTTGGATTTCTTGCTCTCTCAAAATGATTTCGTGCTTTGTTTTAGCGGCTTGTTCGCCGTCTGTGGCAACAAATGATCGCGCATTGCGCACAGAAAGTGAAGTTCTGGATGTGCGGGTTTCAGAGGCTGAGCCCAATAAGGCTTTTTCTGCAGAAGAAATTTCGGGCATTGGGTTTGATGACAAGGGTAAAGAGTCGAGGTTGTTTCTTTATTTTCCGCGCCTCCTCAGACTGTGGGAAGAAGACGTCATTATCAGTTCTATTGCGGTGGTTGAGCTTCTCATCAATTGCAAGGATGTCCTTGTGAATCCCGAAAATATTCGGCTCTATCCACTGAGCACGCCTTGGACTCCCCTTGCAACTTGGAATTCTCCGTTTCCCACTTATGCGGGCTCTGCCTGGCTAAAGCCGGGTGGCGACGCTGATGAAAGCTGGGGAGCCATCACTCCAGCGCTGCGCAGAAATCCAAAGTCTCTCCAGGATTTCGAGCTGGCATTCGATATCACACAGCTTGTCAAACGGATGATTCTCGAAAACAAACCGAACAATGGATTCTCTATTCAGATCGTCAAAAGCGACCTCAATGCCTTGAACAGCATGGGTTTCTTCACGAGAAATGCTTCCAGTGATGTTCGCCGACCAACATCCATTCTGACATTTAGCACCAAAGGAGCGGTGGAATGAGGCACCTCAAATTCAAATCAACCTCCCTCATCTTCACATTTTTAGGTCTTTCGATTTCAGGGTGTGGAATGAGTGGTTCGAAATCGCCCACCTTAGATCCAACTTCTCCCGTTACGATAAAGGGAAAATACCTCGACGATAATGGTTCAGGTTTGCCAGATACTCAGATAAATTTTCGCAACCTTCGTAGATTTGGCTACGTCGATATGACCGCCGTTGAGCATGCGCAATCCGTGGCTCTGTTTCTCAAAATGGCCTTCCCCTTTTTTTTAATATATGAAGATCTCTTTAATGAAGATCCTTTGCGCGTTGATCCCAATCTCTTTCGCTACAAGCCCAATTATTTTTTAACCAAAGTGCGCACTGATTCCCAAGGAAACTTTTCTTTTCGCGTCCGAGTCGATCAACTCATGCGCGATGAAGCAGGCGGGATTAATATCGTCTTGGTGAACGAAAAATACCGAGACAATCGCTTTGGAAAATATTCCTTTGTCGTCAAAAAACAAGATACCAATTTGGGTGAGCTGCGCCTCTGCGAACTGGGCGGAATCAAAATTGAGGAAACAGCAGGAAGTGAAAATTTCCTTGTTCAGTGGACGGCCCCTGCGCAAACCGTGAGTAAATACGTTGTGAATTTTGCCGTTCCAGAAGACAGTTCCCTGGTGTGGTCTGCAGAAGTTGCAGGAGACCAAACGTCTGTTACGGTTCCAAAGTTTTTGTTTGAAAGTCTCAAAACGCGGGTTGCCATTGAAGCGTACTATGCTTTGGAATCGGAAAAAACGGTGTCTTGTCTCACAAGTCCCAAAGATTTTTCACTGCTTAATCCTGAAAAGTCTCTGGGCCAAAATGCAAAGGTCACAGCCGACGAAATTCCCTTTCGACTCAGTTCGCTCACCAATCGAAAATTCTCCGACAATGGTTACCTTGAGGCATTCTCTCCCTCGCGTTTGACATTTGATTTACTCGAGAAAAAGACTTTGAAAGCCGTGGCGCTGCACAACTTACGCCTTGGGAGCAAAGGAGAATTCGAAATTGAGGTTTCGGAAGACGGAATTTCGTGGAGTGTTGCAAAAAAAGCACCAGAACGGAGATTTCTGGTGGAAACTTTTGATTCGCCTGTGACAACCCGTTACTTAAGGCTTGCCTTTAGTTCCCGCCTTTTGGATTTGCAGGAAATCTCAATTCGATAGGTAAGATCCTCAGTTCACATCAACTGCTGCATTAAAAAGACGTAGTCCATTGCAGTCATTTCAGCACGTTGATTGAGATCCGCCGCGCCGGCATGACCACCTTCCATGTTTTCATAAAACAAAACATCGTGACCTTGTTCCGTCATCAAGGCAGCCATTTTACGAGCATGACCGGGGTGAACACGGTCGTCGCGTGTTGAAGTGCGCAGAAAAATCTTAGGGTATTTTACGCCCGCTTTAACATTCTGGTAAGGCGAATATTTTCGAATGGCATCAGCGATAATGCCAGGTTCATCAGGGTTGCCGTATTCACCCATCCAACTTGCACCAGCTAAGAGCTTGTGAAAACGTAACATGTCAAGCAAAGGCACTTGGCACGAAACGGCATTGAAGAGGTCGGGGCGTTGAACCATCACAGCGCCTACGAGCAAGCCACCGTTACTTCCGCCTTGAATTCCAAGATGCCTTGGGCTTGTAACTCCTGTGGCAACAAGGTGCTCTGCAACCGCAATAAAGTCATCATAAGCGCGTTGGCGATTTTCTTTAAGAGCAGCTTGGTGCCATTGGGGGCCGAACTCGCCGCCGCCACGAATGTTTGCAACAACATAAATGCCACCTTTATCAAGCCATGCCGTGCCTACAGTTCCTGAATAATAAGGTGTCATCGACACTTCAAATCCGCCGTACCCATAAAGTAACGTTGGATTTTTGCCATCTTTTACAAGGTCGCGCTTGTGCACAATAAAATAAGGAACTGAAGTTCCATCAGCGCTCTTTGCGTGCCATTGCTCTGTGACATATTTAGAAGAATCAAACCGGGGCGGCAGAGTTGCAAGGGATTCGACTTGAAAAGAATCCTTTGATTTTTGTGCTGCAAGGATGCTGGGCGGAACAAGATAGCTTTCAAATTCTAACAGAAGTTCATCGGAAGAATCCGACACAGAAACGACTCCGGCAGAGCCAATGCCTGGTAAAGGAATGTCTTTCGAAACCCATCCCGCTTGAGAAGGTTCCATCGTAACAATGCGGCCTGTGATGTTGTCGAGTAAATTCAAGACAATTAAATTTTGAGTCACACTGACTGAAGAAACGGAAACTTTATCGGTTGGAACATACAAAATTTCTTTGGGAATGTTCTTTGTGATGTCAAAAAGAAAGACGCTTCCAGACTTATACAAAGTCCCTTGCGTATTCCAGTCGTTTCGCACGCTTACAACGAGATCACCATTAAAGTAACTCAACACCTGGGCGTCTTCGGGGAGTTGAATTTTGACAGTTGTGAAGTCAGCCTTGAGGACAGAATACTCGGCCGTAAAAAATGCGGGAGTACGGCCCACGAGGGTTGTTGAGTGCGCATTGTGGGACACTTTCCAGGCCCACGCCGAAACATCGGTTTTAGTTCCTGCGAAAACTTCGAGGGCTGCTTTTGGATTTTCGCCGCGTTTCCAGATGCGTACGGTGCGAGGGTAACCCGAATCTGTTACGGATTCTCCGCCTTCGTCGGCACTTAAGAGCAGCGTATTTTTATCGTACCAAGTGAGGCTGTTTTTGCCTTCAGCCAGGTTAAAGGGCTGGTCTGTTACGAAAGATTTGCTTGTTACATCAAATTCGCGCACAACGGCGGCATCTTTACCACCCCGTGAAGTGCTTACAAGGCAGCGTGTGTATTCAGGTTCAAGACAATTCGATCCATCCCAGACCCAGCTTTCGGCTTCGCTTTTAGCAAGGGCATCGACGTCTAACAGAATTTCCCAAGTGGGCTTTGTTTTATTTGCAATATAGTCGCTGAGCAGTGCACGTCGCCAAAGGCCGCGTGGATTGGCATCGTCTTGCCAAAGGTTATAAACATGCTTTCCACGGATTTCGACGTAAGCGAGCTTATCTTTTGAGCCCAGCATGTTTTTAATGGTGTCTGACAGGGGGCGAAAGCGAGGGTCGGAATGAAGTGCCTTTTTGCTCTTTTCATTCTGGAGTCCAACAAATTCAAGGGCTTTGGCACCTTCCACATCTTCCAGCCAGAGATAGGGATCCTCTTGACTGACAGGGACAGATAAGATTTTTGCTTGAGTTGATGAACTTTTATTCACGCCACACGCAAGAGTCGTTACAAGCAAGGCAGTTGACAAAGAAAACGAAAAGATTCTATTTATCATGTAAATTTCCCAAATAATGCAAAGCAAGGCTGCAGAAAATCGCTGATGGCAGAGGTATATAACTAATTAATATGAGCTGTAAAGGAATATATCAACGTGGGCTGTCCAGAGACAAATCATGGCGGAGAAAGGGAGGATTTCGAGTCACATCAGCTGTTGCATTAAGAAGACGTAGTCCATGGCAGACATTTCAGCGCGTTGTGTGTGATCTGCAGCGCCCGCATGGCCGCCTTCCATGTTTTCAAAAAACAGAACATCGTGGCCTTGCTCTAGCATTAAGGCTGCCATTTTACGGGCATGACCGGGGTGAACACGGTCGTCGCGTGTTGAAGTGCGCAGAAAAATCTTAGGGTATTTTACGCCCGTTTTAACATTCTGGTAAGGCGAATATTTTCGGATGGCATCAGCAATAATACCAGGTTCATCGGGGTTGCCGTACTCATCCATCCAGCTTGCTCCTGCTAAGAGCTTGTGAAAACGTAACATATCCAACAACGGCACTTGGCACAGCACCGCATTAAAAAGATCGGGACGTTGCACCATCACAGCGCCTACCAGTAAGCCACCGTTACTGCCGCCTTGAATTCCAAGATGCCTTGGGCTTGTGACGCCTGTGGTCACAAGGTGCTCTGCAACCGCAATAAAATCATCATAAGAGCGTTGCCGATTTTCATAGAGTGCGGCGTGGTGCCATTTGGGGCCGTATTCGTTGCCTCCTCGAATGTTTGCTACAACATAAACGCCGCCCATTTCAAGCCAAACGGTACCGAGTGAACCTGAGTAAAGGGGTGTTTTCGCATTGGCAAAACCTCCATATCCATTCAGCAGCGTTGGATTGTTACCTTGGAGTTTGAGGCCGCGTTTTTGAACCATAAAATAGGGGACCAAGGTTCCGTCGGGGCTCGTTGCGTAACATTGCAGAGTCTCATATTTTGAAGAATCAAATTCATGAGGGAGTGTGATGAGCGTCTCTATTTGAAAATTTCCTTGCTCTTTTTTTGAAGAGTAAATACGCGGTGGAACAAGAAAGCTTTCAAATTTTAACAGCAGTTGATCAGATGTGTCTGTGGCAGAAACAATGTCGGATGTGCACAATTGAGGCAAAGGGATGTCTTGTGAAATCCACCCTTTTTCAGTGGTTTCCATACACACAATGCGGCCATGAATGTTATCAAGGAGGTTGAGCACAATGGCATTTTTAGTAACTTCAACCGAAGTGACCGAAGCTTTGTGTGTAGGAACAAATAAAATGTCCTTTGGAATGTTTTTTTCAACATCAAAAAGAAACACCGTGCCCTCAGAGTAAACAGTGTCTTGAAAGTTCCAATCAAATCTAACGCTGACAACGAGATCTCCACGAAAATAACTTAGTATTTGTGCATCTTTGGGGAGATGAATTGGTGATGTGGTGAAATCGGGAAGAAGCACATGAAATTCGCTGGTAAAAAATGTGGGAGCCCGAGCGAGCACCGTGAGGGAATGCGCGCCGTGTGTGTATTGAGTGCTCCACACATAAACATCTGACTTTTCGCCCGCAAAAATTTCGGGAGCTGTGCGTGGATTTTCGCCTCTTTTCCAAGAGCGAATGGTGCGTGGGTAACCAGAATCTGTGACGGTATTGCCACCTTCGTCGGGTGCTAAAAGAACGGTATCATTATCGTACCATGATAATGAGCTTTTACTTTCTGGAAAATCGAATGAATGATTTGTTACGAAAGACTTACTCTTGATATCGAATTCCCGAGTCACTCGGGCATCCTTTCCACCGCGTGAGAGACTCAAGAGGAAGCGCGAATATTCGGGCGGGTGGCCTTCGCACCGCTGCCAGAACCAGCTCTGAGATTCAGAGCGCGAGAGTTCGTCGATATCTAAAAGGACTTCCCACTGGGGTTTGGCTTTGGCTGTTAAATAATCGCCTAAAAGTGCGCGTCTCCACAAGCCTCGGGGGTTTACTTCATCTTGCCAAAAGTTATAAACGAATTCACCTCGAATATTTACCGAGGGAAGTTTATCTTTTGAGCCTAAAATCTTTCGGATTGCGTTTACTACAGGCAAAAAACGCTCATCGGAATGGAGGGCGTTTTTGCTGACCGTATTTTGTGCTGTTACGAATTCCAGAGCTTGTGCGCCTTCAACATCTTCGAGCCATAAGTAAGAATCTGGATTTGTTTTTTGATCAGAGGGAACAGAAGGATTTTGTGTGTGCATATAAAATTCCAAAATATGAGGTCTGCTTGGAGCGGATTTTATATCACAGCGAATCTCTCTTGGCGATCAGTTCAATTTGGACATTTTACTCGTGGGTAGAAATTCAAAAGGTGCTGAATGCACACAAGGGCAAGGGAGAAGTCGAGAACGTATTAAGGAAGCAACGCTGCAATCAAACGAAAATAGTATTCTTCTGGTTTGGTACCATAAAATCTTGCGGTGTTTCCTTCTAATATGACTTTGTGAGTTCCCATATTTCCGCTTGCAACAATTGGATTATTGCAGTGATCTGTCGCAATAATGGGAAGTTTTGTGCTCACAATAGCGTCGCCCAGGCATTTTCCGAAGACGCTTTCTGCAGGCGAGCCAATGCTCCATCCTCCTGAAAAAGATTTTTCTCCAGGTGTGTAATCGTAGAGTCCGGTAACACCTTTAAAAAGGACATGAGTGGTGTCGATGGTTCCCGTCACTTTTCCAGATCCCGCAACAAGTGGCTGGCTTTTGAAATGAGTGGGATAGTCGGAACTTGGAAGTGTTCCAGCAGGAAATTCAGGATTTCCGGTAAAAATGCGCTCTTCAAATCCAGGGAGTGCTGCTTTTGCGAGTGCATTTGAATGATCGACGTTTGAAAGTCCTGCGCTAAAAAAGAGCGAGAGTTTAGGATTGGCATTTACAGCATCCACAAGGTTCTGGCGAATATTATTAAATAAAGGCCCACTGAGGTCAATATCTTGATCGTCGCCTGATGAGCCGGAAAGAATCCAAATCTGTTCGAAGCCGGTAAAGCTTCCAAATCGGCAATTCTGTGTTGGGAGATTTTGCTTTGATGTCGTCGATTGAAAACAAGGAAGCAATTCTTTACCGCCCGCAACGGAATTAAGGTTGCTATCGATATTAGATCTTGTGACGTGTACATAACTAATTTCAAGCTTATCGTTGCATTTGCTCTCCACAAAGCTCTTAAAAAATGCCCCGCCATCGCCCGCGAACCAACCACTTTTTAAGTCGAGAACGAAAATGCGCACCACTTTGCCTTGCTGAGCACAAAGTTCTTGTGCCGTCTGCAAAGTTTCAGTGGCGGCAGAGATTTTGGGCAAAACGTTCGTATCTGCGCCGTCTTTTTTTCCGCCCTGATCTGTTTCAGCAGGAGCCTTTTTTTCTTCGGTCGGTGCGGCCTGGTTTGATTTAAATTTTTGAGAATTGCCTGCACACGAAAAAAAGATAACAGCAGCAAGGGTCGTTGAGACTGCAGATTTTATGCTCTGGCTGCTGATATGAATTTGCATTTGAATTCTCCGACTGATGTTGTTTATAGCTTATCGGTCAGAGGTAAAAAAAAATGAGAATTATTTTAAATGTCCGCATTAATGAAGTGATTTTAAATATTTATGTGAAGTCGATTTCTGTCAAATTTGAGAAGGGCCGCTTAGGGAATCAATGCCACGATTAAGCGGTAGAAGTACTGATCGTGCTTTGTTCCATAAAACATTGAGGTATTTTTTAGGAATCCTAGGTATTTGAGGTAAACTTCAAGGGTACTTTTTGCATCGTGTAAGTCACATTGGCTTGTTAGCTTTTTGTGCACGTTGCCGGTCACTCTTATTGTGTATTGTGGATACACTGGTATCAATTATAGTTCGTTTTTTTCTTCACCACATAAGGATGTGAAATATGCGGAAGTCGTTCGCGGCCATCGTTGTTACTTTAGTTTCTGGTTCGGCAATCGCAGAACCCGTCTCATTGCGTGTCCTTTCCATGCAAAGTAATGATACTCCAAAAAAGGCATTGTTAGACCTCGCGCAGAAGTTTGAAGCAGAGAATCCAGACATTAAAATCAAGATCGAAACGGTCGATCATGAAGCCTTCAAGGCAAACGTTGTGAAGCAACTTAACGATTCCAAAACCGATGTCATCACCTGGCACGCTGGAAATCGTTCGAGGGTTCTTGCTGAAAAAGGACTCCTTGCCCCCCTCGACGACGCCATCAAGAACGTCAATGAGTTTGGTGCGGGCGTGTTGTCTTCTGTGACGTTTAAGAACAAGTTGTATGGAATGCCACACGCTTATTATCACTGGACGTTGTATTATAATAAGGATGTATTTAAGCAAGCAGGAGTTGAGGAGCCACCAAAAGATTGGAAGGGTTTTCTTGCGGCTGTCAATGCCATAAAGGCCAAGGGAATTGTTCCCATTGCTTTGGGAACAAAAGAAAGCTGGCCCACTGGCGGCTGGTTTGATTTTATCGGTATGAACTCTTATGGCTATGACACTCACATGAAATTGTGCGCGGGCGAAATCTCTTATCTCGATCCTAAGGTGAAGTCTGCGTTTGGAAACTGGACTGCGCTGGCATCGGCAAGTGCATTTCCGACCAATCATAAAACACTCACCTGGCAAGACGCTGGGAAGATGCTCATCGATGGCAAGGCCGGGATGATGCTGCAAGGCAATTTCTGGATCGGAGAAATGAAGGTCCCCCTCCAGGGCTCGGCCTTAGGTTCAATGAAGTTTCCAACCATTGATGCCAAGCAAGCTCACGCTGGAATTGCACCCACAGATATTCTTGCGGTTTCAAATAAGTCAAAGCACAAAGCTGAAGCCAAGAAATTTATGGCCTTCGTTGCGCGCACGGATGTTCAGGAAGCCAATGCAAAAACACTTTCCTTGCTTCCACCAAATTCCAAAGCGAAAGTCGATGAAGCAGATCCGTTTAGTACTTTTGGCTACAAACTTCTCAATGAAGCCAAAGGCATCTCTCAATTCTTTGATAGAGAAGCCGACCCTGAAGTGGCACGCGTTGGAATGGACGTCATGGTCGAACTCATTGACAAACCCGGTGACCTTGAGAAGGGTCTTGCTCGTTTGGATGCAACACGTAAGCGTGTGCACCGCAAATAAAGAAACAGCTTAAGGTCGACCTCACCTCAGTTCAGCAATTACGATGGTGACATCGTCGCAAAGTGGAACGCCTTGTGCGTAGGCCATAAGGTCGGTCTTAATTCCTGTCATCAATGTTTCAGTCCCATAAACGGCATGCCTCAGAATGATGTCTTTAAGTCGTTTTACGCCTAATTCATCCCCATTTAAATTCCGTGCTTCGTTGACTCCATCTGTACACAAAACGAGAATATCTCCGGGTTGATAAAGAAATGACTTCGATTTAAAGTTTGTATTGATGTCATATCCAAGTCGATAACCCGAGCTCATCAGCGATTTAACCTTACCTGTAGCAGCCTCGTACAAAAAGGGATGCGTGTGAGCTGCATTGCAGATTTCAAGGGAATTCGCCTTAAAATCGATTCGGACACTGATTGCAGTCATGAGCACTTTGCGTTTTCCACTTTCTTCAACCATTTTATTTAAATGGCTCATGTAGTCTGCAGTGGTAAATTTCCTGTGATGATCGTCTTTGGATTCCTCTGTTTCAATATTTTGGACACTCATTACAGACGAAACTGCACTTCGGGCCACTGCCGTAATCAGCGCAGCGCTTGCGCCGTGACCTGTGGCATCTGCAACAAAAAGAAACGTACAATCTTTATGTTCAACATATCCATACCAGTCGCCCCCAACGCTTCCGGGCGAAAAGAAATAGCTGCACGTGCGGCAGGCCTCATTGTCGAGTTCAGATTGCGGAAACAAGGACATCTGAATGGCACGAGCGGTTTCCATTTCGGCCTGCATGGCAATCTTTTTAAGATTTTCGAGTGCGATAAGTCCCGCGCTCACACACGCATGGAGCAAGTGGAGCTCTGTTTTTTCAAAGACTTTGTTGGGCCTGTGCAGCACGAGATGCTGCGAGGCTTGAGTAGAAGCCTCGGACTTCATCTCAAGTGGCACGGTGAGAGTGGCATCCTTCGGCAATTGTGCGAAATTTCCTGTAACAACGGTTTCGCTGAATTCCGGAGGAAAATTCTCGGAAAAGGTAAGCTCAAACTTCCCATTTTGCAGAGGGGTTGCGAGCACAAATCCTTGCGAATGAGTAATTTCACAGGAGCGCCTTCCAATGCACAGCCTGACTTCATCTACCAAAGTCAGGCGGGAAAATTCTTGCACAATTTCGTTGATGAGTAGAATATCTTCATTCTTTTGCACAAGGTCGGCTTTTTGACGATTGATTTCCTTCATATTATTTTCGATGCTTGTTGCCATTTCATTGAAGGCTTTGCTCAGGCGACCAATTTCGTCTTGGGCTTGAACATGCACCCGTGCATCGTAGTTCCCGTTGGACATTTGATCGGCAGCAGCGAGAAGCGAACGCACAGGACGTAACAGGAATCGCACTGCGGCCACACTCACCAACAAGAAGACCGCCACAATTGCAGAAACCAGTGTTGCACTTGATTTCTTTATCGCATTTTGAGCCTTGTTAAGATCGCTTTTATCAGACGTTACTCCCATCACAATTCCGTTGGAATCGAGGGCTGCAAAAGCACCTTCCAAGACATTATTTTTCGCGTCACTGACGGTCTTCTGGATGTTACCTTCAAAATCGCTCGGAAGGGTTAAAGGCCCACTCAGTTCTTTTGCGCGTCCAATGGAGAGATAAGAGATTTGCTTGTGCGCAAGTAAAAAGCCTTCGCGAACTTTTTCATTCGTGATGCCCAGCAATTTTTGGATGCGCTCTGCCAGAATGGGGTTGTCTTTCATGTTTCGCGCAAGGAGAAGTGATCCAATAGACTCACCAAAACTCGACAATGGAGCACTGGAAATTGCAACGAGATTGTCGGTCAGTTTTTTGCGGTCGTCGTCGGAGAGCAGTTCTCCAATTTCTTTTTCAGCCTCAGCTTGAGGCAAATGTGCGTATCCCGTCTGAACCTCTTGATCAGCTTCGGGCTTTGAATTGATTGCCTGCCAAAGGTTCAGTGCAAATGCGTCGTTTTTTTCGCCGGGGCGAGCCCTGATATTGTGCCCTCTGGAAACGACTTCAAATTTGTCCTCGTTTTTTACTATTAAATAGGCATAATCCACGTTTTCAGCTTGAATTCGCTCCTGGAGTGCAATGCCCACTCCACCATAGTCTTTGTCTTTTAGGGCATCTAAAATTCCTCTGAATTCAGCCGTTCGAGTTGCAACTCCTCCCAGGTCAGCCCTATGGACGTCAAGAACGTAACGAACGGTTGTAAGCTCGTTCGTAAGTCGGTTCTTAAATACGTCTTCATAGAGTTTTGTAATGGTCGACATCTGTGTTGAAAAAATGACCAAGGAAACAGTCAGAAGGCCCGGTATAAAGACGACCTGAAGCTTGAATCCGATGGAATTAAAATAATTGCGCATGAATCTCCCCACGTTGAAATTCAGACACAAATATATGACTTTTTTGGAAACTATTCATGCAGGAGGGACAAAAAGTTGATTCTCTGCGACCCGTATCGGATTTAAATCACTATTGAATTTTTTCGGCTTCGAGGGCTTTAAGAATAGCTTCAGAGAATTTTGGTTTGAACTCATCAAACACTACTTTTGTCGTGTCCTTAAACGGTTTACGCTGTGAAGTGTTTAACTGAACAACAGAAATTCCTGCTGTCTTTTTAAGCTCCTCAAGAATCTTCTTTTCATCTTCAGTATTTTCTTTTCTTTGGCGAATCCGCTCTTCCCAGACGATTTTACGGACTTTATCTTTTTGAATTTGATCCAATGAATTCCAGAAAGTCTTACCTACAAGCGCGTAAAATACGCTATAAATATGGTTTGAAACGGTGATATATTTATTTATTTTATGAAGGTCGCTGGAATAAAAAATCTGCAAAGGTGCTTCGAAGGCGTAAACAATTCCGGTCTCTGTTGCATTTTTAACATCGGGCCAAGACGTCGGATTGGGAATAGCGCCCATTGAGGTCACAAAGCGCATGTACGCACTGGATTGCATCACGCGAAATTTTTTCTCTTTGAGGTCATCGGGGGTCAGGATCTGCTTATTTTTACTGTAAAACTGCCGGGGGCCATTTT
This sequence comes from Silvanigrellaceae bacterium, assembly GCA_044237915.1. Taxonomy (GTDB): domain Bacteria; phylum Bdellovibrionota_B; class Oligoflexia; order Silvanigrellales; family Silvanigrellaceae; genus JBIIEI01. The sequence goes on along the minus strand of JBIIEI010000021.1, from coordinate 10,228 downwards.
CGAAAATAGAGAGCAGGATCATGTCGTTTTTCTGAAATTCGCTGTCGAGTGAATTTATGACGGATTTATTGTCGGCAATGCGAATGGCTTGAGCTGTGTCATTAAAAAGAAAGGGCATGGTAAAAATCGCACAAGAAGGCGCAATGTTTACGCAGGGCCCATCGGTTAAAAAGAGGATTTGCAGTTGATTGCTTTTGAGGGCCTGCATGCCTGCAATTTCCCCTTTGGTCTGAATGCCAGGCCATGTTGTAATGGCATGATGGGATGTCGCTTTAAAGCCCTCCTCATTCAGTTTTTTTGCGATGCGATCGATGGAGCGCCCAAGTGCAGTGTCTTTTGCAACCACATGAGCAATGTTAACTTCTTTGAGCTTGTCTGAGTTCGCAAATGCGAGACTCGTTAAATACAAACTTCCTATGACGGCACAATAAAATTTCTTCATATTGGGACTTTTCCTTTAAACAACAGAACGAGCAATATTTTGCCATCATGCTCGTGTATAAAAAATTTCGTCTTCCTTGACAGAAAATAATTCTCTCATTGGTTTGAATTTTATTCAAATTATTGGACGAGCGACAAAAAAATGGACATTCAGGTGAAGAAGTGGACTTGGAGTTATTTTTTTATTTGTACTAAGAAGTGGGCGGGTGCCGAAAGGAGAGTCTTAAATTTTCGAAAACTGCTCTTTAAAGATCAGACCTTGGGTTTGTTCACATCCCGGAACCTTTTCAAAAGTCACCCGCACCAATTCTTCATTGGGTAACGTAACAGGGCGATGTGTGAGAATGAGCTTCGTATTTTTTGCAAATTCGCATTTCATTCCTCCTTCAAGACCCACCAAGATTGTGGCCTCTTTTGCAACGATACCAAGACTTCCGGCAGGAACTGTGGTCTCATTAGTACCAGGAGCGGGAGCCGGGGCCTCATTTGTATTTGGAGGCGTGGTCGGGTTTGTTTCTGTATTTTCCGACTGTGGATTGCGATTGGGCTCTGGCTTCTCGAGGTTTTGAGGATTGGGTGCGGCAATGGGAGTCGGCCGTTTTGGTTTTTCAGGGCTGCACTGTAAAAGGATGAGTCCCATCAGTGAAGCAGCGATCAATCCCGAAGCGATGCCATTTGTTGATTTCAGCATATCGCTATCCTTCGTTGTATTTTTATGGGAGTCATTTTTACTGTCCATGTTCAAAATGTCCTCCAAAGATGTACCCACTGCGTCCCTTGATTCCAAAAACTTCACAGCCTTCAATTTTTTCAGAAAGCTTGACAACAATATTTCCACTCAAACTCGAAGGTTTAGTCACGACATAGATGATTGAATTGGTTTTAAGAATGCATTTTTTACTTGCATCTTGTTTTGATGCACCAGCAATGGTCTCTTTGAAAAATGTGTCACCGAATTTGACCTTTAAGGGAAATCCGGTGGGCTTGGCTAGAGTTATAGCTCCTGTATTCTGATTCGGCGAAACTGTTGTTGAATTGTTGTTTCCAGTTGTCGCCGTGTTACCAGTGGTGGATGTGCTTCCAGTTGTCGTTGTGCTTCCGGTGGCAGGTTTATTGCCCGTGTTATTTCCTGCTGTCGTGTTACCCGCAGTTGAATTATTCGGGGTTGTGTTCCCTGTGGTGTTATTGCCGGTCGTTGGATTTTCAGTTGTTGGATTGCCCGTCGCTGGATTTCCACCTGCTACAGGAGTCGTTTCTCCTTCAAACCCTGCATTGCCAAAGTCCCAATGCGCCTCATTAAGGTAACCTGCTAAGCTCGTGCAGCCACTGCCTGCCATCGCAAGTTTGACTTCGACGCGACTTCCGCCGCCGCCTTCGTTCCATTCCGTCAGCTGAACGCGCTTTGGTTTTTGCGAAAGAGTAAGCTCTGTGGCAGCAGGAATATCACACTTCTTTTCGGACAGGACTTTAGTTTCCATATCCGTGCTGTCTTTTGCAGTGATTTTAAAACTTCCTGTTGTTACAGTATCTTTCGCAGCGCCAAGTCCAAAGCAAACTTTATCCGCCTGCATATCGGCCTTCGTTACTTTTTCTTCGATATTTCCATTTTCACAGACAACTTTGTAAGTACCATCAGCATTTTTTGTGACTTTTTTAGCGCCACGCGCTGACTGTGTGTTTGAATTTGAATTTAATTCTGGAGAGCAAAAAGCCGCCAGACTACAAATAAGTACGAGAGAAGTTAGTTTTCGGAGAGGCATTTCGGTTTCCTCGAAAGACGAAAAACGACCACAATTTACGTCGCCACATTCGCCCCTATCGGATTTTTCCTAGGAAAACTTGAGAGAATTCGACGAGGCCTTGCAGCCGAGAGTTAAAAAGTAAAAATAATCAGCCCTTTCAGGCAAGCTTCAATTCTTCGGGCCAAAGGATGTTTGCTCCCAGCTCTCGGGCACGAAGAGCAATGGGGTCGTCGGGTAATGCGGTGAGGATTTCGACGCCTTCTCCAACGATTGCAAGCGTATGTTCAAACTGTGCGCTCGATTTTCCATCTGGAGTCACAGCAGTCCAACCATCGGCCAAGACCTTCGTTCGCCAGTCGCCCGCGCTGATCATGGGTTCGATGGTAAAAACCAGGCCTCGAACGATTTTCATACCCGTCCCTGCTTTGCCGTAGTGTGGAACGGCGGGTTCTTCATGAAATACTTTACCGATGCCATGGCCCACAAAATCGCGAACAACTCCACAACCTTTCGACTCTGCAAGCTCCTGGATCACCGCGCCAATGTCGCCAATGCGTGCGCCGTGTTTAACAAGTGCGATGGCTCTGGCGAGTCCTTCTGCAGAAACTTCCGTCACAAGTCGGCGCTCGTCCGAAACCATGGAGCCCACATAAAAAGTTTTTGAGGTGTCTCCAAAATAACCATCGAGCGTAACAGTCACATCGACGTTTACGATGTCACCGTCTTTTAAGATGGCTTGGGCACTCGGAATGCCATGACAAATGACTTCGTTGATACTGGTGCATACCGACTTAGGAAATCCTTTGTAGTTCAAAGGGCTTGGATATGCGCCATGGGAAGTAATGAAGTTGTGAACGATGGTGTTGATTTCTTCTGTACTGACACCGGGTTTGATGAAGGGTTCCACATGGCGCAAGGTTAGGGCAGCCAGTTTGCCTGCGCGCCGTAACTGCTCAATATCTTGTGTGGACTTAAGTTTCGCCAATGCATTTCTCCCAATTTAGCCATTTTTTGCGTCAGAGTGGGTTTCTATACTGTCAGGAACCCGCTCTCGTCAAAAGGTTTTTCAGTGAGGCGAGGTCGGCAGTTCCGGCCGACTTTTGATTTTCGAGGGTCTTTCGCAGCATTCCTTGCAGCACATTTCCCGGCCCGACTTCAATCCACTCATCAACCTCCCCGGTGGCGACCATGTTACGTAAGGATTGCGTCCATAAAACGGGATTCCAAATCTGTTTAACGAGGTGATCTGTGCCATAGTCTGCGCTTTTATGGATCTTTGCATCGAGGTTTGCAGTGATTTTTCCATCAAAGGCTTTTAATGCCAGGTCTTGAAAGTAGAATTTCATTTCATCAGCCGCAGGCTTCATCAGTGAAGAATGAAAGGGTGCGCTGACCGAAAGTGGGATGGCTCGTCCCAATTTTTGTTGAGTTATTTCGCGTTCGATGTCTGCAACGGCCTCTTTGTGGCCACTTAAGACCATCTGTGATGCTGAGTTAAAGTTGACGACTTCGACAACAGAGTCTTGGCGCGACCTTGTCTGGCAAAGTTTTGCAACTTCTTCGCATTTTGTTCCGATGTAGGCTGCCATCGAGCCGACTCCAACAGGAACAGCGCGCTGCATGGCCTGTCCGCGAAAACGCACTGCTTTTAAAGCGTCTGTGAAGTTCAATGCGCCCAATGCAACCAGTGCGGAGTATTCTCCCAAGCTGTGGCCCGCGACAAACGAGGGAACAATTCCAGCGCGCTCGCGTAAAACACGGACAATTCCGGTACTAAATGTAAGAATTGCGGGTTGGGTGTATTCCGTGAGGTTGAGTTTTTCATCGGGGTCATCAAAGAAAAGGCTGCGCATGGAAATGCCCAAGGTATCAGAGGCCTCTTCTAGAGTATGGTCGAACTCTTGAAAATCTGCGGCAATATCCTTGCCCATGCCTTTTGCTTGGCTTCCTTGGCCCGGAAACATCAGTATGACGTTGCGCTCCATGTACTCCTCCAAATGCGGTTTGAAATGATGCGTGTCTTCAAGGAGGGTATAATGCAAATATCAACCTGCGAAAACAAGAACTTTCAGGAAGGTAGAAAAGATGAATGCATCGCTCTTGGTCAGGACCTATATTCGATTTTTTGCACCCAAGTGGACGGTGGGTTCTTTGGCATTGTTGCAGGCGAGTGACGGTCGAATCTGTCTTGCCAAGCACCGAGGGCGTGTCAAACCCTGGGGATTACCAGGAGGGCTCATCAAATGGCCCGAAACTGCCTCTGAAGGACTTGTTCGTGAGTTGCAAGAAGAACTTGGACTTCAGTTGCATGCCGTTGATTTCCAGTGCATGGAGACGCTTTCTTCTCCAAAGCTTCCACTTCTCGAAATTCTGTACAAATGCCGGCGGATCTTTTCTTCTGACGAAATAGGAAAGATAAAACCCTGTTCCCCCGAAGTTTTAGAACTGCAATGGATCTTCCCTTCGGAAGTCGAAGGCTTTGAAATGTTAGAGCGGCACCGGGACCTCCTTCGCTCATTGGAGCCAGGAGTCCCTTTTGAAAAAGTAAGGTAAAGGTCGACCTTCAAGTTTATGGCGGAAGTTCTTTTCAAATGGGACGAGATTTTGATAGGCTCGCAACGATTTCTGCAAGGTAGGCAGAAACAATTGATGATCATCTTAATTTCTCGCTCCCGCCTGCGTCGTTGGCAGGGGGTACGAAAGGAGCTTCTGTTGAATTCTCAGATAAGCGTTCTACTTCCCGATGGATCACAACGTTTTGTTAATTTAAATGCCTCGGTGGGAGATGTTGCAGCTTCCATTGGACCGGGCCTTTTAAAAGCATCTGTTGCTGGTAAAATAAACGGAAAAATTGTCGATCTTAGTCACGTTGTTTCTAATGGAGACAAAGTCGAAATTATCACTGCCAGCACACCCGAAGGCCTTGAAGTGATCAGACACTCAACTGCTCACGTGATGGCGATGGCAATTCAAGACCTGTTTCCAGGCACTCAAATTACCTTTGGGCCCGTTGTTGAAAATCAATTCTATTATGATGTCTATCCTCCAGAAGGATCAAGAATCAGTTCCGATGATTTTGAAAAAATTGAAAAGCGCATGTCTGAAATTGCGGTCAAAGACACTCCTGTAAACAGAGTTGTCATGTCGCGCGAAGAGGCAAAAGCACATTTTCTTGCCATCGGAGAAAAATTCAAAGCTGAAATTGTCGATAGCATTCCTGCTGGAGACGACATTTCTGTCTATAAAATAGGTGAATGGGGTGATTTGTGTCGCGGGCCCCATGTTCCCAGCACTGGAAAATGTACTGCCTTTAAGCTAATGAGCCTTGCTGGAGCATACTGGCGAGCAAATAAAGACAACGAACAGCTCACGCGGGTTTACGGTACTGCTTGGTCAAATAAGAAGGAGCTTGATGGCTATCTTCACATGCTTGAAGAAGCAAAAAAACGCGACCACGTTTTGCTTGGAAAACAGCTCGAGCTGTTTACTCTGATGCCAGACGTCGCTGTGGGTGCTCCCTTCTTTTTACCCAACGGAGCAAAACTCTTTATTCTGCTTCAAAATTATATTCGCAGAAAATGTGCACAGTTTGGTTTTCGCGAAATATTTACTCCTCAAGTCATGAATACCATGTTGTGGAAAATTAGTGGCCACTACGATAACTACCGCGAAAATATGTACTTTACCAAGGTTGATGACATGGAGTATGGGATAAAACCCATGAGCTGTCCTGCGCACGTGCGCCTCTTTATGTCTGCACAGCGCAGTTACCGAGATCTGCCTTTGCGTTTTGCAGAGTTTGGAGTGGTGCACAGGCACGAACTGCATGGCGCGGTTCATGGTCTCACCCGTGTTCGCCGTATTACGCAAGATGATGGCCATATTTTTTGCATGTTGAGCCAAGTTGTTACTGAAATTCGAAGTGCCTTGCAACTTGTGCAAGAAGCATACAAAGATCTTGGGTTTGATGAAGTCAAATACTACCTTTCCACACGTCCCGAAAAGCGTTTGGGAAGCGAAGAAGTTTGGGACCTCGCAGAAAAAAGCCTTGAAGATGCCTTGAATGATGAAGGAATAAAATTCATTCTCAATGCGGGTGATGGTGCTTTTTATGGCCCCAAAATCGACTTTAAAGTGCGAGATGCCATTGGACGCTATCATCAGTGTGCAACGATTCAGCTCGATTTCCAGATGCCGGGTCGCTTTGGCGCGACGTTTATGAGCGCTGCCAACGTTCAAGAAACACCTGTCATGATTCACCGTGCCGTGTTGGGCTCTGTGGAACGCTTTATGGGTGTGTTTATTGAACACTGTGCAGGCCATTTCCCTGTGGGCCTTGCGCCCATCCAGGCGCGACTTATTAACGTAACTGATGCCCAGCTTGATTATGTTAAATCCGTCGAAGCTTACCTTTTTTCCAAAGGTGTTCGCATCGAATCCGATTTAGACAACGAAAAACTGGGCTTTAAAATTAGAAATGCTCAGCTCAAAAAGATTCCTTACATGCTTGTCGTCGGCGATAAAGAAAAAGAAACAGGCATGCTGCAACCCCGGTTGCGCGACGGCAAAAACCTCGATCCCATGACGCCTGAACAATTCTATGAATATTTAAAGAAAGAATCTGGCGTTTTTTGGGGACTTGACGTAAATCAGCAACAGTGATCACAATCAGTTTTTTTGGGAGTGATATGATGTTAACACGAGAGCTGTCTTGTTCCTTTGCTCTTCTGAGTCTTTGCGCTGTGGGATTTTCAATGCCCACCGTGGGTTTTGCCCAAAAGAGTGCGACAAAGAAAGAAAAAGAACCAAGCAAGCCTACGACACCAACGGAGAAAAAAGCAGTGACTACGAATCCAAATATTGTAAAAGTTGCAATGGATACTACACTCGGCAAGTTCGTTCTCGAACTCGACAAAGAAAAAGCTCCCAAAACGGTGGAAAACTTTGTCACCTACGTCAAGGCAGGCCACTACGACAAAACTATTTTTCACCGCGTAATTCCTGGCTTTATGGTTCAGGGCGGTGGATTTGACGTCGAAATGAAAGAAAAGAAATCCCGCAGCCCCATTGAAAATGAAGCGAAAAACGGATTGAAAAATCTGCGCGGAACCATTGCAATGGCGCGCACGAGTGATCCTCACTCTGCAACAGCGCAATTCTTTATCAACGTGTCAGACGACAATAAGTTTCTGGATTATTCACCCGGAAATCCAGGCTACGCCGTGTTTGGAAAAGTATCGCAAGGAATGGAAGTTGTCGAAAAAATGGTCGACCCCAAGAATCCTATTAAGAGGGGCAGAGTTGGGCCACACGACGACGTTCCACTCACTCCTATCGTAATTAATAGTGCAGCAGTCGTCGAATAAAAGGTCAGCCTCTTCAAAAGAGGCTGATGCCGTTTTTGCTTAATGAATGCATATACATCTCGTCCTTTAATCAAAATTGCTCATGTTCCCTTACAGACTGCAAGCGTTTACCCACTTTAAGAATTCTTGGGCATCATTTCCACTCACCACCGATTCCGAAGCGGGGCTCCAAACTGGAATTCTTGTCCTTGTGGCTACCCGAATGCGGGAATGCATCGCAACCTGCAAATGGATCAAGCTTGACAACGTTCTCGAAAATTCTGCGCGTGTTGAATTGCATCATATGTGGCACTCCAAATACTGAATGATGTGACAGGCAATCTTCCCCCACACACAAGTTTTTTTGGAATCGTGAAAAGATTATTCAGAACGAAGTCTTAGCTATTATCATTTCAAAAAACTCGTAACAATGTGGCAAATCATTACGAGTTTTTTAATTAAGGTTTCTTGAAAAGTAATTTAACATAATGTAAAAATTGAATTAAAATATTACTAAATTTATTCAGTTATCTTCCGATAAGTTTATTGACAGAAGTGCTGTAACTCAACGTAGGAGAATAGATATGTCTAAGAAGATCGCTGTTTTTTTTGGTGCTGGTATCGTTTGCTTGCTGAACAATTTCTGCGGTGCAAAAAATCTAGAAAATTTGAATCTGTCTGAAGAGCAAAATGGAGCCGCCCCAAACAACAGTGCTGACCGCAAAGATTCGGGCTCTGACGGCAAAGCCAAAGAAAATCCTCTCTCGACTCCAGGTGATATTCCGTCTTCGGTAAGTCATAAAAATCCCGCTGACCCCTCTAAAGGAGATGCTTCATTGCCCAATGATTTTATGGATCCTTGCAAGGAGGAAATCGCTCTGCCTCAGTGTGCGGCTCTTGCCCCAGCGACCGTCGGTTGTTTCGTTGATCTGCAAAGGAACGGCAGCGAAAATAAACATATAGAAGAAAAATTTGAACTGAAATCCGGGCAATATTGCTCTGCTCAAGGTTCGGGCAAAGTACTGTTTTTGAAAAAATTGTGTACGCTCAACGTTAAATTGACAAGAGAAGAACTCAAAAAAATTACCTGCGAGCGATTAATCACAATAAGCCCCATCGAAAAGCAGTGAAAGGGCTAGGCTTTCGGCCAGAAAATTCTCGCTCTCAAGCTTATGATGCAGTTGTGGCAAAATAAAAGCACAACTCGAATCATAAGCTTTTTCTTTGATTTCACGAGCCTGTCAAGCAGTTTCTAACTCTTGAACCCATCAATGTCTTATGCTCACTCTGCATTTGACATTTTTATTTCCGGATTGCCTTTAAGAATATAAACGTTTTCTGAAGTCGTGACAGGCCCGGAAGCTGGAGTTGGTGACTTGGCATCTGGGACAAGTGTTTTCGAGAGATCCATTATTATTTCAAAGCTGTTTACTTTCTCTGAATTGAGCACAAATCCGGGAAGCTTGTTTCCTTTTTGATCAAATGAACTGGCCAACAGATCTGATGAAATTTTGAGCGGCTGAGTTTTTTGTTGGAGTCGAGTATATTCGGCAGATGAGATCTCGAATTTTAAACCTGTGAACAGGCGAAACGGAACGCGCGCATTGTCTGCAATTGAAAAAATAGCCATCTGTGTCTGAGCATCGATCGACCAAGATTGCTGAGCAGGGGGAATGCGGATTTCCTTCAATTCGCTGTTGGTTGAATTTTCATCTTTTCCCTGCAGTACAACTTCTTTGACCATAAACTTGAGAGCGGATCCCTGCTCCTTACCAAAAAAGGTGATTTTCAATGAAACCACAGGAGCCGGATGCAGAGTTCCAGGAGCTTTTTCTGCTTCTTTGTCGCCACCACCATCCGATTGTGAGTTTGGTTTTTTGGTCGTGGTAGGATTGCCTGCATGAACACCGCAGCCCGACAAATTCAAGATCGCAAGGTTTGAAAGTAACAAAAGGTGCCGGCAATAATGAAAATTGTTACAAGAAAAATAACTTTTATTCATCATGTGCTGTCCTTTCGCGTAAGCGAGAAGAGCTGAAAATTAAGCTGAATGACTTTGCTTGGATCCTTGCATTGCCCTACACGAAAAAGCAGAAAATTTTTGAAATTTGCCACTAAACTGCGAATTTCTGCTGCCATTTCTTCTGAAACACTCAAGGTAAGGCCGGAAATATCTCGTTCATGTTCATCCAGTCGCGTGAGCGATTCTCTGGCGAGCTCCATCATTTTTTGATGAAATTTGACTATGCCAACGCCCTCAATTTCTGAGCCAAAATCGACATCATTTTTTAGCTTTTTTAATTTTCCAAATTCATCTTGCTCAACAAATCCAAGAGAAATCAAGAGTTCAATGCTTCGTTTGATGCGTGTAGGGCCAACCGGTGAGAGCATGCGGGCTGCGATCCATTCAGGATCGCCACTGAATTCGGGGAGGCCAATGATCTCAAAGACAACAGCATGAATCCAGTCACCAAAAAAATCGAGCTGCTTTTTGGGTTCAGGCGATTTTAATGAATCCGACCGCAGGGTATATATTTTTTCAAATATTTTTTGCCGCGTGTCTGGATGCCTAGTGTACTGGTTCAGCGGGAAATGGAGTCTGGGTAAGATTTGCAGCATAGCTGACAGCTCGTTGAGCGGCTGAAGATCCGTTACGTTGTCTTGACAGAGGTTTTTGATAATTTCATAATAAATCGAGGT
>JBIIEI010000174.1:0-4461 GCA_044237915.1 Silvanigrellaceae bacterium | reverse complement strand
ACTCTTGGAGAATTCTAAAATCTCTTTTTTCATCAATACGCCTCCTCAAAAGCTGAGGGCATCATCTCTCGGCAGTACCTTTGAAGTACAAATGATTTCTCGGGAGCTCACTCGGGCACGTTGAACGCACAAAATTCACTTTTCAATATTGCGTCAAACTCAAAGCAGTTTACCGCGATGGCCATCATGTTATTAGAGCAAGCGGGAAAGGTTTCTCTTGATGATCCGGTTAGAAAATTCATTCCTGAACTTCCCGATTATGCCAAGGACCTGAAGATCAAACACCTTGTCTATCATACCTCTGGGCTTCCTGATTATATGTCTATTTGCATGGCAGATGGAGCACCCGTCACAAACCGATCTGTCGTCGATTTTCTGAAGAAAGAATCGAAGCTGGATTTTCCGTCTGGCACGCGATTTGGATACAGCAACACAGGCTATGTGGTGCTGTCGGAAGTTGTTCAGCGCGCTTCAGGTGTGACCTTTCCAGAATTTGTCCAGCGCGAAATCTTCGATAAGCTGGGGATGGCCGAAACCAGAGTTGTTAAGGCTGGCGACAAGCGTCCATATCCAAATCAGTCTTTCGGTTACGGGGAATGGCCCTTCTTCGATTTGATGAATGAAGAGCCTTGTGACTACATTTTGGGCGACGGTGGTATTTACACGTCCGTACAAGACTATCAAAAATGGCTTATGGCTTTGTCCAAGCCGGGCTTTTTGCCCAAAGCTTCGTTGGGCAAGCTTTTTACCGCTGGAACACTTAATTCCGGTGAAGCCGTGCCATACGCCTATGGCTGGGTAATTGACAAATTCAATGGTAATCCAAGGGTCTGGCACAACGGATCATGGACGGGTTACAAAAGCTTCACAGCATATATTCCGGCGAAGGGGATTTGGGTGATGGTTCTTTCGAATTATGTAAACATGCCCGTTGAGGGTATTGCTGAAGACTTGTTGGTTAAGCATACTTCCCCAGCGAAAAATTAACGAAACAAAAGATCTGGGAGTGATGGCATCGAAATTGTGACTAAATTACTGAGCAAAAGTGATGAATATGAAAATGGTGAGGCGAGTTTTCCCAAACTCGAAAAAACCCCCTGAAGAGGCCATATTTGAGGCCTGCATTAAAAACGAATCACCAAGTTTATCACAACTAAAATTCGAGCGATTATAGATGGAACCCACATCCCTGCGCTATCATGTCTGGTTCGCGGCAAAAACTCTCGGTGGGCTGTTGCGCCGGCATAGTTTGCACATGAAAGATACCTCAGAGTTCGAGATATCGGAGTTGTTCGATTTTACGAGAGATATTGAGAGCTGGGACGCTTTTTTGAAGTCAGAATTTAATATTCCAAAGTCCACTCGGGGGAATTTTACATTCGCTTGGCGATTGCAGGTGATTCAGTTTTTTCGGGTCATGGATGCACTTGGATTTAACTACAAAAACGTGCTCCACGTCTCTTCCCGCCTGCGGTTCATATCTTGTGATATGCAAGGGTTGGGGAGCTCAAAGCTCAGATTTCATTCGCAATTGACCTCTGTTTGCCGACGTTCCAAGACTACAGTGGTAATTCAATTATTACACACGGTCAGCTCCGAGCAGTTTGGAACCATTTACGAGTGTGAGGATGAGATCGCAATTCTTGGATTTAAGGAATCCTTTCTTGATGAGATGGAAAGGGCTGGAAGCATCGCAATTTCGCATGTGGTGCCTTCGGATCGTGTTTCAGGATCGACTCAGCATGCAAGTAAAGAAGAGCTCGTTCAGCAAATACGTTTTGCGATGGTCGAAGGTGTGGGGTTACGTTTTGGCAGGGTCTCGGGAGATCTTAATCCACTTCACACACTCTCTTTCCTTGCAAACATTCTTGGGCACAGAAAATCATTTGCTCAAGGAATGTTGATAGTCAATGTCGTGGCAAATCTGCTTGTTTCACATGCACATCAGAAGGAGTTTTTTTTCAAATTCATTAAACCCATGTATCTCGGAGAGGATTATTGTTTGAATGTTTACGGCGATTATTTTACTGTTTCCTCTCTAGAAAACCAGATTGTCTGCAGGGGTGAATTTAGGTGACGAAGGAATTCTCTCTTTTTGAAAACGAAGTTAATTCAAATGTTTACCGATAAAGATCTGGTTAAGTTTCTCCGTTCTAAATGGAAGAAGTTTAATAATTTCTTTCGTTTAAACTCAATTTTGTCAATATTTTTCTTCAGATTTTCAACCCCTAATCCGATGGTATTGGTGTGAAGTTTGATTTTCTATAATTGGAATTTGACGCTGGCAAAGTCTATTATGCGGAACATCCACTATTATCCTAAAGTTGAAGTATTACATAGGACTTACGGGCGTAGTTTAAAGGTTTTTTTAGAATGGTCGATAGGCAGTGTGGAGAAGTGACTCAATGAACCAGGCACTTTCTAAACAAGATATAGAAGACTTGTTAAGTCAATTGTCCGAAAAGTTAGGACAACGTGGACTTAAAGCTGAGATTTGTCTTGTAGGAGGTGCTGTTATGGTGCTGGCCTTTGGTAGCCGGGAAAGCACACACGATCTTGATGGTGTGTTTGCGCCTAAAGCAGAGGTGTTGACTTGTGTCGCTGAAGTGGGAGCTGAAAGAAAGCTCCCAGAAGACTGGCTGAATAAGGGCGTCGAAGGATTTTTAGCTACAAATAGTGAGTTTATTTCTGACGGAATGCGCCAATACAGTAATCTCAGCATAAAAAGGGCCTCAACCGAGTACATGTTTGCGATGAAGGCCATGTCTGCAAGAATTTCTGGTTTCGGAGAAGACAAATCAAACGATTCTAACGATTTGGAGTTTTTAATGAAACTATTGCAATTAAAAACCCTAGACGATTGCATAAAAATAGTAGAAAAGTATTACCCATCTAGGGTGCAGCCGAAGACGGAGTACTTCATTGAGGAAACTCTGCAAAATGTTTGGGGTAGTAAACAATGAAACACAACCGAGCTGAAACAATCTTCGAAGTCTCGAAACTTATTTTGAGTGGGCAACCGTTTCAAGCTACTTTGGGAAATTTCCTCGATGGTTTTTACTCTTCACCTAAAAAAGAAGCTCTAAATGAAGCACCTCTCGCCTTAAAACTCGACCAAAGCGTTTTTCTTTGTGCTGTGGCAGAGATGTTGTCAAATCAATTTGGGTTTCCAGCGCCGAAGTGGGCAGATGATCCCCTAAAGGCTTTTGAACCACCTCAGTTTTCGGTGAAAAATCCTAAATTACAGGCAGTCTTGTTGGAAGAATGCCCCATCGAGTTTAAACGGAGAGGGCTCATCGTTTCTGCGAACGTGTTATCGCGGGCGTAAGCTTCCATTTAATCTAAACATTTCTTCCCAAAGCTGCTTGAGTTCCACATTACTGTTCACAGCCATATTCAACATCCTCAGCAAACTTTGCAGAAGGAATTTCAATCAGATCTGCCATGCCTTGAAGAGCGATCAATCCTTTGGGTTTAAACCTCACTTTTTTTTTTGAAACTCGCGAGCCCGAACTTATTTTCAAAAACGTTTCTGTTCCCTGCATCGTTTCAATTGCATCCGAAATCTCGTTCTGCCCTGGCACAACCAGTAGATAAACTGATATCAGAGCGCGCATGAGGCTTGCCTCATCTATTGATGGATAGCGCCGAGCTATGGCAACCAAGCAATCCGAGGCGCCTGCCGGCAGAGTGAACTGCACCGAAAACTTATCGCGATCGCGCTTGTAAACGTCAGCAAGCCAAGCGTCATACTGGGACTGAACCTCAATATCTCACATTACAGCACCGCATTTTTCACAAACATCAGCTTGCCACTCAAATGTTTCTCCGAATTCTTTTTGAGTCTATTTTCTTTTTATGATTTCTTTGTGCTCGCAATCTCTCATTTTTGCTCCTTCAATTATCAACTGTCTTTGCGAAAGGACTGAATGCAGACGCCAGTTTTTCTTTCGAGTGAGAAAAAGTACCCCTTGCAATAGAACCTCATTTTAATGCCCATGACCATTTCAGTTTACACACGGAGTCAGGAAGGGGTAACGTAACGGCTCTTCAGTCGCTCAAAGAGCTGCCAGCTATGCTGCAAATCTAATCCACACTCCATTTTCCGCTGAATCAGTACAGAAAATCCATTATGGTATCTAAATACAAAGTGATCTTTCCCTCGATTTTAGGACATCCAGAACGCAGAATGGGTGTTCGATTTTTTGAAGGACAGGTTAGTTTTTTTGAAGGATAGGTCAGCTGTCGTTACCTATTTAATGCTACCGGAGGTGACCTCGCAGTAGCAGGGCACCTTCTAACGAGGACAGCGAAACTGTAAAGGTTTACGCAAGAAGAGACTCAAGGGCGCTCCAAAGGGCTGCCGTGAGCTCCCGAGAAATCATTTGTACTTCAAAGGTACTGCCGAGAGATGATGCCCTCAGCTTTTGAGGAGGCGTATTGATGAAAAAAGAGATTTTA
>JBIIEI010000173.1:0-4462 GCA_044237915.1 Silvanigrellaceae bacterium | reverse complement strand
TAAACTCTTGGAGAATTCTAAAATCTCTTTTTTCATCAATACGCCTCCTCAAAAGCTGAGGGCATCATCTCTCGGCAGTACCTTTGAAGTACAAATGATTTCTCGGGAGCTCACGTTGAAGAGAACCCAAACTTCTGCCAACAACCAAAAAAGCATTGAATCCATAATATTTGAAACCATGACCAAAGAAGAAGCCATTAAAAAGTTGAAAGCTGGGACGGTTCAAGACCTTGAAGCCTACCAACTGAGGCTTTCCGAGGCAAAATCTTTGGCTGATTATGCGAAAGTATTTTCGGTCTCGAGCAGTGGCGTCACTCACGTGTTCTACAATACAAAAAGGCCCGAATTCTCAAATCTTTCTCTCAGAAAAGTAGTTGCCCAATCTGCAAACAAAATCGATTTTGTAACCAAATGCGATCTGTCCGTGGGAAGAAGCATTGGTATTATTCCCGATGGCTATATGGGTTCTTTGGTACAGGGAAGGTACTCTGATTTCGCACTGCAGGATCTGGAATTAGATGAAGCTAAGAAATTGCTTCGGGCCATGGGGAGAGCCGTAGAGATCTATTCTTACGGGGCTCAATTTGACAAATGTGTTGTCAGTGAATTGGCAAATCAGCTGAAGTTTGAAACAGGCGTGGAATTCACCTTCAAAAGCGTGAATTACAAAGAGGCAGTTCGAAAGTTTGTGGAAAAAGACTTTGATCTTTTTGTAGAGACTCTTTCAATCAGAGGGCGGGAACCGTTCTCCTTGCTTTCATTTTTTGATCCGGGCTCGAATCACAACCTTACTGGGTTTGAGGATCCGCTGATTAAGGAACTTATCGACAAGATCAGGCGAGAACCCACGCGCAAAGCGAGGAGCTACTTGTATCAGGAGCTTAACGAGCTGATCGCAATTAAACGCGTTTATTCCGTTCCTCTGTTCTCGTTGATACCTGTCGGAGTTTTCACAAAAGATGTGTCAACCAGAACAAACCCAATGGCTTTTCTTGGAAACTCTGGCTTTGAATCGATTGAGTGGGAGTGAAAATGTTTCCTAGCAACTACGAGCAAAAAAAATACTTAGTTCACTTTGGTAGTTCATATAGCAAGGAACGGTTTCTTCAAAAAATTGTGCAGTCTGGCGAACATCTCATAATTCTCGACGACGTTGGGATCAAACCTGAAAACGACTGTTTTTCGGAATACATTTGCGTGGCAAACAAGCAATTGCATGAAATCACAAAGTTCCTAGAAGATCTTCTTTCTGAAAGAGGTGCACATCTAAAACACATATTTACATTTGCCGAAGGCTCAGTTGATGCTACCAATTCACTACTCCGGTACTTTCACTTGCAGCCCATTTCCGAAATCATAGAAGGTTCTCTCAGAGACAAGTTCATTGCGCGAAAACGGCTGGTTGAAGCTGGCTATCCAATAGGCGTTCTTGCAATGGTCACGAGACCAGCAGACATTCCACATTTAAAAGTTGAGCAATTTCCAGTTATCGTTAAACCCACAGATTCAATGGAGTCTCGATCTGTTTATTTGGCACAAAACATAGAAGAACTTCAGTTCGCCTGTCTGTCAATTTTAGCGAGACCAAAAACATATGTTGAAACTGATCTTGGTGAGATTGTTCTAGAAGATATTTATGGTCAAAAGTGTTACCCATTGATTGAAAGTCAACTTAGGGGCCAAAAGATATCGGTTGAAATGGTTGTGGTTCAAAAGAATATCGTCTTTGCTTGCGTAACAAGAAAGTTCGATGGTGATAACGACTTCTTTTTTGAACGCGCAGATGTAGTTGGAGTTGATGGAACGGTTATTCCAAAGAAAAGCGCCTTGTTTCAATTTCTTGAAACTATTGTTGATGCACACAAAGTTTTTTCCTCGATCTTGCACATTGAATTGTTTCAAGTAAACGACTCAAAATATGAAGTCATAGAAACAAACTTTCGATTGGGCGGTGGCTTCATTCCCGACTTGGTGGAAAAAGCTTTTGGAATTGATTTGTTCAAACTTTTTCTTGATGGCATTGTTGAGAATAGAAGCAACGAATACCTGGACATTAATGCCCTATCGGTTCAATCGTGTTACGAAATATTGTCGAATCGGGAAGGCTATTTACACATTCACGGAAATGAACTATGTGGCGAGACGATTGTCTGGAGTAGTAAAGCCGGCGAAAAAGTTTCGAAGTTTAGCACTTCGAAGTTCTGCAGGGTTGGTCACGTTTTTTTTAGTGCTGAGTCAGCCGAAGAAATGCACTCGAAGCTAGAGAAGGCACACGAAACTGAAGCCAGTTTGTTTTCGATTTTCGACTCAAGAGAAGGAAATAGGGGTGAGGAACCGAGCGTAACGAGTAGGCCATCTATTCAATCAAATGCAAATATGTTTGCGGGCCACAAGCAGCTAAGCCAGCGCTTAATGTTGGCAATAAGCTTAGTTTTGGCAATGGCAGTTGCTTTTGGCACGAAGCACTTTTTCGATTCTCAAATTAGATTTCAAGGAACCGCGTTGAAACAAGTTTTGACATATCATGTAAAGGAAAATGAGTTGTCTCTTGTTTCAAGTATTCTTGGCAGCTTTGAAGTCGAAAGGTTTTTCAAGGATGTCGTTGTAACAGACACTGAGTTTCGTTCTCTTGTACGCAGGTCTGGAGAATCTAGTGTTACCGGCTTCTTTCTCGAAAAGCTCGATCCGAAAAGTTTTGACCAAGCGTTTGAGTTAAGAACTGACGGAGTCACGATAGGTCATCTGTTTCTCAATGTGAATTATATTACTCTCATTTTTTCTGTTGCTGCAGGTTCAACTCTTGCAATAATTCTTTCATTCTTTATACAACATTTCGTTTTAAATTTGCTCCTCAATCGCTTCATGAAGAGAATCAACACGGGCCTCACAGAGTTTGAGATAGTTCTTTCGGATCTTCTTAACGACTTTGGAAATGACCGAGATGATGTTGGAAGCAAAGGGCCTGCTGGAGATCTCTGGGCAAGATCTGAATCTCGATTATCATCAATTTTTGAGCAAATGCCAGCCTTAAAGGATAGCTTCAGAGAAGTTTTTGGATCAATCAAGAGAGCAAGAGCATCGGTTGACGAAAAACGGGAACTCACAAGGCTTCTCTCGGAAGCATCAGGTGAGTATTTATCGCTTAAGGTTCAAACGAGCGTGAATAGCGCTATTGCAAGAACAACCCAATCACTTGCTCATGATGTGCGCAAACCATTTTCAATGTTTAAAATGATCATAGATACCGTTGAGGGAGAAGACGATCCAATCGAAGCAAAGCGAATATTGCGCGAATCTTTACCAGAAGTACAGCAGGCTATGGCTTCTGTGAACGGAATGATTTCAGATGTGCTTGAAATCGGCTCTGAATCAGCGCCCATCACAGAGCCAACGAACCCAGAAACGCTCATTGAATCCACACTGAACGAGATTTTCCGCGTCTATCCAGATGCTAACGTGAACATCACTTATACCTTAAATCACAGTCATAAAGTCAATGTAGACACTCTCAAAGTTGGCCGCGTTTTTTCAAATATCGTGGGCAATGCAGTCCAGGTGATGGGGAGGAAAGGGGAGCTTTGGTTCAAGACTGACGAGGTGGAAGAAGACGGAAAACACTTCATTCGG
The DNA here is from genome assembly GCA_044237915.1 of Silvanigrellaceae bacterium. GTDB lineage: Bacteria > Bdellovibrionota_B > Oligoflexia > Silvanigrellales > Silvanigrellaceae > JBIIEI01. The sequence goes on along the minus strand of JBIIEI010000173.1, from coordinate 835 downwards.
TTCTGCCTGGGCAATGGTGGAAGCTTCATTCCTGCTAAACATCTCGCCAAGCTCTTTGAAGCCTTTTTCACATCAGGAAAGAAAGGTGGAACTGGTCTTGGACTTGCAATTGCTCAAAAAATTGTGATTGCACACGGCGGACGAATCTGGTGTGAATCAAATGAGCAGAGAGGCGTTGAATTCTTCTTCACCCTGCCCATATCGGCTGAAGTATCCGACAAACGTCCTCAACCCTTGCCGACTTCAAGCGCTCAAATTGTGGCTGTCTTTGAACGCCTGCGAGGAAACACTCAGACAGATTCCAAAGCTGAAATCAACCCTCTTGAAGTCACGCTTGAAAAAGAGATCATCAAGCTTGTGCTTGCTGCAAAAGCACCTCTGAACATTTTGGTGGTGGACGATGAAGGAGTATATCGCAACTCACTTGCTGCATTGGTAAGCCGTTCTGAGGAACTCAAAGAGCACATCCATTTGTCGTTTGCGGTCAATTCTGCCCAGGCCCTTGAAGCCGCCAAGGCAGCACCTGCTCTGGTCATCCAGGACGTTGACTTCGGGAAGGACTCTATCAACGGCTACGAGGTTCTCAAAGCCCTTCGTGCCCAAAGCTTTCCGGGTGTGGTGTGTATCCACTCCAACAGATCTCTTCCTGAAGATTACAGGGTGGCTGTGGAGGCCGGTGCGGATGCCGTGCTGCCCAAGCCCATGAGTCCACCCCTTCCTGACTCCATGCGTAAACTGAAAAGCCTTGCCGCTGTAGTGTTTCCTTCAGAAGGGAGGAAACAAGCTTATGGCTTTCTCAGAGGTTTTACTGAATGACTTAAAGTCTGACTTTTCA
>JBIIEI010000020.1:0-58340 GCA_044237915.1 Silvanigrellaceae bacterium | reverse complement strand
GTGAAGATAGGCGAAAGAAGCGCACTATCCAAGAATCACAAAATGTTATGACTCAACAGAGGATGGCATGAAGCAAGGGAGGGTGAAAAAAAGTACAATCCTCCATTTCCATCTGAACCAAAACACCTAGAACGTGCATAAGCAGCAAGTGTTGAAAGATAATGCCTTTCCTTAAGTTCTAATTTCAGAGCTTCTGCAATCAAAAGGCAGGTGCTTGGAGACATGTTACGATGTCCCTTGATAAGTTGATAAGAATGATTGTTACTTCCCAGCCCCAGATCCTCGGAAAATTTCTGATAACTATAACGACCAAGCTTTGCGCGGATATGATTATGAAGAGAATGCAAGTATTCTTTGAGATCAAGATAAGAATATATATCTATCTGACCGCTGGCTGCAGACAGCACAGTGTTTGCTTCCATGTTTACTTCCTCTCTCTTGATATCGGATTCTGCATGGACCCCTTGAGGAATTTTTAAGAAAGCCAGAATTAAAATAAGTTCATAAAATAGCAGGAATAAATTTGTTTTTTAATGAAATTAATAATAAAAACTCGTAAGGTTTCTCACCTGTGTTACGAGTTTTATCGGGTGCCTTGTAAATATGATATTCAAGCAAAAGAAAGTATTGTCTAAAATGTTACTTGAGTTTTTATTCAAAAACCAATTAGGATCTGGTTCCAGTCGATTGTATTTGACGAATGAGCTCACATTGAAAGTTGTTTTGACACATGAGGAATGGATTGGGATTTCCTGTGAACGAACGATCCTTGGTGTCGATTGTCTAAGAAGGGAAACTTTTGTTTGGCTTAAATGAGGGGCGTGAAAAATGCATGCAGCCCCGCCTCGTTACTTTTCGACATAAACCACATCAACCTGAAACTTCACATCCAGATGTTGGCAGTCGGAATCGTCATTGTCACCTAAGGTTACAAATCGAAATTCGAATGCTTTGTCTTTTGCTGCGGATTCGCTCAAGGGAAATATAAGTTGTTGTGAAAATTCCAGTTTCATTTCACCGTCGGAATCCGTTGCCGGAATTTCGCAGTTTCCTTGCCCCGATTCCTTACCTAAGCAAAAATCAGGCGAATTCTCTGACTTGTAGGGCAGATCCCGAATGGCCATAAAGTCATAGACTTGAAGACCATTTTTCTTTGGAAATTTTCCTGGAAAATCGTAACTAGAGGCCAAAATGTGGTCGTTCATAAGTAACAATATTTCGTCATCGTAACGGGCCTTCTGCTTCAGAAAATCAAATTTCATATCGCAGATCAGGGCACCAGCAGGTAAATTGACAGCAACTTTTTGAGTATAATCAGCCCGAAAATAGCTATTTTTACGACTTAAATTGGGTTCTGTTCCGAAGGCGCAAACCTTTTGAGGGTCTTCAAAGCGGATGTCTTGCTTATGCATTTTTAGGGGCTTGGTAGAGCAGAGTGCTTCAATTTGTTTGGCAGTGGGCGCATCTCCTGGAAAATTCGCACCTTTGCTGGAAAAATTAACATCCTCGGGACTGGGTTGAGCACCTGCCGATGGAGGTGGACTGTTTTTTGTATTGGTGTCGGTTTCTTTCGTTGTCTCGCCTATGGACTTTGAAACTTTACTTGATTTGCTAAAACCGCCAAAGCTGGAGCCGCATCCGGCCAATGAAAGGGTCAGGAGCGACCACGCTGTTAAATTCAATGGATTTCTTGCAAACATGGAAACTCCTGAGCATGAGAATGACAAATATTTCTTTACCGGAGCCTGAATACTTTTCGGGCTCTTGATAAGTCAGTGTATTCTGCAAATACCTTCGGAAGAATTTTGTTTTTATGTGAGAAAAAAATCTAAAATTAATATTTATCTGTGGTTGAGAGGAGCTATTTAGCGCAGTTTCAGATTGTGAACTTGTCCATGCATATGCACAGAATCCACAAAGCGAATGCTTTTTTTCCGCGAAGACATCAGCACAGAATGTGTACGGGTTCCGCCTGGAAACAGTCGAACTCCATCTAAGATCTCTCCCGGAGTAATACCCGAAGCTGCAAACACGACATCTTTGCCAGGTGCCAATTGTTCGATTCCCAAAATTGCATCGGGCTTTTCAATGCCCATTTTGAGTAATCGCTCTCTGTTTTTTTCTTTGCTTTCTCCAATGAGGCCAGTTTGCACAACAGCAGGATCGTAAACGAGTTGCCCTTCAAAATGACCTCCGATGCATTTCATTGCGGCGGCCGCCAAAACGCCCTCGGGTGCGCCTCCGGTGCTGAGAAGTGCATGACAGTGCGTGCCTTCGAAAGCGCAGGTGATTGCTGCTGCAACATCACCTTCTCCAAAAAGCCGAATGCGAGCGCCCGTTGCGCGCACTTCTTGAATAAGTTCTTTATGGCGTGGACGATCTTGGATGAGAATAACGAGTTCTTCGATTGCGCGATCAAGGCACTGTGAAAGAATGCGGATATTTTCGGTGGGGGATAAATTTAAACTCATTTTTCCTTTGGCGGCAGCAGGTGCAGCGAGTTTGCGCATGTAAAAATCAGGAGCCTGGAGCAGGCCGCCCCGTTCTGCGATCGCGATGACTGCAAGGGCGCCGGGTTGTCCTTTAGCGACAAGACTTGTTCCCTCACAAGGGTCGACTGCAATATCTATTGTAGGGATGTTTGAGCCCCCTTGAGCGCGGGCCTTGGGGTCTCCAACTTCCTCACCAATAAACAGCATGGGAGCTTCGTCGCGTTCACCTTCGCCAATGACGACTTTCCCTGAAATGGGCATTTCATTCAGTCGAGTGCGCATGGCCTCGACAGCAGCTAAATCTGCGTTTTGTTTGTCACCTTTTCCCATCCAAATGGCGGAAGCCAAAGCTGCTTGTTCAACGACTTCAATTAGCCCAAGCGTTAATGCATCTGTAATCATGAATGTGCCCTTCAAATTTGGGGGGTGGTCTAACTCTCTTGCTCTCAATTGCTTAACTTGTTGTACTTCATGATAGCGGAATCGCAAGTTTCTTTAAAAAAGCTAAAGACCAACGGAATTTTTTCCGATAAGAGTGAAGCCTTTCGATACTGGAGGAGAGAAAATGAAAAGAATAGAAAGCAAAAGCAATATCCCGTTCCTGCGGAGCGGATCTCATTTTTTTGTTTTTCTTGCATTTTCCAGTGTTCTTGGAGGGTGCGAGGAGAAGACCCAGGATGGACCCCCTCAAGGTGCGATCCCCCAACCTTCTCCAAGTCCATCCCCTTCCTCCTCAACAAATAATCCATTGGGTACCAGTACCAACGGTTTGAACGGCCTGGGCACCCAAAGCATTGGCTCGTGGAATAATCCTGCCCCCACGCTCAGTGCGGCTCCTATTGGCAACTACCCCAGTTTGGGGAGTGGAAACAAATTCCCGATGATGATGCCGATGTACAACAGTCAGTTCGGCGGGCAATATGGTTTTCCAAATGAACCTCGCTATGATCCCGCAGTAGAATACAACGCCTCAAGGAGACAGGGATTTTCGTTTCGATGGCCCTGGAGCAAAGAGGCCAATGCGTCAAACACGGCGGCAACCGAGCCCAATGCCAATGTAAAGCCCCTTGACCTTAACTACAGCGACTTGGGAAGTTATGGGCGCTGGGTTGATGATTTGGGAGGCAATTGTAAAGCTTATCTATACGTTAAACATGCCATTGCCTCGAACACGGGGGTGTATGGAATTTATACGTACTGTGCTCAAGAAAAAAGAATTCAACTTGAAATGGGTGAGTCGAAGCGCACGGAATTGGGTACGGGGCTTTATGGATACGAATTTATTCCTGATTCGAGAGCGCAAATCAATTCATGCATCTCAAAATCCACCTCGGCTCCCGTTCCAAACGGGTTATTGAGTATTGGAAAAATGTCACTCGACTCTGTGAACTCGACTTACAGTGTTGAGCTGGCTTCATTTCACAATACCGCAGCAGGGTATGTTAAAAAAGATTTCGCACCCATTCCGCGTGGTAGTGCGTCCCCGGTATTTGCAGGCGCAATTCCGGGTTGTTTTACTGTCATTCCTTCGGGATTTATTCCGCAGTAATGTTTGCAGCGTAAGAAATAAATGGCAGCTTTTTTTAAAGCGCCGCCCTGGAACTCAATTTAAATCATGATACGAAATCGAGTACAAATTTCCGCGCGCATCTGTTTTGTTTTCGGAAGAACTTCCAATAGGCCGAGCTGTTCCAAAAGCATTGATTTCAAAAGATCCCGTTTTAGAACGATAGACATGCGACTGATTGCCAAGCTGTGCAAGAATGTCGACGTGATAAGTATCGTAAGGAGAAGGATTTCGATCGTACCGCGATTTCAATTCTTCTTCTGTAATGCGCATTCCGAGATAATTTGGCACAAGCAAGAATTGAATATTGTGAGCTTGAATTTCATCCAAATATTTCTTACTGCGCGATTCATCGTAGATTAAGATTCCTGCTTTTCCAAATTCTGTATCAAAGACGAGCGGCTTTTTAAATTCTTCTTCGGTAGGAACAGGAGAGTTGTAACCATCGCGCCGAAATGCCCATTGACGTCCGCCCGTGGGTTTGAAGACCATGGCAGTGTTACGTCCCTGAAAGCGGACTCCGAGCACGATATAGACGTCGCGCGTATCGGCAAGTTGTCTCCATTTTTCCAGCAAGGCTTCAGAGGTATTGTCTTGTGGGTGAAAGCCCCATTCTGGAAAAACCAACACCGATGCTCCCGAATCGATGGCTTCGGTTGCGACATCAAGTGCTTCGTAACTTTCGCGGTTTGTGCTGACGAGAGCTAATTTCGCAGCAGCGTGTGCTGCATTTGCAGCAAAAAGAAAAGAAAAACTTGTTACGGTAAGATAGGAAAAAAGACGCATAAAAATCCCTTACAATAAAATCCAAATAAAAAGCTTAGAGGGCTGCAAGCACTTGCCCTCGAACTTCGCCAAATCCGATGCGCACGCCATTTTGCGTAGCATATCCTTTCAAGACAACGGTGTCGTTGTCTTGTAAAAAGGTGCGCGTCGAACCATCGGGGAGCGAGATGGGTTTGGTTCCGTTCCAGCTCAACTCCAGAAGGCAGCCAAGGCTATCTGGCGTTGGGCCACTGATGGTTCCTGAAGCATAAAGATCCCCGACGCGCATATTTGTACCATTGCTTGTCAGATGTGCAATCTGTTGTGAAACATTCCAATACATATGCTTGAAGTTAGACTTCGAAAGCAGGAAGGCTTCTTTTAAGTTTGAATTTTCGAGAAAGACATCCAAATTGATGTCGAAATTACCTGGTTTCTTTGTCTGCAAGTATGGTAACACAGGTGCAATTTTTTCTTGGTTTGCAACTCTAAAGGGTTCTAAAGCGTCCAGGGTCACAATCCAAGGTGAAATGGAAGTCGCAAAACTCTTGCCTAGGAAGGGCCCCAGCGGAACATATTCCCATGTTTGTAAGTCGCGGGCCGACCAATCGTTGAGAAGCACAAAGCCAAAAATATGGTCATCGGCGTCCTCAACTGCAACCCGAGATCCGAGACTGTTCCCTTTGCCAATGATGGCTCCCATTTCCAATTCAAAGTCCATTTTCTTGGAGGGCCCGAATGTGGGAGACTCTTCGGTCGGAAGTTTGGACTGCCCATAAGGGCGATGAAAGGAAGTGTTTGAAACGACTATTGAGCTTGAACGTCCATGATATCCAATGGGAATATGTTTCCAGTTGGGAAGGAGTGGATTGCTGGGGTCGCGCACCATTTTTCCAACGTTGGTTGCGTGGTCGATGCTCGAATAAAAATCGACATAGTCGCCCACTGCAACGGGTAACAGCATTTGTACGCTCTTTTGTGCATGCATAATGACCTGACGGGCTTCTGTGTTGTCGCGTAACCAAGCATTATCGACGTGTAAGAGTTTTGAAACCTCTTCGCGCACGGCTCGCCATGCATTTCTGCCCAAATTGATAAAGTCGTTTAGATTTACCTGATCAAAAGATGAAACATATTTGATGGGAAGTTTTTTAAAGAATCCACGGTTTGTCAGTTCCGAGAGGTCAATAATATCGTTTCCAATGGCAATACCCGCACGAGGTAACAAACCCGGAGGTTGAAAAATTCCGAACGGAAGATTCTGAAGCGGAAAATCGGAATCCTGAGGAACCGGAACCCACGTGCGCAATTCGGGATTGTTGCAATCAAACATGAGAGCCTCCATTTCATTTAAAGTATTGATTCATTCGTTGATTAATTTAAATTCTTTTAAGTATTGAATAGGCTCTTCAAAACTACAGGAACCAAAACTCAAGGCAAAATTGTGGCGAGCCCTGAGAATTTCTTCGGTTGTGAGAAAAAGATCATCGATATGCAGACCACTTTCGGTAAAACGAAAGGCATCGATCGTTTCAAGAAGGAGTATTTTTTGAAGCCAAGCGATATCGACTTCACGGCAGTAGAGGGCACATGCCGCAGCAAACACGTTTAAAAATCCAAACAGTGTGAGGTCTGCTGCTGTTTCTTTATGCCGTAGGGGCTGGTGTAAGCCTGCAGTCGCTTTAAAGGGAAGTTTGAGTTCTCCAAGTGTCCACAGCATCTGTGCAAGTTTGAGGGGAGGCGGTACGGCATCTGGAGTCAGACCCCCCGTTCGGATTTTAGCTGCAACAGCATGTCCTTTTTTGTGAAGCTCCGAAAGGGCTTTGAAAGATTCTTCAAAGGGCAGTTTCCAAGAAACTTCGACAAAAAGACTTCCCCATTTTGATGATTTTGATTCAAAAATTTCCTTGTGAAAGTTGAGAAGGCTCTGTTGAATTTCATCACAACCTTTATTTTGAAGATCGGAAGGAAGGGCCCATTCAAGTGAATCGATCGCAATGTGGAAACCGCGCTGTCTGTCCAAAAAAGCCTGTATAGACTGCACATCTTGCTTTGCGAGCAACGCAGCTTCTTCAAACGAAGCAGACTGCTGCAAAAGAACAGACAAGTGCCAATTTTCTTTAGAATCGGATTGAGCAGAGAGAAGGGGCTCCAACAGAGGAGAAAGTTCGCTTAATTTTGGAGCAGGGATGACAAAACGCGGAACCATTGTTGAATGAGGATGTCGCTTGTAACTTTGAAATAGTCGGACTGCTTCAGAGAGAGGAAGTTTTGCCGGAGGAAAGATGCCCGCATAATCGAGAATTCCCGCTACAAAGGCTTCTACAGAATGTTGCATGAAACGCGCTCCCCTCTAATGGTCCGATTGACGGGCCGGAGTATATTCTGGGAGGGAGGCGTTGTCTAGGCATTCATTTTTTTCGAAACAACGAAGCCAATCAGACCAGGGGGCAGAATCTGCTCATCCCTTGAGGGCATTTCTGACATGCAAAAATCTGCCGTGAAGTCATGTCCTGTCGAAGTCAAGAACTCTTTATTTTGACAGAGACCAGGGTTGGTGCATACTCAACAGAGAAATCATGAAAAGTGTCTGTGTTTGTTCGGGAGGTAGGCTATGTACAGTCGAAGGGGAGTTGTTTTCTTCCAACCTGCGTTGTTGAAGCGGGGCATGTTCGGATGCCTGAGTTTGATTTCGAGCTTTGCTTGGGCTCAAGACGCTAAAGTAACATGGAATGATGCCATCAGTTCGAATCCCATCAGTTTATTTCCGCTGACCAATAATGACGAAACATCCTCGACCATCGGCGGACTTTTCTTTGAAAATCTTCTCGACAGACATTGGGATACCTACGAATGGATGCCTTCTTTGGCAAACAAGTGGGAAATTTCAAAGGATGGTAAAGAATTTACCTTTTGGCTTGATCCCAGAGCCAAGTTTTCCGATGGGTCGCCCGTGACTCCGGAAGATGTAAAATTTAGCTTCGACGTTATTTATATGGACAAAGTCGAAAGTGCGGTTCTCAAGACATACTACGACAAAATTGAAAAAGTCGAAATCATTCCGCCCAACGCCGTGAAGTTTAAAGTAAAGGATCTGTACTACAAAAACTTCGATAGTTGTGCCGGATTGACCATTTTTCCCAAGAAACATTATACAGAGCTGTATAAAAAAGATCCAACACTTGGAAAAGCAGAAGTGGTTAAAACCCCCCTTGGAAGCAGTGAATGGATCCTTGATAAGTGGGACGAAAATCAGCAATTCGTGGTCAAGCGCAATCCCAATTATTGGAATAAAGAAACACTCGTAAAAGAGGGGCGCTGGAACTGGGATCGCCATGTCTATAAAATAATTCCCGAACAATCTGTTAAGCTGGAAGCCTTTAAAAAGGGCGATCTCACAATGATGGGATTGACTTCAAAGCAATGGATGCTCCAAAGTGATGGACCCGAATTTAAAACGCGCATCACGAAGGTTAAAACAGTCAATAAATCACCCAAGGGATTTGGTTTTGTCGCGTGGAATAATGCTCATCCCGTACTGAGCAATAAAGATGTTCGATGGGCGCTTTCCCACATCGCAAATCTTCCGTTCTGGATCGATAAATTCGATTTCGGTTTAACCGAGCCTTCCGTAGGCCCTTTTGGTGCAAAAGCAGAAGAGCATGATCCCGCCTTAAAGGCTGTTGCATTCGATCTCAAAGCAGCCAGAAAGCGCCTTGCCGCAGCAGGGTGGAGCAAGGCCGGAAAAGATGGGATGTTAATTAAAGACGATAAAAAGTTAGAGCTGACCATCACGTATCCGACGCAGTCGAAAGAAACCATGGAGCCCAAGCTCACCGAGTATAAGAGCCAGGCTGCGAAAGTAGGCGTAAAAATTAATCTGAAAGCCGTTGAATGGACAAGCTTTGTAAAGTTATTGGACGATAAAAGTTTTGAAGGCGCTGTGTTGGCGTGGTCGGGGAGCTACGAAGGAGATCCGAAACAAATTTGGCACAGCACATCTGTAGGCGACAAGGGCAGCAACTTTATCAGCTATAAAAATGCGGAAGTTGATAAACTCATCGATGAACGACGCGGAACCATGGACAAAGCAAAGCGCGTCGAAATGGCTCGCAGAATCGAAAAGCTCATCTATGAAGATCAGCCTTATACTTTTATGACAGAACCTAAATTTACGCTCTATGGTCATCAAAATACCGTTACAAAAGCCCGCGATACCTTTAACTACTCCATTGGAACGGCATTTTGGAAGCTGACGCTTCCCAAGTAAATTTTTGTACGGTTTGTATTCCTGAGTAAGGAAAAGTAATGAGCCTTCGTAACTATATTGTTAAAAGACTTCTTCTGTTTGTTCCTACATTTTTAGGCGTTATTACGCTTAATTTTGCAGTCATTCAGTTGGCCCCAGGTGGGCCCGTTGAAAACTTTATGGCCCGCACGAAGTTTTCAAGTGGCGAAGGCAGTGGAGGGGGCAGCAGTTCCGGCGCTGGCGACTCAGGTCGTGCTTCGCAAGGCGGAGGGGAATCTTCGAAAGCAGTCATTGAAGAGCTGAAAAAGAAGTATGGCTTTGATAAACCTCTGCATGTGCGCTACTGGATTTGGCTTAAAAGTGTTGCAACACTTGATTTTGGATATTCGCACACCTTCGGGCAGCCCGTGATGGATGTCATTAAATCAAAGTTCCCCGTTTCCATTCGATTTGGGGTTGTCAGCTTCTTAATTAGTTACCTTGTTTGCATTCCTTTGGGCGTCGCAAAAGCAATGAAAGATGGCTCGAAGTTCGATGTTTCTTCGAGTTTGGCTATCTTCTTTCTCTACAGCATCCCCTCGTTTATGCTTGCCATTTTGCTTATCGTTTTCTTTGCGGGTGGACGTTACTTTGATTGGTTTCCCATGGGTGGAATGACCTCACTTGATTCCGAAACCTGGAGTTCGTGGGCTCGATTTAAAGATCAAGTGTGGCATATGGTTTTGCCGCTCATCTGCTTTACAATCGGAAGCTTTACCACGCTCACACTTCTCATGAAGAATTCTATCATCGAAGAAGTGCGCAAAGACTACATTCGCACCGCAAGAGCAAAAGGAAACACAGAGTTTACGGTGCTCTTTAAGCATGCCATGCGCAATGCTCTGATTCCCATTGCAACGGGGATCGGTGGAATCTTTGGGGTCTTTTTTGCATCAAATCTGCTGCTTGAAAAGATTTTCAATTTAGATGGTTTTGGCAAGCTTTTTTATGACGCCGCATTGCAACGTGATTACCCGGTTTTAATGGCACAAGTCGTCATTGGAGCTGGCTTAGGCCTCACCGGACAAATCATTTCGGATCTCACTTATGTTCTCGTCGATCCTCGAATTAATTATTCCTGAGGGCATGCATGTCTCCTGAGCTGAAAAGACGAATGAGTATCTTTCGAAATCGTACGGCAGCGATGATATCGCTCGTTTTGGTGCTGATGCTTGGCGTGGCGAGCCTCTTTTCGGAATGCATTACGAACTCTCGCCCCATGGTGGGCAAGATCCAAGGAAAGATTATTTTTCCCGCCTATATTGACTACAATTGGGAAGATGTAGGGCAAGAGGGAGCAGGGGTCGTTGATTATCGAGAAGTCAAAAAAGATTTCGAGTGGGCCTTGTGGCCATTGCTCGATTGGGATCCTTATGAAGATGATAAAGAACTCGAATTGCTCATTTCCCCACCTTCTCAAAAGCATTTAATGGGCACTGATACTGCGGGGCGCGATGTTTTTGCAAGACTTCTGTATGGTGCGCGTGTTTCTTATCTCTTTGCATTTAGCGTTTGGATCCTCACCTACCTCGTGGGAACCACGTTTGGTCTCATCCAAGGTTATTTTGGTGGACGCCTCGATCTCATTGGGCAGCGTGTTGTCGAGATCTTTGCAAGCACGCCCGAGTTCTATCTGTTACTTCTGCTTATCACTCTGTTGACTCCAAGTATTTGGCTTCTTATTCCCCTGGCTTCTGTTTTTGGGTGGGTAGGCATCAGTCAATACATGCGCGCCGAGGCTTTAAGGAACCGAAATCATGTTTACTGCGAAGCTGCCATTTCACTGGGGGCATCAAAGCTTAGGGTGCTTTTTAAACATGTGCTTCCCAACAGCCTCATTCCCATTGTTACCTTTTCTCCGTTTGTAATCGTCGGTGGAATCACGGGGTTGGCAGGCCTTGATCTTTTGGGTTTTGGTGTTCCAGCGCCCACTCCCAGTTGGGGAGAATTGCTCGATCAAGCGCAAAAAAACTTTCAAAATGCATGGTGGCTCGCACTGTTTCCGAGTTTGTTTCTTTTCTTATCGGTGGTGTGTCTCAACCTGATTGGAGAGGGTCTGCGCGCTGCGTTCGACCCCAGAGCTTGAGTTTTTAATGCCCGAGATGCGTTGGCATTCATGGAAAAAGGTGTATCGTTTTGCGCAGGATAAGAAAAGCTAAGTCTTGTCGTTCTTGTGTGGAGTGACTTTTTCAATGCTTTCTGAATTGCAAACAACATCTCAAAAGATGCAAATGCTTTTGAATGAAATCTCCGCAGAAGCCGAAGCTTTTGGTGTGGCTGCAGGCCTCAAGTGCCCCGCGGGATGTGGACACTGCTGCGATAATCCGAACATTGAAGCTTCGGTGCTCGAAATGCTGCCGATGGCTACAGCCCTTATCGAAAGCCGAGAATCAGAGGCTGTTTTAAAGCAGCTCGCCCAAAAAGTGGCCGAGAGTTCCAACATCTGCATTGCTTTTCGAGCTCAGAATGGAAAGCAAGGACGCTGTGCCCGGTACGAACACAGGCCTTCAATTTGCCGACTTTTTGGTTACTCCGCACGCCGAAACAGAATGGGACAGCGAGAAATGGTGGCGTGCCGCATTCACAAAGAGAGTTCCGCCCCCACTGTCCACCTTGCACAAGAGCTTTTAAACGATTCCCGCACGGAGGCCCCTCTTTACGGCGCCTGGGCTACCAAGCTTTGCGAACTCGATCCTCATCTTGGATACCGGCTCATGCCTCTCAATCAAGCATTGGAAATTGCACTTGAAAAAGTCACAATGGCAAAAGCCTACGGGGATGTTGAGGGTATTTTGCAAGAAAATGGAGAAGCTTTGCATTGAGAGCGTGAATTCTTTTGCAATTTGATCTATGTCCGAGCAAGCATATCGAAATGCAGCGTAAGGGTCCCTTTCCATTTTATTTTACGATTTTTGAGAAGTCTCAGCATGAAAGGACTTTGGAATGATTTATCAGCAGCCATTGCCGGAGCCTTATCCCTCCCTTCCCGAGCATGAACTTCTCGCGCGCATCCAAAAGTGCCGTGCGTTGCTTGGAAAAGAGTTGGTCATTCTGGGACATCACTATCAGCGCCCCGAAATCGTAGAGTTAAGCGATTTTCGTGGAGATTCTTTAAAGCTCGCTCAACTGGCGGCAAGTCAGCAAGATGCCCGTTACGTCGTTTTTTGTGGTGTCCATTTTATGGCCGAGAGCGCTGATATCCTCAAAACAGCAGATCAAACCATCATCCTTCCCGATATGGGTGCGGGTTGCGATATGGCAGACATGGCCGACGCCGACGATGTTGAAGAAGCATGGAACGAAATTGTCGATGTTTTAGGTAACGACGATCTCATTCCTGTTACTTACATTAACTCCACAGCTGCGTTAAAAGCCTTTGTGGGTGAAAAGGGTGGCGTGGTTTGCACCAGCTCCAATGCCGGAAAAATTGTGGAGTGGTCGCTTAAAACGCGCTCACGCGTGATCTTTTTTCCCGACCAGCATTTAGGACGAAACACCTGCAAAAAGCTTGGAATTCCGCTTGCAGCCATGAATGTTTGGGAACCTGCCCGCCCCTTAGGTGGTCTGAGCAAGGAACAAATTGTCGACACCAGAGTGTTACTTTGGCGCGGACATTGTCCTGTGCACATGATGTTTGCTGCAAAGCAAATTGATGCGCTGCGTGCCAAAGATCCCGAATTTCGCATTATTTCTCATCCTGAATGCACCATGGAAGTTGTCGATAAATCTGAATTTGTGGGTTCCACCGAATATATCGTCAAGACCATTGCCGAAAGTGCGCCCGGTTCTAAATGGGCTGTGGGAACAGAAATGAATCTTGTGAACCGCATCGCCAAAGAAAATCCTGATAAAAAAATCGTGAGCATCAATCCGTTCATGTGTCTGTGCGGCACGATGAATCGCATCGATTTACCGCATTTAACGTGGGCCCTTGAAAGCATTGTGAACGGCGAACCACAAAATGTCATTTCAGTTGTCGAACCCTTGCGCAGTCGTGCTAAATTAGCTCTCGATCGCATGCTTGCAATGAGTTAAACGTTCCCGTCGTACAAAGGCAATATAAAGAATGGCAACGGATCGATCACCAGACAATCGAAATGAGGATTCTTCTACTGGGCGAGAGCTTGGACTTGAGGAAATCATTCATATGGCAAACAAGATTGGCCTTGAGTATGTCGATAAAAGAAGAGACGCCGAAAGGCTTGAACTCCTGCGCACCTCGGTGCGTTCTGCCATTATGAACCGCATTGAACAGGAATTGGGATCTGTGCCCGAAGTGCGACTCAAGCGCTTGGCAGAGGCAGACGCCGAATACATCCGCTTGCTCGAAGATATTGCAAAAAGTCGCGCGGAATCCGAAAAATTGCGCATCCGTTACGAAAGTTATCGCAACCTCTTTGATGCCCGTCGCACAATGATTTCGTACAAAAAGACAGAGCTTAAAACCCTTTAAGTGCGGGCAGTGAGGCGGTTCCTACCCAAACTCACGCTTTCGTGTTCCGGTTTATCAATAGTTCTGCCACGAAGGCGCGCGCCTCGATTCTGAGTTCGTCTGGGAGGCAGCGCCAATCAAGGTAATATATGGCTCCAATGAGAGCATAAGCCATATTGACGTTCGCGCGCTTTGGCTCCTGCGTTACGAGGCGGGACAAAACGCCCTTCCAGCCTTCTCTTTCAAGCTGCTCCACCGTCTCGATATCTATCGCTCGCAGTGCGGCCGTGGAGACAGGCCCTAGGCCGCGACCCTCCTCAATAGGTGTTGCGCTCGAAGACTTCCCGTTGGCACGGATCTTTTTTCGTAACGATGCCCCGCTGTTCATTTCTTAACTGCCTCACAAAAAAAAAGTGCCCTCCAAATACGGCATGAAAGAGGCCAAGGTCAAGAGTAAACCCGCCTTCGTTTTCAGCCTTTACAGCGTGCTTTGCGCTCCCAAGACTGCACTGTCAACTTGATAGAATCGTCCCGAGACACAGTGGGCACTTCGGGGAATGAAACGATCGTTTTGTTCCGCCTTATCGGTGGACTGAATGCCCAACATCTTTCCCTCTCTAGTGTAGACTTAAATTCAAATTTCAGACTTTTATCCACGGGGGCTACAATGAGCGTTTGGGCTTACCTACGAGTGTCTCGCGATGGACAAGACACCAATCATCAACGCTTCGCCATTTTGGAATTTGCACACAAAGAAAAACTTCACATTGATGATTTTATCGAGGTTGAAGTTTCGTCGCGTCGCAGCAGAAAAGAAAGATGTATCGATTTTCTCAGTGACTCTTTGAAAGAAGGGGACTCACTTATCGTAAGTGAACTTTCTCGGCTCGGTAGAAGCTTGGGAGAAGTCGTTTCGCTGGTTGATGATCTTCACAAGCGCAAGATAAAATTTATCGCCATTAAAGAAAAAATCCACTTGGCAGACAAATATGATATGCAGTCAAAGGTTGCCATCACATTTTTTAGTCTCTTCGCGGAACTTGAGCGGGACTTGAACTCTTTACGCACAAAAGAGGCTCTGGCGGCCCTGAAACGCGAAGGAAAACGGCTGGACGTCCCAAGGGGATCGTTGGAAAGTCCAGACTTGATGGTAAAGAGCTTGAAATTAGCAAACTTGTCGGGCTGAAAGTCTCAAAAACGTCTATTGCTCGGATTATGGAAGTAGACAGATCAACGCTTCTCAATTTTATGCGCTCAAGAAAGCTTATGCCAAGTACAACTTTAAAAAGTAAAATTCCTTAGCGTTGGATTTACACCCGTTACTACCGGAAACCCATCACACCCTCAAAAGAGCTGAAAATATTTTGACACGATTTTACCATTTTCATAAAATTCTGGTAGGATCGTATCCATGGAAACTTCAAAGCAAAAAAATAAGGCTTTTCTTAAACTTGACCTCCTCGGGGACCTCTTTGAATCCACGGAGGCCTTGTCGGCAGGCCTAAATCGTAACGCCCTCAAGCGGCTCACAGACACCGGTAAACTAGAAAGACTTGGCGAAGGAGTTTACAAAAAGGTCGAATCTACCTTTGATCTAGCGCTAGAAGATTTCGCCGTTGCTTGCATTAAGCTTGGGCCAGATTCTTACATCACTGGGCCTTCCGCCTTGTCGTTTCACAATCTGATTAACTTCACACCCAAAACACTTTGGATTGCAGCCACTGAAAACAAGCGATCGAAAAACTACAGAGTGATCAGATGCACAAAAGAACCAAACATGGAAGGCGTACTTGTTGTTGAAAAATTTGTGCGCATCGCAGGAGTTGAGCGTGCCATCGTGGACGCCTTTTATCTGTCAACAAAAATAAGTTTACAGCACGCAATCTATGCAGCCCATAGTGCATTTGAATCAAATATCACAACACCTGCAAAGGTTTTGGAACTGGCGCGGAAAATCGGCCTCGAAAATGTTATATTAAAACATTGGGAGGCCATCAATCTTGACAAATTTCAGTAAGGCGCAAATTGAATCGTTGCGCGCAAAAATTAAAAACATTGCGGTAAAACGTGGTGCCAAGTTTGAAGAAATATTCACGGTATTTTTAATTGAACGTGCCGTTCAAAGACTTATGAAAGATGAAATTCTAGCGCGCTCGATGATCTTTAAGGGTGGATTTGTCAGTGTGACCATCTACTCGTCGCCAAGGTACACAATCGATTTAGACGCTGTGATGCACGGCTGTTCACTCGAAGATGCCGAGACACATGCGAAAAAAATACTCGAAACAGATTTTCTGGATGGAATTTGGTTTCAATTTGAAAAGTCTGTGCCACTCAAAACACAGAACGAAACAGGTGGCCTGCGTCTGCAATTTAGAGTCGGATTTTCCCCTATTCCAATCGATATAAAGCGATCAAAAATACTTCACATTGATCTGGGAATGGGTGATCCTATCACGCCAAAACCACTTGTTTTATTTTCGCAATCGTTGCTCAAATCAGAAGAAATCAACTGGCAGGTCTATCCTGTAGAAACCATTTGTGCAGAAAAAATACACCCGTTCGTAGCGTTGGGAAATCAAAACTCTCGCGCAAAAGACCTCTTCGATTTAATGCATTTGCTTCCGCAAACGAACGCACAAATATTGAAAGACGCGCTTGCAAAAACTTTTGAATACCGCAAAACAGAGTTGCCAGTAGATCTTTCGGTACACTTCGAAAATCTAGAGAGAACCCTTCTGAAACGAGGCTGGATTGCCGCAGTTGGTGATATCAAACCACTTCCAAAAATTGAGGATTGCTTTGAAAAAGTGATCGAACATTTTAGAAAAGAACAATTGTAACTTGATTTGAGTTGTCCGCTGTAGCAGCAAGGAAGGTTCCATGTGAGCTTCCGAGAAAGAAATCCTTTGTACTTCAAAGGTACCACCGAGAGATGATGCCCTTATCTTTTGAGGAAATACACAAAATAATTCAGGAAAGAAGTAGTAAAGTTTGCCCATTAACTTGATTCGATACCAGGTGTTGCGAAAAATTTCGGCATCCCAGCAAGCGTGCTTTATGCATGGCACACCAAGCTTAAGAAATACGGAGCAGATGCGTTTCCTGGTAAAGGGATACTCGCTCTGGGGGATCGGAGTGGCCGGAGGCCGTCATTCAAGACCGTTTTCTAGTTTCTTAAAGGGGGTCCTAGGCTCGAACATGCGAAAAATTACTCTAAGCGATACATGGGATTGCCAACTTGGGGTTTTGGTACTTTGAGAATACCTCCCCTACCCAATTCGGTCTTTGAGTTATGCAACATTTTTGAAGTTTGACATTTCATTCCATGCATTGAATTTATTCGAAAGAAGTTCGCGATAGTCCTGCGCCGAATACAAATGTCTTCTTCTTGAAAAGAAACATCTGATTTGGCAATAGGCGGCAAGAAAGCGTCTAACATGAACAAGTGACTTGAATCTCTGAAGGTGATGTTCTCTTTTTCGAACATGACGATGCGAGTTTTCCGCTCGCATGTTGGCTCCTTTATCTTGAATATGCGGAACATCTGGCATTATTTCACGTTTTGCTGCGGCATAACTTCGAAGTTTATCAGTTACAATGCGTTTTGGAGTGTATTCCAAATTTGCGAGCAACTTTTTGAAAAAGCTTTTTGCTGCTTTTTTATCCCGCCTTTTTGTCACCAAGATATCCAACTCCTCACCGTTTTCATCTACCGCACGCCAGAGATAAACTTGCTCTCCATTGATCTTAAGAAATACCTCATCGAGGTGCCAAGTCGATCCAGGTTTTGGTTTATTACGCCTGATTTTTTTGGCATACTCTATTGCAAAATCAAGACCCCACTGACGCACAGTTTCCTGACTCACTGCTACACTGCGGTATGCCATCATTTCGGAAATATCACGCAGACTCAGGCAAAATCGGTAATGAAGCCAAACGCAATGCCGAATGATTTCGATCGGAAATCGATACCCTTTGTAAAATCCTTCGCGCACTGTTCACCTCCAATATAAAGTACCAGTTTATATTGGATTTTTTTTAAGTTGACAATCCTTGGGAAATTGCTCTATGGGCACCTCATCCGCAAGGGACACGCAAGTGCGGTTACTATTCTGCTCTCCGGCTTTGGTACGCAGACAAAGGTGCCTTCCTCCAAGGGGCAGAGCTTTATGCCTTTTACGATGGAGATGAAAAGAGCGACTGCCTCAAGGGCGCATTTACTGCAAAAGAATACTCAAAACAGTAGGGATTCCATGACTGAAGAAAAAGAAATTCTTGAAAATTATCCGTATCAAATTGCAGGAAACACATGGGTTATTCCCCAAGTGTGCATCCACAAATCTCATTCTGGGCATGTGGTCTTTCCGGGACGAGAAGTCACACGGATGAATCACTTTGTGGCAAAAGAAATTTGCGGCAGTCACAGCCCTTTAAAAGGGCAGGAACTTGACTTCCTCTGCGATCTGACCACAACAAAGTACGTGGAAATCGCAGCAAAGCTTGGCGTTGCAAAAGGCACAGTTTCTAAACTTATTTCTAAAGATGATCACCTTTCAATCTCGCAAAGTGTTCAGCTCAAAAAATGGTTCTGGGCTAAAATCTTTGGGATTGACAGACTTGAAAATGTGCCCGCCATTTTGATTTTTGACGAAAATAAGTTGCTTGATTACCTCAAAAAGGAGGCGGAGAAGTCAGAATTTTTAAAAGCAATTTGACAATGGTGCGGAAAAAGTAATTGCGTAAATTTAAAAATCTACCTTTCGAATTTGGAGGCTTACCAATGACGCAAGAAAATGATTGCGCTGGTGATGTTGCAGGTAGATTGTCAGCAAATTTTCTACATCCGCAATGTAATGAATATAAGGAAATGTTGTTCGGCTTAGAAAAATCTTGCTGGCTCATGCTGGAGTTGCGGTAGGATTGAACGATGCCATTCCAGTTTTCTTGTTCCTTTGTCTTGGATCCTATCACTCGTTTCCTCCCTTCTTTCTAAACGAAACTGGACTGAGCCCATTTCAAGTTGCAATGCGCAAAGAAGGCTGTGTTGTGTGTGAACTCCTCTTGAAATGGCTGGGGAAAGAAAGTGGACAAGGCGAGTGAGCCCATTGGCGCATCATGTGAGCTTGATTTTGCCTTGTTCGCGAGCCGCTACAAGGAGATGTTTCTTTTGCAAAACAAATCGTGTTACTTAAAGCGCCAAATCAAGCGGCTTGTCATCGGCAACCTTCAGGCTAAAATGCCACCACTCTTCTGTATAGGGACTAAAACCCGCTCCCAGCATCACATCTTGCAAAATCTTTCGATTCTTTTTAGCTGTTTCGCTAATTCCAGGAAAGTCAAAATTGCTGCGGGAATTAAATTCATCATATCCTGAGCCCATATCAACTGCTACGCCATTGCTCGCTTCAATGGTAAGGTCGATGGCAATTCCACGGTTGTGACCGCCGTACCGAGGAGGTGAAGGATCTGCAACCCACCTTGGATCCGGCACCAATTCAAACATGCGTTGTTGAACGTACACAGGGCGATAGCAATCATAAAGAGCCAGTTTCCAATCCGAATTTTTCTTTTTGAGAGCAAGAGCTGCGGTTTGAAGAAGCTTCGCTGCTTCGGGCACTAAAAAGCATCGATTTTTTCCGTACAGTGCTTCTTTAATGCGGCAGTTCCCGTCCGTGCAAAAGATTTTATTGCCTGCGTATTGCATTTTTACAGAAATTGCGGAGTTACTTTGAACTTCTTTGAGTTTTCCAAAAAATGCGCTTTCCTCGTAGGATATAGCGCTTGCAGGAACCCAACCTCTATAGGATTGAGAATTGCCGGCATTGCAAGGTTTTCTTCCTTCCATGTAAATTTTATATTTCCCTTTTTCAAACCGTGCAATTTGCACATTTTGCGGCTTGAGTGCACACAAAACTTTGCCGTTTGAACTTTCAGATTCCATGTTCACATTTGCAGTGAGTTTTCCTGCAATCTGGCGTTCATCAAGTGCATGCACTGCGCTTTCAGAAGAGTCCGTTCCAGGATTTTCGCCTTGATTATTGAACGCACGTTCTTGGCAACCCGTAAACCAAAAAGTAACAAGACCAAATGCAATCGGAAAAACGCAACTGAGCAAAAGCGGTTTTTTCTTCACACATCATTCCTTATGGGCAGATTGATAACGATTTAAAAAGTTTCGAGAGGACACTTCACGAAAACTCGGGATATCAAGAAAATCGACAAAAATAGAGGCTTCAAGAATGCGATCGAACATGCGCGAGCCAATGCGCTCTTCCAAGGTTTGCAACCAAAATGTTTCGTTAATGGGAGACTGGACGGAATTTGATCCCATGAAATCTGAAAGTCCTTCCGGCAGAAACATTTTATTCTCGTCAACCTTATTCTTAATATACATCCCTTTTTCTTGTGCGCCGAGTTTGTCCAACCAAATCTGGTGTAATTTTTTTGGCAAATAATTTGTTGTAATGATGGTTGCAAGGCCACAGTTGTACCTTGAGTTTACCAGCTCATCGAGCGTTTCCATCTGAAATTCATTCCGTGCTCTGCCCTTTCCAAATTCATCGATCAGCAACACTTCGGTTTCGCGCAAAGGGCCCAAAATTTGCTCTTTTGGACGATTTGTTTCGAAGGCATCCCGCAGCTCATACAACAGCGCTTGAAAATCGATAAAGCGCACGCTGTGATTGTAAACCAAGGCGAGCCTTTTGAGTGCCGCCACTCCAAGGTGTGTTTTTCCAGTTCCCACAGGCCCCATCAGAGTTAAAAAATACTTATCTCCGGGTTCTACGCCATGAATGAGGATGTCGTGGACCTGGGCACAAAACTCGAAAATGGTCCGCTGATTTTCCACGAGTTTCTCAGACGTCGATTGCGAAATCCCCTTGTCGTCTTCAAAGCCGCTGAAGTCTGCGCATAGATATTTAACGGGCAAGCCTGCCGAATTTAAACGCGCAATCTTTCGTTCGAGCGCTGTGCATTCGCAGGCATTTGGTGTGATGTCATCTTTTTTAAGCATCAGATTATAGCGGTGTAAGTTTCCAGAACCTTCGCATTTTGGGCATTTTAAGCGGGGGTTACAGGCAGGGCAGGGGGCAAACAGTTTGCCGCGTCCCGGTGCGCGGGAAATAAAATATTTGCGCGTTCCATCGCACTGGCATTGCGCTTCAATTTCTTGGGTGAGAAGTGCAGCCGGGTCGGCTTCTTCGTGGGGTTCTTCTTCACGTTTTTCCGCCTGCTGCACCAACCCCGAAAAAAGTGAGTCAAGAGAAAGGCTGGGTTTTTTCATAGGGTGCTCCTGAAGAACGGATGCTCAAAATTCATTGAGCTTTTGCATGGCGCGTTGCAGGCGTTTTCCGATGGGAATGAGAGTTGCTGGAAACGGCTGATTGCGTTTCGTGCATTCCTCTTGCATTTCTAGCATCACCGAAGTCACGATGTCGATGGGAATG
Source organism: Silvanigrellaceae bacterium (assembly GCA_044237915.1). Taxonomy (GTDB): domain Bacteria; phylum Bdellovibrionota_B; class Oligoflexia; order Silvanigrellales; family Silvanigrellaceae; genus JBIIEI01. The sequence continues at coordinate 37,345 of JBIIEI010000020.1, read as the reverse complement.
GCGGAGATCTGCCACTGTCTCACAATTTCGAGATCGAGCGAAGAAAGGGAAAGGCCGCGTCCACGCAACTCTAAAAAGAGGTGAACGAGGCCCGAATAAGCACTTTGATGTGGGCTAGGCCGCATCGACGATGTCGACAAAGCTTCTGTTTCCGCCATATTTTCTGAACTCCGTCAAAGGCTCAAGACTTCAAAAGAAGGATGGGCTTGCAGAAAAGCGAGACTGCATTTTCCAATGACAAAGCCTCTCATTCTTTTTCCGAGGAATCCAGAAAAAACGGTGTGCCTTAGAGGTTGGGTTAGCCCAGTCGCTTTCCGGCTCGCCAAGAATACAATGCGGTGGTTCCAAGCTCTTCTTCAATGCGAAGCAGGCGATTGTATTTTGCAATGCGATCGGTGCGCGATGCGCTTCCTGTTTTAATTTGTCCCGCATTGGTGGCCACAGCGAGGTCGGAAATAAAAGTTTCTTCGGTTTCGCCGCTGCGGTGTGAAATGATGGTTGTGTAGCCGCTTGTTTTGGCAAGCTCAATGGTTTGTAAAGTTTCGGTGAGGGTTCCGATCTGGTTGAGTTTGATGAGAATGGAATTTCCGACTCCCGATTCGATTCCCTTGCTGAGCAGTTTAGGGTTGGTCACGAAAAGGTCGTCGCCCACGATTTGAACCGACTTTCCAAGGGCATCGGTGAGTTTCTTCCAGCCTGCCCAGTCGTTTTCATCAAGGCCATCTTCAATGCTGCAAATAGGATATTTTTTGCAAAGATTTGCATAGATATCAATCATTTCTTCGCTTGTTTTTTTTGTGCCTTCGCCTGCAAGATGATACATTCCATCTTTAAAGAAAGAACTTGCGGCAACATCTAGTGCGAACTTAATCTGATCGCCAAGCTTGTAGCCTGCTTTTTCGACGGCTTGACAAAGAATTTGCAAGGCTTCTTCGTTGGTCGAAAGGTTGGGAGCAAATCCACCTTCATCACCGACCGAGGTTGCAAGATTCTTTTTTGTGAGAACTTGTTTAAGATTGTGAAATATCTCAACTCCAGCTCGCAGGCCCTCTGCAAAAGTTGCAAAACCCGTGGGTACGAGCATAAATTCTTGAAAATCGATAGTGTTGTCGGCGTGTGCGCCCCCGTTAATAACATTCATTAACGGAACAGGAAGTGTGCGCGAATACGATCCGCCAAGGTAACGGTACAGCGGCATTCCTAACTCAACAGACGCTGCGCGGGCACATGCTAACGAAACAGCAAGCATTGCGTTTGCGCCCAGCTTGGTTTTATTCGGTGTTCCGTCAATTTCAAGCATCATGTTGTCGATTTCAATTTGTTCCGTGACATCGACTTCGTCTTCTAAGATAGGCGCAATGTGATTGTGTACGTTCTGAACAGCTTTGAGAACGCTTTTTCCAAGATAAATGCCCGCATCTCCATCGCGAAGTTCACAGGCTTCGTGTTCTCCTGTACTTGCCCCCGAGGGAACAGAAGCGGTGCCGACATTTCCTTCTTCCGTAATGACGTCGACTTCCACTGTTGGATTTCCACGGGAATCGAGAATTTGTCTTGCATTGACGGCAATGATCTTTGACATGCATGCTCCTTCATCGTTGAGAAAAGGCGTTGAAATATAAGCTCTTCGCATACCTGCATTTATGCAACACAGACGCCCTTTGCGCAATTCTTCTTACGCATTTAATCTGTAAAGTCCCAAAGGAAACAAGGAGAGGCGATGTTCACAGAGTTTCTGAAGAAGGGCTGCTCGCTTTGCGAACGGCTCATTAAAACAGCGGATGGCAGCGAAAGCATTCTGTCTCTCACGCATTGCTCTATATTTCGCGGCCCCTTTACGCAAAAATGGCCCGGTTCTGTGATGGCGGTTTTTAAAAGGCACATTCTCGAACAAAGCGATGTGCGGCCTTCGGATGCGGGAGGACTGTTTGCAGAACTGCTTGATGTCGAAAAGGCGGTTCGTAAAACTGTGAAACCTGCGCGGATGAATTTTGTAAAATTTGGAAACGTCACAGAGCATCTACATTGGCACTTTATTCCCAGATATCTGCACGAAAATTTCCAAGATAAATCACCCTGGGAACTCCTCAATCATGACGTGAAAGATCTCTATCAACGTCGTTCAGAAAGCATGCCTTTGCCCTGGGAAATAAACCAAGACCGAATTTTTACTGAGCTTGCTCAGCAGGCCCGAGTGCAAATTCAGCGTCGAGTTCCAGGTTTTTTTTCAGCAGCACTCTTCTTGCGCCCCATTGATATCAGCCTGTGCACGAAATTCAATTCTCTTCCATTGCAAGAAATCATTCAACTTGCGCGCACGTCGCCTGCTCAATGGGAGTGCTTGCTCATGAAGCGCAACTACTTAGATCGTGCATGGGACATGATTGGTGGTGGGGCCGACGCAAAAGAAACTCCAGTTGCTGTGTTACGTCGCGAAATTCACGAAGAGGTCGGTTGGAGCGTTTCAGAGACGAAAGAGGTGACAAGGCAGTGGGAAAATGGTGTCCTCAAAGGATTTCTTTATGTCGTGAAATCTACAGAGCCCACTTGGTTTCATGACAAACCTGCGCGCGTCTTGGCTAGTGAAGTCGATACGGTTGCGTTTTTTCCACTTTTAACACTTTTAGACAGTGCCGATTTTTCAGATCCTGTGCAAAAAAGGATTGCTGCTTTTCTAGCAGGCGAACCCGACTTCTCACTTTAAAAGGCCTCAGGCGTGTTCGAAAATGGCAGCCAGACTGTATTAAAATGTCCATGACTTGATCCAGATCGTCGCTTGACTTGACGGCCAATTAAAACTCGGATAGGGTCTTTTTAACAAATCAAAGAGAGAATGCGGTGGCTGGAGTGAGATTGGGAAAGGGTTAGGAAATCCTTTTTCTTCTTGAAAACAGAGGCTTGTGAATCACAGGCTGAAGTTTTCTCCCAAATATATTTCTCGTACTTTGTCAAGCGATGCGACTGTTGCGGGTGTTCCTTCCGCAAGCATTTTTCCCCCTGCAAGAATATAAGCTCTGTCACAGATTCCAAGGGTTTCACGGACGTTGTGGTCGGTAATTAGAACGCCCAGGCCGTTGTCACGCGCGAGTTGAGCAATGATTTTCTGAATTTCATCTACCGTAACAGGATCGATTCCGGCAAAGGGTTCATCAAGTAGAATAAATCGCGGCTTTAAAACGAGAGTTCGTGCAATTTCAAGTCTGCGACGTTCACCTCCCGACAGTGAAATTCCCAGGGACTTCCGGATGTGCCCAATGCGAAACTCTTCGAGAAGTCGCTCGAGCGCAGCTTTTCGTTCTTTGCGCGGAGTTCCCCAGACTTCCATGATGGCAAGAATATTTTCTTCAACTGTCAGTTTACGAAACACACTGGCATTTTGTGGAAGATATCCAATTCCAAGACGGGCTCTTTTGTGAATGGGAAGCTGGGTAATATCTTTACCATCGTATTCGACAGTGCCACTTGTTGGACGTAACAAACCCACAGTCATGTAAAAGCTTGTGGTTTTGCCGGCTCCATTGGGGCCCAACAGACCCACAATTTCTCCACTTCGAACCTGAAAGGTTACGTCTTCAACAACCACGCGGGAATCAAAGAGTCGTCGCAGATTTTTAGAAATGAGGAGACTAGACATCTTTATTGCTCATGTTTAAGAGGTTCTGCAGGAAATTTTCTATTTTTTCACACCTGGTTTTTTCTCAGGAGTTTGTTGACTCTTTGGATCTAAAACCCCGCGCACGCGCGTTACTTTATATTCCGAAGTCAGCAAATTGAGTTCCATCACTTCCCCTTGTACGACTTCCTCGCCCTTCCAGATCTTTGGATTGCCTTTTAAAATGGCAATTTTGTTCTGCGGATTGTATTCAATTTCCTTGGCTTCGGCATGCACTGCAGGGGCATGGGCAGAAGCTTTTTTCTGGATTTTGACGTGCCCTTTTGCGTGGGCCTTTTCGAAAGTCGACGAGTTGGGCGCTGTGGTGAGTTCGGCAACATCCGACCAAAGTGTGGTATCGGCCTGTGTTAAAACGACGTTGCCCGTGAGTACAAGTTTTCCTTTTTCGCGCGAAGCTTCCATGGAATCTGCGCCGTAAGTTAAAGGAGCATTGGCGTCATGCTGCACGATGTCGTCACTGAGTAACCCCCCTGGATTTTGTGACTGTCCGCCGGGTGCAGGTTTGGGCGCGGCCGCTTTCGGATTGGAGCCTGCACCCTTGCCACCAGAAACTGGAGCGGGCGTGCCCACGGTGGAAGGAGCGGGTTGTTTTACAGGTGCTGCAGGAGTGCTCGCAACAGGCGCACTTTGCCCTTTTGGAGGGGCTTTATTTTCTTCCGCAGGTTTTTGAGGACTTCCTTGCGCGGGGGGCGGAAGTTCATCTGAAAAGTCGGCATGGCCTGTTTGAGGCAATATAAAGTATCCACACCCAGCGACGAGGGTGAGTTTTACAAAAGTCTGGATGCCATTCCTTTGGGACATGAGTGCTTTCAAGACAAAATACATGAGATCCTCATTTTGTTGACTTAGATTTCAATTTTAGCCGCGCGCTTTGCAGGACTCCGTGGACGGGGCCACTGAATTTCATGTCCCCTGTTCGGAATGCAAAGGTGCCACCTGTTGCCTTCAGAGAGCCATCGGGCCCTTCGACCTGAACGTTTTGTTGAGTCGAAATCATTCCTGCATCCATGTCGACCAGCACGTTTTTTGTTGAAAGTGCATCCCCTTCATACAAAATTTTAACTTCATCCGGAAGTGTGGCTTTGTGCAACTTCATGGAAGATTCCAGCAGAGAGCGCCCTTCTTTGACGGTGACGAGCTGGGCAAGAATTTTAGGGGTCTTTGCGCTTAACCGTTGCACACCTGTAGGCAGAAAATCTTTGTAGGCGATATCTCCAGATAAATAGAGATACCCGTCGTTGAGTTGACTCGCATTTTTGCCTTCTAAAGAGAAAACAACGTTATTGGATTGGTACCTTGTCAGCCGGAATTCTGAAGCGCTGTACACTTCGGCTCCAATGCGTTTCAAGCTGTTTTCGGCTTCAAATTCACGGGAGTATATTTTCATGTAATTGTACTGATACCATGCGCTATAGCACATGAGTCCTAGAAATAAAAATCCGTAGAGTCGACCAAGCATGGCAGCCACCAAAAGATTGTCAGCGGGGACGCGAGTTCCAGAGCTTGTTCCTCGCATTTCTTCGAAAGATCTTACCTTGTAGGTTTTAAAATTGCCAGTCAGCAGAAGTTTTACGATTTCATGGAATTTTGGACGAGGGCATGAAATCCTGCAAAGACGTCGATTCCATGGAGGCTTGCAAAGCTTTCTGGATGAAACTGAACGCCAATCCACGGAGCCTTTCGATGTTCAGCAATAAGTGCCGTGTGGGAATGTTCCGCAACCAGCTTTATTTCTTTTCTAAAGATTTCATCGTTTGAGGGTGTGCCCAGAGAATGATAGGTGACAACCTTTCCCATTTTGGCCAAAGTAGGTAGGTAACTGCTTGGTTCGACCAGAGTGAATAAAATGCGTCTCCCGTGAAGTGGATTCAAGTCGACTTTGGCAACAATTCCGCCGAAAGCATGCATCAAAATCTGGTGGCCCAAACAAATGCCAAGGAAAGGCTTTTGCAGTGGGAATTTTTTTAACAGATCAAGGGACTGCAGATATTCTGAAGGATGGCCCGGCCCGGGAGAAAAAATGGCTCCATCGTATACTTCCAAGGATTCATTGAGTAGCAATTGCATTTCTTTTGAAGGCGAAAAAACGCGATGAACATCATATCCTGTATGTAAAAACCACGATAGAATATTATTTGAAAAAGAATCGAAATGATCTATAAAAAGTAATTTCCCCATGGGCAAATTCCATTCAATGTGCAAGGCGAAAGGTTGAAAATTTTTCAAAAATCTCAAATATTTCTTGATTTATTATTGATTGCGTTGTGATTCCAGCTCCTGCTGCAGTATAGGGGATTTTTTCCGTGCCCATAAAGTGACTCCGAATCAGCACGATGCTGTCCCAATCGAGAGAGGGAGTGCGCCACCCCGCAATTCCAGTGAAATAGCCTCGATTAAATTCTTCCAATTCGTCAATCAGTTCACAAACAATTTTTTTTGGGGCGCCTGTAATACTACCAGCAGGTAACATTTTTAGCAGGACTTCTGAAAAGGTAACATCATCGGGAACGGTTCCAAAAATGGTGCTTTGCATTTGCAGCAAAGAGCCCGCAATACGCGCAAAAAAAGGTTGAAAAACCTGCACTGATCCCGGAATGCAAACGCTATTTAAATCATGCCTAAGCAGGTCTGTGATCATGGTAAGTTCACATATCTCTTTTTCAGAATTCCAAAGTTTTGTGGCATCGCTTTGAGTTGGAATGAGTCCAATTTCTGCCTTCTTTGTTCCTTTAATGGGCTCTGTCAACACAGTTTGCCCCGTCAGTGCTGCAAATCTTTCGGGACTAAAACTCATCAGTGCGAGCGCTGAAGTCTTTAAAAAAAGACCGAAACGCGAAGGATTGTTCCACCACGTGTCCAGAAAAATAATGAGGTCGAAATCTTGCGGAAGGATGTGCTGTGAGACTCTCGTGCTTAAGTTCATGACGTAACAGTCGCCATTTTGCATTTTTTTTTGTGCCTGCTCGATGGCACTGCTTAAATGTTCAATGCTTCCACTTTGAGGATTTATTTTGTTTCGATGCGCGAGGAGGGTTTTAACTTCTTTCTGCGCGCACAATGCTGGAGGCCAGCCTACTCCTCTGCTTTGTAAGTCCATTCGCAGATTTTCGACGGCACTCTGAATGTGCTCAGGCAGTGGAATTGTTGAATGGAGCTGGAGCTGCCAATCTCCCTCTTTTTCAACGGTGAGTTCGACGAGATGCGACCACTGCGACACACAAAAATCCTCAGAGGCAAGATCTTCTGAGGCAGGCACGTAGGGATGAACAAAGAGCAGGGGCGCTTCTCCACATTCCGCAAGTTGCTGCAGAAAAATGCGCTTTGATCTTGTAAATTTGACGTTTTCACACAAGAGAAAAAACCTGAATTCCAGGCGTGGATTCATTTTTCCTACCACGAGGTTCAAGGGATCTGAGAGATGCGTCGTCGTCAAAAAGTCGATTGTTTCAACGTGTTCAAAGCCCTCAGAAGTTCTCAGGTGGACCTGACACGCCAAATCGTTTGCACTGAAGGAATTGCGCAACCCTAAGACAAAGGTTTTTAATGACCGAATGAGATTGTCAGACATCTTTTATCGCTCCGCCTGCAGGGACTCTTGTTTGCGAACGAGATGAAAGAAGCATCTACCATGTTTCTAGAGGAGAAGAAGTGCATGAAGACGAAAATGGAAATCTGCCGAAATTGGTTGCCGCGCTACACCGGTACGGCAGTTGAAGACTTCGCAGATTATATTCTCCTGACCAATTTTCAGTCTTATGTCGATATGTTTGCTCAGAAGTTGGGTTGCGAAGTGCGCGGGCAAGATCGCGCGATGCAAAATGCAACGTGCAAAGAAATCAACGTGTCCATCATTAACTTTCAAATGGGTTCGGCCAATGCAGCGACGGTCATGGACCTTCTTTCTGCACGGAATCCAAAGGCCGTCCTTTTTCTAGGAAAGTGCGGTGGCCTCAAGAAAAGCACTGAAATTGGACACTTTATCTTGCCCATTGCTGCCATTCGCGGGGAAGGAACCTCAAACGACTACTTTCCACCCGAAGTCCCCGCTTTGCCTTCGTTCAAGCTGCACAAGCATATTTCAGAGATCATCATTGAGGCTGGCCACGATTACAGAACGGGCGTCATCTATACGACAAACCGCAGGGTTTGGGAGCATGATGAGGCTTTTTTGAAACGCCTCATGGGGTTGACTTGTCTGGGTATCGACATGGAAACAGCGACGATTTTTGTCGTGGGTCATCACAATGAAATCGCACGCGGTGCGCTCCTCCTCGTTTCCGATGTTCCCTACACGCCCGATGGCGTGAAAACCGAGGCCTCCGACAAGGCTGTGAATACCAAATGGGTCGACACGCACCTTGATATCGGCATTCGCGCCCTCAAAGAACTCGAGAGTAAGGGCGAGCCGATCAAACACTTCCGCTATTAAGGGGGCTGCTTCAAGAAATCGCCCATAGCGTCGTTTTCGGCCCCTGCCGCTTTCCTCACGGACCAAAGCGTCCGCTGCGCAACGAAGCCATGGCCCCTGGCGGGATATTTAAAGCGGGTGCCCTTAGCCGTCGTCGTCATGGCCCGCAATAAAGCTTTCTGCTTCGCGGGTGCGGGGATTGGCAAAAAACTCAGGTGTGGGAGTGCATTCGCGTACTTTTCCGTTCAGCATAAAGACCGTTCGATCCGTAATGCGACTGGCCTGGTGAAGGTCGTTGGTTGCCCACACGATGGTGCTTTCTTCTCCAAGTTCCAGAATAAGTGACTCTGTTTGTCGTAACAGAACAGGATCCATTCTTCCAAAGGGTTCGTCAAGTAACAGCAAGGCGGGTTTGCGCAGCAATGCTCGAATGATTGCGAGTTGCTGCAGGAGCGGAGATTCAACCTGTTTGGGCATGAGTTCGGCAAGTGCGAGTAGCCTTGACTTGTTTTTAAGTGAGAGGGGAAGGGCATTCATCAGTTCGTAGTAAGTGATGGGATTTTGGCTTCCCGCAAGGATTTGGCTTACTCGAAAGTTTTCGCACAGGGGAAGTGGAAGCCAAGCGCTTCGTTCGCCCACAACGGCGATCATCGACTGCAAGACTGTCAGTGTTGGGAGCGAAGGTTTTTTGGGTGTGACCTGATAGCCGAGGATTTTACAGAGTCCGTTTTGGCGCAGGGTTTCGGGTCTGTTTGCGACATCCCAAATCATCTGGCTAATCACATACACCAGCATACTTTTTCCGGATCCCGTGGGGCCAATCAGGGCCAAGGATTCTTTGCGTTCAAGTGAAAAACTGATGTCTTGGAGCGGTGCAATAAAGCCTGATCGCAATGTGTATTTTTCGAACTGAAGTGCAAAATCTCCAAAGGGATGAAGCATCAGAAATTTCCAAATGTGGCAGGTGTCTCTGAATCAAGTCGACTTTCGCACAACATAAAAAAGTCCTGGAACAAAGTCCAGGACGTATCCATTGCAAGATGTGCGGAAAAGAGCTCTTAGCCGCGTTTTGAAGCGTCGGTGTAAGAAGCTTCGGTTGGGCCCACATATTTTGCAGCAGGGCGGTAGATGCGGTTGTCTTGCCACATTTCAATGATGTGCGAACACCATCCAGCCACGCGAGCCACGGCAAAGACGGGGGTGAAATCGATGGTAGGAATGTTCATGAGGCGGTAGAGTGAACCCGACCAAAAGTCGACGTTAGGCCAGATATAGTCTTTCTCTTTTTTGCTCAATTCTTCGATCATGGTGTCGTGCACGTTCACCAGAATTTCGTAGGTTGCTTTTTCTGTGCTTTGAGCAACGCGTTTTTCAAGCATGCTGCGCAGAATTTTTGCGCGCGGATCCATGGTTTTGTACACGCGGTGACCAAATCCAAAAACCTTTTGCTTGTTTGTTAGCGCATTGTGGACCCAAGCGCGCGCTTTGTCAGGTGATCCAATGACGTCGGCCATTTCAAGAACTTTTTCGTTTGCACCGCCGTGAAGGGGGCCGCTGAGTGCGCCAATTGCGCCAGAAAGTGAAGACAAGATGCGTGCTTCTGTGGATGCAATCACGCGGGCAGCAAACGTCGAAGCATTGAAGTCGTGATCCATGTGAAGAATTAGGGAAACATCAAACATGCGCGCTTCTTCCTTGCTCGGAATTTCGCCATGCATCATGTACAGAAAATTTTCAGCGTGGGTCAATTCAGAGCGAGCTGCAACAGGAGCAAGTCCTCGGCGGACGCGTGAAATGCGTGCCACTGCGGTTGCCAACTGGCTGATGACGCGAACCGAAGTTTGAACATTTTTTTCAAGGTTCTTCAGGTCGGCGTTGGGTTCATCATAAGCCAATGCAGAAACTGCGGACTGTAACACAGCCATGGGATGCGCAGTGCGAGGTGCGGTGTCGATAACTGTTTCGACATACTTTGGAAGGGTACGATTTTGCTTGAGTTCAGCACTGACAGACTCAAGTTCGTTTTTGGTAGGAAGCCGGCCACGCAAAAGAAAAAACACCATTTCTTCAAAGGTGGATTTCTCAGCGATTTCTTCGATGGACATCCCTCTGTAAATGAGGCGTCCTGCTTCACCTTGAACTTGGCTGACGGACGTTGCATCGGCAACAATTCCAGCGAGCCCTTTGGAAAAACCCAGGTCAGACATCACAAAACTCCTTTTCATGTAGAAGACGAGTTGAATACTTATTTCTAATGAGAATTATACGTTGACATACGCCTCTAATGATGTCAGGCCGCGGATAATAACCTCATCGTTCAAATTCACTCAACTCTTGAGAGCCTCTTGCAGCAGGGATGTCTTACTTTCCGTAAGCAAAAAATGCCGTGCTTTTTTCCGCTAGCTCCTTATATGACTGAGGCTTTCCTTCCAAGGTCAGAAACTTCTCAAAGTGGTTCAAACAATCTTTGAATTGCGCTTCGTCAAGGATCCCTCGAAATTTCTGAACGGCAAGAAGGACACCATAGGTAATGAGAACGTCTACCGCGCAGTATTCTTCGATCTGCTTCCAATTCTGATGTGCAAAATATTCTTCCGCAACTCTGCTTCCGTCCATCCCAGACATTTTTCCGCCAAGCCCCATAGATCGAGCGATGACATCGAGTCCAGCCCGGCATTGAGGCTGGTGATTCGAAATGAAGTGGCACAAGTCGAAGACCTTGTCTGTTGCGAACTTGTATCGATAGGACTCCACTCCTACGTCAGTCGCATAATCGGGAACGGGGCAGGTCAGAAAATGTTTCATGCTCCGTTGCTCAATGACGGGCAAATCAAATCCCGTAATATTGTACCCACAAAAGCTCACAGGAATGGGTTTAAGCTTTCTGCGGGTATAATCATTGATTTTGTAGTCGGATTGTATGCTGTCGTACCACACCGTTGCATGATCTTTATACTTCATAGAAAAAGCCCAAAAATCTTTCAGCAGCTGGGATTCACCCTTTAAAAGCTCTTCGTAGCTGCCAGGAAAGGGGACTGTTCGCTTAAAGCCATCGAACAAATAATAGGTTTCGGGGTGCACATATGCAGCGCAGATGCTTACAACCGTATGATAAATACTTGATGGAAAACTGATGTTTTTTTGCAATTTGAGCGCTTCTAAAACGCGCAGATCTTTCCACAGTTCTGATTTTTCGCACGGATCTTCTAAGAGAGGTTCGTAAGATTCTACGAGCAAGGGAATGTCGGGAACGGTTTCGATGTCAAAAACAAGGAGAGGGGCGAGGGGGCGTTTGTTTCTATCTGCGGAAGAAAATGCGGCCATGTTCATTTTGCCATATTCCTTAAAATGAGGTTGTTGCAAAAGCTTCCGGGCCACTCTCGCTGTTTTTGATTACGAAAATTTCCTTGCAATATCGACTGTCAGTTGAATGCCGTAGCCTGCGCTGACTTTTCTTGGATACCCAATGCACATATTTCCGTCGGCAACACCTGCAATGTCGATGTGGGCGAAGGGAACATTGTCAACAAATTCCTTCAAAAACATGGCTGCCGCGATGCTGCCGGCTTGTCCGGGTGCGCCCAGGTTTTTGAGATCTGTCATGGTGCCCTTCACATCTTCGCCAATTTCTTCCCAGGTCGGCATCGGCCACATGCGTTCGCCGGTTGATTCGCTGGCTTCCAGAATCGTTTTGCCTAAACTTTCATCGAAGGCAAAAAGCCCAGCTCCTACGCGGCCCAAACTGATGATCATGGCGCCTGTGAGAGTTGAATATTCAACAATGCAATCGGGCTTTAACTCGCGGGCAGTATAAGAAAGAGCATCGCTCAATACAACTCGCCCTTCGGCATCTGTATTATAAATCTCGATGCTTTTGCCAGAATATCCTTTAATCACGTCGCCCACTCGGTAGGCATGAGCGTCGATCATGTTCTCGCAGAGGGCTGCGATTCCGAAAACGCGTACCGGTAGGCCGAGTTCTGCAATGGCAAGCACAGAGCTTAAGGTGACAGCTGCACCCGACATGTCATATTTCATACCTTCTTGGTATGTGGCCGGTGTCTTGATGCTGTATCCGCCAGTGTCCATCGTGAGGCCTTTGCCCACAAAGGCCACGGTCTTTTTAAATGACTGGGGCTTATACTCAATCACCACAAATTGTGGCTCTTGTGCACTGCCGCCGCCCACGGCCATCATGGCGTTAAATCCGATTTCGCGCAGTTTTTGAGCTCCCATCACGGTCACGGAAAGTCCAAGTGCCTTTGCCTTTTCGGTCATGCACTCTGCGACATACTTAGGAGTGACAATGTTAGGAGGACCGTCTTGGAGCAAGCGACATGTTTCAATCGCCCGTGCCAAGGTGTCTGTAGTTTTAAGTTGTTCAACGAGAGCCGTGCTTGAATGAACAAGAACGAATTCGAGGGGGATCTCTTTTTCCGCCTTACTTTTTTCGCTGGGGCTAAAAGCAGGATAGGAATATGCGCCCACACGTGCTCCGAGTGCGAGCTGTGCCATGTTTTCATCCGATTGAAAAAGCGGCGAAACGCATGCAATGGCAACTTTGTATGCTTTAAGTTTTGAGACTTGTTCTGTGAGAGTAAGACCGATTTGGCGTGCACGCGCAGGCAAATAGTTGTTCTTGAGGCCAGCCCCTATCAGTAAAAGTCGTTTTGCAATCGACTTTTCAGAGCAAAGTGAGACCGTGCTTTGCAGCCATTTGCCTTCAAAGTCTTTGAGGCCAACCAGTTCGGAAATGGTGCCCTTGAGTGTTGCGTCAAGGTTGGCCAGGCTCTGGGATTGAATTTTACCATCCTTGATGTCATTTTCGTCAACAACAACCACGAGGAGGTCGCTCGCTAAGGAGTCTAGATTTTGTGCGTGGTGGAATCTTATGGGCCGTATTTGCGGCAACTGCATGTAAGAGGCTCCCTTTTTAAACTGATGACAATCGCTTGAAGGCAACATGCCCCTCTTTCATTTCATTTTCAAGCTGGGAACCCTTTCATGGCACGTATAAAACAGACAATGGTTTCTTGGGCACTGATAGGCATCGTGGGAGTCCCGTTCCTTTTTGTTGCGTGGTTTGTTCCGTGGGTACTGCTTTTGCACGGAGGAATCCTCCTTTATTTTCCCTATGAGGCCGATGGCCAAAGCCGTTATCTGCGTGCCACAGGGCCCTGGACCAGTGAGTGGTTGTCTGAACAAGAGATCCCCAATGCTTGCAAGGCTGCGCTGGTGGCATCGGAAGATACGAAATTCTACGATCACAATGGCCTCGACATTGAAAGCTTGGAACAGAGCTATAAGCAAAATAAGCGCGCGGGCAAAATCAAGAGAGGAGGCAGCACGATCACTCAGCAGCTCGTGAAAAACGCGTTCCTCTCGCGCGAAAAAACGATGTTGCGCAAGGGGCGAGAAATTGTTGGAGCCGTTCTTCTCGATGCGACGGTGTCTAAGAACTCTCAACTCACGTGGTATTTAAATATTGTAGAGTTTGGTCCCAAAATTTATGGCCTACAGGAAGCTGCACAATTTTATTTTAAGAAAGACGGAAAAAAATTGAGTGCTGCGGAATGCATTTCGCTTGCTGTCATTTTGCCAAGTCCAAATAGATGGAATGCGTCTTTGACGAAAAGAAGATTTTCATCCTTCTTTCGCAAGCGCTACAATACGATTGTTGCCCGCGCCGATATCTTGGAGCTGATGCCTCAAGGAGAATTGGGCATGGCAAAAAGAAAAGATCCTTTTTCAGAGCCTACCGGCTATGTGCGTCCGAGTAAGCGTGAGATGGAAAAATTAGACGAAGAAACCGCTGCAGTTGTTGAAGAAGTAAATCGTGAAATGAGCGATGTAAAGCCAAGTGCTGAAGAAAATCCAGAGGCTTCCAATGTTGCACCACAAGGGAATGCTCTTGAGCCCATTGAATCGAGTGGCGGCACCGAGCAGCCTGTGATTCTCGAAACCCCGCTTTCTCCAGAAGCCTCGCCTGTTCCCAGTGTTGTGCCGACATCTCCTCAGGGGCCGGGCTCTTTTCAAGAGAATCAGGGGGATATCCCACGTGAGCCTCATGAGCGACTGCAATGATGGGAAATGCCTGCAACATCCACCTCTCTGCAAAGCAAATGTTTGCTGGTTTAAGCTTGCCTTTGAGTATCGTAGTGTGTAGGGTGGAGGCTCTTAAGGTGCCCTTTTAGGGCAAGGCTTCATCATGAACAGTTTGACAAGACAGAGTACCCGGCTACGATTTTCTTTTGTGAGTTGCTAATTTTGCGATGAACGGAGTTGTAAAGGGTCTCGCACAAGAAAATGAGGTTTTGAACATGACATCTCCTACCGACATCACCCGTCGTCGCCGCGAAGCAAAAAGAGTTAAGGGCGGTAAGGCTCGCAAGAATAAAATAAGAGTGAACGGAACAACTCCTAAGCTTTTTAAACTTGACAAGCCGGTCGTTGCTACCAAGAAGATCTAAAAGGTTCACTTTTGAAGAGCGAGGGGCAAATCAGCAGGCATCCTCGCTTTTTTTTTCAAAGTGACTTTGCGGTATTTTGATTTGCGAATTTTATTGGTTGGTATAAAACGCCATTTCAGGTGTTTGAAGAATTTCATCTTTTTAGGAGGTTTTGCTTAGGTATGCGTCAAATGGGTACCCCAAATCGTGCTCCCGCCCAGGAAGGCCCTCGTATCAATGATCGTATCAAAGCTCTGGAGATCCGTCTCATCGGAGATGACGGCAGCCAAATAGGTGTCATTCCCCTACGCGAAGCTTTAATGAGGGCCGAGGAAACAGGTTTGGACCTCGTTGAAGTGTCTCCTGATGCAAAGCCGCCTGTCTGTCGCCTCATCGACTACGGCAAGTACAAGTTCCAACAAAGTAAGAAGGCTCACGAGGCCAAAAAGAAGCAGGCTGTTATTGAAGTGAAGGAACTCACACTCACTCCCAATACCGACAGCCATGATATTGAAACCAAACAGAATCATATCAAGCGCTGGGCTTCTGAAAAAAATCGTATTCGAGTGTTCGTGCGATTCCGCGGCCGTGAAATGAGTCATATCGATCTTGGATACAAGGTCTTAACTGAACTCATGCTGGGGCTCGACGAAATTGTAGGCGTTGAATCCCCTCCGAAGCTTGAAGGAAAACGACTTGTTGTCACTTTGCTTCCCAAAGGCGAGAAAGAAAAGTGATGAAATGGCATTAAAGGTCCTCCTTTAATCTGTTTTAGCGTGCTTAATCCAACTCACAAAAAAGCGTCCCAAGTCGTCGGGGCGCTTTTTTGTTGGCTTTTTTATGGGAAGGAAGAAACTCGCCGTTTTTAAATTCTCGAAAGCGAGATCACAACGGTTTCTTCTTCAATTTTAATCGTTTCTGAATATTCTACTTTGCCACTTTTCTCGTTTTGCATCTTAGAAAGCGTTTCTTCTTCAATAAAAGTCCGGTTGACTTCAATTGCAGCCTTGAGCATCACGCTTGCCTCAACATGCAATGAAATGCGATCTTCGACTTCAAACAGCGCAGACTTTCGAGCTTTTTGGATGAGGCTCACCAGTTCGCGTGCAATGCCTTCCATGCGCAGTTCTTCAGTGATTTCAGGATCAAGTGCCACCACAACATCGATGTCACTGGCTACAAGATCTTTGCCCGTCGATTTAAGATCGACTGTCACCATGTCGGGGGTGAGGTCGAAATCCCCAATGCGGAAGGTCTCTTTGCGCAACGCCTTTGCTGCCAATTCTTGAGATGCTGATGCAAGCAGTACCTGCAGATCTTTAATGCGATCTCCGAGCTGGCGTCCTAAAACTTTGAAATTTGGTTTCAAAATAAATGTCGCGAGTTTTGTGGGATCGGAGGTAACCACAATGCTTTTCACATTGAGTTCTTCGCATATCACATTTTCCATGGACATAATGTGGCGAGCAAATTCAGTTGAAAGGGTTCCTACCGTGAGCTTTTGCAGGGGTTGTCGATTTTTGAGCTTGTGAGTGGTGCGAATAGTGCGTCCGAGTTCCACCACTCTGCGTGCAGCTGCAACGCGTTCCAAGAGGTCTTGATCTTCAGCGGTAAGCACAGTTGCTTCGGGCAATGTCGAAAGGTGAACGCTTCCGATTTCCTTTAATTTTGCAGTGAGGGCTAGTTGCAGAAAGAAATACTCAGCCGCAAAAGGTGCAATGGGTGCCAGGAGCTGTGAGGATGTGAGGAGAACTGAGAATAAAGTGGAATAAGCTTCCTTGTTGGATTCCCAGAATCTGCGGCGGCTTCTGCGGATGTACCAATTATTAAGGTCATCAAGGAAATCGATGAGTGCAGGGCACACTTTTGAAATTTCATAAGCATTCATATGCCTATCGATTGAAGAAAGAGTTTGCTTCATACGCAACAGGATCCACACATCCAATTCATTGGTGCTTGTGACGAGTTCTGTTTCGGGATCAAAGCGATCGAGGCTGGCATAGGTCGCAAAAAATGAGTAAGCGTTCCATAAAGGTAACAAGACCCGCCTTGTGCTTTCTTTGACTCCATCGGTGCTAAATCGAACTTCATCTGCAGCGGTGGCAGGGGAATTTAACAAAAATATTCTTAAAGAATCTGCGCCGAACTTATCGATGGTTTCCATAGGATCAGGATAATTCTTTAAGCTCTTACTCATCTTCTTGCCATCTTCAGCCATGACAAGACCATTCACAATCACATTCTTAAATGCGGGCTTATCGAAAAGTGCAGTGCTTAATACGGTGAGTGTATAAAACCATCCGCGCGTTTGATCGAGGCCTTCACAGATAAAGTCTGCTGGAAATCGGCTTTCAAAATCTTCGGAATTCTCGAAGGGATAATGCAGTTCAGCATAAGGCATCGAGCCTGATTCAAACCAGCAATCCATCACAAACGGAACGCGCGTCAGCATTCCTCGACCGGTGGGGGATGGAATTTTAATATCATCGATGAATTCCATATGCAGGTCTGTTACCTTGCGTCCCGCATATTTCTCGAGTTCTTCTACGCTTCCGATGCAGAGCATTTCACCTGTTTCGTTGTTCGTCCAGATGGGAAGGGGGTTTCCCCAATAGCGTGCGCGGGCGATATTCCAGTCCCGTGCATTTTCGAGCCAACGTCCAAACCGACCGTCTTTGATATGTTCAGGGACCCAATGAATCTGCTGATTATTTTTGAGAAGCTTTTCTTTGATGGATTCAACTTTGACAAACCAGCTCGGCATTGCTCGAAACATCAACGGAGTTCCCGAGCGGTAACACATGGGATAGCTATGAACCATGGTGTCGTGTTTAAAAATAAACCCGCGCTTTTTAAGGTCTGATATGAGGAGTTTATCGCCTGCTTTAAAATCGAGGCCAACGACTTCTGCAGGATTACCAGGCAGAAAGCGGCCATTGGCGTCGAGGTGATCTAAAATGGGCAGGTCATATTTTTTTGCACATTGAAAGTCGTCTTCGCCAAAAGCAGGTGCAGTGTGAACAGCCCCTGTTCCTGTATCGTGCAGAACATAGTTTACGCCATAAACTTTAAATGCATTGGTGCCCGCTTGCGACACAAACCCGTTAAAGAACGGTTCGTAAGAAACTCCTTGCAATTCTTCGCCCAGAAACTCACGAACCACAGTGCGCGTTGATTCATCGCTCCAATAATCCCCGGCTCGTGCGGCAAGAATATAATGGTGTTCACCCGTTTTGAGATCGATAATTTCTGCGTAAGTCGCTTTGGAATCGATGGCAATGGCAAGGTTTGCAGGCAAGGTCCAAGGTGTTGTTGTCCAAACGAGAAGGGATTTTCCAGCGTGTGCGCCCAAAAGTTTTGCCTTGACCGTGAGCGAAGGGTCCTGAATTTCGCGGTAGTCGAGGGACGCTTCAAAATTTGAGAGCGTCGATCCCAGTGCGCTTGAATAACTGACGACCTGCTTTCCTTCGTAAATGAAACCTTTGTTCCATAAATTCTTGAAAACCGCCCACACACTTTCCATGAAGTTGGGATCCATGGTGCGGTATTCGTTTTCCATATCAACCCAGCGGCCTAATTTACGAACGTAGTTACGCCACTCGGATGTGTACCTGAGCACTGTTTGGCGACAGGCTTCGTTGAATTTTGCAACGCCGTAGGCTTCTATTTCAACTTTGCCATTCAGGCCCAGCTCTTTTTGCACGATCATTTCGACGGGAAGGCCATGGCAGTCCCAACCAAATCTGCGCTCGACTCGAAAGCCCTTCATTGTAAAGTAACGAGGAAAGGCATCTTTAATGGAGCCGGGAACAAAATGACCAAAATGCGGAAGACCGGTTGCGAAAGGAGGGCCATCATAGAAATTATATTTTTTTGAATTTGGGCGCGATTCAATACTGCGTCGGAATGTGTTTTCTGCATCCCATTTTGAAAGAATTTCGTTTTCCATTGCGGGAAAATCAATAGATTTTGCCGGTTTCTCAACGCGCATATTTAATACCTTCCTGTGGAAACGAGTAAAAACAGAAGTTTTTCAGGACTGCGAGTTCCGTCACATTCTTTGAGAGAAGAGAGGTTCCGCTTCTGAGTCCTTGGAATCCCGGAAATCTAGCATGAAGCTTTGATTCTTGCATTATTTTGCGATTGTCCGATATGCTGCAACTTCCACTTCTTGAAGGGAGTCGGTTAAGACAATTTTTAATTGGGGAATCTATGTCTACTTTGGATAAAGAGTCTGAATCTCCGACTCAGATGCCCGAACAGAGCGAATCAGGGGTCAAGCCGCGCGTCTTGTCACAGACTCAAGGATATCTTCAAGAGATATATAAAATTGCTTTCCTTTTGCTGGGGCTGTTTTTTGCAAGGTCTTCGCTCTTTGGAATTTACGTCATTCCCACAGGATCAATGCTTCCCACGATTAAAATTGACGACAGAGTATTCGCAAACAAGTTGGCGTATGGCCTCATGCTGCCCTGGACTGAAAGTCAATTTTTCAGTTGGGCAAAGCCCCAACGAGGAGAGATTGTTCTGTTTAAGAGCCCTCTCGAAGACAACACCTTTGTGAAACGCGTTGCTGGAATTGAAGGCGATAGAATATCCTTTTTGAATGGTATTTTGAGTATAAACGGTAAGCCCCTTGCTGAAGTCGAGCAAAAAGATCGATCCATCATGGATGATATGGGTGGTGAAAATGGATCTGATAAAATATTGTTTTTAGAGTCGGGTTTGGGCTCTGAGCCCCATTATATGCTGAGAATGGCTGAGGGAGGGCGAACATTTTTTGAAAAAAGGGAGTTTGTCGTTCCGCCCGGTAAGATTTTTTGTCTCGGAGACAATCGTGATGGTTCCAACGACAGCCGTGAATGGGGAGTGGTGGAGGCACAGCGTGTGTATGGCCGAGCAAGTTTCGTATTTTTCTCAACGGTGCGTCACGATGCTTTTTACCCCAAATTTCGTTCCGATCGATTCTTTAGGGCGCTCCTGTAAGAGGCCTTGTAAGTGAATGCTCCACGCGTGGGCAAATTAAAGTGTTCCGACAAAATTTGAACAGCGGTTTGTTAGGATTCTCCAGGCCTTGGAGTAATATAGATTAGTCACCCTGACATGCTGGTGAATCGAGAAAGGTGAGGTTTAAGATGGTAAAGAGTGAACTGATCGAACTGCTGGCGTCAAAGGCTGACGTCACCACGGCGCAAGCCGAAAAGGTGGTGGACCTTTTCTTTGACTCCATCATTGAGGCCCTGACGACAGAAGGCCGTGTCGAAATCAGAGGTTTTGGTGCATTTACGGTACGAAAGTACAAGGCATACGATGGACGCAACCCTAAAACGGGTGAAAAAATTGAAGTCCCCGAAAAGAAATTGCCCTTCTGGAAAACCGGGCTTGAATTGAGGCAACGGGTCGATGGCCTCGGTGCAGACTCGCACTAGGCTCAAGGCGATTTGAGCGCCTTTTCCACAAAAAAGATCCCGCCAACCTGGTGATGTGCCCCCTGTTGACGGGATCTTTTTTTATTCGTTTTACAGTCGAAAAACTGTGCCGATCAAAAGCGGAGTCGAAGGATTAACCTTTGACTGCAGCCTTCATCTTATTGATAGCAAGACAAAGACGGCTGATGCGTCTTGCCATGTTATTGGCATGGATTGAACCCTTGCGGCGTGTCTTCGCAATAACCGATTGTGCTTCTATAAAGAGCTTGTCAGCTGCCGAAGTGTCTTTTTTAACAATCGCTTCTTGAACTTTTTTGATGGCCGTCTTCATTGCGCTCATGTTTTGACGGTTGCGAATTCTTTGAACTTCGTTTTGACGAGCTCTTTTCTGTGCGGACGGATGATTTGCCATTTCGGGGAATCCTCTTGCTGCAGTGTTCAAATCTTTTCATAAAAACCCAGTGGCATGAACACTTCATGAACCAGAACCGCTGGGCTACAAACATCTTTTCTTGGCCACACCGGACAACCCGGTAATTCTGGGGGGTGGCCTTTTTAAGGCCTTAAACCTTAGAGAGGTCGATTTTCTTTGCACGGAACAAGCTTGCAACGCTGTCCGAAGGACGCGCGCCAACTTTGTACCAGTGAGCAGCACGTTCAACATTCAATTCGATGATTGAAGGTTCGGTGCGAGGATTGTAGTAGCCAATTCTTTCGATGAAACGTCCGTTTCGAGGACAACGAGAATCAGCGACAACAACCTGGAAAAACGCCTTATTTTTGCTTCCAAAGAGTTGTAAACGCAACTTTAACGCCATACTTTAGTTCTCCTGACAATGCATAATTCGAAGCACAATCGGTGGTTATACCCTGTAAATCTGCGGGCAATGGGCACATAGGTCCCCCGTTTTAGCTTGTCAAGATGATCCTGTCAATCGGTTTCCCGCGCTTGCGGCGCGTGGGGGGATCTCTTAGAATGGAAGCAACTCGACGATCTCATGATTTTATTTACGCTAAATGGGGAATCCATGGTGGAAGGTGTTTTTTCTGGGGTTGCCTTGCAAGCGATCATTCTGGATCTTTGCGAGGCTCAAGTTTCTGGGCGCCTCATTTGCAAAATTGAAGGTGCGACAAAAACACTCAACATTTGGAAGGGAAGAATCGCTTCCGCAAGCTCAAGTCTTGTTGACGACCGCATGGGTGAAGTCATCTACCGTGAAGGCAAACTTTCGTTGGATGCCTTTGTTTCTGCAGCCGGCAAAGTGAGTGGCTGGACGCGCTTCGGAGATATCTTGCTGAAATCAGGCTTGTTTACCACCAAAGATCTGTGGGAAGCCCTGTGCAATCAGACAAAAGCGATTTTGGGTTCGTTGTGCTTCTATGCAGCCATTGAAGTCAGTTTCGAAAGCGATCAAAAGCCTCCGAAGATGGAATACAATATCTTCCTCGATCTCAAAGAGATCTTTGAGAAGTCGCTTGTGCTCTTTCGGAGTCACACTGCATTTGAAGCTGCGGCCATGGCAAACCCCACCCTTGAGCTCGACGAAAGTGCTCTTGTTTTCGCTGACAACGATTTTCTCAAGGACATGGTGGTTCTGATCCGAGATTCAGGCAATTTTATAACAATAGTGGACAAGGACTCACGACTCTCTAAAATAAATACCATCGGTGCTCTTTATGAGCTCTACCTGAGAGGTATCTTGAAAGACACACTTCAGTTGGCACAAGCAAAAATTTCTCCGTCAGTCGATCGAGATTTTCGAGAGATCTGTGAGGAAGCAAATTTCATGTTTGCAGAACTTGCGAATGCAGCGAAGGTTGAAGAAATTCAAGAATGGGGGGCCATAGTCGCAGGCGCAAATCTTGTCCTGTGCGATGAAATTGGAATGGGGATGCATTTAACTTCGCCGCTCGGCTTTGCTTACCCCAATATTCTGCGTTCATTCATTTTACATCCAAGAAATGCCGAAAAATCAGTGCTCAAATATTCGCACGCATGGCCTCGCGACATTGCAAGTCAATTAAGTGATTCTATTCGTACTGCACTACTCTTTATTTTCTTTGAGCTCTATAATCGCAAGATCAACTCTCCCGAATTTGCCCGAGTGAAGGGCATGTTGGACGGGAATGGATTTCTTTGAGGAGGAGTAATGATGCCCATTCAAGTTGCGGCCCATGGTTTTGAGATGACAGAAGCTTTGCGTGAAACCTGTTTACAGGAGACCAAAGATAAACTTCAACAGCTCGCATTGCATAATTTCAGTGCGAAATGGATGCTTTCCCTTGAAAAGGAAGATCACATTGTTCATGTTGCGTGGAATGATGGTCGCTTCCATGGCGATTGTACGGTGCGCTCCACAGACATGTACAACAGCATTCACCAGTGTGCTAAAAAAGCTGTAGAACAGATCAAAAAAGCACATGATAAAGCTTATGACAACAAGTCATTTGATAAGAAATCATTCCAAACTGCAGAGGAAACTGATGCAGAAGATGTCGATGAGTAAATAACCAAGAGGCCCGCTTTAAATATCCCGCCAGGGGCCATGGCTTCGTTGCGCATCGGATTCGGCTTCCTCATGTTGAGGAGGCTCTCACCTCTCGCGCCTCGTCATGTCGAAATATTTAAGAGAGTTTTCGTTTGATACGAAGCCCAAGTGATAGAATAATCCATCCCATTCCTAATAAAAAAGGCATGCTTCCAATAAAATTCCAATGTGCGTGCTGGCGCGTTCCGATATTTCCTATCAAGCATCCTTCTGTCACTTGCGGCTTTCTCAGAGCTTCAGTCACACCGGTTTTTGCGCGTTTCCGTAACGCACCTTCTAAATCAAGAAATCCTGACCCCAACATGAAAAATTTTGTGCCATCAGGGTATTCACCTCGATAGCGAAAATTGAGTTTTTCATCTTCGTAAAGCGATCGAGAATTTGAGTGAAGCTTTAAAATGTCGATGACCTCTTCAGAAGTCAATTGCGGATTTAAGGACAACAAAAAACCCGCAGCACCTGCTACAACGGGAGTGGCTTGACTTGTTCCACTCAAATAGCGGGAATTTCCTCCTGGAAATGTCGAAAAAATATTTGTTCCGGGTGCGCAGATATCAACCCATTCACCAAAGTTACTAAAGTCGGCTTTGGCAAAATCGCCTCGCCCCGAGGCATTACTCGTTGCGCAAACGCCCAAAACAGATGAATAAGCTGCAGGAAAATTGGGGCTTTCGGTGTTGTCATTTCCTGCGGCAGCAATGACGAGGAGTCCGTTTTTCTGAAGATTTCGAATGTGAAAAGCCATGGCGCGGCTCTTTAGGTATTTTCCAAGGCTCATATTTAATATCTGAATATATTGCGTTTTAAGATTGAGAATGTATTGCAGTGCACGGA
The DNA here is from genome assembly GCA_044237915.1 of Silvanigrellaceae bacterium. Taxonomy (GTDB): domain Bacteria; phylum Bdellovibrionota_B; class Oligoflexia; order Silvanigrellales; family Silvanigrellaceae; genus JBIIEI01. The sequence goes on along the minus strand of JBIIEI010000020.1, from coordinate 14,003 downwards.
TTTGAGAGGCATCGTCGATGCCGCAGTTTACGAAATATTTTCCATTTTCGTTTTCGCGGGCGCAACGTTTGGCAACACGTAAGGAAACAATTTTGCATTGCGGGCAAACCCCGAGAGTTGTGAGATCTCCTCCCTGCTCGGCCGCAATGATGCCTGCAACATGCGTTCCATGTCCACATTTAGAAGTGAGTGGATCGGATTCAAGTTCATCCGGACAGTTATTGCCGGGGCCGCCCACATCTGCAGGACCTGGAACGGGTTCCCCTTTAATGTCGATTTCACCCGGATTTAGAGTTGCATTGATGCCGAATATGTCATCGACATATCCGTTCTTATCATCATCGAGTCCGTTGTTTACTATTTCCGATGGGTTGGCAAACATTTTATTTTTGAGATCGGGATGTTCATAGTCCACGCCGGTGTCGAGAACGGCGACAATCACTGGATTTTGCTTCAGCCCCGATTCCGCTGCAAATCGATAGGCATCGAGAGCATGAATTCTTTGTAAGATGGAAGCAAATTCAGCTTCCTTTTCCACTTCAGGTGGAGGCACATATGGCGTACTTTGAAAAAGTTCATTTTGAAGATTGGGCTCGACCCATTGCACCCCTTGAACTTTTTCCAGAGAATTCCATTGAAGGAAGATCTTTCGCTTCAGCAGACTTGAATTGCCAGACAGGAGTGTTTCGGGTGCTTGCTGCAATTGGCTCCAAAGTGATTCCGATTCCGGAAAGGTTACAAAAGCAAATCCTGTTAATTTTTCGTCGGTTTTAATGCGATCTAAAAACGAAAAAGCATTGACGTGTAAGATGAGTTGAGAATCGAGGAGTTGAAAAAGACTTTTATTCTTTTCATCTTTGGGGTCTTTTCCGATGTGCCCCATCACCGAATCAACGATATTTCGTCTCAAGGTTTCTTTTTCGGTAGGGCCCGTAAGCTTTGTGTCAAGTGCAAGTATCCACGTCGAGCCATCCCAAAGTTTTTCCCATTTTCCAGTATTTTTTAACGTGGGAAAAGAATCATCAAGGGGTGAGCCAAAGGCATCGACCTCTGCCTTTTTTTGAGTTCCGCATCCGCTGGTAAGGAACATGAAAAAAAAGATCGCAATCGAAGTAAAAATATTCATGTGCTTAACCTACGTATCATTGCCCGCAAGAATAAAAAAATGACGTAAATTTGAGCAAGGATAAAAGGCACCGAAAATAGAGTTTCCCACAATGGCATTCTGGATTTTGAACCAATGGATTGTGCAATGCAGCCGTTTTTAACAGCCCCTTGTTGATTATAGGGAACAACGCTCGACTTCGTTTCTTTAATGGCAGCCTCTAAATCGAGGATTCCAGAGCCAAGCATGTAAAAGGCACCTTGGGTAGGACTGTCGGACTTATAATTGCCCGAGTAAAAACCTTTGTTCAAAGGCGCATCGTAAAGAGAATCATCGTCTGAACCAATGTAGAGCTGCTGTAAAATGCGGTCCGCAGTTTTTGCATTATTCGAATAAGCTAACAAAAAACCCACAGCTCCTGCCACAAAGGGGCCGGCCTGACTTGTTCCCGACTTGTGAAAGGTATTGCCTCCGCCGGATTCATCTTTGCCGGGCATGGTGGAGTAAATGTCTGTTCCGGGGGCACAAATATCAACCCATTCTCCAAAATTGCTAAACCACGCTTTTCCAAAAGGGCCTCGATGGGTTTTCGTGCCCGTGGCGCACACGGCTACGACGGTGGAATAGGCTGCCGGATAACTGGGTGTATCTGTGTTGTCATTTCCAGCTGCAGCAACAACCACAACGTTGTGATTTCGTAAATTATCGATCGCATAGCGCATCGACCGACTGCGCAGGTATTTTCCAAGACTCATATTGATGACATTGACGTAAAGCTGGCTGGAATTTTCTGGACGTCGCAGGTTTGTTAAATATTCGAGGGCGTTGATTTGAGCAGCATCGGTGATGCCCCCATCGACCTCGTAGCCATTGGGAGGAACCTTATCGATAGCACGAATGCACCCATCTAAATCCAACGCGCTCCTGTCGCGGATACAGCGCTCTGCAACTCGAATGGAAATTATTTTGCAATGCGGACAGATTCCAATGGTATTGAGGTCGCCGCCAGCACGTGCAGCAACAATGCCTGCCACGTGGGTGCCATGGCCGCAATTGCCACTCATGCTGTCTTCCTTAGACGACTGGGGGCACGTGGCCCCCGGACCGCCGACATCTGCAGGCCCAGGGGTAGGGGCGGGCCCAGGGTCGAGTTGGTCTTTTTCAAGCGTTGCATTGATTCCGTGAATATCATCAATGTAGCCGTTTCCATCGTCGTCCAGTCGGTTGCCTGCAATTTCCCGGGGATTCACAAACATCTGTGGCTTGAGTTCCGGATGCTCGAAGTCGACTCCCGTATCAAGGATCGCAACGTGTACTTGGCCCGGAGGAAGCCCCAGATCACCAACGTGCTTAAATGCAAGGTCTGCCTTAATACGCTGGAGAGTTTCGACGATGGGGGCTCCCTGGTTGCTCCGAAACTCTTCAGGGGCGATATAGGGTGTTTTAACGGGAGGTTGATTGGCATCCTGTAAGCGCGAATCAAGCAATTTGCTGTACAGATTCGGTTCAGCCCATGCGACCCCTTTAACCATTCTTAAGGCATTGAACTGAGCTTCAGCAAACGAAGTTTCCCGCTCTGCGATGGGTAGGCTTGCCAGAGCATGAGAATGCTGAAGAAGATTCTCAAAGACGGTGGCTTGATTTTTAAGGGTTACAAGTGTGAGTCCAATATTTTCTTTGGACTCAAATGCAAATTTCCCGTCAGGATCGCGCAGCAACTGCATATCTATATTATTAAAGAGCCTTGGATAGAGCACCGTGAAAGAATGGGTTTCGGGAAGGATTTCAAAGGTGCTGAGCAGGGCAAAGGTAACGGCCTTTTTCAGGCGTTCGCCTTCGAGGTCGGAGCCCGACCAGTTTTTTGTCCCTAAAATCCACGTCCCTTTTGACCAAAGCGGAAGCCATTTTTCGATATTTTTTTCTGTCGGCAGCGAATCAATATTGCGTTCCGCCCGCTCCTTTGCAGTCCGAGGGCTGTTGTCATCTCCGCAACCCCAAGGAAGAAACATTCCAAGCAATGTGAAACTCAACAAGACCCGCATCCAAAATTTATGCACGGCAACCCCTCGCCAGTGTCAAAATACCCGTGAAACAAAGTTCTTTTTTATTTAACTCATTTCCATAGCTCACCGATACCCCCCAAAAGACCGCCTCCGTGGCTAAGAAAGGATCTTCTGTATGTTTAGCTTTTTTGCAACATTACAGGGAAAAATTTTTGCGCTTCTTACTTTAACAGCCCTTATTTTTTTCGGAATCATAGGGTTGGAATGGAAGCTCAAGGGGAATGCAATGGAAAGCACAGCGCAAGCGATGGCGCTTTCCAAAGGTGCATTCGACTCAAATCAAAAGTTTCTGCGCATTGTGAGCCTTGCGGGAAATCTCCCAAGCAAGGGGGGGCAGGGTGTGACGCCACCCGCTGGACTGTTGGAAGCAGTGCATGAACTGCGTGCTTCTACTACTGCTGCAAACTCAAGTACACAGGCTATCGCTGAAAGCTTTGAAAAGGCTTTGGCTTCGGTCGGTGACGAAAGTGCGTATGCAGAATGGAAAGGCAAACTTCAGGCTCAGATCAATGAAGGCGCCGGGGCACTTTCGGAGCGTCAAAGGGAGTCTCATGCAAGTCTCGAAACCATGACGCGCATCATAAAAGACCGCATGAATCGTGAACTGTTCTTGCTAATTCTTGTTCTGTCTATTGGCCTCGGTGCGATATCAACCTTCGGAATTTTGGTGTCTCGGACCACTGCAGGTCGCCTGATGGAGCTTGTGAGGGAGCAAAATGCTCTCGTAAAATCCGTTCAGGTGGGGAAAGCAGACCTCTCTTCCATCGTCTATGTCACAGGAAATGATGAAATTTCACAGCTCAGCAATGCCTTTACGGCACTGCGAGAGGCCTATGGAAATCTCATTTATTCTATTCGCGATACCGGAAAACGCCTCGAAGATATGATTCAAGAGGATCTGCGACACTTCGGTGAACTGGCAGCAGCAACAGAAGAAATGGGAACGACGGCAAGGGCTATTGCAAGCACCTCTTCAACCATTTCCGATGCGGCATCTTCAACTGCAGAATCGAGCAGCAATGGTCAGAGCCTCCTGCAAAATACGGCAGCAGAGCTCAAGGAAGCTGCTGACAGAGTGCGAGAAGGCGTTGCGCGCATGGAATCCCTGGCAAACAAAGTGCGCGAAGTTGACCAAGTGGTGCAGATCATCCGCACCATTGCCTCGCAGACAAACCTCCTTGCGTTGAATGCGGCTATCGAGGCTTCGAGGGCGGGAGACGCCGGCAAAGGCTTTGCAGTTGTGGCTGAAGAAGTTCGCAAATTAGCCTTGCAGACCAGTAAAAGTGCAGAAAACGTGATTGGCCTCGTGCAGGGAATTCAAGATGAAACTCAAGAAGCCGTAAAGCTCATTCAGCTCATTGAATCGGAGTCGACCCTCGCTGCAACGGGAGCCAAAACCTCCCAAGAAACCTTTGGAAACATCTCGGAAAAAAGCTCCGATCTCGCTGCGCAAATTCACGGAATTGCCTCTGCAACCGAAGAGCAGCGCGCCACCGTAGAGTCCATGGGTCGAAGGATCTCTGAGCTGTTTCAAAATGTGGAACACTCTTTAAAACCACAGCTCAATGAACTTGTGAAAACAGTCGAGAACTTCAGAGTGAAAAGGTCTGGATTCTAAAATATTCATGGAGAAATATAGGTGTGGTAAGGATATGTGGCATTCTTGGAATCTTTATTATAAGCGTTGGTTGTGTCGAAAGCCGTTCCATCAAACGTGGTAAGGATTTGACACAGTCCACTCTTCCCGAAAAAACAACTCCCAGTGCGCCCTCTCCCGAAAAAAATACCGACCCCTCGGTCCCTGTCGAGCCTGTTTTGCCTTCCCTCGAAAAGCCCGATCTTCAAGTGGGAGAAGACAAAGCCGATGCTGAAACCATCGCAGATAAAATCTGCGCCAATGAGCCCGGCTCGGCAAAGAGGCAAGAAGGAATCGCCTCCCTCAAAAAGCTTGTACCTGGAACAAGACCCTTTGATTTCGCAAAGGCGTCTCAAGGTAAAGACGCTTGCGTGAAAGCTCTGCTGCCTTCGGCGCTTTATGCCAATCTCGTTTCAGGTGTTCCTGCAAGCACACTCGTTGGTCAGGCCGTCCAAGAAACAGGTTGGTGCACCAGCGAATTGGCAAAGAATGCACTGAACTTTCATGGCCAAAAGGCAAGCCTTGCCCAAAGCGGATTTACATACTGGAAAGGCGAATCTTACAAGAAAAGTTCTTCCGAAAGTCCCACAGGCGAAGGCATGGAACAGGTGAGCAACTTTATGAAGTTCTCCCACGCCGATTTTAGCTTTATCAGCGTCGCCGAACGGTTTGTGCACCCTGATTATCCGGCTGAGTTTTACAAAAAGTGCATGGCTTTTCGAGAGGATTCTACAAAGTTTATCACCTGCATCGGTGCCCGCTGGGCTGTGCATACAGAATACGCTCAAGTTGTTGTTCGCCACATCGAAGAATTCAAACTCAAGAGATGTGAACTCGCTCCCACCGAATGGGCCTTGTTGGCAAAATTCAAATAGATTTTTTTAGTTCTGTAGAAAAAAAATTTCAGAAAGCTTGACAGAATAGTTTGGTTTGGATAGGAAATAGCTCGTTCCAAGCGGGAATAGCTCAGTTGGCTAGAGCATCGCCTTGCCATGGCGAGGGTCGAGGGTTCGAGTCCCTTTTCCCGCTCCAATTTTTTTTGTTCGTGTTTCTTTCCAAGCGGGAATAGCTCAGTTGGCTAGAGCATCGCCTTGCCATGGCGAGGGTCGAGGGTTCGAGTCCCTTTTCCCGCTCCAAATTACCTCAACCAAAGTTGAAAAACCTGGTTGGGGTTTTTTTATGCCTAAAATTTGGTGGATAGCCAATTGCACATTCGTCTTTCCGAAAATGAAAAGGCGATCGTTAGAAAAGCCTCTGCAATTGAGAAGTGCGCAATGAGTCAGTTTTTACGAGGTGCAGTCATGTCTGCAGCAAAACAGATCATTTCAGACCTCACTGCAGAAGTTCCCGTACTTAAAAATAAGCACGGAGAATACTGTTTTAAAGATCGACCGAAAGTAACAGTATTTTCTAATTTATATAAATGGAGAGAGAGCGGCATTTCTGAAAAAGATTGGGTCAGTTTGTACGGATTAAAGCTCGCACACTTCCAATATGTGCTGAACGAGATTGGTGCAAATGGCTCCCTGCATGCTGATTTTCAAGAGTGGCTCAAATCCGAGGATGAACCTCTAGAAGCCTTCTAGGAGTGAAGGATTTTCAATTCTGATTGACTGATTTGATCCTTAAAACCCCTGTCAGTATTTTGTGACTTATAAATCACACAATTTGCCAAAAACCTCCTTTTCTGTGATATAAAGATCACAAACCGAGCGAGGAGGCGAGAGTGGAACAATTGACTTTGCAGATTTTCGACTGTGAAACTGCAAGTTGGCACGATGCAGTGACGCTGACTTTTGCACGCCCCGAGCAAGGAATACAGTCGCCGGTTTTTGTGGCTTACTGCCACGACTGGGTCGATCTGCTTTGGAGTCGGACTTCCAAACCCTTTCCTGCAAATTGCCAAGTTTCCTTGTTGCTTGATGCAGACTTTGGAGAAGCACGCACGTTTCCGAGTTGGCCCCCCTTTCTTCTCGACCTCTTGCCGCAAGGAGCTGCTCGTTCATATTGGTCGAGGCTTTCTGGATTGTCAGACGCCCTTATCAATGACCTGTCGTTTTTAAAAATGGGAAGTTTTAACGTACCAGGAAATCTTAGAGTAAAATACGAAAACGTGTGGGCTCAAAAATACGCGTTTTTAAAGGATATGGAAGATGTATTTTTGCGAAACGCCGATTGGCATCTCAAAATAGAGCCTCCACAAAATGGCTTTCTTTGGGAAGAAGTTTTAACTGCCAAGTGGGACTTTCTCGAGTACGCCAGGCGCTTAGGTGCGCCGATTTCAGGTGCCACAGGGGCGCAGGGAATGGCTCCGAAGTTTCTTTTGCGCATGGACGGCAACCACAGGCTTCACGCCGACATGGAGCTTCCAGATGCAGCAACGGCCAAATGCATTTTGGTAAAATTTCCACGGCCCGGCATTGAAATTGATGAGCTCATCATTATTGCAGAACGAGCATACCTTAAAGTCGCTCAGGAAATGTCATTTTATGTGCAAGAGTTGCAAGAAAAATCAGAAGCTCTTGTCGTCAGAAGGTTTGACTACACCTTTGGAAAAAAACGCATTTTGAAACTGGGCCTCGAGAGTATGGCATCGGTTTGCGGATCGAGCATCTTCGGCGAAAATATTCGCCTCGAAAAACAATGCGCAGCGATTTTAAAATTCTCAACAGATCCGTTTCAAAATCTGGTTGAGTTCTTGGCTCGTGATGCGCTCAACATTGCACTCAAAAACACCGACAACCATGCCCGAAACACGGCGTTCCTAAAGCACAACGACGGTACTGTAGAGCTTTCGCCACTTTTTGACCTGGCTCCCATGTACCTTGACCCTTCCGGAATTGCACGAGTAAGCGCGTTTGGAAGTGAATTCAGGGCCGGTGGTTTCCAAAAATTCCCGAATTATTTTGAGGAATTTGACAAAGCTATTTCCTTTATCCCCAAATTAAAGAAAAAAAGAGACAAAGAAATTCGAAGCGCCAAAGAGAACCTTCGCGAACGGCTGGCAAAATTTAAAAGCCTTGCGCACATTATGGAAAATAAAGGTGTTCCAGAAAGAATTTGTACCGACCTGGAACAGAATCTACAAGAATTTTCGAAATGGATTGAGGAAATATTATGACCTCTAAATTGACTCCAGAGGAACGTGACATTCGGCGACAAAAACTTTTTGCAGACCTCGACCATCTCGACGTCCCGAATGCCGTGAAGGCCATGCGCCATGCATTGGGCAAAACACAGGCAGAATATGCAAAAATGGCGGACATCACCCGCGAAACGCTTTCGCGCATTGAAACAGGCGAATATAATCCGACCTTAGAAATTTTACAGAAAATTGGTGCGCCGTTTGGTTTCGAGATTGGATTTAGAACTCCCGCTACAAGACGGAGTGGAAAAGGGCCTGTGTGACCTATAATCCCGAATGGTCGATGACTTTATCATTTCCGCCTTTTTTTGGAGTTCCGAAAGTGAATCGTTCTTTCAATCTTGTTTCCTTATCCAGAGCTATTCTTCGATTGGGAATCGTGGGGTGTCTTGGAATTTTAAGCGCAACTGCGCCTGGGTGTGGTGTTGCCAAATCGGGCGCTCGGTCTCGGATTCCTCTGGCTTATCTCCAATCTGCTCAGAATGCCTCTCATCAGGATTTAGTGAAAAGTGTGGATGCCGCATCGGAAACTTTGCAAATCATGCAACCCCTCGATCGGACTCAGCTCAAAGCAGGCACTTACCAGCAGCGTGTTTTTGTAAACACCACGTTTGCGCGTGGAACAAACGCACCCGTGATGCTCCATCTTTGTGGAGAATGGGAGTGTTCAAGCTCTGAAATGGTGTCGGCACTGTTGGAAAAAGCCAAAGAGACTGGCGCTGTGATGGTTGCTTTTGAACACCGCTTCTATGGTAAAAGCCAACCCGCGAGTGAGCTGCCCCCTACAGTCGAACGATTCAAGTACCTTTCGATGACAGAGTCCCTGGCCGACTTTGCGGATGCGCAGAAAGAAATCACGCGTCTCAAAGGCTTTTCAGGAAATTGGGTGGTTCAGGGATGTTCTTATGCGGGCACCATGGCGGCGGCATATCGGATTCAATATCCCGAATTGGTCAAGGCTGCTTACGCTTGTTCTGCACCCGTAAAAGCATCTCCAGCAGGTTTTCATACCTACGATACATGGTCGGCAAATGCAGTCTCTCCCGAATGTCGCGCCAACTCTCAACGAGTCACGGGTTTTATCCATCAACTTGCTCAGGCCGAAGGAGTTGATGCTGCATCCCGCTTGATGCAACTTCCTCTCCTCGCCGAAAGAGTCGAGGATATCGATTCCATTTTGGTCACGGTGCTCCCTCAGTTTGCACAATATGGCAAGATTGACGCGCTTTGCTCGGCCGTGGCAAACACCGATTCGGCAGAAGCAGTTAAAGCACTTGTTACTGCTATGAAAGGGCTTCTTGGAGATGCTTATTATGGAGAAAGTTTTGTTGGAGCTCGTGAAAAACCACTAGACGTACTTTGGTTATTTCAAACGTGCCGGGAAGCAACCTGGCATTATTCAACTTCAATTCCCGGACAACCCACTCTGTTTCCTTTTGAATTAAAAATGGATTACTACACTGAGATGTGTCGCAGGCTCTATGGCGCTGGTATTGATAATTTGCGCACAGATTTTATCTCCAAACTAGAGCAGTCACTGCTTTCCGGTACTGCTTCGAATATCTTTTTCTCAAATGGCGAAATCGACCCTTGGACAGATCTTTCGTTTTCAACGGATATCGATAAAAGTCGCAATCTATTTGGGCAAATCATTCAGAAGGGTTCGCACTGCGACGGAATGTATGAGAGTTTTGCGGATGCTACACCAGAAACTCAGCGCATTATGACACTTGTTAATGAATTTTTAGCAAAGTTTTTGGATAGTCAAATGGTGAGTGGTCGATGATCTAAGCCGAATGGGCGACGACCTTTAACGCCTCTTTGGTTTCGCATCTGAGGGGCTTTTTTTGCCTAAAATTCGGCGCGCAGTTCCTTTCAAATAAAAGTTTTTCGATCGTCTTCAAATGTAAAATTGAGCTAGCATTTGGCAAGCATAAACCATTCGGTTGTGTATGGGGGGAGGTTATATACCGAATAGTTTTTCCTCAGAGCTGCTTCAAGGCGAACAAAGTCTTCTTTGCAGGGAATGACTGAAGGAGGTGGTGGACTTTTTAAAACTCCAACTTCGGTCATTTGTAGACCAGCCTGGCGAAGCAGCACTTCATACTCCTGCATTGTGAGTGGAGGAATTAAAAGCGGTGTGCACCGGCATGAAAGCTCTTTGCAGAACATCAATTGCTCAGTATTCAGTCCGTTTGGTAGCGTAAATTCTGAGGCGAGAACTGTGCCTCTCGGAGTTAAAAACCTCGCCAACTGCCGCCAGTATTTTAAGATATTTGTGTTGAAATGAGCGACTCGCAAACTGAGTACAAGGTCAAAATGATTCTCAAACTTTGGTGCCAAAATATCGATAGGTTCATTGCTAAAAATGACATTTTTGACTCCTGCTTCGCGAATATTCTCTTCGGCAGCATCCCGCATAGAAGGGGAAGGTTCGGCAATAAAGACTGTGGAATCTGGAAACGCTTGGGCAAATTTGATGGCAACCACGCCTGTGCCTGCCCCCACATCAAGAATGCGTAACGGCGCCTCACCACGATTCCGCATGTACAAGCTGACAAATTCTTCCGGATCCCCAGCAAAAACTTTTGATCTGTTCACGATCCAAGTGTCGTGTTGGTGCCGCACAACGGCTCCACTGTCGCGTTCCAAAATTTCCCGCAGCCATCGATCAAGTCGACCTGATTCATTTTCAAATCGCGGGCGCAGTTGTTCAAGAATGCTCAACTCATTTCGAATTGTCTTCATGAGTATTTCATCACCATTCCTGGCTGCTTCAATCCACCGCTGAATTGCCTGGGAATTTAAGAGGTCGACACAAGGTGTTCTCATTTTTTTACACTCTCCACATGAGTGTTACTTCCCAGCAATTCAAACTCAGTTTGATCCCAGACTTCAGACCCGCCACTTTTGGAAGTCGTGTCTGACTCTCGTCTCGGTTTACGTTTTTTGACCCGCTTCAATGCCTCCGTCAACGCATGGTCAGGAAAAAAACCGAAGCAATCTCATCTGTAGTAGAGCAGCAGTCTCAGGCAGATCAATTTTTCAGGAGAGTCTCTTACTCAAAACCTCCATTTCAAATCCTGCAATTTGGTAAAATCATAAAAAGTAACAAAAATATTGATTATTCAAACAAATTAAAATCTATTTATTGTTTTTTTAAGTCGATTACTCATCGTTAATTTGTTCAGAAATTGAACAAATTAATGTCTCGCGACAGCTGGAAAAAAGTTTTCTACGTTGACGCAGAACTTCACCCCTGCTCAACGGGAGTAAAAGGAAGAGCGGAGGCTCAATCGATATTTTTTCTGAAATTCACTTTCATTTGTAAAGGAAATTCGATGAACATTTCAGTTCAATTATTTAGAACTAAGCATTTGCCTCTGCGCCTCATTTCGCTTTCGGCGATGGTTGCACTTTCAACGTGTGGCACTCCTCTTAAAGAAGAAGTGAGCTCCAAACTTGCCGACGGACGCGTCCCTGGAACCAAACGCCTTGGCACCTTAGGAGGGGGCTGGGACGTCAACAAGGAAGAATGGCGAGGCGACTGCGCTGAGGGACTTCAGGGCTACGAGGGCGCTCAAGAAGCTTCTGTCAAATTTGACAGATCCATGAGTGAAAAAGAAACCTCAAGTTCACTTGGGTTTTCGCTCGATGCGCGAGCACGATATGGAGTTTATGAAGGAGATCTTGCCGCCGAATTCGCACGTGACTCCTCGAGTAATAGCTACTCAGAGTCGGCGACCTATAGTGCCGTATACAAATTTAAAAACCTGAAACTCAAATCTGGCCACTTGAGTGCTATTGGTAAGGCTGCTTGGGAACGTGGAGGGGAAGACTTCGTCAAGACATGCGGACACGAATATGTTGACCAATTGCAGCTTGGAGCGCGCTTCTTGGTCAATATCAAGATGGAGTTTTCAAGCAAAGCTGAAAAACAAAACTTCAGCGCGAACATTGGCCTACGTGGACCTGCTTTTTCCGTGCGCGCAAAACTGGAAGAGGCAAGCAAAAGCCTTTCTCGCTCAGCCTCTGTTTCTATTCGACTCTATCAGCAAGGCGGAAACATCAGCCGCATCACCTCCGCTCTTTCTGGCCTTAACGTTCCAATAACGCTTGGGGATGAATCCCAAACTGCCTCTGCAGTCGTCGTCTGCTCTATCGATCGATTGGATGCTTGCCTCAAAGTCATCGATGGCGCCGTCAAGTACGCGACAGACACGAACATTCCTGACTCGTTTCCTAATCAGATCAACTTTAACACCTTGGACCTCTCATCTCCTTATGGCCCCGCCATCTTGGGATATGTGACAGCTCCTTGGACCGACTTGGCCGTCTATCCGCCAGATCCGTTTACACAAGCAGAGGTAAAGGATGCTCGAAAGGTTTTATTTGATGCCTTTGAGAAGCAGCTCGCATATCGCAATCGAGTAGATGCAGTCCTCGCGGGTGCAATTCGGCTCTCTCCCAGTCAAAACCTTGATTTTGATGAGAAGAAAAAGGCAATCTACGCGAATGTCGAGAAAATCGTTGATGCAGGAAAAACCTGTTACGTAAATATCAGTAATTGCTCGAGTGCAAAAAACGCGGTCATGGCCAAAAATAATCCGAACTATATTGATGAAGAATTCGATATTTTACCGCAGACTTTTGCTCAGTGGTGTGACATTTCTAAGCTTCCAGTTCATAGGCTTTCGCTTAAAAAGACCGTTGATCAGATGCTTAACTTTGCGAAGTTAGACCTTAACTCTCTGGGCACGGACCCATGCGGAACTGCAAACAGGGTACTTTCAGAATCCGAGTCTCTTGACCTTTCCAATTCTGGAATTAACTCCCTGGCTCCTGTGGCATCACTTACAAAACTTAAGCATCTTAATGTTCGAAAGAATGAACTCAAGTCGCTCTCTGAAATAAGTGGCTTGAAGTCGCTCTTAACCGTGAACGCCGCCTACAACCAGATCCGAGAGGTTGCACCACTCAAAAGCCTTGTTAACCTTGAACAAGTGTCACTGCAAGGGAACAAAGTCAGCGATGCTGAAAGTCTAAAGGTCCTTCCCAAACTGCAAATTCGGTACCTCACAGAGTCAGATGTCTGCGAACGCGCGCGCCTCCATGTTTTAGAAAAGAAAGCCTTCTCTGTCGCAGACGTTGATTCCTATCGGGCAATCGATTTTGCCCCCGAATTTAAGACAGCTTTTGACTGGGAAAGTGGGGTTATTGGTTGGTCGTCGTGCGCCGCTATTGCCCAATTGCTCAACTAAATTCCTGCAGGCGAAATTCTGAATTTGCTTTTTTAGACATTTATTTTCACGCGGCCCCAAATCACTGGGCTATTTACATGACGTCCATGAGGAAAATTCGATATGATAAGTTTTCCATTTTCGTTCCGTTCCGTGGCATTGGTTGCTATCTCTGGTCTTACGCCTGTCGTTGCTTTTGCGCAGGGATCTTCACGCTTCATGCCAAAAGACTTTGAAAATGTGATATCTGCGTCGGGTTCAGTCGTAATTGCTTCTCGTTGTACTGAACAAACGCTGGCTCGACCTGCTGTGCATGCGCTACTTGATTGGGTCTTTCAATGTAACGTATTGCCCAAAGGCTATCGCAAAACCCTAGAATACATGATTAGTCTGGAAACTGAGGAGCTCATATTACGCCCAAACATTCTCTTCCCAGTCTTTGCTCACAAAGATACCGCAGTTCCATCGGATAAGTGGGTTATTTGGACTCCACCTTATGAAGCATATGCAGCGGCAACGACTCCTGAAGCTAAGCAAGCACTGTGCAGTGTCCCTGCTGACGTCATACCATACACTTTGTGCCAAGAGAGTTGCCTCGCGCCTACTGAGCGGGTGCTGTTTGAAGATGGGTATCATCAAATTGCGGCAGCGCTCGATGAAGAGAAAACTCGCCTTGTAAATCTTGCACCCGTGAGCTCCCGAAAAATCATTTGGACGCGCTATTCCCAGCGTTATAAGATGGGTAGTACGGGGGTTTGTGAAGCCATCAGGTTTTGGAGGGTTTTATCAAAGTTCCATGGCAAGAATGCCTCTG
>JBIIEI010000172.1:0-4625 GCA_044237915.1 Silvanigrellaceae bacterium | reverse complement strand
CAAAACACGCCCGGGTTCCGAATTACGCTACAGACACTAGATAGGTACATGAGATTTTCTCCTTCCTGCAAGCTGCGCTCTGTTTTGCTCGCAGTCCTCCCCTGGCGCTTTAACACCCCATGAAATGGGGCTAACAGCACTCGCTACGCTCATTGATTGAAGTTTAGCTCCCGGCCTTCGGAAATAACTTTGTGTTTCCTTCCTCCGTTCCAAGGTCGCGCGGTTAACACATCTCTGCTGTTCTCATGATGCGCGCAAAGCCCGGTTCATACAGAAGCGATCCGGTTCTGTCATGCATGGAGAATTCTTAGGAGAGGAAATGTAGATTCTAGCCTCACCAACGCGCGAGCTATGAGTCGCTCATAGTTATCCATACATGATTAAAAATTTGCGCTTACGGGCCTTAAAAACGCGCTTTGAGTCGATGCTCGCCAAAAGCTTTCTTTCATCTTGTTTGATTCAAAACTTCAAACAAGAAAGAACCTTGGGTTCAGCCCGAAACGTCATTTTTTACTTAGTCACTCCTCCGGGCCTAAAAGGACATTTTTTAGGCAATCATTAATTCCTATTGTGTTTTTGACAAAAAAAGGATAGTTGTATCCGGTTTTCACAGCCAGCAACCATTCTATGGAGCAAATTATGCAATTTACCAAGGTAAAAACTCTGACACTTGCAGCTGTTTTAAGTATGGCATCTACGTCTTTTGAACCAACAAGTGAAACTAGCAATAATGTGGAATACAAAACCAAAATACCAAGTACGCAGAAAAAAGTACCAATGATTAAGATTTCCAATAGGACAGTGTTTCCAAAACCAGCAAAAAAAGGTTAGTCGAGCTTAAGCGAGATAATTAACTTTATATGGGGTGAAAAGCGCTTGAAAACGCGAATATTATATGCGTTTTGTATTTTTATTTTGGGGGGTACTTTGTCGAGTGAAAAATCGGAGTCAAGAAATTTTAAAGAAAAGACTACTGCAGAAGAAGTTTTTCAGGCTGTTTTTTGTGTCGTTCCAAAGTATCTTGACTCTCGAATTGTAGAAAGCGCAACGCAGTATGTTTTAATGAAGCATCTTGCAACACCCCTCATCGTATACAACAAGCAAGCAGAAATAGAAGGCGGACTAGTAGCTTCATGGAAAATTTCGCCAGACTATAAAGAATATTCTTTTGCTCTAAAGAAGGATATGAAATTTTCAGATGGTAGCAAGATTACCTCAAAAGACGTCGTTGAATCTCTTAAGATTCATTTGGAACGTGGGGATGGAGTGCATTTTAACTTTAATGATATCGAAAATATATCAGAAATAGATGAAGTAAATTTCTCAATCAAGCTCCGCAATCCAAACAAGAGTTTCTTAAATAGTGCATCAGCGCCAGAGTTTTCTGTTGTACATATTTCTGATAGAAAAGTTCCAATTGGTAAACAAACTTTCCAGATTTCCTCTGGTCCGTACTCTATGGTTTCACTTAATGCTAGTTCGATAGAGCTAGTAAAGAACATTCATTACCAGGGAGCATTGAATTCATCTCCATCTAAAGTCAGAATAATGAGTATAGAATACCCTGGAGTTTCTGATCTTATTAAGAACAAATCTGCTGATTACTTAGATTTTTCTTTGCCAGTGCATTTTTATCAATTGGCAAAGGAAGCAGATATGAAGATATTTCTACCCAGAGTATCGATGACTCATATGATTGGTATAAATGCTAATCAGTCGAACTTTGTAACAAAGGAAAACCGTAAATATTTGCAAAATATCTTCTCTGGCGAGAATTTAAAGCTTGATGGCTTGTGGGCTCAATGGGACAGAGCAAAAGAATTATATAGCCCTGGAGGTGAAGGAAGGGTCTCGTCAGAAAAACTTGCTAGCATCTGGAAAGATATTAACGCTGTCAGTAAGCCCAAAAATTTCCCAAAAAAACTTACATTGTTATCCTCGCAGGGCTATCCAACACCACCAAGAGTCATAAAGATTTTGGAGGAAAATGGTATTGAAGTTAAGCATGTTAATGTAGAAAGATCGGAATTAAGAGAGCAGTTAATCAATGGTAAATGGGATATCTCTCTGAGTGCAAATGACTTTTCTGCTACTAATGTTCTTGAAAATTTGAGAGTAACTCTATCGCCTGACATGCCAACTTTTTTCTTAGAAAAGAGTTCACCCATTCAAAACCTTTTTGCAGATGCTTCAAAGGCACTAGATAAGCAGGATCGGGCACGAATTATCCGCGAGATTGGCGAGAAGCTACTCGAAAACGGTAATATTATTCCCTTTGCTTATCAACATGATGTATATTATTACTCGCCTAAGTGGGATATCTCAAAATGGTCAATGCTGTTTCCGGATGTTTCGATTTGGAAAATACAGAGAGCATCATTAGCTCAATAGTATCAAAGCATGGTGATGATATATCGATTACAATGTATGAAGATATGATTGATGGTGAATATGTTTTCTGCTCGATTCAGTGTGATAGGACTGGACCACAAGGATATGGGGTATCATCATCTGAAAAGTTGGCTCTTGCAAAGGCCTATAGTGAATTTATTGAGCGTAAAGTGTGTTGGGATTTGTTTTCCGTCGATGGATTACGTCTCTCTTCCAATGGATTTTCAGCACATCCGCAGAGAGGATTAGCTGAGAAAAACGCAAAATTGGAGCTTATTGAAAGAGATGTTGTTTTTTGTTCTTGGTTCCTTCGACGTTCTCCTATGTGGTTCTCAGAACTTTCAAATATTCCTGGAATACATTGTAGTACGCTTAAGAATTTCATTGCTCTCAATTTGAATGGTCTCGAATGTAAGATTGGCATTTGGGGCGTTTCTGGTGATGCATTTGTGACTGTTGCACTTTTGAGTGGATCGCCGTTTGGATATAATTTAGGTTTCATGCTTTCTTCTGCTGCAGACTATACACTTGCATCGTCTATTGAAAAAACCTTGATTGAAGCTCGGAGTGGAGCAAACGGAATTCTAACACGCATTAAAAATAATTTGCCTGTCTGTAAGGATGTTTCTGAAATAAAATCACTGGATGATCACAGAGATTTCTGGCTAAATAAAGACAACTTATCTCGAGCTAGCTGGCTGTTTAACTCCTCAGAATTAGTCTTTGATTTTCCTCAGGTAGGAGTAAAGTGTGAAGAAATTCAACCTTCTTTCGTTCCTGCCATGCCTCGAACGGTCATGCGAGCTACATCGGATGAATTACAAGATATTTTTTTTGGAAATACTGAGTATAAATTGGTAAACATGAGAAGAATATCATCGTTAGGTGGATGTTTTGAAGATCTTAACATGGAGCCTCACCCTCTCTCATGAAACGACTTTTTCTTTCTATTATTGCAATTTCAGTGCTCATTGTTTCAATGCTTCTTGGGCTTTTTTTCTCTATAGACACAAGCTCACGCATACGTGATTCATTATTTGAAGATGCTAAGGAAACGTTAAAGTCTCAGTTTACCGTCAATGTTCGAGCTGTGAGATCGGACATTCTTGAAAATTATACACGAGGTGCGCGTAATACACTTGAAGGAATGATGCAGGAAAGTGAGCGTGCATCATACACTGCGTTTGCAATAATTTCTAAAGGTAAAATTGTTGAAAGAAGTGAAAAGTTTTCTGAAAACGCAAAAGAGGTACTAAGGATTAAGATTCCTGTTCGTTTTGGCGAAGGCGGAGATCTTTGGGGCGAGGTAGAGTTTCATACCCCTCTTGATCGTGTAGAACGTCTGGCGACCAGATTTTCAAAGTGGAACTCTAGAAATATTGTAATAGTTTCTATTTCACTTCTGATTGTTACCACTTCAGGTCTTGGTGTAATATTTTTCTCTTCAGTTCGTTTATTACCTATATTGGTTGCATTTGTTCAAAATGATTCTCTGCCGATAATTGGCAGAATGGAAGCTTTCGTTTGGCAGCCTTTGCTATCAGCTCTCAAGCAAGCTTCCGAGCGGATTTCTGCATCCAGGTTCAAGTTAGAAGAAGCGAGAAAGCATGAAGCTATTGCCCGCACAACCCAAATGTTGGCACATGACGTGCGGAAGCCATTCTCAATGCTCAAGATGGGACTCGACATGCTGGCTGAAGCGCGTACTCCAGATGAGGTACAGCGTGAGGTGAAAAGCCTCCTTTCTGAGGTCGAACGGGCAATGACATCTGTAAACGGCATGATTTCTGATGTTATGGAAATTGGCTCGAACTCAAAGCCGAAACTCGAGCCAACTAGTCCGGAATCCCTTATTGAATCGACGCTTGGGGACATTTTTCGGATCTATCGTGGTATAGAAATTGGCATTAAATATGATCTCAAACATCTGCATTTGGTGAATGTCGATAACTTAAAAGTTGGACGGTAACTGCACAACGGAGGACGCTATACATCGTCGTCGGCAATAGGCACATTGGGATCAGACTTACGAAAGGTAACGAGTGGTGCGAATTTGGAGGTGGTTAGAATCGTATCAAGGAGTGTGCAGCGTTCGGGGTCTATTTTGAGGGTGTGGCCACCATTTGATGTTAAGTAAAGTAACAGGTTTTCCGCTTAAATGTAATTCCTACGCAGCAAGCCAAAAACCTCTAACGTCAATTTTTTGCCAGAACTGATCCCACCGTCCTTCGGAA
>JBIIEI010000171.1:0-4637 GCA_044237915.1 Silvanigrellaceae bacterium | reverse complement strand
TGATGATGGGCTCGCCATAAAATTCCTCCGATTGATTTTTACCTATCGAAGAATCTCAAACTAAAAATGAACTGTCCCACGTCTCAGATTGTGCAGTTACACAAAAGAATTGGTTTCGTAAATTGTTTCCGCAGTTCGTATGCAAACGAGATTCCAGTTTCCAAGACTCCCGGGGCAAAATGATAGGCCGTAACCACAATTTGAATTCTATCCAAAAAAGTATGATCTTCAGCAACTTTTTTCCAGAATAAAGCTGGACTATTAAAGGTGTGAAGGATTGCAGAGGTCTTTGAGCGCATTTTCCAAGACGCCAGAATGGTTTTAGAATCATCCAAAACAGCAAACTCTGGTAGTAAGTGAGTAGATTTTTTTTCGCCTTCAGGAGACTTATTCGTTGCTGTGACTGATGAACTCGTAACCCTATTTTCTTGAATCACTAAGTTTTGCGCAACAATCGCCTGGAGAGCCAATTTCAGAAAATGCGGCCTACTCATCGGTTTTGGCAACACAGAATCGGCACCAGACTCCAGCGCGGTTTTGTAATCTACTGGCAAGGAACGATTAGAATGCACGCAAATAAGACTGTTAGCATCGATTTTCCTCACTTTTTGAATCACTTCATAGCCATTTTCAGAGCCTTTGCCTAAGTCCACATCCTGTATCAAAAGATGCGGCTTTAATTGTTGAAATTTTTCAACTGCCTCTTTGGCATCAGAGGCGAAATGCAAGTCAACAATTTTTTTAATGCTATCTGATTGCGAAATCAACGCAGCTAAAGACTTCTTGTAGATATTTTCATCGTCTACCAACAAAATGGTGATTGATTGATGAAAGAGTTTTTGTTCGTTGAGAAGAGCATTTTCCAGTTCTTCATCGCTTCCATCAATTTCGATATGAGATTTTATGAAACCTTTTCTTAACCTATCAAAGCTTGCCACGACCTCAGAGCTACACTTCGGTAATTGACCTCTTTCTCCATCGCTGGGTTGCTCTGAAGCCGGAAGAGTAAATATGAATTCCACAACTCCATTTGGGTATGATGCATTTTTCTCAGATCGACACCAAATTGTCCCACCGTGAGCCAGTACAATTTTTTGAGCGATAGCGAGCCCAAGTCCTGTTCCACCCTTCTTACCAGACGTAAAAAATGCGTCGAAAAGCTGAGCCAATGAATCTTCAGGAATAAAAGAATCTGAATTTCCTACTGTAAACTCTACGAATGAATTCTCCAGTTCCCGGAACTCCCTAGTTTTGAACCAAATTGTTCCCTTCATCGCAATTGCTTGAATCGAATTACCAACGATGTTTGATAAAACTCTTGCAATTTTCAAGGGATCGACATCGACTTTTTTTGTGTGCTTCCATGCGTATGAAATGGCGACATGGGATTCTGGATAGACTCTGAAAATTTCGTTTAAGGTTGCTTCTATAAGAGTTTCCGGGTTTGTCGGTTCAACTTGAGGTTTCGAGTCGCCACCAATTTCAAGGACGTCGGAAATGAGACCGTCTACAGCAGTCATTGCCTGGTTAACTTCAGACAAGGACTCCTTCAAGTACTGTCTTGCAAACTCAAGATCATGTTCTGCGCCAACTGTACTAATAATCATCTTAAACATGGAGAACGGTTTTCGAACGTCGTGTGCCAAGGCTGCTGTGGTGCGCGCAATAGCCTCATTCTTTTCTGCCTGGGCTTTTTGTCGAAGTAGCGCTGTTGTCTGCATACTAAATCTGTCAAATAGTGACAAATGTGCATCAATGAGCACCTTGATTTCTTTAATTTCTAGAACATTTTGCGAGCCCAAAAGCTGTGAAATTGTGGATGGATCCTTAATGCTCTCGAGTTTGGATGTCAGCTCACCCAAAGGAAAAGTCACCTTTGCCATAAAATTCAAAGCGATCTTGAAGATCATAAAAATTGCGATGGATGTAGGAATCAAAATGATGAGCAAAGAGAGAATAATCTCGTTGATTACTGCGTTCAGAGTGAAATGCGTCTGAAGAAATGCGTCCGATCCCCCAGGACCGACGCCCTGAATTGCTCTTCTGAACTTCAAAAGAGCAAACGGGTACTTCCGCAGGGAGCAAAGCATGAGGTCCTGACTGTTGGCAGTCTTGAGAAGTTTGGAATACCTTGAAAAGGTCAAAAATATTGGGGAGTCTAAATTAGAATTACATTGTAAAACCTGATTTCGGCTATAAAGAGTGAGTCCGGAGTTATCTGACAAGTCAGCACTCACAAAAGAACTGGAAAAATCAAAAAGTCCCAATGCCTTTTCGGCTTCAAATGAATCGCCGGCCTTGAGATAAGATTTTGTGATAAACACGACTTGCTCGGTTTGGGACGAAGCAGATTTCACAAAGTAACTAAATGTCCGTACCGTTTCAGCAATCGTCAGCGCGGGAAGTATAAGTAAAGCAGAAACAAACACTGTTTTCGCCATGCTGGATCGAAGTTTCACTAGAATGGGAATTCCAGTCGTTCGATTTGGTTTAACTCCGCTTTTCAATACTTTATTGTTCACCGAATTGAGTTTTATGACGAAAAAACTACTGCCAAAGAAACCAAAAGCAGACAGGTAGCCACAGAATTCGCGGAGCTCGACTTCTAGAAAAAAGCCGTAGAGGTAACTGAAGATGAGAGCGAAAAGCGACCCGCTCAGAGTGAACCACTTTTCATGACTAAATCTAAAAACCGACGTTTCGATGGTTAAAACATCTGTTGTTAATGAAACAATGGTCGTTCGCCAAAGACTTCCTAAGATGGTTTGAAAAAAACATGCCACTATTAAAAAAGCCGAGAACTGATTTTTACTTGCCGCTGAATACGCTAATAAAAAAGTAATGCCCGTGAAAAACCCGCTTGCTAGCAGAGCAAAAGAGCTTTGTTTCGCAATTTTCAGGAAAAAAGTTTTTCCAAAAGTGGAGACCAATATTCCAGGAATTAAAGTGGCACTTAACAAAGCTCCATATTCGAGATCACTAAACTTCAAAATTCCAATTGCAATTGAGGGCGTGATGACCCTAAAACCAGATTCCCCTAGCGACTTCAGGAAGATCGATATGAGTGTCGTAAGGTTAAATTCATGGGTTGGCATTGTTGCCACCTGAGGCTCTGAAACTCTACCTTTCTGTGCCCGAAAAGCAGAGTTTTTTCTTGCCAAAAGTACCAGAAAAATAAGTGAAACAAAGAGAAATTCTATCACAAAGACGTTTGAAGGTCCGGCGAAATGCGAACAAATTCCACCTAATAGAAAACCGACTAGCAATGCGGAATTGACGACTTTGGAAAGACTCAGAGTGTTCGAGAGTCTCTCCTCAATACTATCTCTTCTTTTTGCTAAGAGATGATCAAGTATGACCTGATAACTCATATATGAGGCCGTCGCTGCAGCTCCCGCAAGTGCTAAAAGTAACGGACTCCACTTGGATACAAAGAATTCAAGAAGTGCAGAAGCGGCAATTATGCAAAGAAATAAAGCTGGTGAAAGTGTTCGCAGATTTGGTCCCATCAAAGTGGTGATCAGAATTCTAAAAAGAACTGCTGAACCAAGATAGACACCCAAATAAAGAGGACCGCTAACGTTAAGAAGAGTGAAAATAGCTGGCTGACTAAAGGCAGATAAAAAAGTTCCAAGACCAATGAGAATTAAAGCCGAATTAAACTGTGATCGATTTGCGGTGTCGTCCATTATTTAGGTATCCGTCTTGCAAAATTCAATTTTGTGCTGAAGATCCCCAGTGCATTCATTTTTTCAATTTTAAAACCGGGATCTAGGTAGATAAACGAAGTCAACACATGCGCAATCGGCAGAGTCCAGCACTCGCTTTCTAGAAGCGCAGAAGCCTCTTCATACAAAGCGCCTCGAGACTCTTTCTTTTCCATAAAAGACTGATCTTTCATGAGCTTGTCAAATGGAGAAAACTGAGGTGAGAAAGATTTGTCTCGAAAATCACTGGTCCAAAAATCAAGAAAATGTTTCGCGTCTACACTCACTAACGCAAGAGCGCCGAAAACGCCATCAAGTTTTCTTCGATTAGAGTTCGATAAATCAATGTATTCGCCGGTTGGTATTTGAGCAAACTTCGCGGAGAACCCGTAGGTTTTAAGTTTGCCTTCAATCGAAAGTATTTCTTTTTTATCCCATACGCTCGTGAATCTTGAGAGAACGGCAAGTTGAAAAACAGAGGGATCCGCTTCTTTTTTGGTGCTGGATTTTGGGCTGAGCTGAAACTGCGGTTGCATGTTCGAATAATGACCAACAACTCCCCAGGGAATGAGTCCGCTTGCTCGCACGATTCCTTGTTTGCTATCAATGATTTTTTCGGAAGACTTTTCAATGGCGGCATTCATTCCTTTCATAAAAAGGCAGCGCTTTTCACGAAGGCTCCATTTGCCGTTATCGTTCAATAATTGAAAAAAAAAGGCTCCCTTGTAAGGGGCTTGTGAGACAAATTTGGGATCAATTGGTTTTTCCACAGATCGGATACTCAAAACCATGTCCAGTTTCTTTGGGTGTGGCCACCATTTGATGTTAAGTAAAGTAACAGGTTTTCCGCTTAAATGTAATTCCTACGCAGCAAGCCAAAAACCTCTAACGTCAATTTTTTGCCAGAACTGATCCCACCGTCCTTCGGAA
>JBIIEI010000019.1:0-60462 GCA_044237915.1 Silvanigrellaceae bacterium | reverse complement strand
CACACCTGTGCGTGAGGAAGCCGAATCCGATGCGCAACGAAGCCATGGCTGAATTTTTAAGAGCGTGCCCCTCAAAAAGAGTGGCTTTCCATGCGCGACTGCGGCCTTTCTCTTTGCAGAAAAGGCTGAAATTCACGAGTCGCAACTTTAGAAGAGACTTTAAACCAACCTGTCTTCAACTGACTCTTCACGGGTTTTAGGTTCATTTGATCGTAACACTGCGTTGTTAACTTACCGCACAGCCTTTCACCCAACCAACTCGTGTAAGTCTCATAAAGTTCTTCGGACTCAGTGAGAAAAACGTCATCTTTGTCTGGTGCGGAATCTAATGCCGGAAGCACGGACACCATGGATTCAAGAAATCCCTTGTGGCGGAGCAACGAAAACGCAGCAAACTCGGAGTGTGCCGTCATGGAATGGGCCTCATACTCCAGTGCACTCAAGGCCTGCTCAACAGATGGAAGCGTGAAATACTCAGAAATCTGCAAGTCATTAGAATTTGAAATCTGGTACAAGAGCATTGAAAGCTCAGAAATACGTTCTTTGGCCATTGGCAAATTTAAAGAAGTCGAAATCGAAACATCCCAGCCATTGCCTGTATCAGGCTCAAATGCAGGAAGCTTTGAACGAGGCCGCAATACGCCTTTAAACCAGCCGAGCAGGGTGTCTTGGCTTGCTAAAGAGGATTCTAGCCACTCGCGGTGATTCGAAAAAAGCAGCGTTCGGCCTCGCCAACTCCAATAAAAATGGAGGCGGATTTCAAAATGATCACCGAGGAGATCAAAATGTTCCGTTGCAATGCTGCGGATCTTTTCTCGTTCCAGAGATGAATTGCTACAAAAATCTCGTGCAAGTTCATTTTCAGGACAAAGCAATTCGAAAAGTTCTTCCAAATCTCCCGTCTGTAAATGAATCATGCCATGATGAATACCCTGAGCGGACTCTGATGTTGCATTGAAATAGATATCATCGAAAAATCGAAAGACAAATTCTCTTCCCATACCGTCGGGCAGCACAGAAATGAGCGCATCTTTGAGAGATTCATCCCTCTCCTTAAAAAGACTTAACAACCCGAGCTTAAGACGGGCGAACAGGCCGCCTTCAAATTCCACCACCTGATTTAATTTTAATGCGGGGCCATTCCAAATCTCTTCAATAAAATTTTGCATGGGTTTGGCAAAGGGGCTGTCTGCATAATCCGCTGATATTTCGTCGTCTTCAGGCGTAGGCAGGGAGTCGGGAACCATTTCTTCTTGAGATAAAAATTCTTCATCTTCGGAAGTTTCACTTTCAGCAATGATTTCTTGATAATCACGCAGGAAACCATAGAGCACATCTAACTTTTCGGCGGCAGGCAAGAGTTTTGTCGGCTCGACGTCGGTCATCAGGTAACTTCGAAAACCGAGATCTGAATCGACTCCTCGCTGAGCATCGGTGCCTTCGGTTTCTTTGAAGGAGGGAAGAAACCCGACATCCGAGGCAAAGAGATGGAGTGCTTCGAAAGCTTTCTCAGGTGCGTGGAAGGAAAGCACAGCCAAGGGCGAAGGACTTCCCTTCAAAAGCTCTGAAAGAACAGGCGTGTTGACGTGCACATAACTTTCGAGCAACAAGACAAGGCCACCCATGCAGACAAGGACGGCAAGTGAGACGCGGAGTGTCGCAAAAAGAATTTTCGAGAAAACCTTGTGCTTAGACATGTCTCGTTTACCGAAAGTTGAGGTGACGTTTCTGTGAACAAAGGCCAACGGGAAATCGTCTCGAATAATATATTTTTTTTTCAAGCCACGCCAGTAAAACCTCGAACCTCTTTTCGGTCTTTCAAGATTTCTAAAAATCCCCTTTTCGCCTTCAACGAAACATCTCAAAAAGCCTTTTCGCGGCATCCATTCGGCGAGCCTCTTCAGCCCCCGCGTCTGTTTCACTGAATTGGCAAAGGTCCTCAGGAATATTTGCCAAAAACCGGGAAGGCGTTCGTTCGCGCTCTGAGCGGCCACTTTTTCCGCGCGTTCTCATGCCACAATGCGAAATATAAAGTCGCTGTTTAGCCCGCGTAATGGCCACATAGAAAAGACGTCTTTCTTCTTCTTCGCCATGGGGAACTTCAAGGCTGCGTTCGTGCGGCAACACATTTTCCTCGATGCCCACCAAAAACACGACCGGAAATTCCAAGCCCTTCGACCCATGAATGGTCATGATGCGGACTTTTCCTGATTCGACTTCGGGCGCACTGTCGATGGAAGCTTCGTCGAGGTGCAAAGCATCGATCACATCGGCCACCGTGGGCGTGGAAGGCAATTGAAGCTTCGTAATGAGCGCAAGGGTTCTTTCGACCGACTCAAGGCGAAAATTGGCCACTTGCATATTGGGTGAAGTTGAAAGTATTTCTTTTTTGAGGCCCAAATTTTCGTAACAAAAGCGCATGGCATTAGAGATGTCTTCTAAGGATTTCACTTCACTAAAGAGCTTTTGCGCACTCAGCCACCCTTGTTGAAATTCTGCGATTCCCCGGTGTGTGATGGAATAATTATGCAGAATAGAATCCAAGGCATGATTCCTTGTCTCCTTGCGCTCGTGCTCAAAACTCCCTTTGATTTTTTCGAGGGTTTGAATTCCGACACCACGGGCAGGAAGATTTACGATGCGAAACAAGGAATTGAGATCGTTGGAATTGCCCGCGAGTTTTAAATAAGAAAAAACATCTCGAATCTCTTTTCTATCAAAAAACCTTGTTCCCCCATAAACAACGTAGGGTATTTTTTTTTCGGCAAACACCTGCTCCAGGGGTAAACTTTGGGCACTTGAACGCACCAATACAGCAACGTTTTCAAAACGAAAATGACTGTCGCCTTCTTTAAGTTTTTCGATGGTATCTGCAACAAAAAGCGCTTCATCACGCTCATTTTCTGCGGCATGAATGCGCACGCGATGATTGTTGGGTTGCTTGCTCCATAGAGTTTTTCCAAGCCTTTTTTTATTCTCGGCAATGACAGCATTTGCAGAATTCAGAATATTCGGGGCACAGCGGTAATTCTGCTCAAGAGTAACTCTTTTTGCATGCGGAAAGGCCTCAAGAAACTCAAAAATAGATTCGGGCCTTGCCCCTCTCCAGGAGTAAATGGATTGGTCGTCGTCTCCCACAACGCAAACGTTGGAACTTTCTCCAGCAAGTAGGCGAATCAGTTCAAATTGGCCAAAACTGGTGTCTTGATACTCGTCCACCATGAGATAGGGAAAATCAGCCCTGACCTCACGTAAGGCCTCTTCATTTCCCCTCAATGCCAACACTGCGAGATAAACGAGGTCGTCAAAATCGACCATATTATACAGTCGCAAACGCCGGATATAGGATTCAAAGAGATTGCGTAAAATCGCTTTCTCAAAAATGGTGGTTTTTTTATCGAGATTTTCAGGTGTCACAAGCTGATCTTTAAGGTGAGAGATCTTTTCTTGCGCTAGGGCCAGCGGCATGATTTCGGTGAGATTTTGTTCTTTCAAGGCTTCTCGTAACAGATTGCGCGCTTCGCCTTCATTGGCAATGGTGAAATTTCGCGCAAGCCCCACAAGGCCATGAAACCTCCTCACGAGTTGCAATGCGAACGAGTGAAATGTGGACATTTCAACAGAAGTGGACATTTTTTTGCCCACGATGTGCGCCACGCGTTCGCGCATTTCCCGTGCTGCTTTATTTGTGAAACTCACTGCGACGATTTGCTCGGGCGCAATGCCTTTCGCGAGCATATAAGCGATACGCGCCGTAATCACTTTGGTTTTACCCGTTCCCGCTCCGGCGAGAACGAGCAAGGGACCTGAAATCGTAGTCGCTGCGCTGCGCTGTTCGGGATTGAGCCCCTCAATCAGAAGTGAAATGCTGGCCTGCGAAATTGTCATTGTTACGGCTGTCTGTAAAAGAATTCTTGGATTTCATTGCCCCAGATACTGACAATATAGGCACCGGTTGCCAAAAAAGGACCGAAAGGAATGGCGACATTTAAGCCTTGACGCTTAATAATCCCCAGTGAAACTCCATAGAACATGCCGATAAAGCTCGCAAGGGCAATCGTCCAGATGACGCCTTGCCAACCCAATGCAGCCCCAATCAGTCCGAGGTACTTCACATCTCCAAGCCCCAGACCTTCGCGCTTGCGCACAATTTCGTAAAACTTCGCAATGGCATAAAGCGACCCTGCGCCGAGCAACGCCCCTTTCAGTCCACCATCCCAGCCTACAAGGGGATTGGCACACGCAATCAGGAAACTGACGAGCATCCCAGGCTTCGTGATTTTGTCGGGAAGAATACGCAGCTCAATGTCGATGAGCGAGAGGGGAATTCCAGAATAAAGGATCCAGAGTGCGGTAAACATGGGTGCATAGCTCTGAAAGCGAAAGCGTCCGAGGGGAAGCTCACCATTCACGGCGTCGCCTGTAAAGAGCGAAACAAGCTCAGCAGATCCCATAAATTTAAAGAAGACGATGAGGGTAAGGACCCCTGTGATGAGCTCTACTAAAGGGTAATGAGCTGAAATTTTTGTCCCACAATGGACGCATTTTCCACGGATAAAAAGGTAACCAAAGACTGGAATCAGCGCATAAACCGGAATTTTTCCTCCGCAGTGTGGACAGCTGCTCGCAGGTAAAAACAACGCCCTTCCTCGGGGGAGGCGCCACGCAACAACATTTAAAAAACTGCCAATCGATGCCCCATAGGCAAAAACAAACGCTCCCACGATAAGATTCAGAACCGATTCATCGACCGTCATCTGCATTTCCTTGACAAAAAGGCTTCAACGCTTAATCCTTCACCATTTAACTTGGTTTGATGTTGCCAAAATATGAGACCGGATGCTACCGATGAAATCAATCGCCAAAAACCGTAAAGCTTTTTTTGACTACTACATCGAAGACAAATTCGAGGCCGGTATTACCTTGCGGGGGTCCGAAGTGAAGGCCTTGCGCCTTGGCCATGGAAGCCTTGCGGATGGATGCTATGCCCTCGTCCGAGATGGAGAAGCCTACATCGTTAACTTTACAATTCCTGCTCTAAAACAGGCCTCTCACCTGAACCACACCGAAAGGCGAGATCGAAAACTCCTTCTCCATAAAAAAGAAATCGAGACTCTCGATCGGGCAACGCGCCAAAGGGGCTATACTGTTGTCCCACTTGAAGTCTATTTTAACGACGAAGGCAGAGTGAAGGTTGAACTGGCGCTCGCAAAAGGCAAAGCTCAGCATGACAAAAGAGATGTTGCAAAAGAAAAAGATGCCAAAAAAGAAATCGACCGTGCCATGCGCCGCTGATAAAGCAGCTTCGAGCCCCACCCCTTAGGCAACTAAGGGCTTCGAAATCTTAAAGGTCCTTTTGCGCGATTCAGGATTGCCCTGTCCATCGTACATGCCACCATCCCCCCGTAGAGCCGGATAGAGAGAATTGTTGATTTCTGCAAGATTGATTGATCCAGACGAAGCCAAACTGCGAATTTTGGTGAGCACTTGCATTTCAGCAAGCTTGTAGGCGTCTTTGTCGACAAATCCAGCGCTGACAAGATTTTCTCGCCAAGCAATAGACAGATCGGGCGGAGCCTTCGACAAAACGGCACTGCGCACATGTTCGCGGGTTCCTGCAAGGAAATCGGTCATGGTGTTTTGATCGACACTCAAAAAGATATCGACCATGACGCCATCACGAATGTAGAGCAAGGTTTCGAGAGTGATGAGACGTCCGCGTAAATAGCGGGAAGCATCGGGATTTGTACTGTCGAGTTCAGACATCAAATCACGCTGATCTGCCAGCTCCGACTGTTCAAGAAGGTCGATCAGCACATCCGTGCCTCGGATGTTTTCACCATCAAAGCTTGGGATCGACAACGCCTTCCTTTTGAGAGCTTCTGCAACATTGTGAATGTATTCTTTGGGCACCATATCTGCACTCGACAGCTCTCTGAGCAGTTCGACCTTGGCAATCCCTTCAAACATTTCAAACACCGAGCGGCGCTTTTCGGTGGCAAGTTGCGTGAGCACAATACTTTGAGATTTCGGAGTTTCGTCGCGCACCAGATCGTAAACCTGCTTTGGAGATCGAGACTTGAGAAAATCAAAGACATCCAAGGTTTTTTGCGTCATGAGCCGCATTTTACTTGCTGTGACTCGCAAACGGAGATTCTTTAAAATTTCAATTTGCTCTTCGCTTTCCAATTTAGGGAGGTTGACATGAACATATTCCGCAAGTGTGGAAAGTTCACCTTTGAGGTCGGCATCGCCGAGGAGCTCAAAGATCATCATTTCTCCAAAAATCGCAACACATTTTGCAGCATATTCTATGCCATCTTCTCGTAAAATTCTTCCAAAGACATCCCGTGCAACTTTGGGTTGTGAGGCAAGCGTTTGCACGATGTCATCTTTGAGGTCCCGGTGCTCAAACCTTTGTTGCAGGCGTTCGTTGTTTAAAACAAAGGCTTGGCTCCCTTTACTTCCAGACTCCTGAGCAAACCCATTCTCGCCCGCGCGCTGGGCCCCGCCCTCACCGTTTTCAGCTGGACGCCCTGCAAGGCCTTCGTGCACAATGGCCTGCATACGCTTTCCAGAAAGGACAAAGCGCAGCGCCACTGCACCCGCGATCAGAAGGACTAATAAAATCCCTCCAATGATCAGTGCCGCATTGGCGTTCCAAAAAGAACCGCCATCCTTATTCGCTTCCCGTGAGTTTTCTGAACTCTTGCTGTTTTCTGAAGAAGACGTTTCGCTGTTATTTTCGGATTCACGTGTTTCTCGTGCCATTTCCTTTGATGAATCTTTAGTAGAGTCGGATCGGCTTGTTTCTCGGCCAATTTCTTTTTCTCGATACACTTCTTTGGTATTGGCATGCTCTTTAAAAACCTGCAGGAGCCTCGATATTTTCTCAACTCCATAAGGATCAGCGCGCACGGCATCGACATCCTTTGAAATTTCATCTGCCGAACGTGGAAATGCAATAAAATTTGTTTTGAGATTGATGGAACCATAGGGGGCCAAGTGCTGCCTCATCAAGCTTTCAATTCTTTGCCGGCGCGTGGGATCCATTTGCGAATTTAAAGAAACATCGGCATTCACACCCCGAACATACAAGACACCCTTCCCATCTCGAACAAAGATGTAACGATGTCCTACTCCAGATTGAGCTTCGTCCATGGCTGCTCGTTGCAAAACGGGATCGACACTGTGAATTTTACAATCAAATGGACAGAATTCCCCTGCAATTCTTTCGAGCTGATTGCGCATCTGACCAGCAAAATCCGCACGCACTTCCACTTCGCTCCTTGTGGATGTTACGCTATCGGGAAAGGGAAGTTGTGCAAAGCGCAAGGCACTCCGGTAAGGATAATTTTCGCTCAATTTTCGAACTAAAACCTGAAGTTTCTCGAAATTGGTTGTCCCAAATCTTGTATCGACAAGGACATCGATAACGACTTCTTTCACCCGATAGCGCTTGCCGCCTCTGGTTGCAACGCTTTCAAATCCGAGGTCGGCATTTGCAGAATCAAACACCTCATCTAAGCGAGCATGGGCAGAGAGAACATTGCAATAATCGAGGCAAGAAGTCCGCAAGTCTGAGAGCAGCAGTCTTTTTGTTTCTTCTGCGATTCTCTCTTCTTCGGCTCGCTTTTCGGGATCCGGTCCGAGTTGCGTTGAAGAAACTTCAATTCCTCCCTGATTTCCGTCCGATGGCGCTGCCTGTGCAAGCATCGGTGGCTCGCTTGCTGGGGGTGGAAGCGAAGACGTGTTGCTCGGAATGGGATCAGAAGGAGCGATGGCTGGATCGACAGGCGGCTGGGAAACCGCACTGTTCTGAAAACTATTTTGAGGCACGGCATTGGGAGCAACGTTATTTGTTTTCGCAAAGTTTCCATTTGCCGAATTTAGACTCGAAATATTATTGAGGGACCCATTATTTCCAGAAAAATTACTTGCATTGTTGGAATTCACATTTGCAGCATTTCCACCCGCCGCATTCAATGGCAGATCCATTTGCGCAACAGCATTACGACACAGCAACACCGCTCCTAAAAAGGCGGCCGTCAATAACGTCGATTTCTGGCTAGAGCCCTTCAGGTTCATTGAAATACCCTTATTACAACTCGCCTATTTGACGCACGCGCATTTTCCAACTCTTTGCCCGTTTTGCCTTGAATCGGAATTTTGGGCTTTGTGTCCGAAAAACCAGCCACGCTCATGCGCGCTTCGGGAACACCCAGCTTTTTCATCACATCGAGGAGGCTAACCCCGCGTTGTGTACTTAAATCCCAATTATCTCGAAACTTAATGCTTTTTTTGATGGGGACATCGTCGGTGTGCCCATCAAAGCTCAGAAGGTATTTAGCGTCTGTGCGGCTTAAGATATCGAGAATGGGTTTTGCTTCATTTTTTGCAAAAGAACTCAGATCTGAACTTGCAGATTCGTATAAAACACCATTTAAAAATTCGACCTGCAATCCCGCCGCACCCAAACTTGTCGTAACGCTTTTTTCAAGCTTTTTTGCTTTAATTTCAGCATTTATCTTTTCAAGAAGTTCAGAGAGACTATCGGTTCTCTGGTTAGAAACCTCTTTAGAAACCGCATCAAATTTTTGAGTGTCGACCTTCGACATCGCCAACATTAAAATAAACAATGCCATGAGATTCGTCGTGAGATCAACGTAAGCAATGAGCCAAATGGGCTCTTTTTCTTTGGCTTTTTTATGTACTTTGATTTCCGAGAATGTACTCATTCCTTATCCTACTCCTCGCCCTTGGGGAGCCTGCGAGCGTGGCGCACCACCTTGTCCCCCTTGGGGATCGGGCTGTTGGTTTGAATTTTTACCGTGCGAATAAGTGTTTACAACGTCACGCACATGGGCGTGAGATTTTTTCTCTTTCAGTAACAATACGCCTTCCATGATCATCGTATCGAGCTGCAGCGTTTTTTCCGCATACATGGTTATTTTTTCAGACATGGGAGTGTAAATAACCGTTCCTAAAATCAATCCATAGAGGGTTGCAAGCAACGAAACAGCCATTCCCGCACCAATTTTTGTAGGATCTGTTAAGTTTGAAAGCATCTGAACCAATCCAATAATGGTTCCCACCAGGCCCATCCCCGGGCACAGTTTACCAAGGCTTTCGAAGAGGTTTGCGGAATGGGAATATTGATTCTGCCTGGTGTTTATTTTTGCAATGAGATTGTGCCTGATTTCTTCTGCAGTGAAGCTATTTAAAATCAGAGTGATGCCTTCTCGGAAGAGTTGATTTTTAACTTGGTTTTTGCCTTGCGCAAGGACACCCATGCCTTCCATTCGAATGGCCGAACTAAACTGAGTAAGCATATTGGCAATATTTGTCATTTCCTTGGCTTGGTTGAAGAAAGCCATAGAAAAAAGCGTTTTGACTCCCCGAAAAAAATCCATAAAACCATGGGAGATAAACATGACAGAAATGGGTGCAACCACCAGAAGAAACATCGCCGATTTATCGTAGAATCCAGAGAATTTTTCTGCATGGTTAAAGAGCACGAAGGCAAATGCCGCCGAAAAACCCATGATTCCGAAAAGAAAACTCAACATTATTGATCCTCCTCTCCGTCATTGTTGGGTGATTTTTTGGTACCGGAAGCATTGGGTTTTGGACTTGCAGGCACAGGTCGAATTTCTTGAACCCCCTGAGGAATCACGATGCCTTCAATGGGTTTTTTCATGGTTTCCCTTTCGCCAATTTGCCTTTTTAAGAAGTCAATTTGCGCTTTGAGCTTTCGACTGGGTTCGTATTCAAATGCTCGTTCATACGCCGTCAGAGCAAGGTCGACTTGCCCCAATTTTTGATGAAGTGTTCCCTTCATGAGGAGCAGTTGAGGTGCCTTTGGATAGTAACGAAGGAGATCGTTCGTCTCTAAAAGAGCGTCTTCGTGATTGCCCTCTTTAAACAACCCCTTAATTTTTTGCACGCCTAATGTGAAGCTGGGTGCACTTTGGTTTGCTTCTTGAGGGAGTACTCCCAGATCTCTATCGATTTCACCGAGGTCGGTTGCATAGCGATCGGAAAGATTTTTTTGGTTTCCCACCACTTCACTGTCTGTGCGGCGCGCTTTGAGATCACGTTTTCGATCAACAACACTCGCTTGAGGAGAGCCTGGAAGTGAAGAAGAGTCCATCGGTATGCTCACGATACTATCGGAATCACGAGCACTTTCAGGAAATTGCTCGAAGAGCTTATCTGCGGCGTCCCGGTCTTTTTTAGGACTGTAGGCTCCCGGAGGCGGAGCTATTTGCCTTCCAGTCCGTTTGACCCCTTCGATCGCGGGGCTCACTTCAGGGGCGCTTGTCCCGGCACAGGAACAAAACGTAACAAGAATAAAGGGTAACAAAAAGACAGATGAACAGGCTTTTATTTGCAACAATTGTTTACTAAAAAGAGAGGCCGAACGTAATATCGCCACCGATCCCTCCTTTTGTTGTGTACTCAAAGGTTTTGTTCACGCGAATTTTTGTAGGCGCATAGTAAGCAACACCAGCCTCAGTCAAAAACCAATGTCCAAATTTCATGTTCATTCCCAGGCGCCCACCAAAGGCAAGAAATCCTGTCGAATACAATGCACCAATTCCCAGATGGGATCCAAATCGAACGGAATCAATATTTTCTGGAAGAGTGAAGAAATTATGGTGGTAGGTTGCGAAAAAACCGCCTGCAAATTGAAAGGGATTTATCGTTATCGTTTCTGTACTTCCGTCGCCTGCGACCACTTCTTCGCTTTCCGAAGGATCCCCATCAACATTGGAATAATCAGAAACAAAAAGTTGTGGATCGACAATCGCAACAAGCATTGCTCCAATTTCAGAGCGCCCTAAATTAAAGCGCTCTCCTGCACGAAGGTTGACTCCAAGCATGCTCGATGCCTTCTTAACGTTAGGAACGAGGTGATACCCCAAGGTCAAAGCACCCACAAAATTGGATTTCCTTTTCTTTGGGGAATCTTCGTCGACTTCTTCAACTTTCCCATTGGCATCCACATTCTTGCTTTTTCGATTGATCGACTCGCTGCTATAAACTTTTGTCCAAATAAGTTCTTTTGTCTTCGAATCAAAAGCATTAAATGCAAGAATCATGCTGGATTCTTGGTAAAGAAGTGCAATATCGAGCCAGGCATCTACCCCCAGCTGATCAGCCAATTTATCGAGTTCGGCCTGATTATTGATGGGAATGGTAATCGTGAGCCGATTGTTTTCGACAACACTGCGTTTGACACGACAAGCAGTACACTGAATAACTTTAATTTTTGAATGCTTGCGCACCCGTTCAAGGACCAAGCTTTCGAGGTAAGATTCGTAGGATTTTGGAATATTTTCGCTGACAGCGACGCGCCTTACGGAAATGTTTTGCAGGCCTGAAACCTGGTTCGTTTTGAGATCGTAAGAAAATTCATTGAGCAAATCGCCCAAGACATCATTAAATTTGCGTGGAGCTTCTACATCGTCCTCAAATGTCTGCGCATTCGCTTTGCGTTCTGCAAAACCGATGCACAACAAAAAAGATAAAAATGCAATAATGCATCTACCACATGAAGATCGACTACTTTTAAGGGCGCTTCGGTGAGTTCCCAAGATGACCT
Organism: Silvanigrellaceae bacterium; assembly: GCA_044237915.1. GTDB lineage: Bacteria > Bdellovibrionota_B > Oligoflexia > Silvanigrellales > Silvanigrellaceae > JBIIEI01. The sequence goes on along the minus strand of JBIIEI010000019.1, from coordinate 48,854 downwards.
TCCTCAGATCGATTGCAAAGCAAAGAACACTTCAACGTTCAAAGTATGGTGGATTGTGAGGAAAAGGCGCAGGCAGGATTTGCACAATAAAAAAGCATGGCCAGGAAATTGACCATGCAAATTTGGATACAGTGTGAACCCGAGATTCACATGCTGTAAGTCAGCTTGGCAAGAGACTCTTTACCCGTTGCAAGGACCATTTCCCATGAACGGCGCGCTTCTTCGCCTTGAAACTCTTCATCATAGGTTTCAAGAAGATCTTGAATACCTTCTGCATCCTCTAAAAGACTCAAGGCATGAACCGCAGATCGAAAATAGCGGGCAGCTTCATTGGGATGACGACGTACTTTCAAACATAATCTTCCCATATCTTCATACCACTGTGCTTTTTCTTCGGGTGTTGCGACTTCACCTGACTCGCCCAACATGTAAATATACGTGTTGAGGGCTCTCACATGCTCCTTGTTCGCAATCAATTCGGAAATCTTCGGATAGAGAGTTTGAATCGTCTTCCGAGCCCGGGCTTGTTCACGGCGTTTGTCTTCTTGGCTTTCTGCGGAGTTTCTCTCCAACAGACGTTCGCAGTGCGCTCTCAATAAACGCAGATCCTCAGGGAGGACCTGGTCTCTTTCAGATTCAAGTGTAGGGTTGATCTGCCGAAAGAGGTTGAGGAGCTCAGAGGGCGAGATGTGCAGATATCCAGCTAGGACTTGGATGGCCCAAGGTCTATCATCGGGCCAAATTTTCTCAGCTCTTTCCATCTGCCGGATCAACTCTTGCATATCCATGTGGTCTCCTCGGGTTACAATCTTCTCAGTGGACGGGCCGTCACCATCCCTTTCACAACATTCCTTCATGTAACGGCAGAGAGATTCGGTCAAGCTCATTTTTAACCATTAAGCCAATCGCATGAAAAAATGCACTCAAGAGCTTGCTCGAAAATCTATTTCTCCTCATTTACACAATGTGCAGAAATGGACATTTCGCTATCTCGTACTAGCACGGAATCAAAACTTCTGCTCTTCTTTTTTTCAAAAGCGTAAAGTTTCTATACCAAATCATCACGAATTGTCCGAACTCTTAAAAACTCTTCGATGTCTCTGCATAAATCTATATATACAATACCAGACGAGAACGAAAAGCCCCAAAGCTGTCCAATTTTCCACGCGCAGGTTCAAAAAAGTGACAGGTAATACAGATTCAGCCTTGACTTCTGTGCGTAGAAGATCTTGCAAGGTCAAAGTTTGGCCATTTTTCAACAAATCATTAGAATGTGCTATTTTGGAGAGCAATATATCAAATCCTGGTGAATCAAAATCCAGTTCGCCATTAAAGCGTGCAACGACTTTTCCTTCTGTATCAAGGAGTGCAACCGAAGGCGCGGCAAGCACCCCCAACCTTTCCGCATATCCACCCGAAGGATCCAAATAGACTTTCATGCTCAATTTAAGTGCATTCATTTCATCGACAATCAGCTGCGTTGCATCTGTTCCAAATGCAACATTTACAAGCTGGAGATTGTCTGGAAATTTCTTATCTTCAAAAAGACGGTTTAAACTCGTCAAGCCAATTCTGCAGTTTTCACATTCTGGAAACCAAAAGTAGAGCAAAGTATTCTTCTTGGGCAGAGACAAATCTTGCTCCCAAGGCCGCAGCGCCGTGGTTGGAAATTCACCTGCAACCCTTTTTTGCACGAAAGTGCGCGGATCAATAACTCCGAGAAGATTGTTTGCAACATAGACATCTGTTTCAACAGGAATCAAACCTGCACCCACAAGCGCTTCTTGAAAAGTTTTCATTCTTGCTCCTGCTTGCAATGTGCAAGATTAATAGAAATCAAAAAAGTCGGTCTCAATGAAAAGCCTGGTTGTCATCTTTCCTTCCAAGTGTTGCAAAAATGAATCACCTCATCCAGAAGGTGAGTTTTTTTCGAGACAAGCTCGTCTTCAAACGGAAACGAGGTCTATAGGGATTTGGAGAATGACAATCAAGAAACTTTTTCTGCTCTCAGACACTTTGCTCCTTCCGTTTGGAAAAAGCCAAACGAGTTTCCCGCCCTACCCAGATTGGCACGATAATTGCTTACCATTCTATGGATTCAGATTGCAAAAGAAATCAGAGCGCAAGACCACACACTCTTGAGTTCTTGAAACAAACTCTGAAACACACAACTTTGGAGGCAACATTCAATGCATTCACTTATAAATACGATCAATTTACTTAAACAAGCTGAAAATCAAGCGACCTCGGGGCAAATGACAAAGATGATCGCTGAAAACATCTTTCGCGACTTGCGCTCCTATGGCTTACGCGACAAAGACATCGTGGCCGTGAGCAGCGAATTGCTCGGCAAACTGACCACTGACATCCAAGAGCGCGGTTTCGCGAGCGTAGCTCCCAAAGCGAGCGGCATGAAGTAAGCCCGCTTTGGAGGCTGCCTCAGGAAATCGCCAAGTGAGTATTTTTTTGAATAAATAGAGAAAAACGAGTCCAGATTTCTAGGACAAAAAAATAAAAACTGCACGCTCTTAAATATTTCGTCAGGGCGAGCCGCGCGAAGTGAGAGCAGGGCGCAGCGGACGCATTGGTCCGTGAGGAGTGCCGAATCCGATGCGCAACGATGCCATGACCCCTGGCGGGATATTTAAAGCGGGACTCAAATGAAAAAAAAAGCCTTTCACTAGGAAGGTTTCCCTATGAAAGACTTCGTCTGCAAAAAAACAAGCTCTTCTTTTAAGCGGCCTTTTTTGCCTTTTTTCCAGATACGGATTTTCGAACGACCTTCTTTACGGCCTTCTTCATCACTGCAACAGGTTTTTTAGCCACAATAGCCTTAGGAGCAACTGCTTTGGGTGCAATCACTTTTGGAGCAGGCTTCTTAGCGATCAACTTGGTGGGCAATGCCTTCTTTTTAACGGGAGCCTTGCGAACGGCAACCTTCTTAGGAACAGCTTTAACAACTTTCTTTTTAGCAACAGCCTTCTTAGCGACGGCCTTTTTAACAACAGGCTTCTTAGCAACAGGCTTTTTGACTACGGTCTTTTTGATTGCCTTGTTCGCTAAGATAGATGGAGCCCTTACAAACTTCTTCACAGGGGCTTTCTTTGCCTTCACGACCTTTTTGCTGACTTTTTTCTTCGCTACCGGTTTTTTGACAACCGCTTTCTTGTCAGCAACTTTAGCCACCGGTTTCTTAACTACGCTCTTCTTTGCCATTACTTTCATATCTTCATCCTTGGCGCGTCCCGCCGTGTTTTTCTTTGCCTTGCGAACGGGGCTCTTTTTTACGGCCTTCCGAACGGAGGCTCCTGCACGTTTTCCAACTGGAAGACTTACCATCGTCATATCTTTCATCCCTTCTTTATCGTCACCGGCTCTATTGTGCCTTTGAGTGACCTCACGTAAGTTATTCTTCATTTGCAACGTCATCCGACGTGGCAGGTTTCCAGGCGTCTCTCGACGCGAAAGTTCATCGAACACTCGAACCATTTTTTAATCGACTGTTCTCCGTATATCTTTAGGAGAAAGTGGTTTTTGGGGCTGAGAATTTTTTGTATCGTTTATGCTGACGCTTTGACACTCGCGAGAAAGTGGAAGATCCTTATGGTACGCCTGTGTTTCTTTTTATGGTCCTCTTTTTTAGTTTCCTCTCTGACTTTGGCTCAGGAGATGACGACCTTACCTTTCACTTCTCAGCAGAGCCTGAAAGGCGCTTCGCAAAACCTTGCGGGCAATCCACTTCCGTGGGTGGTAGGTGCAGTGGCTCTTGTCCTTTTTGGAATCATCTTGATTAGCCTTTGGCCCCGACGCGACGACGAAAGCCTGTACCAACGACAAAGAAAATTTGCGCGCGTCGATAATCTCTACTTCAAAATTAAGGCCCATCTACTCGCTGACGACGAAAGCAAAAGATTTTTAAAAGACGAAGAATCGATGCGCGTTCCTCCCCCCGGCCTTTTCAAAGACCAAGACGAACTCATCGTCGTGGGGTTGAGCGTTGGTGGATGTAGCCTCCTCGCACAACATCACCTTAAAAAAGGGATGGTCATCTTTCTGCGCCTCGACTCCCTCCCAGATTTCCCAGCGCAAAATCTCCTTGTGGGCGCCAAAGTGATCTGGACGCGCACCGTGAAGGAAAACAATAAAATCTCGGAAATTGCAGGGACCAAATTTGTGTATGTTGCATCCCCCGAGACGACAGATAGCCTCAAGCAATACCTGAACTATTTGATGGATGAACCTGTCACATGAACGCAACCTCCCCCATCCTCGGTCCCAATGGTGAGACAGAAATTTTGGGGCTCTTGGGGCATCCGATCTCGCATTCCCTTTCCCCTCAAATGCAATCGCGCTGGCTTCAACTTGCCAAAAAAAATGCCCTTTATCTCCCATTTCCATGCCAAAATGAGAAAGACTTCGAAGGCCTTCTCGTCTCACTTTTAAAGCTGCCTAACTTTCGAGGCGCCAACATTACAATCCCTTATAAGCCGTGCGCCCTCACTCTCCCAAACATTCAGCAGAGTGAAACTGTGAGACGAGCCAAAGCGGCAAATACGGTTTACAGATTGTCAGATGGTGCATGGGCGCTTGAAAACACGGATGTCACGGGCGTTAAAAGAACGTGCGAATGGCTAGGTTTTCATCATGAACACGAATTTCAAATCATCGCACTCGGTGCGGGGGGAGCAACAGGTGCGGTTTTAGAAGCTGCAAATCAACTCCAGAGCTGCAAGCGCATCATGGTTGTCGCACGTGATTCTCAAAAAGCCATGCAAAATTGGCAAGATTCGAATCAACTTCTCGCCCCTGCCAAGCACTTCCTCGCTGCCGACCTTGATGCCATCACCAAAGTCGGGTTTACCCAGCCCCTTCCAACCTTGCTCGTCAATACACTTCCCTTAGGTCACCAAGGCGAACAAAATCCTTGGGCAGAAAATATTCTGAATATGCTACAAAAAAGCAAAGTGAGATGCAGCTATTTCGATATGATTTACAACGACACACCTGCGCTTAAACACTGCGTCTCTTTGGGAATTCAAGGGCTCAATGGAAAACTCATGCTCATTGCGCAAGGCATGGAAAGCTTCAGGCTTTGGATGGGCGAGGCCCCTCCTGTGACGCTTGCAGAGGAACTGGCAACACTTTAAAAGAGGGTTGCCAATTAAACTAAGAACGTAACAAAAGGTCGGCTGCTTTTTCGAGGGTTTCATTTTTCTTACAAAATGCGAATCTCAGCCACGGCAAACTCTTAGGAGCCTTCGAATAAAAGACCGAAACGGGAATGGCGGCAACCGAATGAGTTTCAATGAGCTGTTTCGCATATTGAAAGTCGTTCACGTCCCCCGCAAGCCCCTCGAAATTCGCCATCAAAAAGTAGGTGCCAAAGGTCGGCTGCACAACGTAACCCACTCTTTCCAAAGTGGCCTTTAAAAAGTCCCTTTTGGCTTTATATTCCGTTCGGAGATCTGCGAGATATGCTTTAAGCCAAGTTTCGTCACTCATGACCTCTGCAAGTGCGAGCTGAAGATGTGGGGGTGTACAAAACACCGTCGACTGATGAACAAGGCGAATAGCCTTTGTCAGCTCAGGAACCGCTGTTGCCCAACCCACTTTAAAGCCCGTAAAGCCAAACGTCTTGGCTGCAGAACTGACGCGAATAACCAGATGTCTTATTTTCTCGAAGGCCACTAAAGACTCATGCACCGCACCTTCGTAAACGAGTTGTTCATACACTTCATCACAAAGAACCAAGGCATTGTTCTTCAGAACTTTGTCCGCAATTCTTTCGAGTTCGTCGTGAGAAAAAACCTTGCCCGTTGGATTGTGAGGAGAATTTAAGATGAGAAATGAAAATCCGCCTGCTGCACAGGCATCAAATTCCGACCAATCGACACCCCAGCTTTTTGCCTGCATTCCGATGGTGGTATCGGGAGCGTGAAGTCGAATGGGAACCAAAATTCCACCCGCGTTGGCGATTGCCTGTGCATAGCTGTCGTAATAAGGTTCAAAAACAAGGACACGATCACCAGGATTCACAAAGGCATTGACAATACTATAGATGGCCTCGGTGGCACCGGTTGTTACGGTAACTTCGGTGCGGGGATCAAAGTAACAGCCTGTTGACTGAAAAATAAAGCTTGATACCTGCTCGCGCAGGGCTTCTTCTCCGATTGAAGGGGAATACTGGTTGTGACAGTTCTTAAGGGAGTGGGATGCCGCCTCAAGTAGCCGCTCGGGCCCTGGAAAGTCTGGAAAACCCTGCGCTAAGTTTACAGCTTTGTGCTGCTTAGCAAGCTCTGTCATTTCCGAGAATATACTGGTGCCAAAACCGCTCCAGCGTGCTGCCAATGTCGAGAGCTGCTGCATTCTTACCTCTTGTTTGTGCGTGGGTCTAATGCGTCACGAAGGGAGTCGCCTAACAGATTCAGCGCCATGACCACGACGAATATCATGACTCCAGGAAAAATAATCATCCACCAACCATCGTAAAAATAGGTTTTACCATCGGCAAGCATCGCACCCCATTCTGCCGTAGGTGCTCGCACGCCCAGCCCCAAAAAGCTGAGACCCGCAGCTTCGAGCAGAGCCGAGGCAAAATTGAGAGTAAAGATGACGATGAGGGATGCCGTAATATTAGGAAAGACGTGTTTCCAGACAATGCGACGGTGTGAAGCTCCAAGCGAAACAGCACTTGCAACATATTCTTTATTGCGTTCCGACATGACGGCCCCACGAATCACGCGGGCAAAAGTTGGAGCATAGGAAATTCCCACGGCAATCATCAGATTGGTGAGCCCTTGCCCGAGATAAGCAACGATAATGAGAGCGAGCAAGAGAGAAGGAAACGCCAACAAGCAGTCGTTCACTCTCATCAAAATTTCATCTGTTTTTCCGCCAAAATAACCCGCCGAAAGACCAATGGGCACACCGAGAGCAAAGCCAATAAATACGGGAACAACTCCGATAAAGAGTGAAATCCGACCGCCATGCAACACACGAGAAAGGACGTCGCGGCCCAAACTGTCTGTCCCGAGGGGATGCTCAAAACTCCCACCTTCCCAGAAAAAAGGAGGCAAGAGCTTTTTGTCGAGGACATTGACAGCATCGGGATCGTAGGGGGCAATCAGGGACGCGAAAATAGATACAAATGCAACGAGCCCTAGGATAATCACGCACGCGAGAGCAACCTTATTGGTTTGAATTTCTCGGAGAGCTTTCATCCAAGGAGAACGACTGCTGGCATTGTTTGAATTATTTTTCAAGGGAGTCACCTTGAGATTGGATGGAGATTCAGAAAGACTTGTAGAATTATTCATTTAAAAGGTCTCTAGTTAAGTAGGAGCACGCTTCACGCGGGGATCGAGAACCCCATAAAGGAGATCCGCTAACAGATTAAAAAGAACAAAGACCACCCCGACAAAAAGCGTACCCGACTGCACCATTGGAAAATCACGATTCGCAATACTCTCAACAAGGATCTTACCAAGGCCAGGCCACGAAAACATGGTTTCTGTAATGACTGCGCCACCAAACACGACTCCTGCCTGCAAGGCTGTAACCGTGACGATTTGCAACGAAGCATTTCGAAAGGCGTGCTTTAATACAACCATGGTAGGACTCACACCTTTTGCACGTGCCGTTCGAACGTAATCTTGCCCTAAGACTTCTAAAAAGGCACTTCGAGTCATCCGGCAAATATGCGCCATTGGAATACTCGAGAGGGCAAGGGCAGGCAAAAGCACATGTCGCAAGGCATAAAGAAACACGTCCCAGCCTTTGCCCGTTAATCCAAAGATGAGACCGTCTAAAGAATAAATGCGCGTGAGGGAGTCAAGGGCGGGATCAAAGGCGATTTCATCGTACATTCTTCCCGAGGTGGGAAGCCAGCCGAGCTGAATACTAAAGACGTACATCAGAATAAGTGCGAGCCAAAAGATCGGCATGCTCACGCCGGAAAGTGCCGCCGCCGAAGCCAACCTGTCGATAAACTTTCCTCTAAAAACAGCTCCGAGCATTCCAAGAGCAACTCCCACAGGAACCGCAATGAGCAATGCAAAAAATCCAAGCTCTAAAGTCGCTGGGACGGCTGTTCTTAAAACTTCAACAATGGGCGCATCGTAGTGCAGGCTATTTCCAAGGTCGAGCCTTGTTACGAGGCCCCAAATGTAGTGTCCGTACTGCACGTACCACTCTTGATCGAGGTGCAGAACCTTTCGAATGTACTCAACTTTTTCGGGGGTTGCACGCTCACCTGCCATGATCAGTGCGGCATCACCTGGGACAAGTTTTACTGCAAAAAAGAGAACCAGCGTGAGGAGCAGCAAAACAGGAATCGAAAACAGAAGCCTGCGCACAACAAGCGAGAACATTCAAAACCCCTCAATCCAAACAGATTGCTTTTTTATTTTTTGAATATGCGCCTTAGTCACTGAAGCGAGAGACTCGAATGGCATCACCGACCAAGGAAACGTCCCAAAAAGGCTGGGACGCAATCTTTACTCTCAATATGGAGGAAGCGTCAACAGAATCAGTTCTTGGAAAGCCATACTCTATTGAATCTTCGTGTTCCGACGGGGCTCATCACAAAATCATGAACCTTTGGATCAACAGGAAGGAAGACCTTGCTATGAGCAATAGGAACCCAAGGAGCGTCTTCACGGATCAAGAGCTGGGCCTTGCGATAAAGATCAGCCCGTTTTTCTTGCGACGACTGAACCTTTGCATCGTTCAACATCTTGGTGACTTCAGGATTGCTGTAAAAGGCAATATTCGAAGCAGGCTTCTTGATGTTCTCGCCGCTCATCAACACATAAAGAAAATTATCCGGATCTCCGTTGTCGCCGTTCCAACCCATGAGCGCCATTTGGTGTTCGCCATTTTTGGTTTTTTCGAGGTAAACACCCCAATCCCAGGTTGTGAGAGTCACGTTGAGGCCGATATTTTTAAGGTCTGCCTGAATCGACTCCGCAACCTTCTTACCGTCGGGCATGTAAGGCCTTGCAACTGGAAGCGTGTAGAGCTCTAAGGTGTGCCCTTCTTTGATTCCAGCTTCGATCAAGAGTGCTTTAGCCTTTGCAACATCAAACGGATAAGGCTTTACATCTTTGTTGTAACCCCAAAGCGAAGGAGGAATGGGGTTGACCGCAGCGATTGCCGTACCTGCATAGACTCCCTTAATAAGGGCTTCTTTATTGATGGCCATATTGATGGCTTGGCGCACCTTTGGATTCGAAAACGGAGCTTTCGAAGTGTTGAAAGCAAGATATCCGACGTTCAAGCCATATTCTTCCAAGACCTTCACTTCGGGGCGACGCGACTTCACGGTCGCAACATGCTCAGGAGTGGGCAGGTTAAACATGTGAATTTCTTTTGCAAGAAACGCATTCAGACGTGCTGAATTATCGGGAATAGAACGAATGATAACCCTATCGACGTAAGATTTTGGACCCCAAAAATTCTTATACCCATCCAGGATGATGCGTTCATTGGGGGTCCAGCTGACAAACTTAAAAGGACCTGTTCCCACTGGATTTTTAGCAAAGTTTTCTTTGTGTTTTCTGACTGCAGCAGGGCTTACAATCGAAGCAAAACCCATAGCCAAATTTGTAAGAAATGGCGCCTCGGCCTGATTAAGCCGAATCTGAACGGTGAGATCGTCGAGCTTTGTAATAGACTTTACAAGCTTGTCCATCCCCATATCGCCCCAGTATTGCCACGATTTTGCGTAGCCAAAAGCTTCATGCTTGGGATCGTGCTGGCGCAAAAAACTGAAAAGCACAGCATCCGCATTGAAATCTGTGCCATCGTGAAACTTGACGCCCTTGCGGAGCTTAAAAGTATAAGAGAGTTTGTCGGGGGAGATAACCCAACTCTCGGCAAGGCCCGGCTCAACTTCTGTCGAACCTGATTTGAATTGCAGAAGCGTATCGAAGATATTGTCGCAGACGTTGAGGCTTTCTGCGTCTGTTTCTTTAGACGGATCTAAGGAAACAGAATCACCGCCGCGACCGTAAATGAGGACACCGCCCGAAGTGGGCGCTTGAGCAAACACAGAATCAGTGATTCCTAAGGCGGCCCCTGCAATGAGCAAAGCGCGAAAAGGAAACAAGACGTGGGATGACATCTTCATTACGACATCTCCAAAATGGTTTTTATGGTTAAAAAAGGAAGCGCATAGCGCTAAAAACATTAACTTGAATACCAAAAAAATGCAAACAAGGACAGCGATGAAACTTCATAATCTTGAATTCAACATCCTTCAAGTTCTGAATCGGATACTGCTCCAACAAAAAGAACAGTGTGAACCCTACAAAACCTTACTCTGCCTCAATGTTTCGGGTGGCATGGATAGCATGTGCTTGCTCAATTGCCTGTTTAAGGTAACTCAAAGCAAGCACTATCCTGGACACTTCCAAACAAGGCTCGTCGTTTTTCATTTTAATCATGAAATGAGAGGCATCGAATCAGACAGAGACGAAGAGTTTGTGATAGATTACTGCCTTCAACATGGCATCCCTGTTTTAACGGAACGACGGAGCGAATTTGGCCAGTACTTTCAGAAACAGAACAATTTTCAAACCCAAGCTCGCAACTGGCGAAGACAAAGATCTTATGATGTTTGTAAGCAAATGTCGTCAATAATTCAAGCCAATAATTTCTATATTTTGATGGCTCACCATATGCGTGATCTCGCAGAATCTTTGCTTCAACACATCCTAAGAGGAAGCGGATTAGAAGGCTTGAAGGGATTTTTAGAGTTCGACAACGAAACAAAAATCATGAGACCTTTTGTGAATTTTCCCTATCAGGACCTCAAAAGATACGCAGATGTGTGCAAAATTCCGTTTAGAACCGACTCTTCAAATGAAAGCGATGACTATGAGCGTAATTACTTGCGACACCATGTTTTGCCCCATCTTGAAAAGCTGAATCCCTCATACGAAGATGCATTTTTCAGGCTTTCCACAAATGCCCAAGATTTCTCTCGAGCACTCGAACAAGCGCAAGGAAGCAAATTCAGAGATAAAGAGCTCTTCTTGACGAAACAAACAACAGAAGGTGACATCATTCGATTTGCACATGCCCAAAATCAAAGCATCTCGCGCTCGATGACTACAAATGTAGCAAAGAACATCATTGCCCATTTCAAAAAACTCTCACAAACACATGCCTCAGAAATAAACGCGGTATCGTATAAACTTGCGATCACTACAGAATGGAGCGCAATAGTAGACAAGCGACAACTTTTTTTCGTACGCAACTCTTGCGCATTGTCGAAGTATGTAAAAATTAAGGAAGATGAAAAATGAAAGGTTTGCACCTTTTTTCCAATGAGTCATAATGGAGCAGTGGATACATTTGCTTTACACACGCACGCATTAAAATGCGGCAAAGTCGCCTAAGGAGCGTTCATGGCAAAAGAGTCATCCTGGAAGGGCCCTGTGGTATGGACCCTCATCATAATGTTTGTTCTGGTGATTTACCTCGTCCAGAGCCGACAGCCACGCGAAGAAGCCCGCAAATATTCCGATTTTCTTGCAGCCATTGAGCAAGAAGTCGATGGACCACAGCGAATCATGGAGGTCACCCTCAAAGGCGATCCCATGCATGGAGATGAAATATCGGCAAAATTGAAGGATTCTTCGTCTATTTCCACATTTGTTCCCTACGACGAACAAATGCGCAAAGAATTGCGAGAAAAACTCGCGAGCAAAAACATTCCCCTCAATTACACGCGGCCTGAAGATGGCAGCGGTTGGGTGAATGTCTTGACGATGTGGCTGCCCGCAGTTCTTTTTGTGGGTTTCATGATTCTCTTTTTACGCAACATGCAAGGTGCAGGCGGTAAAGCTCTTTCGTTCGGGAAGAGTAAAGCCAAACTCCTTCCTGAAAGCTCGACGCGCATCACCTTTAAAGACGTCGCAGGCGTTGAAGAAGCAAAGCAAGAGTGCTCTGAAATTATTGCTTTCCTCAAAGATCACAAAAAATTTCAAGAAATTGGTGCACGTATTCCAAAGGGCGTCTTAATGATGGGCCCTCCGGGAACTGGAAAAACACTCCTCGCGCGGGCAATTGCTGGCGAAGCTGGTGTTCCGTTTTTCCATATCAGTGGGTCAGATTTTGTAGAAATGTTTGTGGGTGTCGGGGCTTCTCGTGTGCGAGATCTCTTTGAAAACTCCAAAAAGAATTCTCCGTGCATCGTGTTCATCGATGAAATCGATGCCGTTGGACGCCATCGCGGCGCAGGAGTCGGCGGTGGTCACGATGAAAGAGAACAAACCCTCAATCAGCTCCTCGTTGAAATGGATGGTTTCGAAGCAAACGAAGCGATTATCGTTATTGCTGCAACCAACCGACCCGATGTTCTCGACCCTGCCTTGTTAAGGCCAGGCCGATTTGATAGGCGCGTGGTTGTGAACCTTCCTGATGTACGCGGACGCAAAGAAATCCTTGCGGTTTACCTCAAGAAAATCAAAGCTTCTGATGACATAAATATCGACAAGCTTGCTCTCGGTTCCCCTGGCTTTTCGGGTGCCGACATCGAAAATCTTGTGAATGAAGCCGCTCTGTATGCGGTGCGCCAAAATCAGCGCCGCGTTACGATGAAGGATTTTGAAGCTGCGAAAGACAAGATTTTGATGGGGCCTGAGCGCAAAAATATGGCCATGAGTAAAGAAGTGCTTCGCGGCACTGCGTACCATGAAACCGGACACGCGCTTTTGTCTTACTATCTTAAGTCCCGAAATGAAGTTCACAAGCTCACAATCATTCCTCGCGGCCGCGCTCTCGGTGCCACTGCATTTCTTCCCAAGGAAGACATCTTTAGTTACTCCCGCGAAGACTTAATGAATGACATCGCCATGAGCATGGGCGGACGAGCTGCCGAAGAAATCAAATTTGGCCAGTTTACAACCGGCGCATCCGATGACATTAACAAAGCAACCAGCATGGCGCGCGCCATGGTTTGCCAGTATGGGATGAGCTCGAAGCTCGGTCCTATTAACTTCGGTCAAAAGCAAGAAAATCCGTTTTTGGGACGTGATTGGGGCGACGGCCGCAATTATTCTGAAACCGTTGCTTATGAAATCGATGTCGAAGTCTCTAAGATCATCAACGCGCAGTATGAGCTTTCAAAGCAAGTTCTTCTTACGCATATGGATGTTTTCGATCGCGTTGCAAGCATTTTGCTTGAGGTCGAAACACTTGATTCCGACGAATTCCGAGCCATCGTCGCGGGAGCTGGAATGGAAGAAATTAAAGCCATGCAAGCTGCAAAAGATCGCGCAGGTAAGGTTGAAGAAAATAATCTTGCATCCACTTCGACTGATTCGAAAAAGTCAGATTCTTCGCAAGCTCCAACTCCTCCCTCCGTGAGTTCGCCTCAACCGGTTTAATGTAAGGGCAAGGCGAATGGCCACAGGCGCACAACGCTTTCAAGACACCTTGAGATTCTCATCCAAACTCTGGATGGGAATTCTCAATGTCACGCCCGATAGTTTTTCGGACGGCGGAACCTTTGTGAATCCCGAAAAGGCTCTAAAACGCGCTTTCGAACTGCTTCAAAACGGTGCCTCCATTTTGGATATCGGTGGCGTTTCGACACGCCCCGGAAGCCAAGCCCCCAGCGCACACGAAGAACTCGCCCGCGTTCAACCGCTCTTTCAGCTCCTGCGACAACATGTGCCATCGGGCGTGCTTTTGAGCGTGGATACCTTTCAGCCTCTCGTTGCCGAAACACTTGCCAATCAAAATCTTATCGACATCGTCAATGATGTTTACGCCGGAACATTTTTAAATAAAGATGAGCAAGTTTCAGCGCAATCAACCTTTGAAGTGGCAGCAAAATTCAAGCTAGCCTGCGTCATGATGCACATGCGCGGAACTCCGATGACCATGCAATTAGAGCCTGCCTATGAAAACTGCCTTGAAGAAGTGTGCCAATTTCTTCAAGAGCGGGCGCACGTTGCGCGTCAATGCGGAGTGGAAGCCCTCATTGTTGATCCCGGAATCGGATTTGGAAAGAAACTCGGGCACAACCTAGAAATTCTGACGCCCCAAGGGCTAGGCAAACTTAAGGCAATGGGTTATCCGGTGCTCATCGGATTGTCGCGAAAAAGATTTCTCTGGGAAAACCATGGTGCATCTCATCCCGATTTGGAGCAGCCCTTAAATCGGGATCCACTTTCGAAACAATACGAAAATTTTTGTCTGCAGCAGGGCGTCCAGATCATCAGATCCCATATGATGCCTGGAGAAGTTAGCGAATCCTCAGTCCCCCTGGATTTTTGCTAAAATTGTTGCAGTGCATTTCTGTCGAATTTTGAGCAAGGAGAGCACATGGATTTGTCAGACCTCTGGCAACGCGTTCAAGAAACATTCGAAAGTCTCGAGCAATCGCAAGAAAAACGAGTTTGGTCGATTGCCAATAAAGTAAACCCCCATTTTATTCTCGACGATCTTTTGAATCCCCATGATCACCCCGAATTACTCAATCACCCCCGATTCAATTTCGAAGATGGCCAACTCTCGGGACTTCGTTCCGCACGGATCGCTATCAATGCCCTTGTCAAAGAGATGATCGAAACAACTCTTCCCCAACCCCATGAGTTTTTAGCAACTCACCAACCTCACCCCCACCCCCGCAGCCGGACCTACCGAGCCGAGCCCTGGGGATGGGACCTTCGTGAAGTTGAAATTCAAGAAGTCGAAACCCTCATCCTCACGCGGTTTCAGTCGCATCAACAGCCCAGCGCTGTCATTTTCGATTTGGATGGAACTCTTTTTGATGTGGGATACCGCACGCTTGGAATTTTAAAGGAATGGCTTGCAACTCCTGAAGCAAAAGCCTTTGATCCCAAAATAATGAGACATGTTCATTCCATTTCATTCAATCATATTGGCTACAGCCTGGGACATGCCTTTGAAAACGCAGGACTCGACCTGCGGAACCTGGAAGTCAGCGAAATTCTTGCAGCTGCAGAAAAAACATGGCGCAAGCGGTTTTTTGATGGAAAAAGCATCCTCGAATTTGATAGCCCCATGCCGGGTGCTGCAGAATTTGTGAAAAAAATACAAGCTCAAGGCATCAAGATTGTGTATTTAACGGGTCGTTTTCGGCAAATGATGCTGGAAGGCTCCAAAGAGCAGTTAAAGGCAGGCGGCTTTCCGGTTGAAAACTGCGAAATTATTCTCAAAGGAGATCCTGCATACGAAGATCACACCTTCAAGGCAGAAGCATTTGCAGACGTCGCCTCTCGTTACAATATCTTAGGAAACTTTGAAAACGAGTATGTGAATATCTGCGGCATGATCGCCTCACAAAAAGCAGAACACTGTACGCATGTTATAGTCGACACTCAGCATTCGGGTCGTCCGACACCCCCTCTGACAACTCCCGTTTTGCGCCTTTCTTCGTTTCAGTAAACCGAAGTCTCACTTCGAGAGTTCTCAGAATTCAAACTCTTCTGCAAAAATTTAAAAACCCGTAAATTTCGTAACAAATCTTATGATTAGAATTGTTACGGCATTTGCTGTTTTCATTTAGTAAACAAAACTCCCCTCCATTTTTAATTCAATAATTCCATAATTTTAAATTATTTTTTTTATTTTTGATAAAAAACTTCTTAACATTTTTACAAAACAAACGAAGAGAACAACTGTGAGTCAGGGAAAGCTCTAACACCAAAGAGCTTAGACTCACAAATCCGCAAAAGGTCAAGGAGACCTTTGCACAAAAACTGTTCCAAGGTGGAACAGCAACAATTCAAGGAGGATACCCCATGGGTCTTCGTATACGTACTAACGTCGAATCTCTTGCTGCACAACGCCAACTCGGTAGCAACCAAGCAGACATGAACTCGAGCTTGGAAAAGCTCTCGAGTGGTTCACGCATCAACAAGTCTGCTGATGATGCCGCAGGTCTTGCGATTTCCGAAAGCTTACGTGCCAAGACCAGAGGTTTAGGCCAAGCAAAACGAAATGCAAATGATGGTGTTTCGTTAGTTCAGGTTGCAGAAAGCGGCTTGAATGAAATGAGCAACATTATGATCCGCATGCGTGAACTTACTGTGCAATCAGCTTCGGATACCATTGGCGAAAAAGAACGCGAATACTTGCAGAAAGAATATGGACAACTCACAGAGGAAGTCGATCGTATTTCGAATACAACGGAATTCAATGGCCGCAAACTCTTGGGCGGAGAATCCAATTCAAATGGCGTGACTTTGCAAGTGGGATACAACGGCTCTGTAGATGACACCCTCAATTTAAAGCTGAATGAATCGGGCGAAGCCATCAATGCCGAAACTTTGGGTATCAAAGATACCAGTGTTGCTGGAACTGACAGAGAAGCCATTTCACAAAACCTTGAAAAAATCGATGATGCACTCAATAAAGTCGCAAACTCACGCGCAACGCTCGGTGCCACTCAATCCCGACTTGGGAATGCGATTACCAACATTGGCGTTTCCATGGAAAATATGAGTTCTGCAAACAGCCGCATCCGCGACGTCGACTTCGCGGAAGAAACCGCAAAAATGACTCAAACCCGCATTTTGAGCCAAGCCAGTCTTTCCGTTCTTTCACAAGCCAATCAAAAACCAGAAATGGCCTTGTCGCTGCTCAGATAAGTTCTGAACTGAGCAGATGGCAGGTGCCATTCCCCTCACGCAATTAGGAGGATGTTGTGGGTCTACGTATAAAAACAAACGTTGAAAGTCTTGTGGCGCAAAGACAACTTAGCCAAAGTCGCCAAGACATGAATTCAAGTCTGGAAAAACTTTCTTCTGGACAACGCATCAACAAATCGTCGGATGATGCTGCGGGTCTTGCGGTTTCTGAGTCGATGAAGGCAAAAGTGAGGGGACTTTCCCAGGCCAAACGCAACGCAAATGATGGGATTTCTTATCTGCAAGTTGCAGAAGGTGGTCTGAGTGAACTTTCGAACGTGGTTGTGCGCATGCGAGAGCTTACGACCCAAGCAGCCTCGGACACCATTGGTGAACGAGAGCGATCTTACTTAAACGAGGAATTTAAACAGCTGCGAGAAGAGATTTCACGCATTAAAGATGGAACCGAGTTTAACGGAAAAAGAGTGTTGAGTAACGATGGCGGTAAAGACATCGGTATTCAGGTGGGTGCAAGCTATCGCGGAACGGTTGGAAATGAAGGATCAACGAACGATGGCAAAGGTGACACCATTTACATCAATTTCGACAAACTCGAGACACTCAATCAGTCGCTATCAGAGCTCGGTGATCTTGCCATTGAAGGAACAAATGGTCAGGAATTGGGTGGCGGCGACACCGGCGAAGTCTTTCAAAAGCTTGATGATGCCATGACCAACGTCGCGGGGTTTCGAGCAAATTTAGGCGCGCTGCAAAGCCGTCTGAATTCTACGGTTACAAACATCGATGTCAGTGTTGAAAATATGAATGCAGCACAATCACGCATCCGCGATGTCGACTATGCAGCAGAAACGGCAAAGCTTGCGCAATCTCGAATTCTAACCGCTGCGGGAACCTCTGTACTTTCCCAGGCAAACTCAAGCTCCGATAGCGTTTTGCAGCTACTGCGCGGCTAGTGTCCCTTAGGTAAGTTCTCCCAATAGTGCTTGCCTCAACACGGGAACCCCTTCCTTAACCATCTTGGTGCTGCAACTAAATGCAAAACGAATCGCATTCTCGCAAGATTTTCCAAATGCATCACCAGGTGCACTCCCAATTCCCTTTGCAGCTAACCATTGAGAAAGTCCATCAGCGTCGGCGACCCCCAGACGTCGATAAATTTCGGGTTCGAGTTCCACCCATGCAAAAAAACTTCCTTGTGGAACAAAAGGATGTACCCCAGGGATATCTTTCAAACCCTCGAGCATGATATCGCGCCGCACAGCGTACTCATCGACCATGTTTTGCAGAGGGGCTTGGTCGCCCGTAATTGCAGCCAAAGCAGTCCATTGTGCAACGCTGTTCACACCATTAATGCTGCAACGTAAAAGTTTTGGAAGTCTGTCGATGAGCATTTCGGAAGTTGTTGCAAGGTATCCAATGCGCAAACCGCTCATGGCATAACTTTTTGAAAAAGAAAAAATGCTGACAATTTTAGAAAGGTAACTTGGATCAAGGGAGGCAATAGAATGGTGAACCTGTGGTGCATAAACCACATCTTCATAAGCCTCATCACTGATGATCCAAAGATTTCGCTCTTTTGCAATTTCAAGGATTTTTCTGAGAGTTTCTGCTGACAGCATCGCCCCTGTAGGATTGTGAGGGGTATTTAAAAAGATCGCTTTGGTTTTATTTGTGATACGCGCCAAGATCTCTGCAGGGACATACTGAAAATCGCTCTGCGGACGTAGAGGCACAGGAACAGGAATTCCCTTGGCAAGGCGAATATTCTCGACAACCTCGGTCCACATGGGATCAGGAACGATGACTTCATCACCTTCATCTAAAAGTGCAGAAAACGTAACAAAGAGCGCATGCATCGCACCGTTTGTTACAAATATTCCCGCATCAGATGGCAACACGATTTTATTTTTTGATTCGAGCTTTTTGCGTAACGCCGTTCGCAATTCAGGAATTCCGTTATTCGGAATATAGTGGGTTTTACCCGCAGTAGCAGCATCTTGAAGTGCCTTTAAAACATGAGGAAACACTGAAAAATCGGGATCACCGGACTCAAAACGAAAAACCTTCGCACCTGATGCCTGAGCTTTTAATAAACGTTCCCGAATCTGAACAATTTTTCCGAGCGATAAGGTATCAAGAACATGGGTATGAGCCATAAAACCCTCTCATGTCAGAGTTTTAAGAAACAAGCGAATTCTAAATTTATACAACCTCTATGCCCAGAATGACGCCTGTTATTTGCGATAGGCATACTTTAATGTCGGAACAACAGCAAGCTTAGCTTTAAAAAATGTCTTCTTCAATTTGATCACTTCCAATTATCGCACGGATATGGTTTCGATTGAGGTTCAATTTTTTCTTTTTTCAAACAGGCTCATCTTCGTTCAGACACTTCCGATAAGCATGGATGTAAGGTTTAAGCTCGTTGCGGAAATGAGTGGGTGATATAGGTTGAGGTGTCGGATGATTCGAATTGTAATGGCGCAGATTCCGGTATTCGATGGAGCGAAGATCTTATGAGCATTGGGGTTAAACAGTCTGTCAAGCAGACGCAGCAACTCCTACTTTCCCCTCAAATTCAACAAGCTATTAAGCTTTTGACCTTGGGTCGGTTGGAGCTAGAAGAGTTTTTAAGTCAAGAAGTCAATTCGAACCCTTGCTTGGAAGAACTCGATCCCGGAACAGATTTTGGGGATAGTAACACTCCCCTGGTGTCTGAACTCGATCAACCTCAAACGGAATTCTCTCAAGGTAACGATCACCTCGAATCCCAGATCATGGGAAATGAGACTTCCGAAACACAAGATTTACGGGGAGTAGATGACTTTCTTGAGCGATTCACTGAGTCTTTGTCTAATCCTCAAGAACGTTTAGTCCGAGAAGATGAAGAACAAAATGCCCCCGCCTATGAGCTCTTTAATGTTACAAACGACACTCTGTATGAAGAAATTGAAACCCAACTGAAAATGATGCACATCACAAATTATGAATTTGAATGTGCCTTAGTTATTTTACAGTATCTCGACAACAATGGGTTTTTAGATGCTAAATTAGAGGCCGTTGCCGAACAAAATAATGTTCCGCTTGAAGATTTGGAATATGCACTCACTCTTGTCCAGCGGTGCGAACCTACAGGAGTGGGCGCTCGCGATGTTAAAGAATGCCTCTTGCTTCAAACATTAGCCCTGCCGCGTAGACATCCCCTGGTTGAAAAAATCTTAAAAGATTTTTGGCCGGAGTTTGAAAAGCAAGACTTTAACAAAATTGCGAAGGCACTTAAAGTGACACCCGAGGACGTCAAATCAGCAATCGGATTTATCCGCGAAAATCTCGATCCACGGCCTGCGCGCCAGTTTGGAGATTCAAACAATCAAATCGTCGTTCCCGATGTCTTCATTTTTAAACGCGAAGGCGAATGGGTTGCGAGCCTCAACGAAGATGGTTTGCCCCGTCTCAAAATTAGCCCTAAATACGAAAAGCTTGTGAATGTGCTTTCTAAGGAACGGAAAGGTTCCGTTGACGATCGCAAGCTCAAAGAATTTGTGAATGAAAAAATCAAGGATGCTCGCTGGCTTGTCAGAGCGCTTTTTGAACGTAACAAAACGATTTTAAGGGTTGCCGAAGTTCTCGTTCAAAGACAGCGTGATTTTTTCGAGCATGGCCTGAGTCACCTCAAGCCACTCACATTAAAAATGGTCGCAGAGGAACTCGGGTTGCACGAGAGTACAATTTCTCGGACGACAACCAACAAGTACATTCATTCACCCCAGGGAATTGTCGAACTTAAATACTTTTTTGGCGCAGGCATGAACTCGGCATCTGGTGAAGAACTTTCAAATGAAACTATTAAGAGTTGGGTTGCCGAGTATATCAAAAGAGAGGAAGGAGGGAGTCCATTTTCAGACCAGGATATTGCGAACCTGATTGAGAAAGAGAAAACCGTAAAAGTTGCGCGGAGGACTATCGCCAAATATCGAGAGTCTCTTGGAATTTTACCTTCTTCTAAAAGAGCAAGGTTACAAAAAGTATGAATATGTTTAGTTATTTCAACTTTGAAGTTCAACCCTGGCTAGGAGGCAAGCAGACCTTAGAATTGACAAATTCCTTAGTTAGACCTAGAATTATTGAAGTGGAATTAGAAGTCTTGTTCAGCTTCTTCAATGGGAGGGCATGATGAAAGTCGATGTCAAGTTCGTTCATTTTCACGTTCCAGAGTTAGTTAGAGATCTCGTTGAGCACAAAGTTCAAGATCTTGTCGATAAATTCAGTCACGAATTTGGTTCCGTTCGTTTTTATGTTTGTCAATCTGGAAATCTACATAAAGTTAGAATTAATGTTGCTGTCGGAAAGGTTTCGCTTTCCGTAAAAGCAGAAGAAAAAGACGCGGGACGCGCGGTCGATCAGGCGATGGACAAACTCGCCTCTGTCCTCAGAAAAGTGACAACAAAACGAAAAGATAAGAAGTTTGAGCCTCCAAGTCAGAATCATTCTCGAAAACTGGAAATGAGTGCGAAGGGGACATTTCGACGAAATTCAAGCTCAGTAAACGCATTCGACAAATACGAACGCGAGTTTGCAGATGATTTTGAGCAAGGTTTTGATATGGTGGGATAGCCCTCTCGTTACGTTACCTTGCGCTTCCCATATCATGAGCATTTTGCGCCCTCTCTCCTCCTGAGTCACTTTGCCTTGAGATCAGTTAAAAATCACCGATAAGAAAATGAAATGCCGTAAGTGACTTCAGGTTTAGAGAGGGATCCCTCATTGGACCTTTCCGCTGGTTGACAGCCTAGGACCAATCACCTATCCCAAAACTCAAGAGTTTTCGCGGTACTCGCACCCCCAGTGGCGGAAAATGTATGGCGTGCAAAATTTCAGACTTTATGCATCCTGACTGGATCATCCCCTCTCTGACATCTTCAACTAAAGAAGCCGTTTTGCATGAAATATCCAACCATCTCCACAACTGCGTTCCGAGCATAGACACCAATGATCTCTTTGCAAGACTTGTCGAACGTGAAAAAAAGGCCAGCACGGGCGCCGATCAAGGCCTTGCCATTCCGCACGCAACGGTAACTTCAACCGATAAACTGATCGTAACAGTAGCGCGCTCTAAATCGGGAATAGATTTTGGGGCCCTTGATAACATGCCTTCCAGCCTTTTTTTCGCTATTGTGAATCCAGTCAATAAGCAGGCAGGGGAAGTGAGCTACTTGCAGGCCATTTCGGCGATCTGTCGACTCATGCGATCTGCAAGCATTCGTGAGAAATTAATTGCGGCAGAGCGCGCTGAAGATATCTTTAAAATCCTTTTAGACGAAGAATCTTCAAAACTCGGTGCTTAAGGACTTGTCTCCATGAATCAAAGCGCGCACGAAGTGCCTCCGGAAGAAAAGCAAAAAATTCGACTCGTGGTGGTTTCTGGGCTTGCAGGCTCAGGAAAAACGGTTGCCATCCATGCCCTCGAAGACCTCGGCTATTACTGCGTCGACAACTTACCTGCGGCACTGATGAGCTCTTTCGTTGACCTCATTGAAAAAGGCCTTATTGAAGCTGATCATGTGGGGCTTGCGCTCGACTCCCGCGACCCCGAGACCCCCCAAGTCTTTCATAGCCACGCTCAAAAGCTGAGAAGCCTCACAGACCTTGAACTTCTCTTTTTAGAGGCGCAAGAAGGTGTCGTTTTAAAGAGGTTTCGAGAAACCCGCAGACTTCATCCTCTCAGCAGGCAAGCCGGCACAAGCCAGTTTCCCCTGCCCTTGCAACATGCCATCAAACTTGATGCCCAAGTTCTCGCACCAATGAAAGCCCTATCTTCTCGGGTCGTCGACACCACAGAAATGACATCTCATTACCTGCGTCAACTCATGCGTCACTATTTTTCTCCCCACACCACAACAGACGATCTGGTTGTGAATTTAATTTCATTCGGTTTCAAATATGGAATTCCACAAGATATCGATACCCTTTTTGATGTGAGATGTTTTCCCAATCCTCACTACGATGAAACTCTGCGACCCTTAACAGGCTTGCATCCTGACGTGAAAAACTTTGTCTTTCGCGAAAATAAAGTGACTGAATTTTTAAAAAGAACAAGCGAATTATTGAAATTTCTTTATCCTCTCTACCGAACTGAAGGAAAACATTATTTTGGGGTCGGAATTGGCTGCACAGGCGGAAAACATCGAAGTGTCGCAATTGTAGAAGAGCTCGCGAAATCGTTGAAACCAGAGCTGCCATGTGTGACAGTAGAGCATCGGCACTTTGACAGGGAGTAACGGCGTTGAGCACTGTACGCAGAAGAGTTCGAGTAAAGAATCTTCTTGGGCTGCATGCACGCCCCGCTACAGCGCTTGTGAATTTGATCGATGGATTCGCTTCGACTCTTACGATTCTCGACGTCAATACAGGCCAAGTTGCGGACGCACGCTCGATGATTTCCATCCTCGCACTCGGAGCGGCCCAAGGGACAGAGCTCGAAATTATTTCCTGCGGAAAAGACTCCGAAGCCCTCATTCATAAAGTTGAAGAGCTGTTTCTTCGGGGATTTGGGGAGTCCGACGACAAACATGAGCCATAAGATATTCAAAGCCATCGCAGCTTCACCAGGCATTGCCCTCGGCAGACATATGTTGTTGGGTCGAGCGGAAGTGGCTCCGAGTAAAGCTCCCGTCCTTGCACCTGAAGGAGAATGGGAATGTTTTCTCGTCGCCCGAAACACCGTAGAAGGCAATATTTCAGACTTAAAAACCTTGCTTTCACAACGAAAAGGTTCGGTGGAATCTTTACAGATGCTCGATGCGCAGCACGCTTTTTTGCACGATCCCTTTTTGTCGCAAAAAATCAAAGATGAAATATTTAAAAAAGGTAACAGCGCTCCTTGGTCAGTGCTGCATTCTTTTCAAGAAATGCATGCAATTCTCTCCAAGGTTTCACAAGCACATATTGCCGAAAAAGTTGCGGATTTAGAGGCCATCAAAGATCTCTTGATGGAGGCCTTGCTCGGGACAAAGAATGAACTTGATGCGCACGACTACTCCGGAGCCATTGTCTCGGCTCACCTGTTTACTCCACAGGAAGTCGTGGGACTTGCAGCCGCCGGAGCGGTCGGGCTGGTATCGGAAACGGGATCGAGAACAAGCCATGTGGCGATTCTCTCTCGAAATCTCAATATTCCTGCAGTCTTAGGCGTCGAAAAATTTACTCGTTCCATACCTGTCGGAACTAACCTTGCACTTGACGGAGCACAAGGTTGTGTTGAAGTTGCACCTCCACAAGCGGTCATCGATCAATATCTGAGCCGCCATCACGCCGCTGAAAAGCGCGAACACGAACTTTTTTCGAAAGCATTTTTGCCGAGTTTAACCAAGAATGGCATCGCGATCAGAACACTTGGAAATGTAGAATCGAGTGGCGACATTTCACTCCTTTCCCGCAATCATGCCGATGGAGTTGGACTTTTTAGGCTGGAATTCTTTTATATTCACCGCCGCACGTTGCCCTCTGAACAAGAGATTCATGATGAAGTCATGGCTATCGCAAATGCGTTCCCGACCCGTGAAATCACTGTTCGCTTGCTCGATGCGGGGGCCGACAAAGAAATTCCTTCCTTAGGCCGTCTTTCATCCCATATGATGAAGTCTCCAGCCGCACATTTAAATCCCGCCATGGGACTCCGAGGCTCACGTATTCTGATGGCATTTCCTGAACTGCTGCATACACAATGCCGAGCGCTCGTGCGTGCAAATATTCATGGTAACATCAGAATTATGGCTCCGTTTGTGATCTCCATCGAAGAAATTCGTGCCGTTCAAAACTCTGTGAATTGCGCTTGGCAAGAGCTTGCAACGACAGTTCATCCTCCCCCACCTCGCCCACAGGTGGGAATTATGGTCGAATTGCCTGCAGCCGTTGCAATGGCAGATCTCTTTGCCCTCGAAGTTGATTTTTTTAGCATCGGTACAAATGACCTGACGCAGCACACTTTGGCAGTGGACAGGGCAGACCCTTCAATTTCAAGCCTTTTTGAGCCTCTTCACCCTGCCGTTCTTCGCTTCATTGCTCAAACGATCGATTCCGCCCAGAAAGCGGGGATTGAAGTGAGCATGTGTGGGGAAATGGCACTCGATCCCCTGAGTATCGAACTTCTGATCGGTCTGGGTCTAACGAGCCTCTCAGGGAGCCCCAAAGCGATTCCAGCTGCCCGTGAAATCATTCGTTCTCTCGACTCGCTCGAAGCCCAGCGCCTGGCATCCGACATCTTTACGATGTCGAGCGCGACCGAAATTCGCAATCACCTTCTTTCTCGCTTCGATGAAAAATTTCGGCGCTTGGATTTTGAAATCTTTTAGGTCGCCCTTGAAAAAAATTAAGCGTCTTCATTTTATCAGACTGAATAAAATAACCTTAAAAGTGTCTCATTCGTAATAATTTGTCCCCAAAGTTCGCCGCAGCTATTCGCGAGCACATGTAAAATGATGGCATACACACAAGAACCATCCTTCTGCGCAATAAACGCACAAACAAGGCCCAGCATAAAAGGTCCTGGCGAAAGAGGCAGGCCCCCCTGAGAGAGGGCTGCCTTCCATAAATCAAAACTGGTCGGAAAGTGAAAGATCCAAAAAATAATTGCCGATAGATATATCGACCAATAAAACACTTGTTTTTGATTAAAAAACTCAGATAAAAGTCTATTTAGCGCTAACAATAATGCTCCACGAAAAAAGATTTCTTCGTAGACGGGAGCTAAAAAATAATTATGAAACGCATCAGCACCCTGAAATAAATATTTGGTTGATTTAACAAATTTCGTTTGCCATTCAGTGGTGTTTACAAGTAAAAATATAGTTGCAGTTAACAAACTGTATCCCAATGTAATGCACTTGCCGTATTTCGATTTTGCGCTTTTTAGGTAAGGAAACAGAATTTTTTGATGAGTAAGACTTGCATTTCTTCTGTTTATGTCTAACCTCTTTAACATAGTTAAGTAATTTTCTATGGGTGTTAGGCTAAAAAGTAAACTAGAAACAACAAACAGCAACGCAAGAAGCACATAGACAGAATGTATAGGAAACGTTTCTTTTATTATGGCCGTCAGGATCCAAAGTCCAACGAGCGTCCATATCAACGTGCCACATTGCCTTTTTATTTCTTGCTTTTGCAAATTGCTTTGGGGATTCACACAGAACTCCATAGGAAGAAAGTGAAACGTAAAGCCAACATTCAGAATGCAATGGAGTATATATGGACGAAGCTCTACAATACATTGGATTAAATATCCGGCAGCTGCGCAAGATGCGAAAATGGACTCAAGAGGAGCTTGCCAAGCTCGCCAAAATAAGCCGTATTGCTCTTATCCACATCGAAAGTGGCAAAGCTTCACCCACACTCGACACACTTTCTTCGCTTGCTCGAGTTTTAGAAGTGCCACTGACTTATTTTTTTACGGCGCGCCCCGAAGGGATTTCTGATAAAGGCAGCTCAGAAGCCAATCAGCCCATGCCCGAGGAAGATCAGGTGGCAGCATCAGAGCTAGAGTTGCAAAAAATAATAGAAAAACTCAACGGCTGCGCTTTACCCCAACTCCAATCGATCCGCAGAATCGTCGAATCGATTTTACAGAGCCTCACAAGCGATCGCATTCACCAAAGATCCGTCGGTTCTGATGTTGCTCTCGGCTCTCGCAGCCGATAAGAGATAGGTTGGACCATCGTTGCTTGTTGGTGGCTCACCTCCCGCACTGGTAGGGATGCCTCCTGCAGGAACTCAGGTTCACTTATTGATGAAAGGGACGAGAATGTCAGAATTAATTTCAAAAGTCACCGAAGCCAATTTTCAGACGGAAGTTCTTGAAAGCAACATTCCGGTTCTCATCGATTTCTGGGCAGACTGGTGCGGCCCCTGCCTCGCCCTCACCCCGACCCTCGAAGAAATCGCAAAAGAGCGTCAAGGCAAAATTAAAATTGTGAAAATCAATGTGGAAGATGAACCTGGATTGGCTTCACAATTCAACATTCGCAACATTCCTTTTCTGGCATTTGTGCGCAATGGTCAAAAGGTTGCTGATCTTGTTGGCTTGCAACCAAAGCAAACACTGCTCAAGGCCATTGATGCTGTTGTTAGCCAGTGAAGCGCTCGCCATTTGAGTATGAAAATCTAGTTTCTCATTGCCTTGCCACCCAAAACCCCGAGGCTGACCTTTTTAGCACTGAAAACAAAGGTCATCGGCCTCGTATTTTTATTGGTTTAGACGAAGTTGGAAGAGGGTGCCTTGCAGGGCCTGTGCTTGCATGTGCATCGCTGTGGCTTGTTGAAGATTTCAATAAGCACGCGTCTTATCCCTCCTGGATGGCTGGAATTCGCGACAGCAAGAAGCTCACTTCAAAAACTCGGGAAAGTCTCTTTGAGAACATCTGTAAAATCTTTCCAGAACTCAAATTAGACCTGCCTTTGATGGGTTCTGTGCTCAAACTCGAAAAATCAATTTCACCGAAATACTCACTTCAGGCATTTCTTGCCTCCAACCCTATGGGTCGAGAGGGCGATAAAAGTCGTTTTGCAGGGGAAACCTCGAATTTAACTCAATTCTTTCAGCTTGAAAAAATTGCCGTTGGACTTTCATCCGCCCCAGAAATCGATTCTTTAAACATCTGGGGAGCCACTCAACTTGCCATGGCGCGGGCCCTCACCAGCTTGCACACCGCTTTCGGCTTGGAGAAATTCGAGCCCGAAGACATTTGCCTGCTCGTGGATGGCAAAACCCAAATCGAGGTTCCTCCCGCATTTAAGAAGTGCCCACAAGTTGTTGCCGTGGGAGGTGACGACCTCTTCTTAACAGTCGGAGTTTCAAGTGTGGTCGCAAAGGTTTTGCGAGACAAACTCATGGTTGACCTCGAAAGCGAGTTTCCTCAATTTCTATTTGGGAAACACAAAGGCTACGGAACTGCTGCACACATCGATCTCCTTCGAAAACACCTTCCTTGCCCTCAGCACAGGCGAAGCTTTCTAGGCAAAATTTCACCTCAAGGCGTGTAAGTATTTTCGTCAAGACTTGGCTTTCGTCTTAAGGATTTCGAGAAGGTCCCGATACTCAGCCCAAAGGTGCAGAAAAACGGCGTTGCTGTTTTTTTTGGGAGGAGCCTCTATGAGCAGGACCGAAATCACGGAAAGAAATCAAAAAATTTCTTATGAACTTTACCGAGAAATTGCAGCGGAACTCAGTATCCCCATTGACTGTTCTTTAAATGCCGAAGTCCGTTTTGAGCTTTATCAAAGTAAATATATTTATCTCAATAATCTGTACCAACAGTGTTTTCGCACCCTCAACCAAACGTCAAACTTAGCAAGAGAGTCCTTCACCCACGAAGACCTCACTCTCCTTAAACAAAGTATTGCCGTCACGGCTGACTTCCTAAAATTGGCTGTTCTCGATGCATTGCAGGCTTCGCTTGATAAGCGGAGCAAAAATGAATGGATTTTAGACTCGCCGTGCAGCCCGCGGCAAGCCTAAGAAAGGGACTGGGATGCTGCCCGAACTCGACCGACTTCTAGAGGAATTTGAGCGTCTTTCGTATGACGAGTCGTTGTTCTTTTCCTTTCAGAACGAAGACGAACTTGACGTGCACATTCAGTTTCGTCGCAATCAGGCAAAGCATTGGTCGATATGGTTTCCACTCAGTGAAGATTCCTCAAAACAAAATTGTTCGCGCTTTCATTTTCCAGAAGTGCTGAGGGCATTCAGGGTGCGCGAGCAGTCTTTTAGTGAAGAACTGTGCGGAAATCTTTTGTTGCAAGCATCTTACGCAAACGAATTTATCAGACAGACGAAAGAACTTTTGGGTATTGAAGCTGTTGAAAGTTCAATTTCGAGCACACAGACCTTTATGGAATCGCTTAAATTGGCAGTGCAGAGTTTAAATTTAGGCTCCGAATCGAACGACTCTGCCACAACGGATAAGAACTCTTTCGAAAATTCCGTTTCAGACGGCGAAGCCACGCAGGCTTTGAGCCGAAAAAGACTGCGCATCGTTCGCAATTCGGACTGAAAATCGTCGAACATGAGGCCTCGGACTCTTCTTTCTAGCGACAGAAGTGGAAACGCCTGAATTCAAGATTGCATTCTCACCCCAACGATTTTAAAAGGGTGGGTTTGACTCGAAGATCTTGAATAAGGAAAGAGGTAGTCGCATGTTTGATGTTGTCGCCCAAGGATTCAAAGACGCTGCTCTTAAACTGAAGGGACAGACTCGCCTGACCGAAGAAAACGTCGCGCCTGCATTGGACGCCGTTCGAAGGTCCCTTTTGGATGCAGACGTCGACTATAAAGTCGTCAAAGAATTTCTTGCAAATGTAAAAAGTACGGCACTGGGAAATGTGGTTCAGACCAAAGCGAAAGCTGCAGACCTCCGCGTGAGCGCTGGAGATCACTTTGTTCAGCACTGCCATGACGAACTACTCGAACTTCTCGGCAACGAGACGATTGAACTCGTCAAGAATCCCAAAGGTCCCACCGTTATTCTGCTCGCAGGACTTCAAGGTGCTGGAAAAACAACACACGCCGCCAAGCTCGCCTTGCTGCTCAAAGAAAAGCACAAGATGCGGCCCTTGCTCGTTGCGGCCGATGTGTATCGACCTGCTGCGCGCGACCAACTTAAAGTGCTCGGGGAACGCATCGATGTTCCTGTGTTTACTTTAGAAACCAGTGACGCCGTTGAAATTGCTAAAAAAGCGATCGAGCATGCGCGCGCTGAATGGCTCGACCTTGTCATCATCGATACAGCCGGCAGGTTGGCAATCGATGAAACACTGATGCAGGAACTTGAGGGCATCAAGCAGGCCACTCAGCCTCACAATATTCTGCTCGTCATCGATGCCATGATTGGACAAGACGCCGTAAGAACGGCCTCGGTGTTCGAATCCAAGCTCGGCCTGACCGGAGTCATTCTTACAAAACTTGATGGCGATACCCGTGGTGGAGCTGCACTTTCTGTTAAGAAAGTTACAGGAAAAAACATCCTCTATGTGGGAACAGGCGAAGCCCTCGACAAAATGGAAGAGTTTCGCGCTGAAGGCATGGCCAGCAGAATTCTTGGCATGGGCGACATTGTGGGTCTGATGGAAGACTTTACTAAGGTTGTCGACGAAGAGCAGGCCGAGCGCAATGCCGGCAGAATGATGCAAGGTAAATTCGATTTTACCGACTTCCTCGACATGACCATGACGCTTAAAAAAATGGGTCCGCTCAAAGACATCATTTCTAAAACGCCACTTGCAGGACAAATTTCAAATCAAGACTTGTCCAAAGTTGATGATCGCGAAATGGATAGACTGGTCGCTATCGTTCGTTCCATGACCAAACAAGAACGTGAAAACCCTGATCTTTTGCTCAACAAATCTCCAGGAGGCCGCAGCCGCCTGGCGCGCATTTCTAAGGGTGCGGGTCGTCCAGAAAAAGATGTGAAAGATCTCGTTGAACGATTTATGCAAATGAGACAAATGGTACAGATGATGAGCGGCGCTTTTGGTGGAGGCGCAGGAGGATTGCTCTCAAAAATTCCCGGACTCCGTGGTTTAACAGACATGGCAAACATGGCGCGCATGATGAAAAACATGGGCGGCGGCGGTGGAGGCGGAATGCCCGACTTTGCCGAGATGATGGGAGGAATGGGTGGCATGCCCGGTATGCCAGGAATGCCCGGCTCACTTGGAGCAGGAGGCGGTGGCCGCATGGGAATTTCGAATTCAGAATTGGCTGAAATCAACCGCATGCGCAAAAAGAAAAAAGAAGAAGCCCGGCAGAAACAAAAGGGCAAGCGCTGAAAAATTCAGTGACATGCCTGTGCCTCAAGTGAACAAAAGAAAGGGTGGCTCGTGAGCATCGTTAAAAATGGAAGAAGTCAGGCAAGCAGCGAAATTCCGGGAGCTGGCACTTTGGAAAATCCACTTGCCAAGTTCATGCCGAAGCAAGATGTTCAGTACCCCGCCGTCGGGGAAAACAACGAACGCTACTTGAAAAAAGTCTTTGTTCAAACGTGGGGCTGCCAAATGAATGTGGCAGATACGGAGCGCATGCTTGCTCTTTTAGGAACACGAAATTACCGGCCCACACAAGATGTTAACGAAGCAGATATGGTGCTTTTAAACACCTGTCATATCCGCGAAAAAGCACGGCATAAAGTGGTGAGTAGGCTGGGCGAACTCAGACCCTTGAAGCTGCAAAAACCAGAACTCATTCTGGCCGTGGCAGGCTGTGTTGCGCAGGCTGAGGCTAAAAAACTTTCGGATGAAGTTCCTTACCTTGACCTGATTTTTGGGCCTGATCAAATCGAAGAATTGCCAGCACTGCTTGAAGATGTTGTGATGAAATCGGAAAGCGGCAATGGGAAGTTTCATAGGTCGCACGAGACTTTGATTAAAACAAAGTTTAACGATTTAAGTTACTCTATTCCCATCGACGTCGTACCGCCGTGGATTAACGAAACTAAAACCGAAGTCAGCCGATATATCAATATCATCAAAGGATGTAATAATTTTTGCACTTTTTGTGTAGTTCCGTACACACGTGGTCGCGAAAAAAGTCGCCCCTTGGATGAAGTTGTCAAAGAGAGCCATTATTTTGTTGAACATGGCGTCAAAGAAATCGTGTTACTTGGTCAGAATGTAAATTCTTACGGACTCGATCTGTTACCTGAAAGTACAAATAAAGAAATCAATCCAGTGGCACAAGGTAAACTTCCCTTTGCAGACCTCTTGTATGCGATTTCTGAAATTGAGGGCGTAGAAAGAATTCGCTTTACAACCTCAAATCCCCATGACTTCACCCGCTCTCTTGCGCAGGCTTTTATCGATTTGCCAAAAGTAACAAATCATTTTCACCTCCCCGTCCAATCAGGCTCCAATCGAATTCTCGAACGCATGAATCGGCAATATACGCGCGAAGAGTACTTTGAAAGGGTTTCGTGGATTCGTGAAGCAAGGCCTGAAATTGCTTTTAGTTCCGACATTATCATAGGGTTTCCGGGAGAGACCGAAGAGGATTTCGAACAAACAATCGACCTCGTAACGCGTATGGATTATTCGTTTATTTATACCTTTAAGTACTCCCCACGCAAGGGAACTCCAGCAACCCGGTTTAAGGAACAGGTTCCTGATGACATCATGGACAAACGATTGCAAAAGCTTATTGCCCTGCAAAAGGAAATCACAGCAAGGCAAAATCAAGGAGAAATTGGCAAAACCCGTGAGGTTTTGATTTTGTATAAAAATCTCAAAGATGATATTTCTTGGTATGGAAGAACATACGAAGGTCGACTTGTGAAAGTCATTTCTCCGCGCACTTTACTTGGAAGCACCGTTCCAGTTCTCATCACTCAAGCAAATGCCACAGCGCTCATGGGGCATCCAGCCTAATCTAACGAGCAGCTTTGAAGATTTATCCTGGTTTAAATTCCAAGTGATTGGTTCATTTCCGCATAAACTTTGCTGGATGCATAGCGCTTCATAAACCTGCGGATTTTGGCTTCACCTTCTTCGGACACCAGTTCGTCGCCAATAACTCGCAAAGCACCTTTGTCTGAAAAAGAAACAATCAGCGCAAATTCAATCGCGGCAAGTTTTACCCAAGCTTTTCGATGTGAAAGATAGCTTTTCAAAGTTTCAGCCTCGTATTTACCAGTGTCCTTCCATTCAGCAATGAGCTCCAGCGCCTCGTGGGTCATATCGTCGCTTTGCGGGCCTGTAGGAAACTTCATTTCCGCTTTTTCCTGAACTGAAGTGGGAGGAGTGCGGGGCGATTCCGGCATCGTTGCAGGGGGCAGAGTTGCAGCAGCCGCTGGTTCGGGAGGCTTGTCCACAGGAGCATCGGTGCCTGCTGTGCTGCCTTCTCCGGGAATTTCAGTCGAACCGCTTTCATTGCCACCGAGCAGGGTAAAAGTCTCGGGATCCAAGAAAAGAATGAGCCCACCCGCCGTTAAAGTGAGCAAAAGAACAATCAAAACAATTTTTTTGCGCTTTTCAGATGGCTTTGCTGGTTCTTCAATGGTTCCTGTCGGATACACCTCTGGCACCGACAATTCTATCTCTTCGCTCATGTCAAACTCCATCTCTCGGCAAGTCTGGGCCCTTGACTCAATGAAAAACTTCCGTATTTGTTGTCGGACGATTGTAGAGAGTTGTTAGAAAATAAGATTCCAAACTTTTGCTCAGGGACTTTTTTGGCAACACCCCAATTTTGACTCAGCTGTGAAAATGAGTAAGATTCCGGCATATCGTCTTCACCTTTTTAAGCATTCGTGGTTCCGGGAGGACTTTGTGAAATCATTGGTTTTGGTCAAGCATGTTCCAGACACCGAGACAAAAATAAAACTCGCCAATGGCGGTAAAGCATTGGACGAATCCGAATTCAAATACATGGTGAATCCTTACGATGAATTTGCCATCGAAGAAGCCGTCAAAACGCAAGAAAAATTTAAAGGTGAGAGCATCGTTTTAAGCGTGGGTCCGAGCCGCGTTCAAGAGGCCATCCGCAAAGCACTTGCGATGGGAATTGACCGTGGCGTTTGGATCAATACGGAAGGATATTCCTCTGAAGTCGACTCCCTAACGGTTGCCCAAGCCATCGCAAAAGTCGTCGCAGAAGAAAAACCTGATGTTATTTTTGCAGGACAAATGGCTATCGACGATTACGCTTCCCATGTCGCACCCATGGTCGCGGAATTGCAAGGCATGCCTCACCTTCAGGTCGTCACCAAAATCGACTGGAATGCTGAAGGAACGTCTGCACGCATTGAACGTGAAGTTGAAGGCGGAATGGTTGAAGTTTATGATGTCTCAACACCCGTCGTGTTAGCAGCCAATAAAAGCCTCAACAATCCACGTTTTCCAAGCCTTCCGGGCATCATGAAAGCGAAAAAGAAGCCTCTTTCCGAAAAGAAATTGGCAGACCTTGTTGGCAATCCCGCAACATTGGTAGAAACACGCAACTATTCACTTCCTCCCGAAAAAGCGGCTGGTCAGGTTTTCAAGGGCGAGCCTGTTGAAGTGATGGTTCAAAAAGTCGTGGCATTGCTCCGTTCCGAGGCCAAGGTCATCTGAACAACCGCACCCCCGAGCAACCCATAAGGGATAAGGAAACAAAAGACATGTCAGTCAAGGTTCTTGTCTACGCAGAAGTTCGAAATGGAAAATTAAAGGCAACATCGGGTGAGCTCCTTACTGAAGCTCGAAAACTGCTGAATGGCAATGTTGCTCAGTTGCATGCGGTTCTTTTAGGCACTGGTGCAGCTGAACACGCTCAAACGCTCGCATCTTTTGGCGCTTCGCAAATTTACGTCGTTGATGCCGCAGAAACCAATACCTACCAAGGCGAACCTCACGTTCAGGCGATTGCGCAAATCATAAAAGAAGGTGGCTATACTCTCGTCATGGGCCCCTCGTCGCCTACAGGAAGAGATTTTTTTCCACGGCTTGCAGCAAGGCACAAAGCCGCTCTGCTTACTGATGTCGTTGAACTCAAGGCCGTAGGCGCAGAAATCGTAGCGCGCCGCCCTATTTATGCGGGCAAGTGTATGGCTGAAGTGGCCTCCAAAACCGCTTTAACGTTCGTGACAGTGCGTCCCAATGTTGTTCCGGCTGAGGTTTCTAATAAGGACGCCACTCCAAACGTCGTTGCTTTCAAGCCGCAATTCGACACATCTGCCATCAAGGCAAAAATTGTTGAAGTGCGTAAAGGCAAAAGTGAAAAACCTGACCTTACTGAAGCCACCATCATCATTTCAGGTGGACGTGCCTTGGGAAGCGCCGATAATTTCAAGATCCTTCATGAATGCGCAGATGTCATCGGGGCAACAGTGGGCGCTTCTCGCGCTGCCGTCGATACGGGTTATGCACCTCATGACATGCAGGTTGGACAAACTGGTAAAACAGTGAATCCAAACCTTTACATCGCATGCGGAATCTCGGGCTCTATTCAACATCTTGCTGGGATGCGCACTTCAAAGATCATCGTGGCCATCAATACTGATGCCGATGCACCGATTTTTCAAAAAGCAGACTATGGCATCGTAGCCGATCTGTTTCAGGCCGTTCCAGTGCTAACAAAAGAACTCAAGAAGCTCGTTGATTCTCACTAAAGTGAGAATTCTTTCTTAGGCGCAATGCGCTTGGGCGGCACGCGTTTTGCAGATCTCAGTTTTCGCGCCAGCCGCTCTAAAACCATGACCAAACAGTCGTTTTGCATCGGAGTGATGTGCTCAATCGAGCACCCCACGTGCTTTCCGTCGATAGAAATGCGCCGAACAATTCCAGCAAGCTTTAATATTTCTGCATATTCCGGATGAAAGATCTGAAAAAAAGGCAGAAAAACGTGGATGCGGACTTGCTCTCCTCGATGAAAAAGCATCGAATGATCAACGCTGAGCCCAAAGCCCACCAAGCTTAAGTCCACAAGCCGTCCTTGAACCATTTTTTCATCATTCAATCGAAAAGCCTGTACGGGAGCTTCAACGAGAAAACGCTTTGATGCCCTACCATCTGCAATAGTTGCCTTTTTAAGCCGTCTGGAAGTCTCGACAAAATCCAGTGGACTCAAGAGATAATCATCAAGTTCCTCGTAGAGAGACATCTGCCGTCGATATTCTTCGATGAGTTCTGTTTCATTTTGAGTCACAAAAAGAACAGGACACTTTTTTCGCTGTTTGATTTCATGGGCAAATTCAACGCACAGTATATCATCTTCTAGAAAAGAATGATCCAATACCACAAGTTCTATATTTTTTATGAGGAGAAGTTTAAGTGCTTCATCGGGATCTTCCATCTTGATAAGATTAAAATCCTTTAAGCTCGTCGACATCGTCCGTTCGATAATACGAATGTCCCCATCGTGAACACTCTTACTCGAAAAAAGGTGAAGGACATATTTTCTCTTTTTTCGACTTTGAGGAAGCTGAAGAATACTCGATGCAAGATCGAACCCCATGGAACCTCCACAAAAAAAAGGCCTGTGATATATAAATTAAATGCGAAATAAGTAAATGTAAAAATAGACTTACTTCATGAATATCACAGTTTCGATCTATTTGCTAAAAATTCAATCTTCTCTTTTCCAGGTTTTGCTGAAAATACAAACCGCACGCTTTTAAATATTTCGTCAGGGCGAGGCGCGCGAGGTGAGAACTGACACAATGGACGCTTTGGTCCATGAGGAGTGCCGAATCCGATGCGCGCACTGCGCCATGGCCCCTGGCGGGATATTTAGTTTCTACCGATTGAAAAAGAAAAGACATTCCGAGGCTTACGCTCAAAGCCGCGCGCCAAATCGATTGAAACAATTTGATCGGGCGACCCAAAAAATGCGCCTACAAAGCGAATTCCAGTTTGCAACGAATGAACCGATTGCGGAGCAAAGCTCATCGAAGGATCGGCGCTCAGGCCAAATGCAGAGTTATGTGCCATATAGCCCACGATGTGCTGCAAGAGCAAAGCACCTGTAAAACTTTGATTTAAATTCGGGAGCAGTGCCGAAGCGAGTTCGAGGCGGCTTGTTGCATAATTTTCGGCTTGAAAGACAATCGGCGAAACGCCAGGGACCCCTGAACTGGCTCCGAGAGCCATTCCTTCGGATGCTTTGCCGACTTTAAGCCGCGTGATGAGTGTCGTCAGGCGCGCAACAGGCAGAAAAATAGAATTTGAAAGCTCGACCATATAGGCAGAGGGTTTGGTTTTCGGTCGGATGATGCTTTTACCCAGGAGTATTGCGACATCAAGACCGCTTGGAGCGAGCAGACTGCCGTCAACCGCTCCGAGTCCAGTGGCCGCAATCATCCAAAGGTCAGGCACTCCTTTCAGGGGTTCGACGCGCACTCCCAAGCTGAGGGGTGCCACCCATGGCGAGTACACGAGCGGGGCGATACCATCTTGCTCAATGGCTTCCTCGGACCTTCCGAGCTGAATTTTGCCGGTGATCGTCGCCTCAACAAGATATTGAGATTGTTCTTTCTTCAGGGATGTTAGAAATGCTCGTTCGTATTGATCTCCCCGCAACAGCCATTGAATTCCTGCTTGCCCACTGGGCGCTTTTTCTTGGCTGTCGAAACGGACTTTGAGTGATGAAATTTGAAACTGAATTTGCCTGGGATAGATGTGCTTATCGGATTCCCAGTCGGTGCGAGGCCCTTCAATTTTGGCTTCCATTTCTTGCGGAAGTGCTCCCGCCTGAACACGAATGATATTATTTCCTTTGAGCCACGGTAGACGCTGGGATTCTTTCTCGTCTTTCATCACAACAAGTTCAAGAAAATCAAAATAGGGCCGATCGTTGACTCCGCGAAAAAGGATCTCGAGGGGATTTCGGCGCGGCTTTCTACTGAATTCGATGTATTCGACTTTTCCTTCGACAACTTTTCCACGCACATCAATTTCTTCGTTGACCGATCTTCCGGAAAAATAGCTCTTCCACAATGATTCGCAGCGCTTGTTTTCTATGTTTAAAATCTTGGTAAAAAGGTTGGGCAAAGAATCTCCATTGAGGAAGTTCTTTTCGACATCTGATTGCAGACTTTCTACAACTTGCGGAGGAAGGCACCATTTCGTTCTGACGAGGAGTTCGTCTCCCATGAAGGCGGGAAAAAGCGCATCATAGGGAGAAGTGTCAAGTGGATTGGGTCTTTCTTCTTGTCCCAGTAAGACCGCATTGTTCACGAGGCCTTTGCCTTGAAAAATAGCGTCAAAAAACGGAATAAACCTCAGCTCGCGGGTGAGCTCTCGAAATTGATTGATGTTCTTAACCCAATTATTCACCTGCATTTCTACGACAAGTCGAGAAAGACTTGTCAATTCAACCAAATTCTTCATTTTAAGAGGGCGCTGTAATTCTTCAACCTGGTGCAAGGTTAATTCATTAAGCAATGCTCTCAAAAATGCAGCACCATGATAATTATTCATGAGCGGTGGAGCGTTTAAAAATGTTTTTCCGAGTTGGAGTTCGCGCGGATGACGCATCACGATATTTTTCGAAAGAAAATCTTTAAAGATAAGCAGAGGCGGTAAGGACTGCGAATATTTTAAATTGCCGATTCCAGGAAATGCCGTAAGGTAGGTTCTGATGATGGACAAAATGCCTTCGTTGTCACCGCGCCCCACAATTCCAAAGCGCACACCTGAAAGACTATAGTAACTCACTTGTGGAATTTCGCTGTAAAAATGCAAAGGGGCAGGCAGACCTTCAGAGACATAAAGGGAACCATCTTCTTTGTCGAGACAGGTTGAACAGAACGCTTTGGTATTCTTAAACTTCACTTCTGTGCG
This sequence comes from Silvanigrellaceae bacterium, assembly GCA_044237915.1. Classification (GTDB taxonomy): domain Bacteria; phylum Bdellovibrionota_B; class Oligoflexia; order Silvanigrellales; family Silvanigrellaceae; genus JBIIEI01. Next base: position 10,926 of record JBIIEI010000019.1, on the reverse strand, counting down.
GTAAACATTTTGTGTGGGAAGTGGAAAAATAGGGCCCGAAAAATGCATTTCATCATCATTCTTTATGCCATAATTCCCTTTAAACATCGGCGGGCTAAATGTAAATTTTAGCCGCAGTGCCTGACATTTTCCAGCAGGAACTTCCGAAACATTGATGTAAGCCAGGGTTTCTTTCGTGTTGTATTTCAGTGAAACTTTTTTCTGTTCTGTGACTTTTAAAAGCGGTGCCCGCATTTGCACACCACAAGGACCCTCAAAAGATTCAAGCAGGGAATCTCGAATCACAAGGGAGCCATATTTTTTCAAAAAACCCAGATCTTCGCCTTCAAAGCCCTCCGAATACATCTCCATCATCTCTCGGCTGTCAAAACCAAGCGAAGCAATGTAGCGATTTGGATAAAGCGCGAGTTCAAACTCACCGCTTACCTTTGGAAGCTCGACAAGCATTTCTCCTTCGAATATTTTTCGAGACTGATTCCACGACAATGTTCCCACCTGCAGTGGCAAATCGGAGCGTTCGTTTGGAAGTGTGTATCCAAGGGTGGGCCAAAGCATTATAAGTGCGAGACAAGCCCATACCAAACTGATTCTTACAGCGACGTTGAGCATACGAAACGCTTTCACCTGTGGATTGCTTGAGATGAGCCCGTTCAATTTTTTTAGCCAGCTCTCATGGGAAGCAAGAAACGAGCATTGATTCCTGACGACTTTGTTGAGTAGCATACATCCGCCGACCCAAAATCCAAATGTGGCCCATCGCCGGAGGAATCGTGTCAGAAAACACCCTGAAAGGTATGGAAGAAAAAGACGCACTTCCGACACGCAGCGCTTTTACTTTGCTCAAACTCCAGGTTGAAGCAATCCTTTTTGCTGCAGAGACCGCGCTTGAATTGAGCGAAATCCGCACTTTAATCGCGAGCGAAATATCCTTGGCTGAAGTCAGAATGGTGCTCAAAGACCTCATGAAAGACTATGAGGAAAGGGCCTTTTTTCTGTATGAAGTGGGTGGGAAGTATCAACTTCGCACACGCGAAGAACATTCTGAACTGCTTCGCAAGCAATTTGCAAGTAAACCGAGGTCCCTCTCAAAATCCTCTTTGGAAACCCTCGCCATCATCGCCTATCGCCAGCCCGTTACGCGGGCACAGATCAATGTGATGAGAAGCGTGGACAGTTCGTCGATCCTTTCTTCGCTCAAAGAAAAAGACCTGATTTTTGTTTCGGGACAACGCAAGGAAGTGGGAAGTCCGTTGGAGTACCGCACCACGCAAAAATTTCTAGAAATCTTTGGACTCACGGGTTTGAAAGATTTGCCAAGCTTGCGATCTTTACAGCTTAATCAGGAAGAGCAACGCCAAGTAGAAACCGCCCTGGCTGCCCTTCATGGAGAAGAGCCCCCCTTGGTCACGGCATCTGATCTTGCTTTTCCCGACGATACGATTGTTGAAGTCTTGCCTTTTGGTGAGAATAATGTTTTACCATGAGCCTGTTTTCAGAGCCTGTGTGGCGGAGCGTTCGGTGGCCTCAGTGCCTTTCCTCCACAAAGGGTAAATCCATCATAACCGGACAAGGAGTTTTTCCATGGCAGTTGAAGTTCAACTACGCGACTTACTAGACTCAGGCGTACATTTCGGTCACCAAATCCGTCGCTGGAACCCCAAAATGCGACCTTTTATCTTTGGTGAGCGCAATGGTATCCACATCATCGATTTGCAAAAAACGCAAAAGCTGATCAATAAGGCCCTCGAAGTTGTCGAAAGAACCGTTGCAGAAGGCGGACATGTTCTTTTCGTTGCTACGAAAAAACAAGCACAAGAAATTATTACCCAAGAAGCTGAACGCGGTTCACAGTTCCACGTTCATCACCGCTGGCTCGGTGGTATGCTCACGAACTTCTCGACAGTTAAAATGAGCATCTCGAAGCTGAAAAAGATTGAGAAAATGTCTCAAGACGGCACCTACGAAAGCCTCACCAAAAAAGAAGTTTCCTTGAAGGAACGTGAGCGCATCAGCCTCGAAAGATCGCTCGGCGGAATCAAAAATATGCCCGGCCTTCCTTCCCTTCTTTTCATCATCGATGCAAAGAAAGAAGCAACTGCAATTGCAGAAGCAAATCGCCTTGGCATTCCCGTTATCGCTGTTACCGATACAAACTCTGATCCTTCGGGCATCGATCTCATTATTCCTGGAAACGACGATAGCTTAAAGGCAATCAAGCTGTATGCTTCTCTCGTTGCTGAAGCTTCTTTGGCTGGAAAGCAAAAGCGCCGTTCTGAATCCGTACGCGAAGATGGCAATTTTGCTCAGGACCGCAACTCCCAAGTCAAAATCAAGCGTCTGAAGTCACGTGAAGAAGACACTGATGCAGGTGAAGGCACAGAAGGCTGATTCATCCTCAAATATCAAATTAAAACGGGAGAGCATTCATGGCAGTTGTGACGCCACAAATGGTTAAAGAACTACGCGAGCAGACCGGTGCAGGCATGTCCGATTGTAAAAAAGCTTTGGACGCTGCCGAAGGTGACCTGGACAAAGCGGTTACCGTTCTCCGCGAAAAGGGCCTTGCTGCTGCTGCTAAAAAAGCAGGCAGAGCTGCAAGCGAAGGTACGGTTTCTGCGGTGATGTCGGCAGATAATTCCAAAGGTTATCTGGTTGAAGTCAACTGCGAAACAGACTTTGTAACCCGAAATGAAGAATTTCAGGCACTCGTTGCGAACGTACAAAAGCTGATCGCTGAAAAGCAGCCAACGAGCCTCGAAGCTCTTTGGGCACTTCCCTACCCCACCGGTGGAACAGTGCAAGACACCGCAACAGGCCTCGTTGCTAAAATCGGCGAAAACATTCAAGTTCGCCGCTATGCAACACTGGGCTCTGGAAAAAATGTCGTTGCTTCTTATGTTCATGGCACCGGTAAAGTTGGCGTTCTTGTTGAATTGGCTGCCGAAGGAATTGCAGCTCATCGCAACAATGCAACCTTGCTTGATCTTGCTAAAGACATCGCTTTGCAAGTTGCAGCAATGAAGCCTGGATTTGTATCGAAAGATGCTATTCCTGAAAGCGTTATCAAGGCTGAGAGCGAAGTTTTTGCGAATCAGTACAGAAATCAAGGGAAGCCCGAGAATATCATTCCTAAGATTGTGGTAAGCCGCGTCGAAACTTGGTTCAAAGAAACCTGCCTCGTTGATCAAGCCTTTGTTAAAGATGATGCCCTCACTGTCAGCGCTTATGTCGCTCAGGTTGGCAAGCAGCTTGGCCTCCCTGGCCTCAAAGTCGCTTCCTTCGAGCGCATGGAACTCGGCCAAGGCGTCGAAAAGAAGACCATGGACTTCGCTTCGGAAGTTGCTGCACAGATCGCAGATGCTTCTAAGTAACAAGACTCCAGTCTAAAAAAAAATCAGCCCATTGTGGCTGATTTTTTTTTGAATCCAAGGCTCAAAAGCCCATTGTCGTCACGAAATAATGACGACTGTGCCTTCAGATCGAAAGAATTTCTTTTTCTTTGGCTGCGCAGAGCTCGTCAATTTTCTTCACGTAAGAATCTGTGTGCTTTTGAATGTCATCTGCTGCACGCTTCACTTCGTCTTCGGACCAACCGAAATCTTTTTGCGCAGCTTTTCCTTTGGTATTTCCTTCTTGACGGTGATGACGCGTAGCAACTTTGGCTTCTTCACCGATCTTTTTCACTTGCTTCGCGATATCTTTTCGTCGCTCTTCACTGAGAGCGGGAATGGGAATGCGAACGATTTTTCCGTCATTTGCAGGAGTCAGTCCGAGTCCTGAGATGAGGATTGCTTTTTCGATGGCGCCAAGCATGGATTTGTCGAAGGGGCTCACGGTGATGAGACGAGCTTCAGGAGCCGCAAGGGTCGCAACCTGGTTCAAAGGCATTTGGGATCCATAGGATTCGACCCTAATGTCTTCGAGAATATTGGTCGAAGCTCTTCCGGTACGAATCTTTTGCAGATCCGCTTGGAGAGACTTGATGGTTTTTTCCATACCTTCTTTGACTTTGTTTACGAGTTCATTCTTATCCATGGCAGTGTCCTCATTTTTTTCACTCTTGACCAAAAAATCCACGGTCATACGTGGATTTTGTTAAAGAACGGATAGCCCGAAATTGCAAGCCCGCGTGCCCATACTTCGGATTTCTCGTGAGTTACCCCCCCGTACGACTCTTGCGAAACTGCTTTTTGATCTTTTCGACACTTGTCCAAACGATTTCAGAGGTTTCGATGTTCGTGAGGCGCATTTCAACCTGATAGGTCACCGTTTTATATCCGCCTTGTTGCGCAACAATGCTTGAAATCGCACCAAAAAGGAAAAAGTCTGCACCGAATTGCTTTCCAGGCTTTTTGGCTTGGTCTTTTCTGACCACCCCGGAATTTTGGTAACGGTATTCATCAAGAATTTTTTGCCTTTGATCGCCGTCCAAAAAGCGAATTTGGCCGCTGTTGATCAGCTCATTGCGAACGTTTTCGAACAGAGCTTTTGTGTCGATCTGTTCGCTGGTTCTATTTTCGAAGTCACTGACGACGATGGAAGGCTTTTGGCCCTTGTGCTCTGCTTTAAAGTCGCCAACCCATGGTTTGGAAAGGACGTTCTTAATCATGCGCTCAGCTGTGACCCGCGCATCGGTTTCGTTCCATTTTTCGTCAACGATTTCAACCTTGTCAGGATCTGCATAATTGCCTTCAAAAGAGGAACGGCATCCGCCCAGCGTTGAAATCGCCAAGAATCCACAGAGCAGGGAAGTTGAAATTCGGACTTTATTCGCAAAAAAATCACTAACATTCGACATGTATGGCCCCTCGTAAACACAGAAACATTCTTTTATCTTTGGACTTTGAAATTATAGTGCCGACAGAATCGTTTCTGCAAGTTAGCGGCTCTTCTCATCAAAAAGATGTCTCTTCCTAGAGCATTTTTGAAATCATCAAAATAAAAATGAGATTTGCTCAAGAAAATCCTATCAAGTTCCGATAAACAACAAAGACGCCAGGACACAGGAGGGCGATTTCATGAAATTGAGAATCAGAATGGCTGGACTTTACCTTGGGATATTTTTCATCGCCTCCGCCTGCAGTGGCGCCGATGACGTGTCACAAAAAGTCAGCAAGAAGAGCAACTCAAGTGTTGAACTGAGAAAATCAGGTGAAAACACAACGGAAGACAAAACTCCTTTGCGCGATCACAGTGGCGACGACGAAACGGTGGTTGTTGTGAAAAAGAGTGCAACCAGCCAAGTTGCATCGAACAGCGGCACCGTGAGCAGCTCATCCAGTGCGGGCCTTGGCCTCACTGCGAGCGAGTGTGCCGAGCGAGAGAAAAGCAAAGAACTCTCGGAAGAAGATAGGTCGGCTTGTAGTAAAGTCAGGCGATAGAAACCGCATTCTTGACCAAAACCCTGTCTCGGATATCTTGGGCACGCCATGGCGCTCTTTTTTTGAGTCCATGCCGAAACCCAGGAGATCTTTCTGATGGCTGAACCCAAGTACAAACCAAAGTTGCAAACCTCTCCCGTCATCGTGGGAGAGGATTTTTCATTTGACTTTTTGGTCGTCGGTGCAGGGGTTGCAGGCGCAAGCTTGGCCTTGAAGCTCTCGAAGCTGGGAAAAGTGGCCTTACTTTGTAAGGAGACCCTTTTTGAAAGTAACACACGATACGCCCAAGGCGGAATTGCCTCAGTCTTTTTAACCGATGATAGTTATGAAGCCCATACTCAAGACACCCTTCGCGCCGGTGCCGGGCTTTGCCACGAAGAAGTTGTTCGCAGAGTCGTGAGAACTGGCCCAGAAGTCATTCGTGAACTGATTTCTCTCGGGGTTGAGTTTACGCAGAATGAAGACAAGGAAAAAAGTGAATTTAATTATCACTTAACGATGGAAGGTGGGCACAGTGCGAGGCGGATTATTCACGCTGCAGATTTAACAGGATTTGCAGTTCAAAAAGCCTTAGTTGATAATGTTCGATCCGATCAAAATATTACAGTTTTTGAATATCACACCTGCATCGATCTGATAGTCACCGATAAAGCATGCCCTGATTTTTCAAGAAATCGCTGTCTGGGCGCTTATATCTTGAATGAAAAAACATCTTCCATTCACTCGCTGTTGGCAAAAGGAACTTTCCTGGCAACAGGTGGACATGGAAAGCTCTATCTTTATACTTCAAACCCCGACATTGCGACGGGAGATGGGGTTGCACTGGCTTGGCGTGCAGGAGCCCGCGTTGCCAACCTTGAGTTTATGCAGTTTCACCCCACTTGCCTCTACAGTTCAAAGGCAAAAAACTTCCTCATCTCGGAAGCTCTCCGTGGAGAAGGGGCTATTTTACTCTCGCGCAGTGGCGAACGTTTTATGGAGAAAGTAGATTCCCGCCTCGAGCTTGCCCCACGCGATATCGTGGCACGAGCCATTGATGCGGAAATCAAAAAAACGGGCGAGCCTTTTGTTTTGCTCGATATTTCACACAAGCCCGCAGAGTTTGTTAAATCGCATTTTCCAAATATTTATGCAAAATGCCTTGAGGAAGGCATCGATATCACCAAAGATCCTATCCCTGTCGTTCCTGCTGCACACTACAGCTGCGGAGGAATTGTAACAGACACACGGGGACGCACCGGAATAAAAGGCCTGTGGGCCCTGGGAGAAGCGGCGTGTACGGGATTGCATGGTGCAAACAGACTTGCTTCAAACTCATTGCTTGAAGGGCTTGTCTATGCCCGCTTTGTTGCTGAAGATGTTCAGGACTTGCGCCGCGATTTGCTTCAATATCAAATTCCTCCGACTCCCAAATGGCAGCTTGGAAAAGCCGGCGAACCCGATGAAATGGTGGTTATCAGCCAATTGTGGGACGAGCTGCGCAGAACGATGTGGAATTATGTGGGCATCGTACGCACCGATAGACGGCTTTCAAGGGCTGCTGCGCGGATTGCACAAATTCAAGAAGAAATCGAAACACACTACTGGGATATTGTTCCCAGTCGCGCACTTCTCGAAGTTCGAAACCTTGCCACCGTAGGAATGTTAACCGTACAATGCGCACGCGCAAGGAAGGAAAGTCGAGGCATTCACTCTTCGCTTGACTATCCGGAATCTGATGATGCCCACTTCAAAAAAGACACCGTGCTCACTTAATTTTTGCACTGCAAGAAATACCGGCCCTTCGATGGTCCCCTGAGGTTAAAATCGCAGGATACGTGACGTTGTGTACGGTCGTGCGATCCTGGAGGTCGCTCTGACCCTCGCGGAGGCCGAGACTTATGAAAGAATTGCGTGCAAAGAATCGCCGCCCCGTCCTATTGAACTTTTATTTAAGAGTTTTTTTAGTGGGTGTGTGCGTCTTGAACCTTGTCGCTGCTGGATCTTGCGGACGCCACAATGATGACGAACCTGCTCCGGAAGCTCCACCTCCTGCAAACGATAAGAAATCTGACGATCAAGTTCTTCAGATTAAACCCACTCCTGTGGTGGTGATCCCCCCCAAGGCAACGCCCACTCCCGTTCCGACGCCCAAAGCATTTTGGGTTGCGAGTTCGACAAAAGCTGTTCTTTCGTATCATGGGAATGATGGCCAATTTAAAAATAAAATAGACCTTTCTGCGGGCCTCAATTCAGGAGGCATCACGTCCCTTCAACTCCTCGATGCCAACACCTTGGTTGCCTTTGTTGATCGTGGAAACTCTGGTGAAAAACTGATCACTATCAACATTAAAGAAGCAAAAATTCAAAATGCGGATTGGTTTCAAAGTGCATTCCAATTTCTGAATAACACCGAATCGTTCTCATTGATGTCGGGACTGGCGACGGGTCAATTTCTCGTTCAAAAATCCACTGGAATTGAAAATCTCGATTATACAGATGGCACAAACTTCGCAACGCGGCACAATGGCACGGCGAGTGAGTCGTGGATTCCTCAGGGGCTCCCCGGTGATTCGACCTGCAGCACAGGCGTGATAAAAGCTTCACAGCTCCTTTATTTTAAAGATCAACCCCTGCTTCTTAATTTGACTTCTCCGAACCCGGATGCGCCTGAAGGACAAACGCGTCTCGACGTGATTGGAAATCTCAAAACGACGCCTCGGTGCTTTTCGAGTTTCAATTTCGCAAGCGATGCGTCATTAGCGAGCGACATTCCCGTGGGAGCTGTGCAGATGCCGGATGGATTTGTTTACGTTTTATTTCAAAGCTTAAGTAACGAACACAAGATCGTTAAATATTCGTTCGATGGCGTGTCACTTTCAGCAGGAACTGTGATTGCAAAAGGGTCATCTCCATTTCCAGGAACACCCCTTGGCATCACTCAATTCGCCCACGACTCACTGGCCGTGGGGCTCCCCAGCCTTTCAAAGATCGTTCACATTTCGACGAGCGGAGAATACCGTGGGGTGTTGACTTCTCACTCTGATCTTTCTGGAATATCAAGCCTTCTGTCTGTTCCTTAAGCGAACTCAAAAATCTCCAAAAGCCTTCCTTCCTGCCTCCCGCTGCCCCTTGCCCGCATCTTCTTTCCAGCCCTTGACACCTCTTCAAAGGTGTTTAGCTTAACAACCGTCCCAATCAATTGAGGTCTGTGAACTGCGTAAATCAGATTTACCGGCCCTTGAATGAAAAAATTTTTTAGTTTCATTTTCTCTCTCGAAAGGAATGATTATGGCCAAGACCATTCGTCCACTTCATGACCGTATTCTTTTGAAACGCCTCGAAGCTCAAGAAAAGACTCCCGGTGGAATTTTGATTCCCGACAACGCTAAAGAAAAACCCATTGAAGCCATGGTCGTTGCTGTGGGCAGCGGCAAAACTTTGGAAGATGGCACCGTTCGTGTGCCCGAAGTCAAAGTGGGCGACAAAGTTCTTTTCGGTAAGTGGAGCGGAAGCGAAGTCAAGATCGATGGCACTGACCACCTCTTGGTGCGTGAAGAAGAAATTCTTGCCATTCTTGGTTAATCACTTCGTTAAATTCAATTTTTTTTGAAATCTCATCAAGGAGTTTTTAGATGGCCGCAAAGATGATCAGCTTCAACGAAAGCGCTCAGCGCAAAATCCTCGCTGGTGTAAATACACTTGCAAATGCAGTTAAGGTAACGCTTGGGCCCAAGGGACGTAACGTCCTCATCGAAAAATCCTTTGGCGCACCGCTCATCACTAAAGATGGCGTGACTGTTGCTAAAGAAATCGAACTTGAAGACAAGTTTGAAAATATGGGCGCGCAAATGGTGAAGGAAGTTGCTTCCAAAACCAACGACGACAGCGGCGATGGCACCACCACCGCTACGGTTCTTGCGCAAGCAATCTACCGTGAAGGCTTCAAGATGCTGGCCGCTGGACACAATCCAATGGAACTCAAGCGCGGCATCGACAAAGCAGTCGCTAAGGTCGTTGAATCCCTTCGCGCTGTTGCTCGCCCTGTTTCCAGCAGCAAAGAAATTGCACAAGTTGCATCTATTTCTGCAAACAACGATTCCACGATTGGCAAGATGATTGCTGAAGCAATGGAAAAAGTTGGAAAAGACGGCGTAATTACCGTTGAAGAAGCCAAGGGCATGGACACCTACGTCGATGTTGTTGAAGGCATGCAGTTTGATCGCGGATACCTTTCGCCTTACTTCGTGACCGATCAAGAACGCCTCGAATGCGTCTTCGAAAATCCCTATATTCTTCTTTACGAAAAGAAGATCAGCACCATGAAAGACATGGTTCCCCTTCTTGAGCAAGTTGCTCGTTCAAGCCGTCCTCTTCTCATCATTGCAGAAGATGTTGAAGGCGAAGCTCTCGCAACTTTGGTGCTCAACAAGCTTTCGGGAACACTCAAAATCTGTGCCGTGAAAGCACCTGGATTTGGCGATCGCCGCAAGTCCATGCTTGAAGACATCGCTATCCTCACCGGTGGAACACTCATCAGTGAAGAAGTGGGAATGAAGCTTGAAACCACGATGATTACTGACCTCGGTCAAGCGACAAAGATCGTGATCGACAAAGAAAACACCTTGGTCACAGGCGGCAAGGGCGTTGATGCGAAGATCAAGAGTCGCGTTGGAGAAATCCGCGGACAAATTGAAAAAACCACCAGCGACTACGATCGTGAAAAGATGCAAGAACGCCTTGCGAAGCTTGCGGGCGGCGTTGCTGTTATTCGCTTGGGCGCTGCAACTGAAATCGAGCTCAAAGAAAAGAAAGCGCGCGTTGAAGACGCTTTGAACGCGACACGTGCAGCTGTTGCTGAAGGTATCGTTGCCGGCGGTGGCGTTGCGCTCCTCAGAGCTTCACGCGACCTCAGCAGCATCAAGGTTGACAATCACGAACAGCAAGCGGGTGTTAACCTCATTCGCCGCGCTCTCGAAGAACCTATCCGCATCATCTCCGCAAATGGTGGATGCGAGCCAAGCGTTGTTGTCGACAAAATCGTTTCCAACAGCTCACCCACTTATGGGTTCAACGCACTCACTGAAACATACGAAGACCTCCTCGTTTCAGGCGTTATCGACCCCGTTAAGGTGACACGCTCGGCTCTTCAGAACGCAAGTTCTGTTGCAAGTCTGCTTTTGACCACCGATGCCATGATCTCTGAGAAACCTAAGAAGGATTCTTCGGGCGCAGGCATGGGCCGTGGAGCAGGCGGCATGGGCGGCGGAATGGACGATTACGACATGTAAAGCCTTCTGGATTTTGGCCTCGGCTGAACTCCAGTTTCCGCTTTTATCAAAAAAGGTGTTGCCGAAATGGCAGCTCCTTTTTTTTTGAAAAATTTGCAACTGTCCTCACATTCAATTCAGATATGCTCAAAGCATGGGCGAGAATAGAATGGAGTTCTGCAATGCTTATGGACAGCTCTCCCGACTTCGGCAGTCCTAATGAAAAAAACCTTTAATTCAAGCGTATTGCGAGAAATAAAATTGAAAAAAGGCCACTACAACCTTTACGACTGCTG
>JBIIEI010000170.1:0-4725 GCA_044237915.1 Silvanigrellaceae bacterium | reverse complement strand
GAAGATCTTGCGGGCGCAACGTACATCGGAGGAATTGTAGCCGGCATCGAATCCTGGGGACGCGGCTACTTTGCCATCGACATCATGGACGACCACCTCATCATGAAGAAGAATCCGACCCAGTCGGTCGCTGCCGACAAAAACTCGCCGCACTACTGCCGGTTTGAGACCAGCATGCTGAAGGAAACCACGGTCGAAGGTGTTCCTCTGGCCTGGTTTAAGGTGGTTGGGTGTGAAGTTCCGGGAATCAACCGAGCAGCGAGCGCCCTGGAAGGGGTTTCCTGCAGGGTGCAAAACCGACTTGGAGTCTTTAACGGAGAAACGTACCTCTGTAGTCGAACGGGAAGTCCCCAGCCAGTCGTTCAGCCACAGCCAGTCGTTCAGCCACAGCCAGTCGTGCAGCCACAGCCTGTCGTGCAGCCACAGCCTGTCGTGCAGCCACAGCCGTTTCCAACCCTGGTTATCGGCGTGTATCGGGACAATGCGAATATTCACTTCGAGACCAACGGGACAACGCACTGCCTCATCAAGTGCACCGAGGAACTCAATGCGAAAATCGCACTTTACGGCCAGCTTCGAACGGTAAATACAGCCCTCCCCAATGCTGCGCCCATTCCCGTCTGCTCGAACTCAAGCAGCTGGTGCAAGTAGGTAAACAGCTCAGTAAACAAAACTTAAGAAGCGTCTGATATGCTTTTCAATTGAGCAGTAAAAACTTTTTTAAGTTGAGATCTGAAAGCGCTTGAATCTCGCTTCTTGATACCCCTCTCAGGTCAGCAATGGTTTGCGAAATATACGCCAGTTCGTGTGGGTGATTTTTAAGGGGCCGCGTTCCATCGGCATGCTGCGGTGGAAGATCGGGGGAATCCGTTTCAAGCATAAAGATATTTGCTGGACAAACCCGTGCCGCCTCTACAACTTTTTTTGCCTTGGGCCAAGTCGCTACCCCTCCAAAGGAAACAAAAACTCCCATCTCAGCGAGCTTTGGCAAATCATTTACCGGTCCACCATAGCAATGAATCATCGCCGCTTTCACACCTTCTTTAAATGCAAACTCAAGCTCTTTCATCGTGTGTCTCCATGCTCCTCTTGAGTGTAAAATCATGGGCAAATTTTGTTCCTTTGCATGAAAGACACAAAATCGAAAACACTCCGTTTGAAGGGATAAAATCTCTTTTTTACTTAGACCCTTGCAATGGGGGTGATGAATGACCTCTTGGGAAACATCGAATCCGGTTTCGCCAATTGCCCAAATGAGATCTGTATTTTTTGAGAGAATATCTTCAAATATAAGCTTCTCTTTATTAATTTTATCATTTAATAAGACGCCATTTTCTTCAAGCCAGTGTTGGTGAATATAAAAAGGGTGCAGGCCATGGGCTAAAAAAACTCCGAAGGGATCTTGTTTTTTAGGAAAATCAAGCCACTGCGCTTCCACATCGGCACGCGAAAAATACCGCAAGCTTCTGAGCGAAGGATCGACGCGCCACTCTAAATTCTGAAGAGTGTCTTCGTTCCAAACCCCGGCAACGAGCCCTCCAAAAACGCCCGCCGCTTTTGCTTTCTCCAGGATGGAATTTATTTCAACTTTCGGAAAATAGTTGACATGGAAATGGCAATCGAACATGACGAATCCCCTTAGCACTGGAATCTCAAACTCTGGACAGGAACGCCCCATGGATAAAAATTATCAAGTGGATATCGAGATCGCTGAGTACGTCAATGACCTCATCAAGCCCATCGACCCCCTGCTTCAACGCGTCAATGAGAGAGTCAAAGCAGCGAAGATTCCTATGATACAGGTCTATGGAATGGATGGCAGGCATCTCGAGGTTTTAGTGCGCATGATCCGGCCTGTGAAAGCCATCGAAATAGGAACCCTCGGCGGATACTCGGGCATCTGCATCGCCCGTGGACTTGCTCCCCATGGCAAACTCATCACCTGCGAAGTCAATGAAAAAAATGCAGAGGTCGCTCGTCAATCTTTTATTCAAGCGGGATTTGCCGATAAAATAGAAATAAAAGTAGGAAAAGCCATAGATACAATTGAACATCTCAAAAAAGACGGGCCTTTTGACTTTATTTTTATCGATGCCGATAAAGCAAATTACTCAGCATATTTAACATGGGCTGAAGAAAATTTACGCAGTGGTGGCGTATTAATTGCAGACAACACCTTTGCCTGGGGATACATCACGAAAGAGATATTTCCGAATAAGGAAAAAGAAGTTTCAGCCCACGCACTTCGCATCTTTAATAAAACCCTTGCGGAAAGTCCAAAATTTCGAGTCACCATGTTGCCGACTGGAGAAGGCTTGACGGTTGCTGTTAAAGTTTAATCGACTTTAAAGAAACACCAGCAGTTCGCTCTATCCAACTTACAAAGGGGCGAATGTCGGTATTGTATCCGATTCCCTTATTGCACTCGGGACCATTCACAGGAATTCCGATGAGCACATATTCATGTGACTCTAAACTGCGAACATACACAGATCCCCCAGAATCTCCCTGGCAAGATCCTTTTCCTGGATTGGGGCCATCTTGAAACTGAAATGAATTTTTAAATATTTGTGTCACAAATGTATCGACGGCTCTAAGGCCGTATGTCTTCATGCCTTCACGTGGATCGACAGGAAATTGATCTTCGAAAGCTCCAAATCCAGCAATTGTCACTTCCTTTGGAGAAGAAGATTGTGGGGCTGCGACAAAAGCAGGAACTGCATTTTCAGGCAACGACTCTACAAAAAAGAGCGCAATATCGTTGATGGGATCTTTATTTTGATCTTCGGAATGTGCAGCCTCCGCATTGTATTCGGGATGAGGTATGCAGTTTTTAATAACACGCACTGAAGGATATTTTTTGGAATCATCAAAAGAAGTCCAAGGTTCTTTTGTAGGAACTTTCACGCCCACATGAACAAACTTCGGAGAAAATTGAATGCAAGTATGAGCAGCTCCCACAACCACATTTTTTGCAATGATTGTTCCTGAGCCTTCGACAAGAGCGTGACCTGTTAAATCATCCGCCTCACTGATCAGAGCAACAGTGGATCGGGCAATGGGATGTTCGGACTCCACAAAGCTTCCACCATACACAAAAGGCACGGCCTGCTTCTGCTTCGGTGAGGATCCCAAACGTTGGCATCCCTGCAATTCAAAAATTAAAAAAATGAAGAGCGTTGTAAAAGCTATTTGCATGTGAAAAACCTTCGCATTCAGACAACGGATAAACCTAGGCGCATAGGTAACCCAGAAGGCGTGGGACTTTCCACAAAAAAATCTGAGGCTCAAGCAAAACACACTACTTTTGACTAACCTTAACAAATAATTAAAATTTTTTTAGATAAATTAAATTTTTTTAAGATAACTTTATTTTTTTGTTGCCCTTCCGAACTATAAGGTAAGACCAATTATGGTTGCAACCTTAACGGAGTGGTAAATGACTCACCATCTTAAACGCATAAACATCGCCATGTTAACAACACTTGCAGTTGTTGCAAGTGCCTGCGACTCAAAAAATAATTCTGCAAAAATGCTAAAACTATCGGGTTCATCACCAAGCCCAAACAACAAAAACGTGGCTGTAAACACTGTTATAGAACGAACCCAAGAGTCGCTCACACTTATATTTCCCCAAAATGGCCAAACGGGCGTGGAAACTATTGCCTCTTTGTTGGCTTTTGTCGATGATTCTGTTGACTTGGGTGCTGCTATGGCCCTTCCCGAACTTTTTCTACTCACAAAGGGCGGCGAAGAAAAACAGGCCATAAAAGTAACAGCCAACGGCAGATTTTTAACTATTGTGCCCGCAACACCTTTAGCCAACGACACCCTGTTTACACTGCAACCCAGCGAAGCTTTTAGTAAGCTGCTTAAAAAGGCGAAAAGCGATGTTAAAGTTTGGAGCTTTCGCTCAAAACCCATGCCTCCGCCCGCGGCTACACCTCCACCCGATTTTTTAATAGGTGCGGCACAATTGCTGCAACCCGCCACCAGCGCACAAGCTGTACCTGCGCACACCGAGCCCCTCATTGGCCTGTTGTTTCCCCTGGCGCCCGACGCTTTTATCGCCATGAAAGACCCCTTGGTTGTTAAAGCCAATGGCACCGCCATAGAAGGCACTTGGACACTAGATGGCCAAATGTTACGTTTTAAACCAAAAATTCATTTGCCTTACTCCAGCAACGTAGTTATTATTGCCTCGCAAGAATTTGCAAGTGCTCTAAAAATGCCACCAAACCCATTGCCTTGGAGTTTTCAGATTGAACCCAAGCCAACGGTTAGATTTGCCTTAGCTTCAACTTATCCCGAAGCCGGTGGCGATGGCTACACCCGCGACACGGTTATACAACTTTCGTTTACCAGAGCAATTAAACCCGAATCTGTTACCAAAAGCACTGTTAAGGTTACGATTGCTGGCACCGAACCCGCACAAGAACTTACCGGTTCTTTAAGCGTAGATGGCAAAACAATTATATTTACGCCAATGTCTGCCTCTTTGCAGTTTTCAACCCGTTACGTTGTAAGCGTAAAAAGTGGCTTGCTCGACATCGACGGTAATGAGCTAGAAAGCCCCTCGCAAGTTTCGTTTAAAACCATCGACGCACCAGTTATCGATAAACGTGAAATTGCCGTGGTCACACCCTGGCAAAATGGCAATTTACCACTAGATGCCATGTTTGAAATTTCATTGGGCAGCGAATTACCCACCGAAGCAATGGCTGG
>JBIIEI010000169.1:0-4739 GCA_044237915.1 Silvanigrellaceae bacterium | reverse complement strand
AAACCTCTGAGAAAGCCATAAGCTTGTTTCCTCCCTTCTGAAGGAAACACTACAGCGGCAAGGCTTTTCAGTTTACGCATGGAGTCAGGAAGGGGTGGTAGGAAAGGGATTTTCAAGGAATCCCACTGCAAGGTCAGGACGCACTGTAGGAATGCCAAATTGAATTTTTAGCAAAGTACTCAAATTTTCAGCGGTATTGAGTGATTCACATTTCAATACGTACTCATTTTGAAAGTTGGAGATGACTCGATATGAGCCGGCTCCAATGGGAAAAGTAGTGAGCCAGGTAACATAGTCGTCGGCAAAGCATTCTTTCGGCACAGGTGAAAATTGGCTGTCCGAAAGTGAAATTAAAAAATCTGGGCAGCTCTCTTTCAGAGTGATTTCTACAGTTAGGGCATTCTTAATTTTAATGCCCCGCACGCCATCTGCATGCCACTCAGTACCTTCAGATATTTCATCGGCCCCAACGACAATTGCCAAAAGGGTTTTCATCGGAGTGGTTAAGGAAGAATAAAAATACCGAGTCATGCCAAAGACAAGGTCCTGGGCTGATACCGGCCTGCCATGATGAAATTGTAGCCCAGCTTTCAGTTTTAGTGTCCAAACTTTGTGCTCGCTCGCATGATCGAAGGATTCTACAAGGCCTGGCCTGATCACTCGCTTTGTATTGAAATAAATAAGCCTTCCCAGGCAGGCGTTGTACAATACATCTTTCTGAAACCCACTCGCTTCGGAAAGTGAGCGGGGTTTACCACCAAAGACACTTACTGTTAGGAGTGAATCTGCTTGCTGTGTAGACATTCTTTAAAATCTTTCATAAGCAGCTGCCCAAGCAATGAGAAAGTACAATTATTCATCAGAATTTCAATTCCAATGGACAAGTCTTCTTGAATTTTATTTCTTCTGATCATTGCATGTTGATTGACAGAAGAACATAGTTTTTTGTTTGCTATTGAAGCATTAACAAAGAGTAACATAAAAGATAATGCTGCAACCGCATGAACACACATGATTGCAGGTCTTTGATTTTTTCTGATTGCAGACCAAACTGGGGCATTTAATGGCGATGACAAAATGCTGTCTCCCGCCTGATAGATCATTAGAGTTTGATGCCCAAGTTCATGGACGAGATTTACTGCAAAATCAAATGTATCGATTGCAGAATTACTTTTGGGTAAAGTATGAAAAATAGCACCTTTAGCGCGTTGGGAACTCGTTCCTGGCTCCATGTCAGGGTCATCTATATTTGAATCTTTGACTACAAATGGAACAATTGTTTTTACGAGAGTCATGAATTGCCGATAAAGTATTTCACTAGAACTGGAAATTAAGTCCATCGTATTCCGAATTACACTTTCGCCCCATGGAGCAAAATCTGCAACATCAACAAAGATTTCGACTCTGGGGTCATCCATTCCAAGATATCCCAAACCAACTGAATCTCCACTTAAGTAGGCTTTTTCGATGAGAGATAATTGCTCGCGGTTCGCTAGAAACAGCGGAAGTGGAGTTTTGAAGAGTGGTAGCAAGAGTTCCAATTTTTCATACGCACACATCCATGGCGAGTATGTCGAAAAGGTTTGACCTGTTTGAGTATTCACATGAGTTAATATCTTTTGGTGCAGCATTTCAGCGGCCAAAGTGATTCGTTCAATCCCCTTATTTCCACTTATCAGGTTTAAATTTTCATTCATTTCGATGGGCTAACCATTTCGAGCAATTCTGGTAAAAACGTCAGTCCACCCGTTTGATTTCCAATGCTTCGAATGCGCTTTGGATTTATCCAATAGGTTGCCTGTCTTTCAAACAATGGAACAGTAAGAACAATTTCATTTGCAAATGCCGACAATTTTCTTACGCTCTCCACTTTTACGTCAAAAGAGGGTGCTTTTGAAGCAGAGTCGTAAAGTAGCTCATACTGCGGGTTTTCAGCGGGAAAAAAACTATCAAAAGGGCTTCCTCTTCGAAATACAGCAAACTGCGCGAGAGGGTCTATGACATCAGAGCCAAGAGAGAAGATTCTCAAAACGGTTGAAGTATCATTTTTGTCCAAAAATTTATCTTTAGACTTGAAGATCTCTATCTCAATTCCCACCCTGGAGAGCTGGCTTTTGAGTCGGTCGAGATAAATTCCATCTGGTTCCCCAGGGGTGCCGCTGTTAAAAACAGATGCCTTTATTTTTTTAAAACTATGATTTTTACTCATAGTATCTAATATTGTAATGGATTTTTGAGTGTTATAATTTTCTTTAGAATCTGCGCGTCCCCAAAAATGAGTTGGCAGAAGTTCGTTAATAGAATTAAAATCTTCATATCCATGAGTAATTTCACTTCTATTAATTGCATAAGAGAGAGCTTTTCTAAATTCTAGATTTGAGCCTAAATCAGACTTAAAATTAAAGAAAATTGCAGTGACTCTATTCGCAATATCTAACTTTTGTTTTATTAAAAGATCTGGCTTGGGGTTTGACGCAGTGGCAAGAACAACATCTGGACTTTCAAACATATTTTCTGTGGCAAGCTCCAAAGCAAATGGAGCGTTTTTAAGGGCAATATTATGGAGGGTTAGGGAGATTTTACTTGATTTTTCATCGATGGCAGAAACTGCATATGGACCTGCCCCTATCGGAAATAATTTCCAGGTAACAAGATCGTCCTTGAGTGCTTCCTTGGGCACAGGGCCAAAACAAGGGCATTCAAGAATATGCAGAAATGAAGGATTTGGCTTGCTAGGAATGATTGCCAAGGTCTCATCGTCCAAAACTCGAATACCTTCGACAAGGCCAGGGCGGTAATTTACCTTAGGATTTAGTTCGCTCACTCCTAGAATATTGTCGAGCATGTTTGCAAAAAATGAACGACGTGACGTAAGCAACCCTCTCACTAAAGAAAACTCAATATCCTGTGCATTCACTTTTCTGCCATTGTGAAATTTTGCATTTTTATTTATGTGAAGCTTATAATATTTTTTTTTAAAATCCCAGTCCCAAGAATCGAGAATACTTGGCTCGATCTTATAAGACTTGTTTACTTTTAGAAGTTGCCCATAGACAGCCGCTGAAAAGGTGTTTAGTGCTTGAATTGGTGCTTCAAAGAGGTAGGGCTTAACTCCACTATCAGCAAGAACTATTTTCACTGGTTCCACGTTGGTTCCAACCCTCATTTGAGAAATGCCAAAATCGCTGGCGGCCGAAATGTCATATCCACAAACGATTCCGAAAATAAGCAAGTATACGACTACAAATTTTGACACTTTGGTGCAAAGATATTGCGCAATAATACGAGTCACTTATTTTCCTTTGCTCACGGCAATCTTCCTTTGTTTGCAGCAAGAAGCGGATTAAATTCTCCCTGTTCTGGGATTGCTACACCTAAACTGCTTAGATAATGACTAAAAATATCATTGTCAGAACTAGTAGAATGGTCGAGATTTTCGCAATTTGAGCTAAAAATTGAATCGGGACTGGCGAAATTAGGCCGATTTTCAATGCCTTCATGGGTGGAATCAATGCATGACTCTGATTGCAATGGATTGACTTCTGCCATTGCCGTTTGTGTCAAAATAGTTAAAGAGACAAGACTAGCTGCAGATATGATATGCTTGGTTTTCATCAATTTTTCCTTGGATCAAAATATTTATTACTTAGCAAAAAAATCTTACTTCTTGGGAAAATCAGACCAACTGAAAACTCCAATTGTAAATTAGAGTTTTCTATTTTGTCCTTCAAACTGCTTGTATTTATCAGCCCCTCTGAATTGTCAAGAGAAAAAGAGGAGATTTTTAAAAATGCTACTCATCTAAAATTAAGCGAGTCATTTTGAGTTTTTAATTCACTGCTCTGCTGAGTCGTGTCCTGATATCTGGATGAAATGCAGCGATTTATACCCTCACTCATTTGATCCGACGGTGGAATTCTTCTTCTGCATGCAAAATCCCTGTCGGCACAGGATTGCGCATTCTCGCCAATCCGACCAGGCAATTTCCGCTTCGGAACTGCGGGTTGGGTCATGTTTGTTTCCACTTTGGAATTTATGATGTACTCCATCAGTTTCTATAAGTATCGTTTAGAGGTAATTAAAATGTCAAAGGATGGCTTGGTTGTACGAAAAGCGACTCTCGACGACATCTTATTTTGCGCTTCGCTTCCGGGCTCCTATTCCGCCGTACTTCTTGAAAAAAGAATTGCAGCGCAGGAGGTGTTGATTGCAGTTTCAGCCGACGAGAGAGCTGGCTTTCTCATTTTTGATTTTATGTGGGGAACTCTGCCGTTTCTCGACAAAATAATCGTACATATGAATTTTCGGGGGCAGGGGGTTGGTCGCGCATTGCTTGCGGGATTCGAAGATAGGCTTCGCAAGGGGGGATTTAATCGCATTCTAAGTTCATCGCAGAGTAACGAAGCTCTGCCCCAAGCGTGGCATTTGAAGTGTGGATTCGTTCAAACCGGAATTCTTTCTCGAATAAATGATGATGGCTCAGACGAAATTTTCTTCTTGAAAACATTTTCCTAAAAACTTGCCATCTTCTCATTCGCGCGCAGGGCGAAACAATTCGCAAGTAGAGATATTCTTTGTAACAAAGCTAAAAAGTTTTCATTTTCAGGTCACCTAATAATTCGCAGGGTAAACCACCAGCTGCGCTGGTGGACTCACCAAGTTTGACGAATCCGGGAAGAGGGACCAGGCTCCGGATTGTGAACCGCTTCAAAGTTTCACGATCCGGAGTTGAGATTGGA
>JBIIEI010000018.1:0-61440 GCA_044237915.1 Silvanigrellaceae bacterium | reverse complement strand
TCAATTTTCAAAAATCCTGCACTTGACTCATTGAGAATGCAAGCAGTCTCTCAACCGTTCTCACAAGACGGTTTTACTCTGTTACGACATCAAGCAACGCTCTTGTTCCCGCTGAACCAATACAATTTTCGCTTCATTAGACTCCAGAAAAACAAACGATGCTGCATTTCCAAGCAAGTTAACAGTAGTCCCTACTCCGTCAGCAGACAAAATATGAATGGGTTTTTTCTTTGCAAGCGACGCATACTTGCTCACCGTATTGAAAGGTACCAGCAGCGATGCGATGGATTGAATCAGTAAATATACAGCGGCACCAGGAATTCTAGAAAGTCCAGATACCTCTAGAATTGGTGCTTTGAAGAGAATCACTCCACATACCAAAGCAAATCCAATAGTGCTAGCCAAAATTGTTGCGCCTGTGAATGTTCGCTTTCGCTCTACTTCATTCTGCTTGCTGAGCAGCACAATTACCGAGAACCCAATACCGATGCATAATAGATTCAAGCCGAAGGGCAAATAAGATACGAACACATGGGTTCTCAGTGCCTCTGGCGAAATATGCGAAGCAAAACTCTGATCAACAAGCTGATACAACTTCCCAAAGTATCCTGCCGTGATGGTGAGGATGAGGGTTTGGAGCAAAGTCTTCAACCTGATTTGTCTGAGTTTCTCCAAAACGCTCACTGTTCCCATCTCCTAATCCCAACATCATAACTAACACCAAACATCGCCACTCTGAAAAATCGACCTAGCTTCACGCAATTACGCAAAGTACGAGCCAAACGTAGCAAAGTTGTGGCAACATAATCAGCTCCGTCAAAGCGGTCAAGCAGCATTTTTTCAAACTATATACAGCTGTAAAACAAACGTACACATTACTATAATTGCTTACAATAATGGAATTAGGGGGCTCGATTGAGGCTGCCCTCTGATAAGAAGTAGGCCCAAGCTGCCATAGGAGTTCGTGTCAGTGCGAAGGATAAAACTTGGTACCTGGATTTTGTCAATATATTTTTAAAAGACTTTTTAAGGGACAAAGCTCAAATCCGAGTGGATGCGAATGCTTGTTCCTAAAGCAGCCAGCCCGAGACGCTTGAGTTTAAGGATGGACTTAAGCCCAGCAGTTGCTGGCAACTTCGTGAGCAACTGCTGGAGAAAGGCAAGAGGCATAAATGTCTTCTTTAGAAGGGAGGAAATGAGACACTATGAAATTCTAATTCATGCAGAAAATTTTATACTTCCAATCTAAAATTTCAGGTGCCTTACTTCGGTGCAGGCGCAGGTTCCACCAGGAGAGCCCGACCAAAATGCTTCTCGCTCAATGAAACATAAACCGATCGTAGAAACGAGAGATATTTTTTATCTGAACTTATTTCGCTCAGTGATTTTGCCACAAAAGTAAGTACCTTCATGCGCGCGACAAAGTTCTTTTCCTTGTCGGACTGGAAAAAATTTTGTCCATCGTCAGACAGATAATCCATGAGTTCAAGGACGCCGTTGAGATAAACCCAGTGGGTTCTTGCGTAGTCTTCGGCGAGTCTTGTTTTAAGAGCTTCAATTTCGTCTTCTCGTTCGGCATCTTTGCTGTTTAAGACTTGAAAATACATCCCATATTCACGCGATAATGGCATGTAGTTCATATACAAGTCTCGATTTTCTTCATAAAAAGATTTTACATGAAAATAGGTGCTTTTATCGGGCAATGGTAACGTACCATATTTCGAAAAACTGTCATTTCCCTTTGGAGATTTATCAGCTTCTTTGTTCTTACTTTCAAGTGCTTTTCCAGCCGTTGGATCAGGCTCTTTTATGGAGTCTTTAGAGGAAGTGCATCCCAAGAATAGAGAAAAGAAGAGAATCAGTATGCGCTGATAAAACATGAAAAATAACCCCTTTTCAATTTTGAGCTTCCAGTGCCATCAAGCCTACACTCAGTCCGGCCCGAAAGCGCAATTGAACAGGTGCTGCAGCATTGACCCCCACAAATGCGCCGAAATTAAAAAGTCGCATCAAGTTCCAATTGTAAAACGACTCCACACCCAAACCCGCCCAATTAAACACGACATGAGAAAATCCTTCGCTTTTCTTGGGTGGATCGTAACGTGGCGTATTGTAAATCGCTCGAACCCAGCGAACAGGCGCATAAGAGACTTTCCAGCCAAACGAAGAAGCATTGGCAATGCTATAGGAGGTTTCATATTCTCGCCCAAAGACACCACCAAGTTCAGTAGAAGTCCAGTCGGAATAAATCTGTGAATTTTCTCCCTCTTCGTCTTTTGTCTGCACTATAACTCCGCCATTGTAAAAAACAGCAGATCCCCCCACAAAATTCCTCACTGTGAGGCGGTTTAATTCAGAGGGTGCTGCATTAAGTGAGAGATGAAATCCTATGCCATGGGAATAATCTTCTACAAAAGTCGTTTTAGATGGAGCTTTTAGAGATCGCCAATAACCGAAATTCATGGCTGCCGAAAGTTGGGGCGGAGCAACACGCTCTTTTTGGGGTTCACCTTCTTTTTTATCGCTGTTGGGGTCAACGTCTTCCTTTAATTTTCCGCGATTTAATATCTTTCGGACGTCTCTACCCAGACGCGATGTGGGAGTTTCATCCACCACTTCGGGTTCTATGATACGATTATCCTCAAGGCGCTTTCGCCTTTCTACATCTGTTTCCAGGCGCTCAGCGACAGAAATCGAAGACACAAGCGCAGGTGGGACGGGATCATGAGCAAAAAGGATCATAACTTCCAACCTTCAGACATTTTTCCTAAGTTACCTTTGACAAACGCCAAAAATCCGACACCTTGCAAAGTAAGCCCCATCAGCAAATCAAAGCCTCTGACGAAAACATAAAGAGAAGGGGGCCCGCCAAGCCATGACGAAGATAAATCCAGTAATCGCGCAAAGAGAAATTCTTTTCGTGCTGGCAATGCTCCTTGCGCTTATCTTATTCTATCTCTTGCGCACCAATGATGTCAGAATCAGAACACGGCCTCTGGGCCGGCGCTCAAGCGATTTAGTGAAGGTAACAGATGCCGGCGTTTTTTTACAAAATCGCAACAATGAACAAGATCTCGAGGATCTTTGGATTCCTCTGGCCGTTCAGCAGTTTCCGTGCAAACATCCTAATGAACTGCCGCGGTGGAGAATTACGTTATTTGACGTCGCACGTCATAACCGTTCCCGTTACGAAAAAAATGAAGATGGATTTTTTGAATTTAGCCATGGCCCCGAAGAGGCCGATCTTGAACTTGCACCCTTGGTGCGAAAAATACTCAGTAAATACAGAGATAATTTTGAAAAGGTTGCACCTATTCATTTAAGGCGCAAAGAGCATCAAGCGAAGATGTTCACTTGGGTTGCAAATGAAGTGGCAATGAGAACAGCCGCCTTTCGTTTCCTTGACGAGTGTCTTTTGCTTTCGCGCGAACTTTCAATTGTGCCGAGCCTGCAGATCGACTGGGATGAAGCCTTTGTTGTCAGAGTAAAGTGGGCTCAAGGGAGTCAGCTTTCCAAGCTCAAGGAACTCAAAAAAGAGAATCCTGAAGTCGAGTTCGAATCCGGACCCGACGGAAAGGTCACGTTGTCGCTTTGGATTGCCTTTACAAAAGAGCAAATACCTCCGGGGCTACGGGTCACGAAAAGACAACAAACGAAAATGCGCTCTGCATAAGCAAGCGCCTTTCATTCCATCACATATTCTATATTTTTATCAACAGTTGTCCAAGTCGCAGCAACATTTTCAAGGTCTGTTCGCGCATTTTCAACATCACGGCTCGTTTGAGCCAAACGGCGAAGAAGCCCTGTGTCATCTGCAGAACAATCAAAACCGCACGCTTCATTTCTTTGTCCGCGAAGTTTTTCTAAACCGGCGCGGATTTGCTCTCGTTCATCGACATTCTGCCTGAGCGACTTTTCCGCAAGGGAAGAGTTTAAGCCAAGAAGTCTGACTTTTTCTTGTGTTTCCCAACTTACTGTCTCCAAGGTTTTTTTCGTGTTACGAAAACCTCGAGCAGCCGTCGTTTTCCTTTGTTCACCGCGAAAATCAATCTCATTTTCAATGAGCGCGGGTGACTCAAACAACTCTCCTTGCGGAAGCATTTGAGGCAACGAAATCACAAACCATCCCACAACAATGCTCACAAAAAGGAGGCCTAAAAGAGCCGCTCGTCTTTCTTTCGACTGTTCACGATGGTCGCTCATCTTAATTGCCCCGTGCGGTTTTAACAGGAGCCTTGCGTGAAGACGCTTTAACCATTTCCTTTTTCCCAGCAGTTGCAGGTCGCATTGCGGGCTTTTGCGTTGCATCGGGCCATGCAAAAGGAGCAGCAGAGGTTGTTCCCCATGAGTTTTGAGGCTTCACACCGGGAGCCGCTTTAGCAGTGCCCGATTTAGGATTCTTCAAAAACTCGTAGCTATCGAAATCTGTATCAAGTTGGCCAAAATGATCTTGATCCTCCAAAAGAATTGCTGGGGATTGCGAGCGGTGGGGAGTTGACGTACATGAAACGCCAGAAACACCAGCCAAAAGCAAAGAAATACTCAGAACAATGCTTGAAAATCCTTGAGTAAACATAACAGCACCTCGTGTCACAGCTTCAACAATCAACACCACATTCAACGATTCGCAATAAACACATAGCAGGAGCCGTGCCAAGTTTGCAGGGTCTCTTTACAAGAAAAAAAATGTCTACAAAATCGAAGAGTACTCGTGATTCACGATTTACAAAGTTTCGGGGAAAATGCAGGGTAAAGAACCGCCCTGTTTGATCCTAATGTCCTAAATTTATTCAGAGAAGGATGTTCATCATTCTCCTTTTCAAAGGCAAAAATACCATAGCATTGAAGTCATGCGACCGGAGTCGAAAAACTGTCTATTTTCTTTACATCTGTTTCTTTATTTTACAGTTTACAGCCGTTCCATTGGTTTTTGCCCAAAATATCAAGAAAATAGGAGAGACCTTCAGTAACAAGAGAGTACTTGTTACCCTAAAGGCCAACGATGCGCTAGCTTTAAATGGCGTTCCCACCAAGTCTATTCGAGTCCTTATAAAGACAAGGGGCTCACGCAAACTTTATGCGGTTCCTTCACAAGTCGATGAAATTGTGAAAATAGGACGATTTGAGCTGATTGCGCTCACACCTCAAGAAGGTAACAACATCTTTGACAGTAAGGATGAGGTCATCTTCGAACTCTCTCCCGAAGAGCTTATACATTCAGAAGCTCCAAGCATTCTCGAGCTGAAGACAATAGGAGCCTATAAGACTGGACTGTACACACTCGAGATCCTACCCGGGAGACGCACCAAGGTCGTCGTTGTTTCGATGCGCAGTTTAATGCGGCCAAAAGCCGACAAAATCCTCGAAGACATTCGCCAGGAATCGGTGTGGAAAACTGCTTTTACCAAAGAAAACCCGACGTTGGTAAAAGAAATTAAAATGAAGGTTCCGTTCTCCGAAAAATTTATTTCAGTTCTCAGCGGAAGCACGCTGACGGCCCGCCTGAATTTTAAATACTTTTTGGATTTGAATGTGAAAGAAAACGATCTCTCATCTCGGGTGGTCGCATCTAAAGAAGGCCCCCTTCGAACGGTCTATCGCATCGAGAACGAACTCCGCATATCGCGGCTCGGCGTGCGGGCGATGTCACAAACAGATTATGTCTTTACAAAAACCGCATTTTGCGGTCGTATTTTTTTTATGTCTTCATCAAATGGAAAGGACCTTTTTTCAGCAAATTCATTTTTAAATTTAAAACTCGCAATTCCTGATTCGCTCATAAAGCTCACTCAAGATTCAAGACGACAAAAAACTCCGTTTGAGCACACTCTCATCATGTTACGTTTGTTACCTGATTTGCGAAGCTTTGTTCACAGGCGATCTGGAGCACCCATTCCAGTACAACTTGGGACTGACAGAGAAAGCTCTCAAGCAAAAGATGAAAAAATATTAAGAATCAGTTATCCGCTCAGAGAAATAAAACAGGGGCCAGAAGTCATTTCAGCGTGTGTGCAGCAAAATCAAAATCCAGGTGAATTGCCCGAAATTAACTTCCCAGGGCTTGCATCTCCTCCTGATTCGGTGATTGAATTTGTGCTTCGTTAAATCTCTGGCTGCCAGTCCATGAGGAAGCCGAATCCGATGCGCAACAAAGCCATGGCCCCTGGCGGGATATTTAAAGCGCCCCCCCCTTTTTAGGAATCCGTTGCAAGGGAAAGAGAGACTTTTAGAAAGGAGTCTCCGACTTTAATCAGATCTCCAGTGGAAACATTTCTCACGCCTTGGATGCGCTCGTTATTGACAAAGGTCCCGTTGGTACTCTTCAAGTCTTCAATAATAATTTCGCCTTTTACATCCACAGAAATACGTGCATGTTTTCGGGAAATTTCTTCGTCGCGGTGAAACGAGCCCAAGGGGGAAGTGCGTCCAATGACAAATGCTCTTTCGGGGAGCTCTAAACGTTCTTTTGAGCCATCTGAGTAACTCACATCAAGAATAAGGCACATTGATGAAAGTTGACGGAGTCTTTCTTTTTCGATCAAGTCATCAATTTGCCTTGCTTCGAGTGAAAGATTCTCGGGAGAAATGGTTAGAATTGACAAATCGAGTTTGCGTTTGGCCTTCAGCTGTGCGGGTTTCTGAGTATCTGTTCCAAAGATGAGTTCCACTTTTCCGACACGAATGCGATCACCCGTACTCAAGCGTGCCTTTACAATTTTTTGTCCATTTAAAAATGTTCCGTTCGTGCTGTTCAAGTCGAAAATATGAAAGGCTCCGCTGAGCAATTGAATCTTGCAATGGCTCGAAGATATTTCAGGGTCGTCAAGAATGATGTCACCTTTAGCTCGCCCAATCACAGTGACTTCAGGTTTCAAGGCGATGGTATCTATCAATTCCCCATCAACGACCAGTTTTAATGCGGCATTGGAAGACTCATTTCCTTCGGATCTTTCCATACATTTCACCAAAAAAAGGTTTTGAGGATGGTCTGGATGAAATGCTGGGCACGTCGAACACCACACTCTCCACCCCCAGTGTAACACCGGGAGCAAGTCCCAGAACAGAAGAGCCATGTCAATTCTGATTTCACTGAAAAGTTGAATTTGAAGACTTGCAAAATGCGAGCACACCTCTAGAGTAAGATTTTTCAAGCAAGCAAGTGTTTAATGCATTTGCGATGAGGTGCGGGTATGAGTCCATCGCTTTTTGATCTGTTGGTCTTGTCACTTGGCAACGCTGCCCTTGTCGGGATGGGCTTTATGCCAGAGCCTGAAACAAACGAGACTGTCAAGAATCTCGAGAATGCAAAACACAATATTGAATTGCTCATGATGCTTAGCGAAAAGACAAAGGGAAATTTGACCCCCGACGAAAGTCGATTGCTTGAAGGTCTTCTCTATGATCTTCGCCTAAAGTACGTTGAAATGACCAAATAAGCGTGATAGTGTCTTGCAATAAGTCGATTACAGAACAGAAATCGACCGCTTGTCGTAGAGTGGTCGATTTCTTTTTTGCATTGCGGACTCGCGTAGAGTTGAGTTTCAGTGCTCAATAACACAACATTTACTGTGAAAAAGCCTCGTATCCACGGCATTCTGTCTTGAGAAGAGGTATGAACTCTACAGGACTCAATCTGCCCTAGAATGCGTTTTCCTAAGGGCGTCACGAACAGACGGTATGGGGTTCCAACCCTACAACCGATTCGAATTTATGAATAAGGGTAACGAGCATGACTGTCACTATGATTCCAATTACCACCGTAGGATATGAAAAACTGAAAGACGAGCTCCGACGTTTAAAAATTACCGAGCGGCCTCAAGTCATTCTCGAAATCGCCGAAGCGCGCAAGCACGGCGACTTGTCTGAAAACGCCGAATATCATGCGGCACGCGAAAAGCAGAGCTTTATTGAAGGCCGCATCCAAGAACTCGAAGACAAGCTTTCCAGGCTTCAAGTCATTCCACAGGGATCTGGCAAAACCGAAAAGGTTGTCTTTGGTTCCGTCGTTCGGCTGCGTGATGTTTCAGACGACAGCAAAGGCGAAGAAAAAAGTTATCGTATTGTTGGTGATCTGGAAGCAGATATCAAAAATAATGCCATTTCGCTTTCAAGCCCGCTTGCTGCTTCACTCATCAACAAAACGGTTGGAGACGTTGTTACTGTAAATCTGCCGCGTGGCGAACGAGATTATGAAGTTGTCGACATCAACTTGGGCTAAAAACTTTTTTAGCTTCGCCAAGCTGATTCCTTCAGATTCCAAGCTCTTCACCCACCTGCCATGTCAATCCCGTTTGGACAAACAACGACATATTTTCAAATTTCAAACTTCCCACAAGTGTGTCGTCGCGGCAACTCGTGAGAACTGAGCAGCTGTTCCAGATCTTTTTCCATCCGAGGGATACAGAAAGCGCTCTATTTCGAGTCTGAAACTTATCGAGCTGTAAAAATACCGACCACAAATCAGGAACGGCTCCCACAGTCACAACGCGCCCATCGGTTTCGCGCGTTTTCATCCACGGAAACCAAATCCCCGAGTATTCCACGCCTAATAAAACTCTCGCGTCCGCGATAAAATTCTGGACCACGCCGGTCGTCAATGATGGAAAAACAAAGGAGCTTCCCGGAACAAAACCACTGTAACTTTGATTCTCATACAAAAACTGAGAGCCTGTACCGACAATCAGTCCGAACTTTTTTAAGAGATTCATGTGAAACGTGTATCTCAGCGCCAGGATAGGAACGATGGACGTTCCCGAAGCTCTTTCCACGGCTCCTACTTTTCTGACCGACCATCGCCCTTGGCTCAAACCTCCAGTCAAGGTAACATTATGGCCAGGGCGAAAATTTGTTGTGGCAATCGATTCATTTTCCTGAGCGACAGCAAAGTGTTCTGCCAAAAATACCAGTAACTGTACTGGGAAAAGCCATCTTTTCACGGAGAAATTCATCCTCATGTTCCATCTTGGCAGAGAGCATTTGGCCTTCGGAAACTCTCGAAATGCCACAGTTGCACTTTTCGTCGGCGTGCCTCTTGTTTATATTTTCTACAAGGCTGGTGGCAACAGCCATTTTTCAACTCGTGGGGTACTCATTGCTACTTTTCTCTACACTGCCGTCCAAATTTCATCAAGGCAACCCCTTTCCTCGCGTCTTGTAGATTACTACAAGTACATTGCCATCTTTAGCATTTACCCCAGCCTTCCCTGTTTCCTTATTCTTCTTTTCTTGGCTTTTTTAGAAGCCGTAGTTCGGTTTAAATTGCACGGAAATTTGACTCAGGTAAAATCACGGACCGAGCTTTTGATGGCGTTGGGTCTTGCCCATCCAATCCAGAGCTCAAAAGAAACTTTGCCACTCCAATCTCACCTGCTCCCGTTACTTTGCGCTTGGCTTCTTGCGGGTGGATTGTTTGCTTGGCCAACGTGGGTTTCATTTTTGACCCTTTTGCCATTTGCTGTTTCTCTCTACACCACTATTCTCTCTTTTCCCGGCAATTCCGAGCCGGGACGTTTTAGCTCACAGCCCTAAGAGGAAAAACGAAATGAGCAAATTTCAGAAAGAACTCAAAAAATTTCAAGAAACCTTGACCGACGTCGCAAAAATGAGTTCAAGAGAATTCTCGCGAGGTGTCGATTTGGCCAAAAAGCAGCTGGAACGCGTTCAACTCGTTCAAAGGCGAAAAGAGCTTTTTGCTGAATTGGGCCGAGAACTCTATGACGCACATCGCAGCGGACTTCCAGATCACGTGGTATCGTACTTCAAAGAAACTGAGTTCCAGGAAATCATTTCCGAGATTGAAAACCTGGATTTGGAGCTCCAGCAGAAGTAGAATAAAATCCATGAATAATCTGCATCCACAAAATAGATACCGCTCTCAGTTTTTTTTCCTCGGATTTACACTCTGCATCGTCTTGAGTGTTACCGTGATGCGTATTGTTATTGGCCCTTTTATTCTTGCCCTTGTCTTAGCCTATGTTCTCAATCCTGCCATTGAGATCATGGAAAAAAAAGGCATTAAACGCTCTTTGATTGTGGTTTCTGCAATCTTGCTTTTTCTTGTTACTTTTTTGATTGCAAGTTGGTTTGTTATACCCATTTTATATCATCAAATGGAAACACTTGTTCGCCTGTTACCTAAACTTAAAGCCTACGTCGAATCGCATTGGCTACCCAATATTTACAATTTTTTTCATGCTGCATTGGGTCTTAAACAAAAATCAAATTACGTACCACAGCTTAGCGATTTGTTACCTGAGTCCTTTCAAAACGCTCCCCAGGCCGTCCTGTGGGGGCTTGGAGATGGCACGCGGTTTTTGGCATCTTGGCTTATTGCTGGAATCCTCTCTCCACTCTTTGCATTCTTTGTCATGAGGGATTTTCGCAAAATTTCCCTTCAAGTTCTGGGGCTCATCCCCCCCGATTTAAGAGGGCTTTTTCTTCGCTTTTTGCGCGATGTTGATCACACCTTAAGAGCTGTATTAAGAGGGCAAATCGTTGTCATCTCGCTTTTAAGCGTGCTTTATGCAACAGCTTTCTTTGCGGCGGGGCTTCCAGCAGGTATTGTCGTCGGAATCATCACAGGTTTTTCGAGGCTTGTTCCCTATCTCGATCTTCTTGTCGGGGGCACACTGTCATTCCTCATTTTGGCCACAAATGGAGCCTCTAACGACCTTATTTTATCTGTTGTCGTAAGTTTTGTGGGAATTCAAATCCTCGATGGAGTCATTTTGACTCCACGCATTATGGGGCAGTTTTCTGGCCTTCATCCCTTTATCATCATACTCTCAGTACTGACTTTGGGAGATTGGTTTGGATTTTATGGAGTCCTCCTTGCCATCCCTCTTGCAGCTGTGGGAAGAGTCGTAGTCTTGAGCTTGATCGATTCCTACAAAAGGTCGCGGTTCTTTAGAAATAGCGGAGAACACACAAGTCGGTGAGTATTTTTTCAAAGCAACAAAGCCCTCTGAACTGGAACGGTGTCTTTGTCAAACATTCAAAACGCCTCTGGGAACCCATGCTGAGATTTGCAGCCAGCTTGACCAATTCTGCAGAGCTTGCCGATGATGTTTTGCAAACTTCCCTTTTGAAGGCACTGAAGGCATTTCCTCGATTTTCCAAGAAAAATTTTCTGACCGATATTCCAACTGAAGCCGATCTTGCCCTTGAAAAAGAGCATTTTCAACTTCATTTTAAGAACTGGCTCTACAGAATTGTAAAGAACACCTATCTCGACGAAAGAGCTGAATCGAGCAAATGGATTTTCGATCCTGATGAAAAAAGCATCGAAGCCGCTTCTGCAAACGATTTTCAAGCCCTGGCCTCTGATGTGAATCTGCTGTCTGGAGAAAATTCAGCAGATTTTGCCAAGGAGGAAAAGGAATTTTACAGATTGGCACTTGATGATGGGTGGAAAAAAAGACTTGAACTTCTCTCTGATAGGCAGCGGAGTATCTTATTTCTTGCAGCTGAAGACTATGCTTACAAAGAAATTGCAAGCATTCTGAATATTCCGATTGGAACAGTCATGAGTAACCTCTCAAGAGCCTTGCAGAAACTAAAAAAGGGAGAGGAATCGTCATTCTAGGGAATATTTCGCTCCTAAAGTCTGTAATAGAATATAGCAGGTGAGTTCGTTTTCCGGAGGTTGACATGGACTTTCATAAGCAGGACCAGGGGTCAATCTGGAAGCGGCAGGTCCGAGACACCTTCAGCTCGATCAGGCTCGAAGGCAAAAAAGCACAAGAATTAGAAAATTTGCTCCTTTCGACCGAACTCGACGGCGTAGGCCGTCGTCGCCGCTTTTCAAGTAAGAATTTAGGAATCATTTTCAATAAATTGCATAATGCGGGAGTCGGTTACGTCACTACTGCGATGGTTGCCGCTTTTGCTGCCTTCATGGTGATGCCCGACGAAAACGGTGACGGAGATCCCATTTTGGAATGGGCCTCTTCTCAATCTGGTTTGAAGGGATTTCCAGCAGATTTCGATCTCGAGGGCGATCCGACCGCATTCCCAGAATTGATGGAAGAATTTTTCACAAAAGAAGCTTTTCATCCAGCCATTCCACAGCAAATCCAGGCCCACTATACACCGAGCGAAGGTCGATTTTTTGCTATCGCAGGCAGCCCTGCTGTGAGCATCCAACTCAAAGACGTGTCTGCTGTGCAGCCCGCATCGGATGCTCTTGCAAACACACCTGAAAATTCAAAAAATGCCACCTTATATATTGTCAAACTGTCGGATGCTGTTTCGAAAAAGTTTCCAAAAGATAAAGTTTCCAAGCGCATTAAGGGACCATCGGGTAAAGTTAGAAAGATTAATGCTTGGCGCGAAGGCAAATATGGATTTGCAGTTGTACAAGTTCTTGCATCCAACGAACAAGGCGGCACTGTTACTGAATAAAAATGCAGCTGCTCGCCGATTAAACCCGTTTTAAGTCTGCCATTCCTGCCAACATGTGTATCTGCCCCATGATTGTTTTTCTAAAATCGTCCAAATTTAAGCTTTCATTTTCTGAGTGAGCATTTGTGTAAGGGTCTTCAACTCCTACCAAAATTGCTGGTATTCCTCCCAATTCATCCGATAGCGGCTGAACAAACGGAATGCTCGCCCCGCAACCCACAAATTCCGTTTTTCGTCCGTAACCTTTTTCAAGGGCCCGTGCTGCGATTTGGTACACTTGCGCGTCGGGATTATCGATCATCCACCAGTCTCCAACGGCCTCGGGAGTCACACGCAGTCGGAATCCGGGCGGACAATTTTGAATCAAGTATTCGGTGAGTCGCGCAAGCACAGCTTGTGGTTTCATGTCTGGAACGATGCGAATGGACACTCGGGCCCAAGCGCCATCTTGAATCACATTGCTCACAAGCTTACGACTTCCACTTTGAATGGCATTGATGCTGAGGTTGGGCTGTCGCCAAAGCCTTTCTGCAAATTCTTGCTCAGAACACGAAAACGGAATTTCTCCATAAAGCCCCGTGGCCTTCCGAGCAATCTCTTGCATTGATATTTTGTGAAATGCACTCTGTTCATGAGGCAGCAGAGGCCTCACGTCGTCATAAATCCCCGGAATACACATCATTCCACGGGCATCGACAAGGGTTGACAGCAATTTAGACAAAGCCATTACGGAGTCGGGAAGAATCCCACCCCAAAGCCCAGAATGCACAGGATGCCCTAACGCTTCAATTTCAACATCAACGGCTACCAGTCCTCTTAAGGAGGTTGTGATGCTCGGAACGCCACTTTCGATATTGGCACAATCGGTCAGAATCATTCCATCCGCACGCAGGGTTGATTTGTAGCGCCGCACAAATTCTGCTAGATGCGAACTTCCAGTTTCTTCTTCTCCCTCTATAAGAACTTTGACATTAATGGGGAGTTCACCTGAAGTTGCGAGGAATGCAGCGATGGCTGCAGCATGGGCCAAAATGCCCGCTTTGTCGTCTGCAGTGCCACGACCATAAAGCCTCCCTCCAGACTCTGTTGGGATAAACGGAGCTGATTTCCATTTGTCGTCACGCCCCGGGGGCTGAACATCGTGATGCGCGTATAAAAGCATTGTGGGAGCGTCGGGCTTGTGAATCCATTCTGCGTAAACGTAGGGGTGAACATCTCCAAACTGGATGACTTCGACTTTTTCGAGGCCCACCTTGCGAAACAATTCAGCAGTGGCCTCTGCACTCAGATTCATCTGCGCAGGATCAAAACCACTTAAACTCACACTTGGAATTCCAACCAGACGCTTTAGGTCTTCCAGGCTGTTTCTCAGCCCTTTTTCTGCAAAATCCAGTGCTTTTTGGGTTTTTTCGTGGGGTGCACCCACAAAAAGGGGCTCTCCCTTGGGTCCTACACAGCCACAGGTTGATGTGTGTTCATGCGACGGGTTCACTTCTTTCATCCCACTGTCCTTTCGTTCTCACGATTAAAAAATGCGAACTGCACGCTCTTAAATATTGCGTCAGGGCGAGGCGCGCGAGGTGAGAGCTGACGCAATGGACTCTTTGGTCCATGAGGAAGCCGAATCCGATGCGCAACGAAGCCATGGCGTAATATTTAAAGCGTGCCCTTAGAGCTCTTTTCTCGAAATATATCCCACGCTTCATTTAAGGCGATCATTGCTTCGTGGATGCGATCTTGCTCTCGCACAGGCCGCTGTCGATAGAGATCAGGATGCCACATCCGTGCTCTTTCATAAAAACGCGCTTTTGCGTTTTCGAACGAAGTCGATGGAATTAAACCCATGATCGCTCCAGCCCAAGCAATCGTTCCGCGCTGAAGCCCTTCTGCGGACCTCAAAGCCAACTCATAGAGTTCTTCGGATTCAGGTGATTCAACTTCCGAGTCGTTGTTGTTCTTGCCGATAGCCGATCGAAATTCATCAAGAATCGCAGCCCTTCGCTCAAGTCGTTCCTTCTTTTCTTGCTTTTTTTTCGTCTTCTCGCCCCACTGCGAAACGCGGGGCGTGGGTCCCTTTTCTTGTGGGGGTTCAGGCTCAATTTGAAATTTCTTTTCTTCGAGTATGGCCACAAGGGGGCTATCTTCCCATTCTCCTGGCGAGCTTAATCGAAAAAGCGTCCGTTCCATTTCTCGAATGCGCTTAGCATCCGCAGTTTCGATGTTTTGCCACGATTCGAGCACATGTTCCAATAGCTGTTGCACAGACTTCAGTTCCCTGCTGAGACCTGAACCATTTCCTTTGGATATATCCGCACGCAAGATGTACTTGCGAAATTCATCAATCATCTTAACCTTCGTATTCTCGCTTAAAAGTGATACTCATTTTGCAGCCCATAGAATGACCCCTGCTTGACTTTGACCTCTACGATGTTGAAAGCTACCATCACTTCCGAGGTAACAATATGATGGATGCCCCAGTCTCCCCAGAAATGGTGGTGGAGCTCACAAAATCTCTTGATAACGCCCTGGTCCTGCTGCGAGTAGGAATGGCGACAGGCTTTGGCATTTCCTTTTTACTCAATGGAGTGATTCTCCAACGCCAAACAAGCGTCCAACAAGATCGTATCTCACCCAATAACGACGAATTTATATTGAAGCTTAGCCGATTCATCTTTGTTCTCGCAACGGCATTGACGATTGCCTACTTTACGATAGCAATGGTACATCCGTATACATCTATAAATGATCTTGTCCATGTGGGTATTGCATTAGTCTTATCTCTTCTCTCCATTGGATTCGATCGACTCAAAAATGGCCTCCCTGCCATGAGCTTTTTGTCGGGTGCGTTTATTTGGCTCATTATCGTTATCTTTCCCTTTCTTTTTCCGAAGGAAACGAGTGTTCCAAAAACAGTCTCATGGCTTTCGGGCCTCCACGTTTCGACAGCAATTGCTGGAGAGGGCTTGTTTGTTGCGGCATTTTTCTCGTCTTTGCTGTACTTGTGGGTATACCGGAATTTAAAGCTTAAAATCATCGCAAAAATTCCAAATCTACCAAGCCTGAGTTCTCTTGATAATATCATCGAAAAATCGTCGCTTGCAGGTCTTTTCCTCATCACGACAAGCTTGGTTTCAGGGCTGGCACTGGTTTCATCAAGCACAAGCCCTGCAAAGGTCGGATACACCAAAATCATTTGGGCATTTTCGGTGTGGGGATGGTACGTCCTGTGTATTTTTGGCAGAGGACTTTGGGGCTGGAGAGGCCGCAAAGGCGCACAACTCTCTCTGTGGGGAACAGCAATTTTGCTTCTTGCCCTCTTTGGGACTGTTTGGGATTTGGTCTTAAAGTGAGGCCCGCTTATAAAATGAATACGACCAAGCGCGTTCTTATCCTCCACACTGGAGGAACATTTGGCATGATGCTCAACGAATCAGGCGAGGCAGAACGCAACACCAACGATGATTCGCTTACACATCTCTTGTCATATGTGCCAGAGCTCAATAGACTCGCGACACTTGAATTAAAAGTGCTGTGCAACATCGACTCCTCCGACTGCACCCCTGATCTGTGGCAACTCCTTGCAGAAACCATTGAAAAGAATTGGGCTGCTGCCGATGGCTTTGTCATCATTCATGGGACCGATACCATGGCTTTTTCGGCATCTGCACTGTCGTTTTTTCTATCGGATCTCACCAAACCCATTGTGTTTACGGGTTCTCAGCGGCCTCTCAGTGAACTTCGAAATGATGCCCGTTCAAACATCTTGGATGCCGTAGAACTGGCCACTCTGGGCATTCCTGAAGTCATGATCCTCTTCGATGGAACTGTTTACCGTGGAACAAGAGCGACCAAATTCAGCAACGAACACCTGCAAGCTTTTCGATCGCACAACTCGCCGATTTTAGGAAGTTTTGGGGTAAATCTCAGATTAAATTCAAAACTGACGAAACAGGTTGTAGCGGGGTCTTCAACGCAAAGTCCTACGATAGACTCAAGAATTGATTCAAAGGTGATTTCTCTCAATTGTGTCCCTGGAGCACCGCTTCCAGTTGAAGTCGTAGAGGCCATCCTCTCCACACAAAAGGGAATCATTCTTAGAGGGTTTGGCTCTGGAACTCTGCCCGCGCAATTTGAAGATTGGAAATTCCTTTGCAGTGAGGCATTGAAGAGACAGATTCCCGTTGTTGTGACTTCGCAGTGCAGCGCAGGTGAGGTGAATCTTGATGCCTACGAAAACGGAAGGCTTTTCTTACAAAAAGGGGTCATTTCGGGAATGGACATGACATTCGAAAGCATCTGCGTGAAACTGATGATCCTCATTGGAAGGGAAATTCCGTTCGACAGCAGAAACGCGTTTTTTACGACTCCCCTTGCAATGGAATGCCACGATTGGAACTTTGAGGCATGAATATGGAATGGGATAAAAAGAGATTTTTCATCTATTGTAGCTTTCATTTTTCGGTTTGCCCTGTGGAAATCCGAGAAGTATGGACGAAGGCATTTTCAACATTTGAAGGTCGACGCACACTCAAAAAAATGATCGAAGACCAAGTGGATGGCCATGCATTAGAGGTTGTCACCATTGCAACTTGCAATCGGTTTGACATTTGCGTGGTGGGCGATGTTTCTGAATCCGCATTTCTGGCAAGCTTGATGGAAATGACCAAAAAGCTCGATCTGCCTGCGCCACCAAAAGAGATTTCAAATTCCCCCCTCTGGGATGAAAACGTTCTCCGAAAAATTGTCCGACTTCACTTTGATGCCCAAGCAT
Organism: Silvanigrellaceae bacterium; assembly: GCA_044237915.1. Lineage (GTDB taxonomy): Bacteria > Bdellovibrionota_B > Oligoflexia > Silvanigrellales > Silvanigrellaceae > JBIIEI01. Next base: position 44,267 of record JBIIEI010000018.1, on the reverse strand, counting down.
TGCAGATGCTTTTTAGAACGGCATCGAGTCTCGACTCCCTGGTTTTGGGAGAACCCCATATCTTAGGACAGATTAAAGAGTGCTTTCAACTCTCCCTGAGCGAAGATCTTTGCGGATCCCACGCCTCAAGCATTTTTAACCGCTGTTTCCAAGTTGCAAAAAGAGCACGCAGTGAAACCGACCTGGGAAGAAATGCTGTTTCCATTGGGCATGCTGCCGTTGAACTCGCACAAAGAGTTTTTGAGAATCTAGGAGATTGCACGGCGCTTGTGATTGGGGCTGGCGAAATGGGAAGGCTTGCGGCTCAGCACCTGGTTTCGAAGGGCATTTCTGGCTTGACAATCGCAAACAGAACACTCGAAAAAGCAAGTAATATTGCTGTGAAATTGGGTCCTACGGCTCAATCTTTACCCATTGAAAAAGCGTTGAGTAACTTGGGTAGTTACGATATTGTCATCGTTGCTACTTCGAGTCAGGGCTTTGTTCTTGAGCCAAAGCATCTCAAAAATCATGCCAAAGCGCGCGCTGGAAGAACAGCGGTGGTGGTTGACATCAGCGTGCCACGCAATGTCGATCCCGCGCTTTCTCAAATCGAAAGTGTGTTTCTTTTTGATATCGATGATCTCGACAAAATCATGCACAATAACCGCCTAGCTCGCATGGATGCCGCCACAGAAGCAGAATTTATTGTTCAAAGCGAAGTTGAAGATTTTATTGCAGCAAGAAAAAAACGAAAAGAGCTTGCCTCTGTTGGAAAATTCCATTCTTGGATTCAAGGGCTCGTGGCACAAGAAGTCGAAAAATCACTTCGAGGTGGAAAGGTCGACTCAAAAACCATTGCAGATGCTGTTGCTAAAAAAATTGTTTCGTCACCTGCTTTAAAGGCAAAGTCAGAATTTCAGGTTGAAGAAAACGAAACCGTTGGAGGACTCCTCGAAAAGCTTTTTCGCCTTTCCGAGCAACCCTTATTGATAGCCAAAAAGAAAAGTAACAACAAAAAAAACGCAGCATCTGCCTCTAAAAACTCTAATGTCATTCAAATCAGAAGCAGACATCGCGGCTAAGGAATCGTTCATGCAAGCAAAATCCTCCCGTATCTACCGGATTGCCACAAGAAAAAGCCCCCTTGCACTTTGGCAAGCCAATAAGGTGAAGTCTCTCCTTGAGAGTTCAAATTTTAAAACTGAACTTGTCCCCCTTGTGACGACGGGAGATAAAATGCAAAAGGGCGCCCTCGCCCAAGTGCAACTCGGAGTCGATGAACTTCCACATCATCTGAGTACGGGAAAGGGCCTTTTCGTCAAAGAAATTCAGGAGGCTATGCTCTCAAACCACGCAGACCTCGCCGTTCATAGTATGAAGGATCTTCCCGTCCAGGAAACGGTCGGTTTGATGGTTAGTGCTCTGCTTCCACGCGCAAGCGCACACGATGTTTTAATCTTGAGTCCAAAGGTGAGAGAAGCACTTCAAAAATCCTGCGGCAATTCAGAAACAAAATCCAATTTTTCCAAACTCGCTTTTTCTGAAATTCAAAAGTCCCTCGCTCAGGAAAAAGAATTCCTCACGGGTATTTTAGGAACAACAAGCAGCAGACGACAAAATTTGTTACGAAATAATTTTGGTTCAGAATTAAATATTCAGATCCTTCGAGGCAACGTCGACACTCGGCTCTCCAAAGTTCGTAACAATGAATTTGCTGCAATCGTTCTTGCACGAGCAGGTCTAGAGCGCCTTGGTCTTTTTTCAGACACTGATATGATTTCGCTTCCAAAAAATTTATTTACTCCCGCACCCGCTCAGGGCATTGTTGCCATTGAAATCAGATCCGATGATTTTGAACTGCAAGAAATACTTTCACAATTTTCACATAAATCTACGGTTTTGACAGCACTTGCAGAGCGCCTCACACTCAAAATTTTGGGTGGAGACTGCCACACTTCCATCGGCATTCATTTCGACGACGGAATACTCTCACTCTTTTGCGCCCATGAATCAAAAAGCATTTCAACCCGATTTCAACCTTCGGCCCTTGCGTTTGAGAGTTTATTAAAAATCGTGAAAAAATCAGCGGGGTGTTACAATTCAGCAATGGAACAGGCCGCAAATTCAATGTTTGTCCTTGAATTAAAGGATCATTTGCGAAAAAATGAGTATCAAACGGTGAGTTCCTTTAATCCAGGTTAATCATGCAAGAGATCATTTTAAATTGCACCATTCTTGAAGACCTCTCTGTGGACAACCACGGCAACGATGGTTCATTTTTACTTCCCGTTGCAGCACTTGAAGAACTCACTCCGACCATAGATCTCCCCTATCCCGAACGTTCACTGCTCATCTTCACAAGTAAGAATGCGGTCGACATTTGGAAAAAAAGCATGTTTGAGCGCCATTGGAAACCCGACAAAAAAATGCAGAAGGGTTTGCAATGGGCCTGTGTTGGGCTCGAAACTTTGAAGCGCCTTCAAAGTGCTTTGAGCGAACTGCAAATAAACTCACCTCGAATTCGAGTCCCACCCGAAAAAATGGGACTCAAAGCAACTTTAGAAGAGCTTTTAGTCTCTCAAGATAAAAAGGATTTTTTAAATACTTTTATCTTTACAGCACAAGGTGGAAAAACAAATTCCACTTTAAAATTATTGCCTCCCGAATTATCCATGGTTTTCTCGAACGCTGTGGTCATTGAACTTTATAAATTGATAGATATTTCTCATCATATTAAAGAACGACTTCAAACACTCTTCGCAAATACAATCCCTGAAATTCTGGTTTTCCGTTGTCGCTCTGGTTTGACTCTTAAGTTCACCGTATTGCAACTCGTTTCTTTGCATCAGTGCTCAACGCCCTTCAATCTTCCTTCCAGAATCAAGTTTGAACTTTGGGGAGAATCAGCGCATGAAGCAGCAAAATTCATGGGCTTGACGGAAAGTCAAATTCGGACACTCCACGCAGGTATTTGTGAGCATTCTTGACACTTCCATCCTGAGCAAGCACCAAACTGTGAGAGACTTCTTTCTGATATGCGAGCAGAAAGAGGGTCTTTGGGAATGGGTGATACCCAACAAAAGAAGCAGATTAAGCAGACAGTTCGGGTGCCCTTTCAACGTGGTTTACTTGCACTCCTTGTGACCTGTGCTTTTTCTGTGGAAATTTTTGCCCAATCTGCCGCTCCAATCCCACAAGGCACAGAACCATTAGTGCAAGCTCAAGCATTTTTTGCGCGTTTAGACTTTCAGAACACCTACAAATATGCACTTGAAGCACTCCGAAAAGATGGTCAAAATATAGAAGCTCGCAGACTTGCAGCGAAAGCGGCAAAGGAACTTGAAAAGTATCCTGACTGCATCCGACTCGTTGCCGGAATTCCACAAGGTCAAATTCGCTCGGAAGATGTCGGACTCTTAGGGGACTGCAGTGCAGACGCTCCAGCAAGCCCTTCACTTCTCAATTTTTTTCAACAAAATTTGCAAGTTCCCGATAATCGCGACATGGCTTCTTATTGGCTGGGAAGAAATCTCTATCGCAAAGGCGACTACACAAAAGCTGAATCCTATCTAAAGCGCAGTGTGGCCCTTCCCGAGCGACTTGAAAAAGAGCGTACTTTTATGCTCGACCGCATTCGCGATGTCAAAGGCGCATCAAAGCCGCCCATGCCGGTACAAACACCGAATAAACCACCTCTTAAAAACCCGAACTCCAACGCACAATCGGGAACAACAAAGGGAGACGAACCTGCGGGTTTTTTCTTCCGACCTTCTGCCACTGGCTCCCTCATTTCGGGATCCACTCAAAACCGTCGGGTTCCATTAGAACCTGGAACGCAAGATGCCTATGAACTGAATTCCGAAGCTGAACTCATTAAAAATTCATCCACGAATAAAGCCGATGTAGGCGCATCTCTACGCGCGGAAGCAGATCTGGGATTTCGATCTGCAAAAACCGCCAAGGGTGCAATGACTCGCATCGGAATTGAAGTGGGGGCTGATGCCGCTGCGGGAGCCACCGAGCAACGGTTTTATCTCTCACAAGATCAGGGTGTCAGGCCTGTGGATTTCATTCCTTTGACCCGAAAAGGATGGTCTGTCGGTGTCAGACCTTTTCTCCTTTATGACGTCAATTCAAATTTCAGCCTCGAAGGCGGTGCCGGCTTTAATTTGATGAGCACAAACTTCAAAAGGAACTACTCCAATGTGCTGGGCGAAGTTCTGTTGAAAATTGGATTTGATAACATCGTCATCAGCGGCGGCTATATGTATGAAGCAATCGCTGCAAAAGATGGAAGGCGTGGTTCGGTAGGCTTTCAGTGGAAAAGCGACTTTCGGATTGGACAGACGGGATTTCTCAGTTTGGAGAGTCCACAAGGTTACGAGCTCTTAAAATTCTCAAGGTATGGCACCCAAGACTCCGAAGATGTCGTTTTTCTGACGCAAGCAGAAGGGTCCTTTTGGGAGATCAATCTTGCGCCGCGTGTGCATTTTTCAGATTCATTAAGTTTTTTAACTTGGATTCGCTATGTCTATGCCACCAGCCGCAGTTTTGTGTCTGGAGTGACAGCCCGCATCGTCGAAGACCAAAAAAAGTTGTTGTTCCGACCCAATGCTGAATTCTCCAGTTCCTCAACCGAAACGACGCTTGCTCTGGAGTGGGACCCCATGGAGGCACTCACGCTCAGCGCGGGTTCTTACATTCGAAGATTTTCCACAACCTATACCGAAGACGAGATTACGGACGTGAAGTTCAAGCCCCTTTTGGACAGCGCAACCGACAATGCAACCTCATTCTTTGGCTCTGTTCATTTTCGATTTTAAGCCAGGGGAAGGTTTTTACTCAAAGTAAATTCTCAGCCTCCAATAAGGAAACAAAAAATGAAATCATCCGACATCCTGTGGCTCGACAATCTCGTGGCACAAAGCCTTGGAAAAAATAACCTCAATGGACCTTCTGAGAAAGCAAATGCTGCCCCCAGTGTTGCACTGCTCCATCAGATGACACAGGTTTTTCTTGAAGAGATGAGCCTCCTGATGCTCAATTATGCGGATCATTTTAACAAATCAATCTCTCGAATTTTCCCGAATGAAACGCTCAAGGTTTTTAGGCTTGGAAATCCAAAGCCTGGAATGATTGCTCTCAAAGGTCGAGACAAACTTGTCGTGTCGTGCGAAGGAACGCGCATTCGATTCCGAATTGTTCGCATTCTTGTGCAACAAGAACACAGCCAAGATGTCCTTGAAATAGAAACGATGGCAAGCGCCAATGGCAATATTGAATGGCAGTGCACAAATGACAGCCAAAACGTAAACCCCGAGCTCGTTGCCCGAAACTACCTGGGAGCTTTCATCTTGTCAGGACACAAAGCCTTTGAAACACCCCATCCCAGGCACCCCTGTGAATTTGATCTCAGTTCCGAACATTCGTCGAACTGAGCGGTCTTGTTGAAATCACACCTCAACCTGCTATAGCTCTCCCATCCGAACCATTTCTGGTAGAGTTCCAGAATCGAATCGAAGATAAGCCGCGAGGGTCGGTAAAACCAACACCTCGAATATCGCTGCGGGAGCCATGCATGAAAAGTAACAATGTTGGGTTGCACCAGATCTCCACACCAAATGGAAAACATGTCTTTTCGCGAGATGAGGTCATCAACGATTATCGCATTGCGTTTCAAAGCCGTTGCGCAAGCCTCATTGGACGCAAAGAAGTTCTAACGGGCAAAGCAAAGTTTGGGATTTTCGGGGACGGCAAAGAACTCGCCCAAATCGCAATGGCCAAAGCCTTTCGCGCTGGAGATTTCCGCTCGGGCTATTATCGCGACCAAACATTTATGTTTGCGACAGGCATGTGTTCGGTTTCGGAATTTTTTGCACAGCTTTATGCAAACGTCGATCTGCAATTCGAACCGGCTTCGGGCGGACGCATGATGAATGCACATTTCGGATCGCGGCTTTTAGATGAAGATGGCAATTGGAAAAATGTTCTAAAAGCCAAAAACACTTCGTCCGACATTTCCCCAACCGCTGGGCAAATGGCAAGGCTCCTGGGGCTTGCCTATGCTTCCAAGCTTTATCGAAACGATAAAGCTCTTAAAAATTTCGATCAGCAGTTCTCTCATCAAGGAAATGAAGTTGCCTTTGGAACTATCGGCAATGCCAGCACCAGTGAAGGCGTCTTTTTTGAAACCGTCAATGCCGCAGGTGTCCTTCAGGTGCCCATGGCAATTTCGGTTTGGGATGACGGATATGGAATTTCAGTTCCTAACGAATTCCAGACAACTAAATGTTCGATTTCAGAAGTTCTTAAAGGCTTGCAGCGCGATGAGAAGTCAAAAGGCTATGACATCCATGTTGTCAAAGGATGGGATTATCTCGCACTATGTCAGACCTACTTAGGTGGAATCGAAAAAACCCGCACTGAACATGTACCTTCACTGTTTCATATCGTTGAAGTCACTCAGCCCCAAGGGCATTCGACAAGTGGTAGCCACGAGCGCTACAAAACAAAAGAACGCCTCGCTTGGGAAGAAGAATACTGCTGCCTTAAAAAAATGCGTCAGTGGATGCTTGATTCGGGAATTGCCACAGAAAAAGAACTGGATTCTTGGGAAGCCGAAGACCGAAAATTGATTGAAAAAATCAAAAAGGAAGCTTGGGATGCTTATTTAAATCCACTTAAAATCGAACGTAACTCAGTTGCAGAGCTCTTGAAGCAATTCGCAGATGAAGGTAACAATCAAAAGTCTGCCGAAATTTTGGCATTGCTCAATGAATTGCAGTCCGCTGTCACGTTAAATAGAAAACTTATTCAAAGTATTGCTTTTCGAGCGCTTGCCACAACGGCAGGTCAAGTTTCCAAAGGTCGCTCTGCTTTGGAAGCCTTTTTTACAGACTATCGGAAAAAATACGACAGAGTCTTTAATTCACACCTTTACAGTGAATCGAAGCAGTCGCCCCTTTGCATTCCTGAATTAAAGCCACAATATTCCGATGCCTCAGAGTCGGGCGATGGCAGAATGATCCTTGTGAAGTTTTTCGATCAATTGTTTGGAAAAGATCCCCGAACATTTGTCATCGGTGAAGACTGCGGAAAACTGGGAGACGTCAACCTCGTCTTCGAAGGGCTGCAAGACAAACATGGAGATTTAAAAGTCACCGATACAGGAATTCGTGAAGCAACCATTCTGGGACAGGGAATTGGCTCGGCCCTGCGGGGGCTCCGCCCACTCGTTGACATCCAATATCTCGACTACCTTTTGTATGCTCTGCAAACGCTCTCCGACGACCTTGCGACACTTCATTACCGTTCTGCAGGGGGCCAAAAAGCGCCTGTCATCATCCGAACCAAGGGCCATCGCCTTGAAGGAATTTGGCATACGGGCTCTCCGATTGGAATGATATTGCATGCCATTCGAGGCCTCTACGTCTGCGTTCCGCGCAACATGACTCAGGCAGCCGGAATGTACGGAACACTGTTTCAAGGTGATAATCCTGCGCTTGTCATTGAAGTTCTCAATGGCTATCGCCTCAAAGAGCGTTTTCCCGATAATATTGGTGAATACACTGTTCCGCTGGGAGTTCCCGAAGTCATTCGGGCAGGCTCCGATCTTACGATAGTCACCTACGGCGCATGCTGCCGTTTGGCGCAAGATGCCTGTCAGGAACTCTCAAAAGTTGGAATTGATGTCGAAGTCATCGATGTTCAAACGCTGATTCCTTTCGACACCGGACATCTCATTTTAGAATCTTTGAAAAAGACAAATGCTGTCTTATTTCTCGATGAAGATGTTCCAGGCGGAGCAAGCGCTTATATGATGCAAGAGGTCTTGGAAGTTCAAGGTGGCTATGATTGGCTCGATGCAGCACCCCGTACTTTAGCTGCAAAATCCAATCGTGCCGCATACGCAACGGATGGTGATTATTATTGCAAGCCCAGTGTCGAAGATATTTATGAACTTATTTATTCTATGATGCAGCAGCGCTTTCCCAAAAAATATCCAAAAATCCTCAGCTGATTGAGGCAATCTGGGCAGCGTTTTCTAGGAACGAGAGGAATTTTCATGTTGAGTGATGCGGTCAAAAAACGTATTGAAGATGGGATCCCAAACGCAAAGGCGATGGTCTCGGAGTTCTCGGGTGGAACGGATCATTATTCCGTTGTTGTGATTGCAGAAGGCTTTGAAGGCAAAGCCTTGCTTGCCAGGCATCGGATGGTTCTTGACCTGTTTCAAGCAGAAATCAAGACGGGCGAAGTTCATGCCCTTTCCATTCAGCCCTTTACCCCGGCCCAATGGGAAAGCCAGAAACGGACTTAAAGAAACATAATAGGAGCTTAAAATGGATACTCAGATGAAAGAAACTATTGAAACCGATGTTAAAAGCAACAAAGTCGTTGTGTACATGCGCGGCACACCTGAAGCACCCCGCTGTGGATTTTCGGCTCGTGTTGTGAAGGTCTTTAAAGAACTCCAAGTTCCATTTTATACGATGGATATGGATGCAACACCTGGTCTTTGGCCTGCTCTCACCGAAATGAATAACTGGCCCACATCACCACAGATTTTTGTGAATGGCGAATTCGTAGGTGGATGCGACATCGTGTGCGAGATGGCAAAGAATGGCGAACTCAGCAAAATGTTAAGTGCAACCTAAATCCGTTGCTCCATTTTCAGTAACAGAGAATGGAGCTTCAACTTCTCATTTAACTTTCTGAACCCTTTGATAAATTTCAATTGCATATTTTTTGGAACCGCTCAGAAAACACTGAACGATCCAATTTTGTCCATCCATGTACAATTTGCTACTTTTTTATGCAAAACAGCTTGATCAACTTTATAAAGTATCCTAATCGCCAATCTGAAGGATTGTAGATTTTCCTTTCAGGTCGTAGGACATGAAAAGACTGGGTAAGAAACCAGCAGAAGAGCTATCACCTTAGATTTTTTAAAGAAAAGAGGATAGAATGAAAGCTTTAACTTGGACTCGACACACATCATTCATACTGGGTGCGGCAACAATGGCGCTCGGTTGCACTCAACAAGATCAATCTGGTTCTGACATTCATTTTGAATCCGCGCACTCCACTGCTCTCAATGGAGAAATCAGGGATGGTGTCATCTATACCCGCACCACAAATCGGGATAAAATCGAAGAAGAAATTCAAATGCAGCTTGAGTTTACCGTTGGACAATTCAACGGAATCAATGGCGTTGCAGATTCCAGCCGCCTCGAGATAGAGATTGGCAATTCTGAACCTGCCGAAAATGGACTTCGAAAAGTTCACTACCGAGCAACGATGTTTATTGCCTGGGACAAATCCCTCGCAGTTCCAAAAGATTATACCTTAATCCTTCCTGCTCAAGGCAATGAAAAGGGGATTGAAAAATTTACTGCAGCATTTGGCGCAGATGAAAACTCTGGCAAAGCTTGCCTCGACGAGCAAGGTTCAGAAATCGATGGAGGTACCTTCTGGTACTACTACCGGCCCGAAAAACCAGCTTGCCCACTCAACAAACAGGGTTCTTTTGAAAAAACACTCGTTGTCAAAACGCCCATCTTCTTGAATGTGAGCCCCGAAAACACAGAAAATAAATCCCCAGAGTACGGAAAAGTCTGGGAAGACGGAAAGCTGAAGTCGATACTCATTTTTGGAAAGGCCGAAGAAGGGGCGCAAGGTGATAGCGACGTAGGAATAGCCCAGTATAACAAGACATATCTCACACTTTTGAAAACTTACGGAACTCCCATTCGCACCAATGTGAACCTGAATGGATCGTTACCAAACGCTAAGTTCCCACATCTTTCCTTGGCATTCCAAACACCGAGCGGCTTGCTCGAAGTCGATATGTTTTTGGTTGAAATGCTCTCGAAAGTTTCACAAGATTTTAGGAAAAAATTTAAAGATCTCAGCGGACTCTCTGATTTTATCAGCTACAGCGGCCATTCTGATCTTGGCGACAACATCGAAGCCTTTGCAAAAATGGGGCACGTTGTACCGGGTCACTATCAGATCATTCTGGTCAATGGCTGCGATACCTTTTCATATGTCGACGAAACTCTCACTCAAAGGTACCAGGCAGCAAACCCAGGCGCTCAGGGTAGCAAATACCTTGATATCATTACGAACGCGATGCCCTCTTTGTTCCGTTCGAACACACGTTCTAATATGAACATCGTAAATTCACTGGTTGAAAAGCAGATGAATTATCGCCAAATTTTGTCGAAGTTTGACCCCTACCAGAAAGCGGTTGTCATTGGTGAACAGGACAACACATGGCCAAACCCCTTCTAAGCAACGGGCCCCGTTCAAAGCAGGTTAAAAAAATCATCGTTACCTTCTGATATTTAGTTACCTTTTGCACTTATGTTTAATTTTATTAAAAAAGAGCCGAAGGTAAGATAACTCAGAGGAAGGGTGAAACCATGCGAGTTAAATTAGTTTTGAGTTCTGTGTTTATCGTTGTATCGCTCACGTTCGGAGGAGCTACCGCTCTTGCGACAGGGGCGGAATCTCAAGCACCTCAACCGACCGTGGGTTCAAGAGTTTTGAAACCTGGGCAAACCTTGAAACAAGGGGTTGCGTCCAAGAATCATCATTTGGCGAAAGCTCGTTTAAAGGCACACTCTGCTGGAAAACGCATGCCTTTGCGGCCTGCTTCTCTACAGGCAGGGCAACGGTTGGGCAAAGCCAAGATGCATCAGGTTTCACACTCTAAACGCCCGTTGCGCGGAATCGCACCCACAGCAAAACCAGCTCAAAAGTATATGTCTGATGCGACAATTCCTAAAAACGGAGAATTTGCTCCGCAAAAGGAATATTTGATGTCGGGCAGTGCCCTCGACAATCCTCCCACACAGAAAAGAGATACCACCTTGGATCTCGACGGGGAGTTTGTGAGCGTCGACGATCTGCGCTGATTTTACCCTCCTTTGACTCCTCAGAGACTGGAGATTCCAAGACAGTCTCTGATGTCTTTTTCTAAATCTTCAGGCTTGGTCGTCGGTGCAAAACGCTTCAGAACGTTTCCATCTCGATCGACTAAAAACTTAGTAAAATTCCATTTTACCGCTTCCGTACCCAAAATGCCCTTTGCTTTTGATTTCAGAAATGCAAAGAGAGGATGCGCAGATGCGCCATTGACATCAATTTTAGAAAAAAGCGGAAATGTAACACCGAAATTAAGACTACAGAACGATGCAATTTCCGATTCCCCTTCGGGCTCTTGAGCACGAAATTGATTGCATGGAAAACCAAGGACTACGAGCCCTTGATCGCGATACTTTAAAAAGAGCTTTTCAAGGCCCTCATATTGCGGAGTAAACCCGCACCTGCTAGCCACATTAACCACAAGCATCGCTTTTCCTTTAAATTCGCTCAAAAGGAGAGACTGCCCATCAATTTTCTTGACTTCTATTGAATAGATTGAATTGTTCATACCTTGCCCTACTTTAAATTTGAAAAGGATCGATTGCGTTTCCTGTTCCTCTTGAACAATTGTTCATTTTCATGCCACTGGCAAGAGAATTGGTACATTTTTCTTGCTCATCTACCGACAGAATAAAGAGAGCCAAGAAAGGCGCTGATGAGGAGAATTTAGATGGATGGGACGACATTTTTAGATATTCTTGAGTATTTAAATTCTCTTCACCTTGAAAGAACATTTAGTCATGACTTTTATGCATACGATAACATCATGATGTCGGAAGGAAATGAACTTTTTATAAGAACTTCGAAGGATCAGGATAGGAATGTCATCGCATGCAGCTCTTCCAAGCCTTCTATTCTCATCGATGTGAGTTGTCTGCCGGAAGCTGAAGGGCTTGAACTCATGAGCGAACTCATTTTGCTGAGTCCGTCTCAAGGCGTCATCAGCGCTTTTTGTGATGACTCTGATCTGATGGCTTGGAAGGACGATAAATTTATTAATTCGCAGCCCCATTATACACCCATCATTATCAAGACATCGAAAAAGCTTTACATTGGGATGCTAGGAGAAAACCTCCTAGACCTCGAACGCCTTTCGTCACTCCTCGACCTCATCGTTTCGAACAAGTTTGCGTTTGAAGAAATCGTCAGAAAATATGCAAGGGAAAAGCTCACACTGAACGAGCGTCATTTCAAAACTTTAATGGATTTATGTGAAAAATTAAATATCATTCAATTTGATTCAAAAATGGCAGCATAGAAAAGTCTCTATTAAATCGAAAGCCATTGTTTCTTCAATCCAAAATCCCCTCATTACCTTACATTTAGCTTGAGTTTTCCTAAATACAGGCTTTTTACCTTCATTCGTTTGCACAAAATGACTCATCCATTAAAAACGATCTCGAGATTCTGTTTCGTTAGTTTGCAAACATTTCCTTGAGGAAAGGCGCTGTATGAAAATCCTCCCATGCCTCAGTATTTCTGGTCTGATTGCTCTTTCAGTATTGTCCGCAACTTCCTGTTCAAAAGATAAAGCGAATCAAGCTGAAAAAACGACAACCAACCAGACCGAAGGAAAAGATCAAAAACCTTCTGAAGCTCCAATTCCCCTAACGGAAGCTCCAGTTCCCCTAACGGAAGCTCCACTGCCCCAAACGGAAGTCCTCAAAGAACAGGCCAATAAGGCAATTCCCTTTGAATTCAGAGAAGATGCACAAGGGTATGACGGAAGAAGCCTTCAAGATAAACAAATTGTTTTGACTTTCGATGATGGTCCTTCAGAATTTACGGGGGAACTCGGAAAATATCTTTCGGACGAATCCGTTGAAGCGACCTTTTTCGTCGTTGGATCTCGAACGGTGGACATTAGTTTCGTCAGAAATCCGAAGGCACTCATGGGCGCCCTTAAAGAACAACGTCACCTTATTGCAAACCACAGCTTTTCACACCGTTCACTCACGGCAATACCCGAAGCAGAAGCTCTGTCTGAAATTGCCCAAACACATGAAAGCATCAAACCCTTTATCTGGGGGAACAACTTTCTATTTCGAACACCTTATGGAGACTGGAATTCTACAACGGCGAAAAGTTTGAATAACTCTTCCTCCAAAGGCTATGTGGGCCCTATTCATTTCGACATTGGCGCTCGCATTGAAACATCCGCAGATGGCAAGCTGCTTTCTGCAGGCGACTGGGACTGTTGGGCAAAAAACTTGACTGTCGACCAATGCCTCGAAGGATACATCACTGACATCGAAAGACAGCGAAAAGGGATCGTTATTCTTCATGATATCCACAGACAGTCTATTGATCTCACGATGAAACTCGTTCCTGAATTAAAGAAACGCGGATACAGTTTCGTGCGCCTCGATCAGGTTCCAGACATTGCGGATGAATTGAAAAAACTCGGAGCAAACCCTGGCGAAGGATCAAAGAATCAGATTATTGCAGAAAAGCCTCAGCCCGATTTCTTTGGATTTACAAAACCAGAAACCCTGCCCACTGCATTCAAAGATGTCAGCTCGACTTGGTACAATGTTCACAAAACAGCAAGTGACAACACCGGCGAATATCCGCTTCTCGACATTTCGAACACTTCCTTAGGCATTACACTGTCCAAAGAAGACTTCTGTAAAGGAGCCGTGGTTGGAACCATTCGAATTCCCAGAGCCTCAGGGCAGACTGAGACCTTGAGTGTCATTTCTCGCGAAGGAACCCCCGTCGTCGATTGCTCATTTTTAGGAAGTTGGGCAGTCGATGCTGGAAAAGCTCGATTTGCGCTGAGTCAGTTTCAGTTTGGTTCAGGCGCAAAAAGCCCCCTTGTTCCCTTCCGAACGATTGCCGTCGATCCTGAAGTCATTCCATTGGGCTCGGTAATTTTCATTTCAGAAGCCGTCGGAGCAAGCTTTACAGGTGAAGATGGCCAAGCCAAAATTCACGACGGATTTTTCTTTGCAGCAGATTCAGGCGCAAAAGGGAACGACATTCGTTTCTTTATTGGAACTGCCACAAACAGTCCGTTTGCCTTTAGCAACTGGGGCAGTAGACAAATTGTGAATGCCTATTCAATTGATGACCCGAATCTAAAGCAAAAAATGGCAAGGCTGCATAACTGGAAGTAAGTCTTTAATTTCGGCCCCACTTTGTTACGAAGGCCAGTGTTCGACATCAATTTGATATTTAGGAACCGCAAGTCGAACTCCAAGTTCATTCAACTTGGAGTAACAAACCCGCAGAACTTCATCTCCGACAAGAAACTGCTTCCCAAAATCAACAATGTAATAAATAAGTTTACATGAAACCCACGAATCACCATTTTCTAATACTAAAAACATGGGTTCGGGATAGCGATGAATTCCAGGGACAAGCGAAATGCAATCGACCATAGCTTTGCTGAGTTTACTAAAATCCGCATCTGCTTGCAGTTTAAAATGATGCCCACGCAAAACTGGATGGGGACGTTGGGTAAAATTAGAGATTTGAGCTTGCGCCACAATACGATTTGGCAATGTAATCAGCTCATCAGTAAAGGACAAAAGCACTGTCGCCCGCCAGGTAATTTCAAAAACTTGCCCCGAAGTTTTTTGAGAACCATTGATGATTTCGATCCAATCTCCAATTCGGTACGGCTTATCAAACTGCAGCGCAATACCCGACAAAATATTTCCAAGGGTATCTTGCAGTGCCAAACCGACAACAATGGAAACAATGGCGGATGTTGCAAGCAATGGGGCAAGGCTAATTTCAAGAACTTCAGACGCGACCATCAATGCAAAAGACATTCCAAAAACAATGGTGATGACATTGATCAATAAGAGTGGCACAGGAACTTGAAGATGAGTAATAAAAGATCCGATAAAGACCGAAACACGCATGACCTTTACGATCCAGATGCAGGATATCGTTAAGATCACTAAGCCGAAAGCAGAAAATATTGGAATTGCACCGGGCGTATTCTCGGGCAATGCATAGAATATTTGGAATGCACCCAGCAGAGGAAGTGTTACGAAAGTGAAAGTCAGACAGCTCCGAAATTGCCGCTGCAGAGTTTTGTGACGCTCGATGCTCACACGTTTGAGAAACGTGCGGTAAACAAGCCATGCAACCATGAGGGTCACCAAAACCCCAAGTCCGTTTTCTAAAGTCAAAAATCGTTGCAAAGAAAGTAACAGACTGCTTCGTTGCGCCACCACGTACCCCGACGGAAGAGGATTTCAGAGGGATGAGACTTCCAAACTTTCATTTTTCTGTCACTTTATTTTATCTTACCAACCCCTACAATGACAGTATCTCACTCACCAAATTATAAGTCTTACTAAAAAATGCTTTACAACACCCCGAACGGAGCCAAAATGTTTTTCCTCAAAAGCGCGTTTGCCCTTCCATTCACTTTTGGAATCTTTTTTTTATTCGGATGCAAAAACCAGCAGCCAGAAAAAAGCTCTTCAAAAGGACTTCTCGATTGGTTCCAACGCAAGCCCGCTTCGTCTGCTCAGGGCAAAGAAGTGACGCAAATGTTGAAAATTCCTGATTGCCTGGAACCCGACAAGCCTGGGTTTTTGAAATATCGTTTTTTTCGGCTGGACGATTACTCTGAGCAAAAGCAGATGAAGTTTCTGATTTGCTTGCGAGATCTTGAAAAGGTTTCCTATCAGAAGGTCAAAGCCCTTCAACTCTACTTTGAAGTGACCTTGGGAGATCTTTTGGAGCGAAAGACTCTTGAAAATTTGGGTGGTTCGCAGTCCCAGAATGCAGCCGTGGAAGAAAAGTTACCTAAAATACCTCAGTCCATCAGCACTCAGCTTTATCTTCAAGACGGCAGAATGATCATGGTTCACTATAGTATGGAACCAGATATTGGATTTACAGGAAAAAACATTTGCGAAATGAAGCTCTCGACTCTCAAACTCAATTTCAAAAATCCCATAGTTGAAAATGGTGGGTTCTTTGGGTTCTCCGCCGAAAAACTGATGTCCTTGCTGAGCCATTTCGAGCAACAAGGTGCTGCGCAGGTCGTTGGGACCTTTCTGACGAACGTTGTTCTAAAACAGGCTCAAAAACATGCCCTTTGCAAAACAGCGGAAAAGGCAGAAATTTCACGCATTGAAATGAGCCTGGAGAGCAAAAAATTTCGCTTTGAATGGCTTGAAGACAAAAGTTACATTTTGGAAGACAAAATAAAGGAACTTGATGAACAAGTGAGAAGTGGGATTGCCCCTGAAAATCCAAGACGATAATCATGAAAAAAACAAACAAAAAAGCCCCAAGAAAAATCTTGGGGCTATTAAGTGGCTCCTCAGGGGTGGATTGAACACCCGACCAAGTGATTAACAGTCACTTGCTCTACCACTGAGCTACTGAGGAATAAGCACAAGACGTTCATTATATCGCCAAATCTCAGCCGTCAAGCACTCAGGCGCTTTTTTTTGACGATCATGAGTCTCAACGAAATCAGGGAATCAGCCCTTCCTGACGCAAGACATCGTCTTTACCCCAAACAAACTCCCAGCGGTGAACCCGCTGCCCTGAAACCAAAGGCCTCAAAACGTCGAGCTTTTTCAATCGCCGATGGAAATTTCCCGGATCGATATCCTGGCTCGCCAAAAGGCTCACAAGCATTCGAAGATCTTGTATAGAAAAGACTGCGGGAAGAAGTTCAAAGGGAAACGTCGTCGAGCGAATCCATTGGGACACAAGACTCAAACATTCCTTCGAAAAGAGCTTACAGTCTGCCGAAAGAAGCGATTCCTGGGAAAAAAGGGAATTGACAGAGAGCCAAGTCCCTTTCGCATGTGGAGCGAGTTCTTCGGGAATGGCAATTCCTCGGACGATGGCAACGCTTGGAACATCTTCAAACAGGAGATTGCGATCGTAGACTTCTACGATGCGATCGCGATACCTGGGAGATGTCATCCAAGACTCAACTTCCTCCCTTGGAGCTCCCGTCAAAAGCTCTCTCAGAAGATGTTCTTGAGCACTCCTCTGAAAGTGCTCTCCTTTCAACTGAATATTGGGAAGAACTTGCACTCCGATCGAAGGGTCCTTCTTGACCAGAACACGCAGCTCCCCACCAAAGGTAGAAAGGGGAACGAGGAACAACTCAGTACGCATCGACATAACACTAGGTCCTTACTTCTGGGCCTGTGGGCTTTTTCCCGCTCCATCCATTTTACTCAGAGCATCGAGCCAGGAAGTCTCCACAGCAAAAATCTCAGGTCTGCTCGAACGCTTGACATACACGGTTTTCTCGTTCTTAGGAACCCTATTTCCAATGAAGACTTCTTCTACACCTTTAGAAGCCTCACTGAATTCGAATAAAAACTTGGTCACCGGTTTATCGAGTCCAAACTTAGCAAGGTCTTGCGCTTCAGGACCATCAATAATGTCATCTGCAGTCATAAATTCCCAATCAGAAAAAAATGTCGCAGCGACGCTATCAGATGTTTTTTCGGCAACTACAGGGCTAGCCTTCGCGGCAGGAGCTGCGGGATTTTTGGGATCTGCTGAGGCAGTTTCTTCAGTAAGGTACCACTGAGCACCTTCTTTCTGAAATGTTCGGCCCGACTTTGTCTTGATTTTCGAAATTTCAGACATCGTCAGTCCACGCATCACCCTACGATCTCGGAAGTATTTAAGCTCTGGGCTCAATTCCGTCCACTTGTTCACATCCAAAGATCCTACGGCGCCATCAATCATCGTAACAAAGATATTTTGTGGGGTTAATCCAAGCTTAACACTCTGAATAACCTTATTTTCTTTTCCGATGATTTCGATAACGGCATTTGGTGTGACAAGATTCATAGTAGCGAGCTTCTCGGGAGTTGCCTCAGTTTGCTCCGTTACTTTCTCTGCCTTCAGGTTGCTGAGACGATCGAGGAACAAGGACATGTTGTTCTCATCGGCTTCAAGTTCCCGAGGAAGTTTCACTTTCCATTTCCCATCGGCTTTGGTCACTTCAATTTTTTCACCGGTATTTTTAGTCAAAACCAGTTTTTCAGCTTCTGCGGCTTTGAAGTCAGTCACTTGCCTCGTTCTAAAGTCTGCAAATGTCTTTTTGCCAGCGCTCACAACCGTACTTCCAACAACCAACAGATTCTTGCGTTCGGGATTAAAAGCGTAAACCGAAATGGCATTGAGCTTTTCACCAGATTTGGTACCCAGACCTAAATCGCTCCCAATATGAAGCTTTTTAGTTTTGTTACCTTCAAGGGTGAGGTCAAATGCGATCCGTGGCTTTTCCAGTCCGTATTTTGCAGCTTCCGTACCCTGAGTAAATTTCTCAGTTTCTTTCAGCTCACTGTTTACGGTCAGACTTTGAATCGACGACAAAACATTATTCACTGCATCCTGATCGGGTCTGATGGCCTTGGGCTCCAACATCTTCCAATCAGAAGTTGCATTTTCCCGTTCAAAAACGAACTTGCCCGACTCATTTTCGAGGCTCAGCTTTCTGACTTGGGAGATTTCAAAAGTGAGCGCTTTGGACTGAGCTGACTTTTGTTCCTCTTCTTTTTTTGTAGAGTATTCATCCCAGTACATCACCCCACCCAGTGCGGCAACTGCGGCAGCAGCAAGGGAAATTTTCCCCAAAAAATTCATGCCGACCTCCTACGCATGAACATGTACGCTCCCGTGAGAAGAGTGATGAGGGGAAGAATCCATGCGAAAAGTCCGAGAAATGCAGCTGGATTTCTTTCCGTTCGGAAAGACTTTGGAGCAAAGTCTTTGGAAGGAATGTTCACAAGCTCTTTGTCTTTGTAAAGATGAGAAATAGAAACCGAAAGCATGTGCTTGTTGGCTTCAGATCTGTCAGCCAGAGCGCCGGCAAGACCGAATCCAAGCAGAACAACTTCGGCTTTTTCTACTTTCTTTTCATCCTTCTTCGCTTCAGCAGGCTTTGATGCATCCTTGTTCGCTTCTGTACCCACAGCATTCTCGGGCTTTGCAGGATCAGTTCCAGGCGAACCCTCACCTTTCATGGCAATCGTTGCGGCGGGAAGGCCTTCTGCAAGCTTTTCAACGCCGTCAATTTCGATTTGAACGCCCACGGGATACAATTTCTTTGGATCAAATGCATCATCCACTTTAACAGAAAGGGGCGCATCTAAATTAATTTTATTGCGCTCTTCGTCTGTCAAAGTCGAAGGTTTAACATCCACAGCATTCACTAAAACAGTGTGCTTCAGTTTCAACCCGCCGTTACCTTCAGGTTGTTTATTCTCTAAAATCGTGATGGGCCGAGCGCCATCTGAGAATGCAAGAATACGAGCAAACACGCTTGAAATGGGGGATTCTTGACTAAAATTCCCAAGCGCAACGGGTGTTCTCATCAACGGCCAACGTGCGAGTTGAGCACCAATTCGCCCATTTTCATTGTTCACAAGGAGTTGATTTTCCATCTTCACTCCAAGGTCCGTCCAGAGTTTTTGCAGGCCTGAATCGCGATAGGGGTTGCTCATAAAAATGAGATTTCCACCGCGTGCTAAAAACTTCCGGATGATATTTTCGGCAATGGGGGAATAAGGTGACGGAGTGTCGCCTGCAACAAGCACTTGGCCATCGGCAGGAATATCCCCATCCATGATGGAGTGTTCTTTGATGTCGTATGAACGCGCCCGTACCATTTCGAGCAAGGCATCATAGCTCTTCTTGCCACCAAAATTAACAGAAGGTTCTCCACTTCCTGCAAGCAAATAAACGGTCTTTTTATGCTTTACAAGATTGAGAATTGAGTTTGTTAACTTGCTTTCAGAAACTTTGCCTTCGACTTCACTGCGGTTGTCTTCAGTCATGAGGACAAGTCTGCCAAACCCGCTTGGATTGATCTTTTGCAAGGTCGCAAGATCAACTAAGCTTACTGTTTCTTGAACAAGCTTATCGGTTTGTTCCGAATAAAGCCGGCGCAAATGGGCATTTTCGCTACAGTAATCGTCTCCACCTTCTGGAGAAGGGATGCAATAGAGGCGAACGGGTTTGCTGAGATTGGCAAGAACGCTCTTGGTTTCGTCGGTGAGGGAGTTCGTCTTTCGCTCTGTAAGGTCGATCGTCTTCGAAAAGCGAGGACGATTTAAGAGGGCTGCAACTCCAAGAATAAGCGCAATTCCAACAATACTCGACAGAATAATCTGACCAAAATATTTTGGTGCATAGCGCTCATTTGTTGAGTCTGCCTGCGAAACTTGCGATGGCCAAGGCACGAGGACGAGTGCCAGAACCACTCCGACAAGACCCAACAGGATGAGTGGCAGCGGCGAAAAGAAACCCTGAAGGGTTTTCCAAAGCAGCGCAATGATGACACCAGAAAAAATAACTCCAAGAGAAATCTCTAACTTGTACTTTTTCACTTCAGACCCTCCAACGCTTCGTTTCCAGAACCAAACGACTCAGGAAAAGGAAAAGACCAATGATTGCCAAATAAATGGCCAATGATGAGGTCTTGATCATCCCGCGAGTAAATTCATTTCCCAGCTCAAGCAGATTCACACTGCGTTTGTACCATTCGGGTGCAAAGGGAAAGAACGACGAGAACAAAAACAAAATGATAAAAAATGCAGCACCAAGGTAACTGATGACAACGTTTTTCGTGAGTGAGCCAATAAACATTCCAATGGAGACAATAGCCGCCATGTTGAGCATCAAACCGACCCATCCCGAAAACATCACGCGATAGTCAGGATTCGCAAACAAGCTGACATAGAGCGGGTAAATGAGCATAAGAACGCCCAGTACACCGAAAAAGAACATCACTCCCAGAAATTTTCCAAGAACAATACTCCAACTGGAAATCGGCGCAGATGCCTGCAATCGATAAGTTCCATTTCCGAGTTCTTCGCTCATGATACGCATGGTAAATACGGGAACAATAAAGATGCTAATGTAGTTCATGAACCCATAGATGTTCGAAAGTATTTCGCTCACAGGGTCGACGGCTTGTCCTCGGTCGAGGAGTTGTGAAGTGACAATATAAAAGAGAACACCAGATACTGCGAAGATAACGCATGCGGAAATCCAACCAACGGCGGTTCCGAAAAATCCATTAAAATCGCGTTTGGCAATTGCTAACGTAGCACCCATAGCTGTTACCTTTCCTTTGGGACTCAGTTGCCTGCAACAGAGTTAGACTTCATGGTCGACTGACTCTTAATCGCGTCGAAGAAGAGTTTTTCAAGACCCGCGCGTTCTTCAGAAATTCCCACAACTCCAAAACCGTCTTGCACAAGTTGGTTTGTGACCTGCGCCAGATTCGATCCTGCAGACTCTTTCCAAAAATCGGGATTGAAAGTAACAAGAACTGCGTTCTCCTTTTGCAGATCTTTGCGCGCTTCCATGACAAACTTCCGCGATTTAAACCACGAAAGTGCATTTTCTGGATTTCCTTCGAATGAATAAAGGATATCCGACTGATGATTTGCATCATCATGTAAAGATGTTTGAGCAACAATTCGTCCTTGATTAATAATAATCACATCAACACACGTCGCCTGAACTTCAGAAAGAATATGGGAACTCAGAATAACGGCTCTGTCTTTTGCCAATTTTCGGATCAAATTACGAATCTGTACAATTTGGTTAGGGTCGAGACCTTCTGTGGGCTCATCCAAAACCAGCACCTTGGGTTCGTGTACGAGTGCGCCGCAGAGTGCCACCCGCTGACGGTAACCCTTAGAAAGATTGCCGATAACCCTGTCTTGCACATCGGTCACGTCGCACTCTTCCAGGACCCGACTCACTGCCTTCTTCCGCTCAGCCCCCTTAATTCCACGGAGTTCTGCCACGTAGTCAACAAAATCCTTAACCCGCATTTCCTTATAAAGCGGAGGATTATCAGGAAGATAACCCACTTGCTTCTTCACCTCTTGAGCTTGTGTCACGACATCGTACCCACAAACTTTGACGGTCCCATCACTGGGTCCCAACAGACCGGCAAGGATGTCCATCGTCGTAGACTTGCCCGATCCGTTTGGACCAAGAAATCCGCATACGCGCCCTCCCCCAACCGAAAAGTCCAAACCATGGAGAACTTTTCGGTCGCCGTAGCACTTCACTAGGCCCTTGACCTCAATCATCACGCCTCCCTTTCTACAAACATAACAACAGACAAAACGAGATAGAAAAGATTTTGAAACGGGAACAGTATACGCTGAGAGAAAAAAAACAGTCAAATTCACAACAGGGACTCCCGGGTTTGTCTCACCCAAAGAGCTCAAGAGTTGTTTACAATAGCCGATAAAGACAACTGGTGTGGCAAACTCTATTGAGGCTTGCATGATGAAGAAGCATTTGGGTGAAAAGTCTTTTGCCAAACAGGTCGCTGCTCTCAACAAGAAAGCTGTGGCCCAAGGCAAAATTGTAAGTTTGGAAGATTATCGTGCAGCTTCCCGCCGCGTGGAAGCAAAGACAATTCTTGTTGTTGACGATGAGTTAGTGATGAGAAATGCGATTAAGCGCATCTTTGAGAAAGATGACTACAAGGTTTTGGTTGCGAAAGATGCAATGGAACTTTCTAAAATCATCGAAGACACAAAGCTCGATCTCGTGTTGCTAGACGTCAATCTTCCCTGGGTCGATGGCTATGAGTTGTGCAGCTTGTTGAAAGCTCACCCTGATCTCAAGCATTTGCCGGTGGCGTTTATCTCAGGTAATAAGACTGAAGACGACATTAAACGGGGGTTTGAAGCAGGTTGCGACGAGTACATTACGAAACCCTTCGAGGTGGATGAAATTCAGCGTACCGTCAACGATCTGCTTCTAAAAGCGAGTTCATGAGTGAAAAGCCAACATTGGTGATGAAGTTCGGCGGGGCTGCAGTTTCGAGCCCCGAACGTTTTCGTTCCATCGCCGAAATTATACTGAGCCGAAAAAAATTATTTCCTCGCATTGTCGTCGTCGTGAGCGCCATGGGCGACACCACCGATGATCTTTTAAGCCTTGCGCAAAAAGTGAATCCAAATCCCCCACGACGCGAGTTAGATATGCTTCTATCCGTCGGAGAACGCATCAGTGTTGCACTTCTTGCCATGGCCCTCGATGCCCAGGGACACGAGGCCATCAGCTACACGGGTAGCCAATCTGGAATCATCACATCTACAGATCATGCCGATGCTCGCATTGTTGAAGTCAGACCCCGTCGCCTCCTGGCAAGCATTCAAGAAGAAAAAATTGTGATTGTTGCGGGTTTTCAAGGCATGAGCACACTTGGTGAAATTACAACCTTAGGTCGAGGCGGCTCAGACACGACTGCCGTGGCGTTGGGAGTCGCATTGGATGCCGATAAAGTTGAATTTTATAAAGATGTTCCAGGCGTATTCAATCTCGATCCTAAAAAATATCCCCAAGCAAAGCTGCTTCCCATCCTCAGTTTTTCAGAAGCAGCAGAAATCATGAACAATGGCGCTCAGGTCCTTCAGCACCGCTGCATCAGCCTTGCAGAACGAAATTCACTTCCGTTGCACGTTCTACCCTTTGAAAATCCCCTTGCAAAAGGCACTTGGATTGGGCCTTCTGCAAGAAGTATTTCCAATGAAAAAGTATTCGAATAATTAAATTTTACGAATGTAGTTTGGCAGGCTCTTCAGACAAGAGTTCTTCAAGTTTATTCTGAATGTTTTGGGCAAGCAGATCTTGTACGATTTCAAAAGAAGGAAGCTCTTTTTTAATACCGCTCAATGCCAACTCTTTCCAAAGGCTCGTCACACCTTTTCCACGCAGCCCGCAGGGCACAACGAAGCCAAAAGTGTCTAAGCTATTGGAAATATTGAACGCCAATCCATGACGCGTCACATGATTTTCAACTCGTAAGCCGATGGCACCTATTTTATTGTTCCCCACCCAGACACCAGGATTGACGGTGTCACGGGCCGCAGTCACTCCAAAATATTGACAGATGTCGACCATGGCTTGTTCAAGGATCCAGACAAACTTTTTAACCGAAAGCTTTTGATTGTTGAGTCTGACGATGGGGTAAACAACCAACTGACCGGGCTCGTGCACTGTCACACTGCCGCCCCGGTCGGTTTTGACAAAATCAACGCCTTGGGCAGCAAGCTCTTCATGATTCAAAATCAGATCAGATGCGAGAAACCTGTTTCCCATCGTCACAACAGGAGGGTGCTGAACGAGCAGCAAAACACCCGCTTTTTCGGCGTCAGCCAAAACTTCAGTATGCACTGCGCCCATAATCTCGAGTGCTTGCTCGTACTTCACCAAACCGAGTTGTCGAATTTCCAAGCAAGACAAGGCAAACCTCAACTACTGAATGGCTTCGCGAATGCGCGCTGAAAGAAAATCCATGCCCCACACGACGAGGAAAATAAGGAATGCAATGGTTCCGACCTGAGTCCAGTGCGAAAGTCCTTGTTCTTGGATAAGGAGTCCGCCGATTCCTCCACCGCCCACAAGTCCAATGACTGTCGCCATCCGCACATTGATGTCCCAGCGATAGATCGTAAATGCAAGATAAGGAAGAATCACTTGGGGCACAACGGCAAACCACGCAATGGCAATTCGATTTGCACCTGTGGCTTCTAGTGCTTCAATAGGGCCCGGATCGACACTTTCAATGGCTTCAGAATACTGTTTCACCAGGCTTGAAATACTATGAATCATCAAGGCAATGCTTCCCGCAAAGGGTCCTATTCCTATCCAAACCGAGAACAAAATCGCCCAAATGATCGGCTCGATAGAGCGGGTGACGTTCATGTAGATTCGAACCAGCATATAGGCTCCCCGTAAAATGGGGCTATAGCGTGTGAGGTTACGAGCAGCAAAAAATGCAAGCAAAAACGCAACAGGCACAGCGAAAAATGTCGCCATAAATGCCAAATAAATACTCTCTGAAAGCTTCGAAAGTGCGGTGCTATAATATTGCGCTTCCGTTGGCACGCAAACCACTTCAAACCATTCCAGCGGGTTCATTCCAAAAATGCTGCGGAATGCATTTAAAAGATAAACGACTCCATTTAAGAGAGCCTGCAGCACTTCAAAAATGGGCGCCCCCAAGAGAGGAACACCACAAGAAAGCTGCAAGATGAGGCGACCCATGGACTGGAGGCCATCAATTTCAGAAAGCTTGACCAGACTGACCTTTGTAACGATCCATCCACTGGCAATGGTTAAAAGAAGAAACCAAACGCCTTCTTTTCGAGCATAGGCCCAATGTTTATGAATGCGGAGGCTGTCTTCAGGGTTGTTTACTTGGATTTTCGAAATGCTTGCAATCCAGCTTCCAAAGCCACGACCACTGATTCCGACAGCAAGCCCAATGAAACCACCGACGAGAGCAAGCAATCCAAGAGTTGACCATGCAAAACCAGGATAGCGGGAATCAATACCCGTTAAATCTACGATCTGTTTAGCCCATGCGGCAGGATTTTTTTCATCAAAGGCAAAATCTTCAATCCAGACCATGATCAGTTGAGCAAAAATCAAGCGGCCCAACACAACAACTGAGTAGGCCCACAGAAAGACCTCAGCCAATAAGCCCACTAATTCGCGTTTGCGTCTTTCAGATTCCACGAGGGGAACAAATGATGGAATTCTCATCGTCAATGAATCTCCACTTCTCGAGCGTCTTCGCCATAGATATCCCGAAACCATTGGTTGGTAATATCCGAGGGCCTGCCTTCAAAAACTTTTTCGCCCCCACGCAAAGCAACAACGTGAGTTGCATACTCTCGCACAAGGCTCAAAAAATGCAGGTTGCAAACAACGGTAATTCCATGCTTCGTGTTGAGATCTTTTAAATATTGCATCACAGAATGACTTGTCGAAGGATCGAGCGAAGCAACGGGCTCATCTGCTAACAAAAGCTTTGGATGTTGCATCAGAGTACGCGCAATGGCGACACGCTGTTGTTGGCCTCCCGAAAGTCCATCTGCTCTGACCAGCGCTTTATCAGCAATACCTACAAGCTCAAGCGCCTTATAAGCATCATCGATCCACTCTTTTGGCCATTTTCCTAAGATTCCACCCAGAAAATTGTTGTGCCACTGGCCCAATCGGCCTGTGAGAACATTTGTCAGCACATCTCTTCTTTTGACAAGGTTGAATTGCTGAAAAATCATACCAATCTCACAGCGAACGTTGGTCAGTTCCTTTTCAGAAAGTGTCGTGACTTCCCGTCCGTCAAAGACTATTTTTCCGGATGTCGGCTGATGCAAGCGATTGACACACCGCAGCAGGGTTGATTTCCCCGAACCTGAGAGCCCAATTACTGCGACAAAAGCTCCGCGTTCAACATCAAAGCTGACGCCTTTCAAGGCTTGCGTTCCATTGGGGTAGGTTTTCACAACATCTTTTAGTTCGAGTATCTTTCCTCGACTGCCGTCCTCGGAAGCGGCTGTACCACTTCCAACCTGTGCACCCTGAGGGCAGAAAATCCCACTCTTTAGCACCGTCACAGTTCACTCCCGTATCGTCACAGTTCAAACGACCCATTCACACTTCAAACGTCAGGGCGGACCCACGACATACGACAAGTTGGATCAGACGTCCAGGATCTTCTGCCAAGGTCACAAAACAAAGATTGAGAATGAAAATTTTAGAAAAAAAAGCCCGAGGCATCAGCGCCTTCGGGCCTCTAGGCAGTACGCAAGATCTTAAAACATTTCTTCGTCTGAAGTTGGTATTTCGAGTTTGGATGCAAGCGCAAGAGCATGTCTGGGGCCTTTTTGCCGCCCATAGATTCGCTCGTACATTTCAAGGTTCAAAAGAACTTTACCAACGTAGGTTTTCGTTTCTTTAAATGGAATATTTTCAATAAATTCATCTAATTCCAAGTTTGGATTCTGAGAAATCCAACGATCAACTGCAATGGGTCCACCATTGTATGCCGCAACAGCAAGCACATAGTTCCCTTTGTAATAATCAACGAGTCTTTTCAGATACCAAGCTCCATATGCAATATTCAGCTCTGGCTTCCCCAGAAGTCCAGGGTGAAAACCCTGGTGACCGAGGAGGGAGGCAATACGTTGAGCAGTTTTGGGCATCAGCTGCATCAGACCTTTCGCTCCCACCGGGCTTGTGACCTGTTCGTCAAAATTAGATTCCTGCCGCATAATCGAGAGAATGAGAAAGGGGTGCAATCCAAGGCGATCGCTCACGCCTTCGAGAATGCGATCGTAAGCGAGTGGGTACACAAGGTCCCATCCCGAGTTCACCACTTCTAATTCTTTTTGCAGAGAAACTTCCGACAAGGGTGGCCTTCGCAACAGCGCCGACCATTTTCTGGGCAGCAAGGACGCAGTTTTAAAATCAAACGCACTCACAGCCAGCTTCGACCAACTCAAACTTTCATGAATACCCTTTACAGACTCTGACTCCGCATTGAGGTTTGACTTCAAAAATGAGTAAAGCTCAAAACGTGATAAATCTTGAGAAAATTTTCCTTTTTCTCCAAGGTCTAAAATTGCATTGGTTTCGTCGCTGCCCCGATAGGCTTCAAAATCGAATTTACTTAAAGCTTCGAAACTTTTTCCCGGACCTTTGACTCCTTGCAGCATGGCAAATCGCCACTTACCCAATATTCCATAAGGAGTGCTCGCAGACTCCAAACTGAGCTTGTTAAAAACCTGCTTGGCTAAGTCTTTACGAGAACGCTTTTCACTGATTCGAGCCTGCCAGTATTCAAACCGTGCCTTTGCTTCCGTAGGAATTGCGCGATTTTTCAACACATTTTCTGCAGTTTTAAAAGCTTTTTTGTGTTCATTTCCCAAATACTCTGCCCAAAAAAGTCTCCACAAACGCTCTTCGAGTGGAAGATTTCCAAATGTAGGAGCGCGAAGCTCTTGTGCTTCGGCTTTAAACTGTGCGTCGTAGTGTAAAGAAAGCACATATCTATTTTTGGCATTCCCGGCATAGGGTGATCGAGGAAACTCTGAAAAAACTTTTCGATAGAACTTAGCGGCGTCCTTGGGCTCTTGCACTGAATTCATGGCCCGCGCCAAAGTAAAATAAATTCTGTCCTTCCTAAATTCTCCCCCAAATGTCTTCGAGTTTTTTAGATAGTCGAGGACATCGTAGGCCGTTTCATATTCACGTAGAGACATCAACATATCTGCGGTGTCTAAAAGGCGAGTTTTTTCTGCTAAATTAAGCTGCTCTACAGCAATTTCAGGAATAAGATGTTCTTCATCAATGTCTAGCAAATTCATTAAAAAATTGCGAACATCTCCGTCCATTCCGAGTTTAAACGAAACAAGCCGAGCATGCTCCCATTTTTCATCCACATTTTTCCAAAGTTCTTGGCAAGCCGGACCTGGACAAAAATGGGAATAATATTTTTGAAATGCTTCTCGGGAGAGACGAGTGATGGGAAACTGTTTGGATAAATCAAACAGGATCTCTTTTCCTCTTATTTTGTTTCCTTTTTTCATATAAAGGTTTGAAAGTTCAAAAAAGGAATTTTCCAACTCCGGATACAGTTCGATATTTTGAAAAAACTTTCGCAGACTTCGGTATTCCTCAAAAGCCTGATCAGATTTTTCAGCCGCAACGAGGTTTGCAAAAGAGAGATAATCGAGTCGTTCTTTGGAAAATGATTTGTCACTTTTCGGAATCTGTGCGAGTGCTGCCAATGCCGCCTTGGGATCTCCTAGGCGCGTCTTCACTTCACATAAAATATAATAGTAAATTCCATCCAGAGATTTTGGAATTTTTGATGTTTTCTTTAAATTAACTAAAATTTCATCAGATTCTTTTGTATTACGATCTAATAATTTCCATGCAAGCCCTAATCCATAGCCAACAATATCTTCTGACTCGACAGCTTTTGCATGTCTATCCTTCAATGAAGTAACAGCAGTGTCGGAGAGGCGGAAGTACTCGGTTGCTTTGATGTATGCCGTGTCGATTAACTCATGAATTTTCTTATTATTTTTTCCAATGGAGTCTTGGGCTCGTGATGGAAACGCAAACGCAGAAATTGAAAGGACAGGAATGATAATTAATGCAAGCCTCTTTGGAAGCTCGAACCCCATATTAAGTTCTCCAGTCTCTGACTTTTGCTTGTGGTGTTGTCCATCATGATTACACTTTTATCCTAGAAATCGTCAAATCTCATAATTCTGACAGAAGACACAACCGAGAATATTCTCGCTGTAAACTAGAGCAAGACCAACATGCACATTTCGAAACGCAAAATTTCACAAATTGTGAAAAGTTCAGCCGATCGATCCATTTTGCTTTGAGGATCTCTGAATGAGAAATAACAAAAGTAACATCCGACAGCTCATACTGCATCTTACTTTGCTGACGATTCCGATGACTGGATGCATGAAAAAAAAACCGCCGAATGAATCAGATGTCAGTATTGTGGGGGGAAAGGAACTGTCTTCTCAAGTCAACAATAATCCCGGCTTGACCAGTGCTGTGGGCATCTCATCGGACAACGGTCCAAATGCTGTTCCCTTTTGCACAGCAACGCTTATCGCCTCTAACCTCGCTCTAACAGCAGCGCACTGTTTGCAAGATGTTCCTGCACATTCCCATCTTTTTGTGATCTTTGGTGATAAAAATAGAAAAGCCTCTCCTCCCCTTCTTTCAAAACGCATCATTGAAAAACGGAGTTACTATCAAGATAAAACTTTGGAACCACACTTCGATATTGCATGGATAAAATTTGAAGGAACTGCCCCCACAGGGTTTCAGCCCATCGAAATACTTGCGGCTTCCAATGAACTCAAAAGTGGGCTCCCGCTCAAGCTCGTGGGCTACGGACGCACGGCAACCGATGACGACGAACTCACTGGAAATCGGCTGTGGGCAGATACGGTGATCGATAGGTATTATGATTCTGCCAGAATCATCGGAATCATCGCCTATGGCCCGACTCCAGGCAAAGGAGCATGCGTGGGAGACTCTGGTGGGCCCGCATATTTAAAAGTTAAAGATCGCTGGCTTTTGGCTGGTGTCACAAACGGACAAAGCCCGAGGATCCTCGGAGGAGATGAAATAAATTGCGAGAGAGGAGTTGGTCTCTATACATTTGCTGGAAAATACAAAGCGTGGATCGAGGAAACATCTCAAGTCAAACTTTTGGGTCAAACAGGTGCACCTCTCCCTCCCCGAAAAAAATCAGTTCCTAAACACGAAAACTTCGATGCATGGTGCCAAGACAGCACTGCTCCACTTTCGACGTGGATTACAATCGATCGCATTCTCGCAAATTATAATACTCTTGACTGCGAAAAAGCGTCCGTTAAAGCCAATGCAGCAAAATCATTAAATCTTCGTTATTCTCCAGACCTGACACCACTTCTGACGCTCAAAAATCTTGAAACTTTATCGTTGAGCGGAGGAAACACCAACATTGAAATATTATCACAGCATCCTAAGCTGAAGTCGTTGAGTATCAATGGTCTGAGTCCAAATTATGTGATGACAAAAACAGATATTCAAGAAATTTCAAAGCTTAAAAACCTCGAAGAACTTACCATTATCTTTTCAGAAATTGAAGATCTCTCGCCTCTTTCTAATCTCTCAAATCTCAAAAAACTGAACCTCACCGGAAATCGAATACGTCACCTCCAAGAACTTTCTAAACTTGAGAACCTTGAAGAACTCATTCTCGAAGACAATCTCATCGGAGATATTTCACCGCTCAGTTCCTTAACAAATCTCAAAAAACTGGATCTCGGCTCAAATTGGATCAAGGACAGTTCTATCCTTCAAAAACTTCCGCAACTCAAAGGTGAAGTGAACTTAAAAGACAATGCTTTTTCAGAGGAAGCGAAAACTTGTCAAAGCGATGAATTTACTTGCATATTTGACAAATCCGCCTCTGAGTTACGCAAAAATTATGAGAAAAAATGCCAACAAGGTTTTTTTGAAATCTGCGTAAAATCTGCAATATTTGAGGCTAAACTCGGCAATAGAGAGAGTACTGAAGCCAAACTCAACGAGTTTCGTGCAAAAGTATCCAAACTTTGCAATAACGGTGTCGAATACGAGGCATGTCTTTCCCTCAATCAGCTTCAGTGGCAATCAAGGGGCATCAATACAAATATCGAGAACTAAAAAAGGGAATAGTTTCCTATCCCCTTGCACTCAGTTAACAAAGTCTGAACTTATTGGTTCTTCACCCACGATCCTCGCCAAGACTTACATTGTTGTTCTGGCGTATTGGGGCGCTCTTTTTTAACTTCGATGGTACATTGGCATGAAAGAAGGACTCGTTTACAGTCTCGGTACCAACGATTTGGACCAAAGTACCCGGGCGCAACGTTGTTTGTCAGGTTCGAACAATTCCTGATATCAAAACCTTTCGTTACAAAATATTCTGCCAATTTAACCCAGGTGGCAGACTGATCAACCTGATAATAAGTGCACGTCCCATAATTTGGAATCGGTGGGCCATAACTTTCTGCAGGTTTCGTTGTTGTTGTTGTCGTTCCTGTTTTACTTTCTCCCGCCTGTGCTTCGGTTTTGGGCTCAGGTTTCGGCTCAGGTTTGGTACAAGACAAAAACTTTAAGGCCACAAAACCATCTTGTCCCTTATACTTGATAGTTGCCCAGAAGCTGTCGACTTCACCTACTGTAACCTCATCACGAAAAATAAAAGTTCCTGCAGCAGGCATCGTTTTTGCTGCTTCTTCGCTGGGAGGTTTTACAGTACGAAAGTTTACATCGTCCGCAGTGATATATCGCGGATTGCATGCTGCATCCACAGGAGTTGCAGTGACAACTTCATCTTTTTTAGATGCAATGTAGCCACGAATCTTTTCAATATATTCTTTGGTTTCACAAAGCTCTGCACCACCCCCAGCACGGCATTTTTCAACTTCTGCTCGAATCTTAGGATCGTTCAATGGGCACTGCTCAACGGAATCTGTTTCCTTACATTGCGCCACTGCCGAAACAAGAACTTCTGGCTTTGGAGGCTCGGGAACAACGACGGGCTGTTGATTTTGTGCGGCAGCATCGGGGTTTGTGCTTGGGGGCACAACTTGAGGCATTTGGGGTCTTTCGCGAGGCCGAACGGGTTGACAAGACGTCCCGAGCGACAGTCCTAATAGTGATCCAATCACTAAACCACTTGCTATCGTTAACTTCTTCATCTTATCCCCTCAAACAACTTTTCTTCAATTTGACCCTCTCTGCATCGGCAGACGTCCAAAGAATCTTGAGCCCTTTTTCGAGTGACCTTGTATCCTTTCAAAGAGATGGAATAAATGTCCGCTCTTTCAAGTCATTCAAATTCAATTCTTTCCACAGTGTCTAAAAAAATAATCTGAATGATTCGAGGAATTGTTTTTCACCGCAATTTTCAATTCCACTAGAAGAAACAAACCGCCCTATATTACTGAAACACATCAGTAATAATTATTATCTTATGCATCCTTTAAAAAGTAACGAGATTGTTGATAGGAATTCGTGTTGTGTGGAGGAACCCACAGTGTGAATCTTTATACTTGGATGATTCTATTTTTAAGTGTCTTTGCCTCACAGGCTGCCCTGGCTCAAAAAGGCTCAGGAGGAGCGTTGTCCGGTCGGCAAAAAGAAAGAGATGATCAAAAGTGGTCGTTTTCTTCCTATTTGGGTAATAAAGGAAAATTAAAGGAACAAGACCTCCTCTATCGATTTTATACTTCCTCCGACAAAAAGAACTCAGCCCGAGTTGAGCCGCTCTTCTTTGGATTGGGAGGAGTTGGTGATTTTACCGAGAAAAATTCTTTGGAAACTTTGCCTGAAGAGATGGATTCCAGTGAAGAAAATCTACCAGAAAACAACAAATTTACAGGCATCGGATATGGCGGTTCTGTTTACTTCAATAACTTTATCAGCAGTCTCGGAAAATTTACGACACCCAATTTTGTTCTCGGCATGCGGGGCGAGCAGTGGGAAGAAAAAAAGGCCACCAAAAGCCCCGTTCGCCTAACCTGGGGACCCAGCATTCGATTCTTTGCCAGGCATCAGCAAGACACTGCGATTTTTCTAAACTATCTCCAACATAAAAGGCAAGTCTTTCAAAAAGAGTACGATGCCTGGGAATGGGAAGCACAAGGAATTTTATATCTAGGGCCTGGCTTGGGTGCTGAAGGTTCCTATGTCTTTTCAGAAAAGCAATTCAAGGGCAAGCCTTCAGAATTGGCAACTCGAAAAGCCTACTCATACGGCGGATTCTTCGAACTTGGCATGTTTCGATTTGGTGGACGTTTTTCGCGGGACTCCTTTGTTTCCAAAGAAAATCCAGCGGACTCCCTGACTGAAACTCGACGCATACTCTACTTAGCGCTTTCCATTTAAATGAGAATGATATGTTTATCAATCTTACATTCATTCCCATTGCATTGTATTAAAAACAAACAGGTATAATGTAACAAAGTGAGACTTTGCATTTTGCAAAAAAAGGAGCTCATCATGATCATTGAATGGAAAGAAGCGATTTTCTTCTTTTGGATTGTTGGCTTTTCATATCTCATCAGCGGGGCGCTGGTTTTTGCGATCTGGTCTGCGCTGATTGGAAGAGCAAATTAGCGCAGATTTAACGAACCAAACTAATGAGCTTCACGGATGGCAGAAAGTGCATCTATATTTTCGAGACTTGTGAGGTCTCCTAATTTTTCACCGAGATGTGCAGCTTTTACAACTCGATGCATAATTTTAGAATTGCGCGTTTTGGGAAGTTGTGCGCAAAAATAAACTGCTTTAGGTTTAAGTGCTTTACCCAATCCGCTTGTCACTGTTTCGAATAAGTGCTTTCGCAGTTCTTCTGTAGGGAGCCTTCCGGGACGTAATACGCAGAAAACAACAATTTCTTGATCTTTCATGGGATGAGGCACACCAATGGCGGCAGATTCTATGACAGCTTCATCCGCATTGACAATAGCCTCCACTTCAGCAGGTCCCACACGCTTTCCTGCAACTTTAATTGTCGCATCACTTCTGCCAAGGATGTACCACAGTCCATCCTCATCGACCGCTGCGTAGTCGCCATGGAGCCAAACATTTGCAAAACGAGACCAATAAGTTTCAAGGTAACGGTCTTTATCCATCCAAAAACCACGAGTCATCCCAATCCAAGGCTTTCTGACGACCAATTCTCCGATGGAATTTCGAATGGATTTTCCACTCTCATCCACCACATCTGCTGCCATCCCTAAAACGGGACCCGACAGCGCACATGGTTTTTGCGGAGTTAGAAAGTTCCCGCAGAGAATTCCCCCACTCACTTCGGTGCCACCGGAATAGTTGAGAATTGGCTTTTTGCTGTCGAGTACATTTCGGAAAAGCCAATTCCACCCTTCTGGATCCCAGGGACTTCCTGTCGAACCAACAGCCCGTAAATGCGTGAAGTCAGCTCCCCGCAAGGGCTCCGTGCCATGTCCCATCAGGCTGCGAATCAAAGTGGGTGAGAGTCCAAAATGCGTTACTTTATGTTCTGAGACTACTCTCCAGATTCTTCCAGGATCTGGAAAATCGGGAGCACCGTCAAAGAAAACCAAAGCCGAGCCACAGATGAGCGCTCCAAAAACCTCCCAAGGCCCCATCATCCAACCCATGTCTGTAAACCAAAACAATGAATTTCCGACTTTGAGATCCATGGCATGTTTCAAATCTTGCGCAGCTTTAATTGGAAATCCACAATGGGTATGCACTGCCCCTTTGGGCTTGCCGGTTGTGCCACTTGTGTAAATGAGCATCAGAGGATCTTCAGCATCGCAAATTTCAGATTCACAAATGGGACTTTGACAATCAACAAGTGTGTGCCAATCAAGGTCACGCCCTTCACGCAACTCACTCTTCATACCTGGAAATCTGTCTGCCACAATAACATGACGAACGCTGGGTGAATCACTCACTGCTTCATCAACGATTCCCTTCATGTCATAAGGCTTGCCACGGCGCATATTTCCATTTGCACAAATGAATGCTTTTGCCTGAGCGTCATTTAAACGCATCACAATCGCCTGAGAACCAAAACCGCTAAAAAGTGGAAGGAGAATTCCGCCAATTTTTACAATCGCAAGAAAACTAATAACAAGTTCAGGTGTCATGGGCATAAAGAGAGCGATCACATCGCCCTTTTTTAATCCAATAGATCGGAGTGCATTCGCGCATTTATTAACTTCTTTTTCGAGCTCCAAAAAGCTTAATTTGGTGGTCGAGCCTTCTTCGCTTTCATAAGCAAAAGCAAGCTTGTTGCCTAAGCCTTCGTTGATCCATCGCGAAAGACAACTCTCAATGATATTCATGCGTGCACCAACGCACCATTTAGGAAGAGCATACCCTTCTGAGAGATCAACAATTTTGGAATAGGGCGTGTGAAACACGATACCTAAATCTCGACAAACGGCATCCCAGAACCATTCCACTTCATTCTCAGCCTTTTCGAGAAGCTTCGGATAACTTTCTATCCCTTCTTTTCTTCGAAAAGCAGTCAAGTTGCTTTCTTCAACCCATTTTTCATTGGGAGTCCAAACAATCTGCTGCCCAAAGGGGTATGTGGTCGTTTTGTCAAAAGTCATGAAAGGCATTCCTTTCAGAATGAAACAATAGCCAAGCGGAAGAGGACTTCTCTCCAACAATTTGCCCATCTTTATCATCGAATGCGAAAAGGTACCAAGCCCCCGATCTTTGAATGTTCATTCCATCAAAAATGAGATTGATTTCTTCGCACATAAAATCTAACAAAGCGATGAGCTTACGTGGAAACAACAAAGAAACCTCAATTTTCATGAGAAAATGCCGATGTAACCTTATCTGGCTGCGTCGACTCTCTGATTGAGTTGTAAAGCAGATGCCATTCTCTGACTGGAGAGCGAAACATGTTACGACACTTGCTTTGGGCTTCTTTTTTCGTCCTTTCAATGGTCAGCTGTTCTCCCCATAAGGAATCAGATGTTCTCGATGCCAGTGGAAAAACCTCGCCTGGCCCCTTTGGAGCATGCGTCATCTTAGTCGATGAAAGTGAACCAGAAACTTCCACATTGAAGCGGACAAAAATTTCTTACTGCTCCCAGCTGCGAGAAAAAGGCCAATGCAATGCGAAAAATATCCAAGACTCTGGCTATGATTCCCCCATTTCTTCCGTTAAATACATTTATATGGACGAAATAAAGCGGCTATGGTCAGACAGACAGCCTTCACAATTTGCAAATTGGGATGAATTACAAGAGAAGCACGGCGAGCTTTGTGCCCAAGCTCAGCTCTTGAGTGAAGAATGTTCCCAAAACCAAAAATGTGATGCCGTTCAGTCAATGCGACTGGGAGAAGACGTGCAAGGAAAGGCCAGACTTTCAGAACCGCCGGTGGGTCCTCGAAAAAAATCGAAGTGAATCATTCAGTATGAGTAAAGCACCTACAAATGCATGGAAATGTGCTTAATCCGAGACTACAGAATTTCTACAAGTATGACTTGCAATACGTTCGAGCAAAATAAGTCTATTGATGGGTTTGGTAATGTGATCGTTGCAGCCTGCCATTAAACAGCGATCTCGCTCTTCACGCATGGCATGTGCAGTAAGAGCAATAATAGGTTTATCAAAACCCTTACGCCTGAGTGCTTTAGTCGCACCATATCCATCAAGCTGAGGCATTTGAATATCCATCAATACGAGATCATAGTCACCCTTTAAGGCCATTTCCATTCCCTCAATGCCGTTATTCGCTGTTTCTACAGTTGCTCCAGCAAGGTTTAGAAAACGACTCACAAGAACCTGATTGTCTGAAGCATCATCAACAACAAGAATCTTCAATCCTTCAAGCCTCAAACCGGCACCTCCTCCAGGTGGTTGACGTCACAGACTCTTAGCTACTATCTCCTGAAATGGGGGAATCGCAAGTGTATTATGCCGTAGTTCCAAATCAATACTCAAATTGAATGTTCAACCTTGTAAAAGTGTACTTTTAACGAGACTTTTCAAGATCAGTTTTTCGATATTTCTTGATTTCAGTGAGCGGAACATGGGAGTTAATGCTAAATTTCAAAGCTCGCAATGAAACTAAAATATCTCCAATAAAAAACGCCATTGATAGCAGCAGAAATAAAATACTTGCAATAAAACAGAATTGAGCAGCTCGTCCTAAGGAGAGTTTATAGACAAAACTTGCAAACAGAAAAAAAATTGTCATTGCAACGCAAAGAATCCCACTTGCAACCAAAATAATTTCGGTTCGAATGAGTCGAGCCCTTCCAAAGAGCATGCGAATTTCTTCAACGACCAACTTACGGCGCAAATCTCCTTCTGTTAAGATCACAAGGTCCTTCAGTAACAATCGAATACGGTCTGTTGTTCTTCCATAGCGCAGAGTCATTGACGAAAGTAAAAGTCCAGCACCCGAAATTACGGTAACTGGAGCCAAAGAGGCCTGGAGTATCCTAATGAGTTCCTGATCACCTTCTAACATCGCTTCCAAAATTCCTTTCTCTACAATTCCATTGGTTAGAGTGTTCTGCCCCATGCCACATCTCCGACGCAAGAGGAGGATCTCCTTTTCCCATAGGGGTCTCCGTCGACTATGATCTCTTCTTGGAGGCAAAATGTCTGTCAAAACTTCAAATAAAACTGAAAAAGAACCCCCTGAAAAGCCGCTGAAACAAACCGGTGCAGCCATTCACCCTAAACAGATCCTCCCCATGGTGAATTGGTACAATCCAAAGCAGCTCATTCGCACAGCCCTACAAACGACCGTTTCAAGCCTCATCGGAGCTCATGTCGATCGCAGAATTCTTGATGTCTCCAAGAAAGAACAGGCACGTTACCTTGATTACTCTTCTGCATTCAAAGGAAAAAGCGTCTGGATCGACTATGTCGCCGACAGCGGTGATGGCTGGAATTCGACGTACTCCATTGCTTACCAAATCTCTCAAGCAGCTCTCAGCGTGACTTCACCATCAGGTCAGTCCTTTGAAACTTTTAAGGGAAACTTCCTCATTTTTGGAGGTGACCAAGTCTATCCAACGCCTAGCCGAAAAGACTACGAAAAACGCCTTGTATTTCCCTATGAATCTGCATTTCGTTTCAGTAACAAACCGCACCCTCGCCTTTTCGCACTGCCCGGAAACCATGACTGGTACGATAGCCTGACCTCATTTTCTCGACTTTTTATTTCCAGAAAATGGTTCGCAGGTTGGAAAATTCCACAAAAAAGAAGCTATTTCTGTATTCGCCTCACAAACAAATGGTGGCTGATTGGAGCGGACATCCAACTCTCGTCAGACATTGACGATCCACAGCTGACTTTCTTTCGAAAGGCTGCCTCTGAAATGAAGGAGAACGACGAGGTCATTTTATGCGTTGCCGAGCCTCACTGGATTTGGGCACACTTGTATGGCCACAAAGATGATTCTTGCACCGAAAGTAATCTTGCCATGCTTGAACATGTCCTTCAGAAAAAAATTTCTATTTATGTTGCTGGCGACCTTCATCACTATAGAAGACATGAAAATGAAAATAAAATCCAAAAAATCACTGCGGGTGGAGGAGGTGCATTTCTTCACCCCACACATCGTTCTCCAGTCCAACGCATGACTTCAACTTCCAAAGATGGAAAAACATCTGAATATGTCGAAAAGTCCTCGTTTCCAAGTCGCCGCACCTCATCGTTTTTGAGCTTGCGAGTATTGGCAATGCCGATACGTGACAAGGGATTTTTGATTCTCGTGGGCTTATTTTACATCCTTGCAGCTCAGGCTGTTAAGAACCATCATTTGAGCCCCACTGAAAACATTTGGACCTTTGCAATTCGAAACTTCACGCATTTTCTCGCTCCAAATTGGTCGACAAGTCTACTGCTTGCAGTCCTCATCGCCTTTTCTTTTCTGAGTCGATCGACTTACAAGCAATTCCAATCGACTTTCGTAAATTTCTTTGCGGGAACGATCCATTGGCTTCTTCACATGTTTGCCCTCAGCATTCTTTTTTCTCTTTATTGCGCATTTCAGCAGCCATTGGCAGACGCACTGGCATTCTCTTCTCCTGCATGCTTATTAGCGACAGACATCATTTACAACATCCTCTTTTTTCTCATCTGTGCGGCAACAGGATCTTGGATCTTTTGCTGTTACCTTTCTTTAAGCCTTAATCTTATTGGACTGCACGTCAATGAGTGTTTTTCAGCCATTGGAATCGCAGACTGGAAACATTTTCTCAGATTTCACATTACTCCCGATGGGGCAATAACAATTTATCCCATTGGAATTGAAAAAGTCAGTCGAAAGTGGAGTCGACCACTGGATCTAGAGTCCAAGATAGGCCCAGACTTTCTTCCTTCAGATCCCAAGAAAAAAGCAAAACCCTTCCTTATTGAAGAGCCCATCCGCCTTTGTAGACAAAGTAACACTTAATGACATTAGTCATTCATTTATGCCATTATCCTACTTTTTCAGCACGATGATTTGACCATTAATAGCATCCAATATACCGGTATATTTAGAAATCAAGCGCATGGAAGGCAATTCATTCAAAAAAAGGATGATCGTCATGAAAATTTTTAGATCTTTAAAAACCTATCTGCCAACGATGGGGTTGCTATTCCTCACTTCCTGTGGAAAATCCAATTCCATGAATTTGTCACAGGAGCAAGAAGCCTGGAATGAACCAAACTCACCAGCTCAGTTAATAAATGACTATATTGTGCGTCTTGAGAGTCTTCCTCTCAAGGGCTATACAGGCCAAACTCCGTGGGCTGACTCCTATTGGCGTGCGAATCAAGGTGGAATATCCTATCGCTGGCGCGATGATGCCACAGATCCCTTTGGATACACACCGCCTACACTTGAAAAACTTAAAACGATGTCCAGCGATTCTATTTCAAAGCTTTCACCGGCAGAAAAATATGATATTTATCGCGGTCGATACGAATACCCCACGGTAATATCGCAAAGAAATAAATTCAAGCGCGAGATGCAAGACTGGGCTGGACTTTGCCACGGTTGGGCGTCTGCGGCGATCAATTTTAAAGAACCCAAATCTGTCACTTTAAGAAATGCTCAAGGAATTAATATACCTTTTGGCTCTTCCGACATTAAAGCTCTCCTTACCTTTGCACAGGCTTACAACTCAAAGTTACGAATGCTCGGCCAACGCTGTAACAAAGTGATTGACCCTTCGGGACCAATTCCAATGG
Organism: Silvanigrellaceae bacterium; assembly: GCA_044237915.1. Lineage (GTDB taxonomy): Bacteria > Bdellovibrionota_B > Oligoflexia > Silvanigrellales > Silvanigrellaceae > JBIIEI01. Next base: position 4,289 of record JBIIEI010000018.1, on the reverse strand, counting down.
ATATTGAATGCCGCGATTCCAACGCAGGTGCATTTCATATTATTTTGGCAAATCAAATTGGAAGATTAAAAAAATCTTTTGTCATTGATCGAACTCGAGATCAACAAGTTTGGAACTATCCGGTTTACAGATATCAGACAAAAATCATTGAATTTCAGTCTCCGTCTCCTCGTGCTGCTCAAGGCACAACAAAAGAAGCCGTCGTTGAAACTGAAATAAGAACGGGCACAATCATTGCACCCACATGGGATGCTGTCGTAGGTACAAACAGGAATCGAGTCAAAAAAATCACCTATAGATACATCCTAGAACTGAATGAAGCGGGCGACATTATAGGCGGAGAATGGGCAAATTTTGAGAGACCAGACTTTCTAGCAATTCGCGAATATCCTCGTTTTAGTGGCGAGTACTCGGAAATTGAAAAAATTTATAAACTTTCCTTGAACTGACTTAGGTTCTCTTTCAGAAACCCCATTAATCTCGAAATTTTTAAACCGGGCGTTTAAAGTTTTTTTAGGTTTTATCAATTACTCTTTCGCATGTTACCTTTTATTTACAATCAATTGTTTAATTCCCTTTACGATATATATTTCATACCTTTGGTCTACTCTTGAATATTCCTGAATAAATTAAATTACCACCTCCGACATTTGCATCCTGCATTAAATTCTGCCAAACATATCAGTAATCCCTTTGCAAAGAGAGAAAAATTAATTTGCGTTTGGCCTGCGTTGCATATTTTTTGCAGGGCCATTCCTTAATAATGGATGGGAATAAATGACGTATCGAAGCACCCTGAAGTCGTACACCATGACGAAGTCACTTTTACTTGGGATTTTTTTGCTGAGCCCCTTCCACGTTCACGCTGAAGTGCTCCAGGAACATGGACAGCAGTTTCAGAACATCATTGATTATTTGAACATCAATTCAGAGGATGATGAAAAATTAAGCTCCTTATGCCCCGAAACACATCTGGGATGCGCCCAACATATCGAGACTACAATTCTACCTGTGCAAAATTCTCTTTCATTTTCGTGGGGAGAGGAAAACATTGAATATATTGTTCATGATAATCAGGCAATTTTTGAAGGTGACATTCTGCTCGGTAATTTTATACCACCCGACTTCGAGGCAGACGAAGAGATCGGAATATTGTCAGCGGCAAAAATAAATAAAAGTACGCTTTGGCCCAACGGAATTATACCTTACTCCATTGGAAACATCAAAAACCCAGAGCGCGTGCAAGAAGCAATTGCGCATTGGGAATCAATCACAAAATTGCGCTTTAAAAGCAGAAACAATGAGTCCAATTATATCAATTTTTCCTCAGGACAGGGATGCTCTTCAAACATTGGCATGCAGGGTGGTCGGCAATTTGTCTACCTTTCCTCAAGCTGCACAGTTGGTAATATTATCCATGAAATTGGTCATGCCGTCGGACTCTGGCATGAACAGACGCGCTCAGATCGCTCTCGCTATGTTGATATCAACTGGGAAAACATTCTTCCCGGTAAAGAGTCTAATTTCAAGACATTCTCATCAGGTTCCAGCAATAGAAACCTAGGAAACTACGATTATGAATCGATAATGCACTATGGTTCGTATTCTTTCTCTCGCAATGGAAAACCAACAATATCTCGCTGGGACGGCGAAAGAATCTCAGGGCAAAGGCGTGGCCTTTCAAAGGGAGATCTTGAAGGGATTCATAAACTCTATTTTCAGTCGGCTGTTCACTGACTCACTTGTCCAAACTCAGCTGGTTAAGTAACAGGGTTACTTTTTTTTAATCGTCTCGTAACCTTTGTGCAAAGTTTGCTCTGCTACATTCCAATCGAGAACAAATCCGACTCGCCACGAGGCACTGTGCAGAGGATAGGGATTCTGCTCAGTTTCGGTTTACAGTTGAGGACTCAAGCAGCATGAGCAACATTTTTTACATTGGTAATCTCCCATACTCCATGACCCCTCCTGAGCTTGCGAACATCTTAAAAGCAACAGGCCATATTGGTGCAATCAAGATCATCACAGATCGGGAAACGGGTCTTTCGAAGGGCTATGGATTCATTAAGATGACGACCGAAAAAGAGGCACACGAGGCCATGGAAAAACTGAAGTGTCTGAGTCTCAATGGTTCACCTGTTCATATCAAAAAAGTGATTCAGGAGCCTGCGAGACGCTCCCTTGAACGCAATGCATCGCAGGGTCGAATCCGATGCTATCGTAATGATACTTCCTCTTCTGATCTTCGATTTTCTTGATCGTGCACTGCTCACCTTCGCATTCGAAGCACTCCTTCCCCAAAAAAGTGCCCCTTCACTCAAGTTGCAAATGGAAAGCCAAGTCAGTTAAGCTTGAACAGGAAAACTTAACGGCCTGAAGATTTTCACCGTTAGAAAAAATCCTTTTCGCGCCTGCAGCAACTTCGAAAATAGAGGTGATGGATGTCTGAAGATTCAGAAAACTTGAAAGCAGAGCTTGTTAGGTTAAAAGCAGAAAATGAACAATTGAAGAAGTCGACTACGAAACGTGAACCTCCTCGCTTTACGCTTAAAGTCAGTGAAAAAGGAGGTTTGTCTGTTTACGGATTGGGGCGTTTCCCCGTCACCTTATATAAGGAACAATGGACTAAGTTATTAGATAAATCGGAAGAAATTCGAAATTTCATAAAAGAGAACGAAGCTCTGCTTAAAACAAAAGATTAATGCTTCAGGTCAAAAACCCATCCTTCTTGTTCAGACCGTCCAAGCTATTCGATAGGCGAGAAAAGAAAAGACTGTTCCAATACATCCCATCATGAAAAGTAGAGTTAAGAACACCCACTTGAGGCGGTGTTCTTTCACAAGTATGCCAATTGCTCCCATGACCATACTGAGCTGTAAAAACAGATTTGCAAGATCGAAACGCTCGCCTGCATCTCCTAGTACTTTTATTTTCCCTTCAAGTTCTTTCGCACCCACAACTTTACCAAGCACTCCATCTACATCCTGAACCCAGTCTTCTTTTTTAATCGCTTGTGAACCTAATAGGATTTCTTTTTTTTCTTTCGAATATCGGGAAATTTCAGTCGTTAAACTACTCATGAGCGAAGAGATCATTTCAGCCTTTTGTCCTTCAATGACTCCAGCTACGGATAGAGTTTCTAACAGGTTTTTCTGGCCTTCCGTGATGCTTTCTTTAATGCCTTTGGATTGATACCAAAGGTAGACCCCCGATCGTTCATTTGTAAGCTTGATTTCGTCGTCACCATACTTTCCGCCGCCTAGGTCATTGATGGCTAACAATGCTGCGAAAATTGCTAAAAAGAACCCAAAAAAGGTCTCGAACGAGGGTGCTTGCCGACTTTCCTTTGGCTGCACGTGAGTGCCTGAAAAGGAGTCGCTGGGAAGTGCAACATCTCCTGCTTGGCGACCATTCCAATTCAGCGGCATCATGTTTGAACCTTCAGCAGTTGGAAATTCAGGTGTCATCATCGAACTCCATGGCTTTGAGAGGTAATTTCTTTTAGGACGGGAAGTTCATCTCATTTTGTTTCGCAAGAAAGACTATCTATTGAGAATGTTAAAGAAAAAGAGTTACACAGTCAAACTGTTGCTCAACTCCAAGGAGTCTGTATTGACGCTTGGGCAAGTGAGAGGGGTCTTTACATTAAATAGTTTTAATAAATTTTAAGTCATGATTTATTTTTTACAAACAAGCCTTGAATTTCAGTGATAATTCAGCACTTTGTAAAGTCCTTCATACATTGACAATCACTTTGGTTAAAGTAATGTCTCACATCTGGTTGGATTAATTTCAACTTTATCCGTGTTCCGTCTCAAGCTTGCCAAAAACTTTTCAAATATTCAGCCTCAATGCGGTAGGGAAAAAAATTGAATATCTCTTATTCATTCAATGATAATTTAAACCGATTTACGATCATCACTCGTTCACTCATTGATGGTATTTTACTTGAATCAGAATCTGTTTTTTCGAACATGACAGATCTCTGTGAATACCTTTGGATGAGAATTCAGGAACGGATACATAGTGAAAGTGAGATTTTCGAAGCCATCAAAGCACTCGAGTGCCGGTCTCAAATTGGGCTCCTCATTTTCTGGGATACATTTCAAATGAAGAAAAAGAACAGCACGAATATTACGAATTCTTTTCTCATTCCTCTTTGACCCCATCACCGCTTTATCTCTTCACCGACCTTTGAAAGCCCTTTTCAGGCGATAATTTTAGTACTTCGAACACAACATCTGGTGAGAACATTTTGATAAAAAAAATCCCCCTGAGCAATAAAGCCC
>JBIIEI010000110.1:0-16696 GCA_044237915.1 Silvanigrellaceae bacterium | reverse complement strand
CTTCCAATCCTGTAAACTCTTGGAGAATTCTAAAATCTCTTTTTTCATCAATACGCCTCCTCAAAAGCTGAGGGCATCATCTCTCGGCAGTACCTTTGAAGTACAAATGATTTCTCGGGAGCTCACCGCTACGGCCAGCCTTAAAATTGATGAGGGACTCAAAGAAGGCGTGGCCAAAGGATTTGGAATGCTCGCCCAATCGCTTTTGGAATTTGTTGAGGTTCAAAAGGCTTTCTCTACTGGAATTACTGAGATGCAGGAAACCCAAGCACAAGTCGGCGAAAACCTCAACAGAGTGGTTGATTATTTGAAAGTTGCAAGCGAAAAAGTACTCACTACTGGAGAGTATTTTAGCGCAGCGTCGTCACATTTAAATGAATCTTCCGACAAGCTCACTGAAGTTGCAGGGTCAATTAAATCAGCTGTTGAAAGCCAAGCATCAACTTCACAGTTGCTTGGAGAAATTTCCGGCTCGGCTTTTTCGAGCGTCAAGGAATTAATAGGACTTCAGACCGATATGCAGTCAAAATTTAAAGCGTCAATTGATGCATTTGATTTGGCCAATCGTAGTTTTTCGGAAAACGTGACAACTTACCATGCACAGCAAAATATGTCGCTTTCTAATAGCCTTAAAAGTTTCGATGGGGCACTGGCAGGCGCGGTCGAAAAACTTGATGGCGGACTTGGGAACTTGAACATTGTAATGAACGACTTTATTGAAAAACTTGATCAAGCAAAACAATAGAAACGTTAAGGGAACTCAAGTGGCAGACAACAAAAGAGATGACTCTTACGTCTGGATCTCTTACTCGGACCTCATGACGACTGTTACGTTTGCTTTTATTTTTCTACTCCTTGCCACGCTTGCTATCCATCAGGATCTGAGTGAAAGCGTTGAAAAATCCAAAAGCATGTTGTCAAAAGCTACAGAACACGTGAATCCAGGTCAGGAAGCCTTAGGTACTTTAGTGAAGACAAAGGCCTCGGCTGGGCTCATTCTCAAAGCAATTAGAGAAGAGATTCAAAAGTTTGGCGAATGTCGCGAAGTAATTTGGACTATTGATGAGACAAATACTTCCGTAAGCGCAACATTTGGGCGCAATGGGCAAGGATGGTTTCGGGATGGTGAAGCAAATCTCTCAGGCGAAGCACAAGTCTGTTTGAAACAGTTTGCCATTCTGTGGCTTTCGAAGCTTTATGAAGACAAGCTTGTGAGAGTGAACTTGCAAAATTTGATAATCGAGGGCCATACAAACAGCCGACCGATAAGTTCCACTGAGAATTCATTTCTTGACAATCTTGATTTGAGTCAGCGCCGTGCATTTAGCGCTTCGAAGTTTATCTTGCGAGATGTTCAAAAGGCTCATTTCTCAAAATTTGCGTCCATCAAAAGTGACTGGATGAGTTTTGAGCTATGGAGAAACCAAAAACTAACGGCGACTGGGCGAAGCTTTTCAGAACCAATCACCCATAAGGACGGAAAGGAAAACTTTGAGCACAGTAAGCGCATTGTCTTTCGTTGCCTCATCAAGCAAGACTTTGCAGCAATGGAAGAAATGTCCAAAGGGAAACCTCTGTGAGCGACAAGCGTTTCCCTCAAATCTCATTTCCATACCCAGTTAAGCTTCGCGCAGTTGAAGAAAATATGCGCGACTATCAAATAGATCCGATGGTTGGAACCCCCGTGAAGAAGTGGCATCGCTTTTTGGAAAAGCTTGCCAACATGGAACCACTCACCAACGCAGAACGATCTATTGGGTTAATAAGCGCAAACCTCATTCCAATACAATTTGTCAAGTCGTTCGAAACGCTTTTCAGCCAAGGGTTAGACGAGGCATATTTTAAAAAAATCGTTCAGAAATTAACATCGACTCTTCTGCCCGAAGAGTCGATCTCAATCCTTCTCTCTGTTGATGAGCGATTCTTAAATGACCCAACAAGCTTCCCCCAAAGCTTGCGGATGTGGAAAAATCGTACGGAGAAATTCACTCATCTAGGATTTGCTGGTGCAATTCAAGTCAGTAGTGACCCTATCTCCGCCATTAAGGCTCTGCGGACTAATCCCTCGCTGCAAGGCTTCTCAAGTGGCCAGATAAAAATCATCGAGGCTCTGTGTCGCTTGGAGAAAGTTGAGGTTTTTCTTGATCGATCAGCTAGAGAGCTTCCTGATTTTCTGTTTTCAAACTTAGAAGACGAGCTCGTAGCTTCTGGGCATTTAGACCGACTTCTCGCGATTTATTTGAATGGTAAACCGACCTGGAAGACAGATGTTCTATCAAGCATGAAACCAGTCGGCATTTTCGTCAAATGGATTCTCAGTCAAGCTCCCTCACGTCGAAGTGTCCTTGAAAGCAGACCAGCTATAAAACTCGTCTTGAAAGCTGCGCTCGAGATAAATGAGGTCCTAAATGAGCTTCAGGCAGTTGAAGCAGACCGTGCATCGTTCTGGCGGACAAAACTTGAATTGTGTTCATTCGTGATACCGCGCACCTTCAAAAAAGGGAACGCTAAGGTGGGGGTAGCTTTTGGAATAGGCGAGTACGTCATCTGTGAATTCGCGCCCTCAGGAAACGCCGCGTTTCTTTACAAGGCTCGTGACTTCGAACTCCACATAAAAGATTCGGATACCTGGAGAGACCCCTCTTTTGGACAACACTACCCAGGCCTAACAACGACAAACATTCCGGGTCAAATTCGTCATGTAGGCTCCTGGCAAAGTGTTTTGAGCCGGTTACTTGATGCGATTGAGAGGTAAAAAGTCATGAATGAAAAGGCCCACACTGCAGTTCCATTCGCACTTAAATCGCGGCCTCTTTTGTTAGGCTACGAGGTGACCTTCGAGAGAAATGATGCTTCAAAGTCAATTGAAGATCTGGATACCGTCAGAAAGGCTGAGGTAAAAATTGATCAGGCGCTGTTTCGATTCGAGAAGAGCTTTCCTGGAAAATTTCAATTTCCAAATGTAATTCCTGATGAATCCTCATTGCATGGCCAAGTCGAAAATTATTCTTGCTTTGTAATAAGCGAAAAAACTGTTTTTCTTTCATACGACGTTATCTATCTTGTAAGATTTGGGTCTAGCAACATCGATTTTGCTGCTTCGGTTGAAGACCTTAAAGTTCTCGGCATCCCAGAATATACAATTGTATTTCCAAGAATATCGGCGATCGAAAATTTTAACCACCCTCAATTTCGGATGAAACTCGAAATTTATGACAAGTTTAGGAATGAACTGAAGCTTACTCCGATCACCGGTCACAGCTATTTGAGCGACGGAGTTAATCTTTTGGTGACTCCAGTCATCCATTCTCTCATTGAGAGAATTCGAAAGCACGATGCTCTCAGGACAATGGAAACCTATCAAACAAATGCGATTCTGCAGAAAAGAGAGTACTCGGAGATTAGAACTATTGCCAATCAAGCTGGCGCGCAGCTAGATACCTTCGTTGCAGCAAACAATTTAGTATTTCTTGAGGCCCTTCCATACGTTGTCGGGCACGACATCCTCAATCAGCCAGTTTTGGCTCCCGTGTTGCCCTGGCCTGAGCATGAACTTGACTTTGATTTTCAGAATATTTTAGCCCGGAATACAGACGAGTCTCTCCCAGCCCACATCAACATACGACGAAACTCCGACGGAGGCCGTACGCGAGTTGTCTTCAGTCAGCGTGCGTGGGAGGAATATCAGACGATAAAGAGACTGAATCGAGTTGGTGGAACCGAGCTTGCAGATTGTGTTGCTTCTCCAGGGGACTACTTCTCAAGCCCCCCACGAGTGCCCTTGGAAGACACTTTCTCGTCTCGAGTGGTTGGATTTTTAATAGGAAAGCAAACTTCAAACGGCGATCGAGGTGAGTCAGGGCAGGCTTGGAGTGCCGGTTTTGAGGAAAACTCGCTTCTCATTCGCAATTCATTGGGCGCTGTTCTGCACCTTGATACTACAGCTACCCCTTTAGAATACGAGTTCCTACATCGTGCTTGTCTTCAGTTTAAGACCGATGAGGTCGCACAATTCTCAAATTCAAAATTGGCTCCAGGGTTCAACTACACCCCTTTGCCCGTATCATTCGAGCGGCTCGTGCCAGTTCCAGAACTCAAGTCAGAGTTCAGTCTCACAGAGCTGCTCAATGTTTGCAGGGTAATTGAAATCAAGAATACACCACACCTGAACCCAGAAGAATTTGAGGCAGCACGAGAAAAAATTAAGCACGCTCAATCCAATGGCGCGCATTTAGTACTTTGGACTTCCGCCTCCGGTGATGAAAAATCTATCCCGCTCGTTTCGCTAAAAAACGCACTCCCACCTGACGAGAAACACAGTGAGCAGATGCACGTAGCTCCAGTCCTTGAAGAAGTGAATTCTGACTGTGGCAGTGCACCCAACTGGCATTGGTCAAACCGTAAAATTTCTGAGCAAGAAGGGCTCATTCACTTTAAGTCCGGAATTTCACTGCATCATCACCAGGAAATAGGATACTCTTGGCTCTGTTGGCTTCAAGATCATAAGTCAGACCTCGACTTGAAAAATCGTCAGCATAAAGGAGCATTCTTAGCAGATGATATGGGGCTTGGAAAAACAATTCAGGTTCTTGCGATGGCTACTCGCACGCTGAAATTAGATGAAGATAAGCTTCCAATTCTCATCGTGGCCCCAGCTAGTCTGATCAATGATGCGTGGAAGACCGACGCCATAAAAGCTTTTCTGACAGATGATTTTGCTTCATTCGCGGATTTCAAAGATTGCCCATATAAAATTGACAGTAGGCTTCTCGCTGTGGAGGCAGGGAAAGTCAATGAAGAAATGGGGGCTGAAGGTAAGGCCTTTCACCTATGCGCAATCAGTCAAAGTTTGAAGAATCAGCTGAGCTGCATCCAAGAATGGGCCAGAGGAAAAGTGATTTTTTGCACGTATGAAGCCCTGCGTTTGAATAGCATTGTGCTCGCATCTCTTAAATTTGCGGTGGTGATACTCGATGAGGCTCAAAAGATTAAAAATGTAGGCGTCCTGCAGTCTGACGCAGCCAAGGCACTTAACGCAGAGTTTTATGTTGCCATGAGCGGCACGCCGATTGAAAATTCGCTGATGGATCTGTGGAGCATCATGGATTTTGTCCGACCTGGACATCTCGGATCCCAGGTAGCATTTCGTAGCCGCTTCATTGAAGCAATTCAAAAGACAGAACCAGGCTCAGATCGTCGCGCTGCACTTCGAGGTGAGCTTGAAGCCGCGTTGCAACCGGTTTGGTTGCGCCGAACAAAGGAAGAGGTGTTTCGCAATACAAACGAAATGCCCAAGATTTATCACTACGACTCCATTGCAAATACCGACGGGTCAGTTTCAAATGTTCATTCAGTCCGGATGTCAGATTCGCAAAAAAATATGTATAGCGATCAAATGGGAATATACAATGCGGTGTCTAATGGACACAGGCTTGCGACCATCCGAATGCTCATGGAGATTTGCTCAAGTCCATGGTTAGCACTACCTATGGAAGCGACATGGGAAAATCGCGAGAAACTATTTGAAATCTGTCCTAAACTGGAAATCACTTTTCACATTTTACAACAAATTGACTCAGACCTGGAGTCGTGCGGAAAAAAAGTAATAGTTTTTGCAAACACCATCCAGCTCCAATCAAGCCTTGCCTATCTCATTGCGAACTGGCAGCGAGTGGAAAAAGGTAGAAAGATGGAAGTCGAGGTTTTCAACGGAAACAGTTCCTTCTCTGAACGCTCTAAGATGCTCCAGCGATTTAAGGACGCAGCGGGACTTCAGGTCATAGTGATCTCACCGCGTTCTGGAGGCGCTGGTCTCAACATTACGGAAGCAAATCACGTCATTCATTACACGCGGGAATGGAACCCCGCCCTGGAAAACCAAGCCACAGCTCGTGCCTACAGGATTGGGCAAAAGCGCGAAGTCCACGTTTACTATCCGACCACTGTTTCTGGGGACGCGAGTATACCCAGCGCTGAAGAGCATCTTGCGGAAATCTTAAGATCAAAACGCAATGTAATGGACGATTTTACTGTGTCATTTGGAGAAGTATCAGCCAGCGAAAACACCTTCAGCATTTTAGAAAAGTCACATCAAGAGGGAAAGAATTCCTTTCTCACTTTGGAAAAGATCAAAGGTCTCGACGATAAGGCATTCGAACATCTTATTTGTGCAATTTATAAGTCACAAGGCTATGACTCCAAAGTTATAGGTGGTCCAGGAGATGGCGGTGCAGACGTCGTTGCATTTTCGGAAAACAAGAATTTTCTAATTCAGGTAAAACATACTCAAGCAAATATTCCGCAGCATACAGCAGGAATTTTGGAAGTCAGAGGGGCCCATACCAATTACGAGGCTCGATATAAAAAGAAATTTGAACTTGTCGTCGTGACCAACGGAAAATTCTCTGAAAAGGCGATTCTTCTAGCTCTTGAAGGAACGCGAGTTCAACTTTTTGAGAATGACTGGATAGTTAAATGCCTATCAGAAAATCCGATTAAATTGCGCGACATTTTTCCTTAACTGGTGCGAGTTTTTAATGGGGTTTCAGCCTTGTTCGACTTAGCCGTGGCAGATTGGCCCCTCCTGGGTATTCTTGCCAATCTTACCCGGTAGGTGTCATGAAAATTGTTGCAACGCGTGGTATCGAGCATTGATGGCGACGACCCATTCTGAAATAGTACTTTTTGATGAGTTGCAATTCCCATTTTCTAGCTTATCAAAATCAAGCGGTTGCTCTTGTCACAGTAAAAATACCTTTTTAATTCATTATTTAGCAATAATTAAAATGACTTTTGATAAGAGCCATTATCAGATGTGAAGATTGCCCGCCTTAATGTGAACCAGAATCTGAATGCTCAGAAGCCAATCGCAAATCCAAACCTCATGTTGAATTTTTGGAGCACGCATGCCATAGCCGCTACTGCAATTTGCAGTGCAACCTGTAGGGGACCCATTTGAACCATTTTGAAGCCATCCGCGAACTCCTTGATGTTCTTATCCTGAGCGATGAAGTTCATGTGCTCGCCATTGAAAGCGCCCCTGGTCTTGGCAAGAGCAGCACAATCGAAGCAGCTTTGCAGGTCATGGGAGCAAAATATCGGTCTGTCGGCAGTTACTCTACACCACTGCATCTCTACAATACTCTGGCAACGGCCACATTGGGCGAAGTACTGATTCTCGATGACTGCGCAGGTTTGTTTACCAACGACGTCTCGATGGCAATTTTGAAGGGAGCCACTTGGGCCAGTGCTGGCCATGGGGGAGAACGCCGGGTGCGCTGGGGAAGCACAACAACCCTAAAATCTGTTGAAGAATTCGCATTTCTTGGAAAAATCATTTTGATTGCAAATCATATTCCACGTGGGGAAGAGACCCGCGCTTTTTTGCAAAGAGCGATGCATTTGAAGGTGGATCTGAATGATAAAGAACTTGCAGCACTTCTGACCGAGGCTGCAAATTCAGAGAAATATTTTGACGACATCTCATTGGCAGCAAGCGTGTCTAGTTACTTGGTTAAAAATCTGAGCCGGTACAACTCATCAGAGATCAACATTCGTACGCTGCGCAAAGGCTATGAAATAGCCAAGCTCAAACCAGAAATTTGGCAGTCACTTTTAGAGAAAATTCTTCCCAAAACCTCGCCTGAGGATATCGTCAGGCAGCTTCAAAATTCTTCCATGTCTGTGGTGGAACAGGCTAAAGAATTTACTCGAGTAACAAAAATGTCTGAACGAAGTTTTTATTACCATCGCAAGGCCGCTGCATCAGCAAAAACAGATCAATAATTTCTTAAAGGAATCGAGCACCTTGAAACCTGAGTGTTTGAGGTATGGAATCTTCGATTCCGCATTGTCACACTTTAAAATGATTTATTTCAGCCTTTTTCAGAAAAAAAACCTTGTGTGACGCAAGTCTCGACTTTGACTTGAGCTAAAGAATAAAACCTTTCTGGAAAGTCTTCTCGGAAAGCGGAAAAAGATTTTCGGCAAGCAGTCAGTGAAATGCCTATCCCACACTCCTTCAAGTGCGACTGAAAATCTCGAAAGGAATGATATTTTCTTTCACTTCTAAGCAATGCACGATAAACAGTTGTTAAAGCACAACGCAAATTTGGCTCATCGAACCTGCACAAAAGCAGAGAGAGTGATTTGTGATCCATTTTTTACCTCCGCAGGAAGAAAGGATATCTTTTTAACTGTATCAGAAAAGAAAGTTGAAGTCGAAAGACATTTTTATGCGGTTTTGATAAATATTAAGATGATTTTTAAATTTTTATCGCGTGATTGTCTTTATAAAATAGAAATTTTTGTGCTCGAAAATAAAATATTAAAGGGAAATTTTTTTTCGTGGACACTTTAGATTGAGGCGTCAAAGTCTATTGCGATTTAGAATATTTTTGTTTAAATTAAGTCAACAACTCGTGAGATCGAGGAGGGGGATTTTGCTGCTCAAGTTTGATCAAGCCGTCCAGGAAGTTTTAAAACGTGATCCAAAATCACGGATAGAATTTGTTGACTGTGGGATTATCTGCTTTCCTGAAGTTGCAAAAAGCTTGCAAGTTTTCAAACAAGGGAGAGAGATTCAGGAAGAAATGATCTTTGCTGTCAGAGAAAATGGTAAAGAAATTGTTTATATTGAAGAAGACGGTACAGAAGTATCCGTTTGCCGTGTTACACTGCCATTGTTTTAAATCATCCAGTATTTCTAAATCATCGCGGGCTAAAAGAAATGCGTACCAATCTTCGATTTTGCGGTTTTATTAACGAGGATGCTGCTTCATAGGTCAGCGTAATAATTCCATCGGGATTCTCTACAGTATACTTGTGAGTATTCACATTATTTGACGGTGACATAAGCGAATTATTTGGCGGGGCGCGAGCCCCGCTTTGATTATTTCCCTGAGCGCTTTTTTTTGAAGGCGGATGAAAAGACTTCGAAAAATAAAGTTTCGTCGAGTTGTCGAATGTCTCGTTCAGCAGCAGCGGCCAGAAGTTCATTGCACATAATCATCATGGCACGCAGATTACCCATGGCGTGATCTGCGAGTGTGCGAATCAAGGTTTCGGTGAGCAACTCTGGGGAGCCTGCTTGTGTAATTGCCTCAGATAGAATTCCTGCAAGTTCCTGCTGGGGCCTTTTGTCGAGATGATGTCGAATGCGAATTCGACTTTCAAGTGGCAACAAAGTGCTTTGTCGCAATTTTTCAGGAAGTCTCGAATCCCCAGCGAGAACGACGGCAAGAATATTTTTTGCATCAAGATCAACGGAGGCAAGAAGGCGAAGTTCATTAAGAACATCTTCATGTGCCTCTTGCGCTTCATCGATGAGAAGTACGGGCCTGAACATGCTTGCTTTGATATGAGAAGACCAATGGTTTCGCAAGGACGCATAACTACCATAGCGATTGCTTTGACGAATCGGAACATCGAAGAGTTCAGCAAGTTCTCGATAAAAGTCGCGAATGTGGCTTTGGGGACGTGTAATAATTCGAACGGCAAGCTCTGGAAGATTTCTAAGGTGAGCTTGAAGCTGGCGCATAGTGACAGATTTTCCGGTGCCAGGTTCGCCTGTCACGAGCGCAAAACCTCCATCCATCACAACTTGTTCGACACGCCAGCAGAATCTTTGGGTAGACTCGTCTTTAATGAGTGCTTCAGGAGGGATTTCAGGAAGAAATGGATTCCATTTAAGTCCGTAAAGAGCATGAATTTGCCTACGATTGATCATTGATTTGTGCCTTCATTTGCAAGAGGAATATGACCGCCGAGTCGGTTTTCTTGGGCATGTTGCTGCAATAATCTTGCAAGCAAGGGTGGAAGTGTGTCGGTAGATAACGAGAGAATATCCTCTGATTCAGAATCTGTTTCTGGAATCAGTCGTGCAAGTTTAGTGGGATCTGTATCGCGATATCCCAAGCTATTCGCAAGTTTATTTAGAGGATATATTGTGCTTAGGGGTTTCAAAGTGTCAGGGCAAAGAACTTCAGCCTCACCGAGATCCCAGCGAGCATAGCGTAATATGACTTCGTCCAGATGACAGTAACAGCGAGGTAATTCGAATCGAATACCGTCAAGTGTGATGGTGCCATCCGTTTTTCGAATTGTTCTCTTTGTCCTCATTCTAAAACTTGCTTTCAGATCCTTGAAAGTTGGACTCTGCCTCAGAACATCCTTTTCTTTAAAGAAGCGAAAAAGTGGAGTTTCCTTTGTCTCTGAATGTATATTCATGTGGTAATCTTGCTCAACCCAAGCTTGAGTCACGGTGTTGAGAATTTCAAGCGTGATTCGCTTTTCTCTTGGAAGCATTTTCATCAAGCGCCCTTCTAGTGGCTTCCAAAAACTCTCTTGTTTTCCATTTTGATAAGCGGCATATGGCAAAGTGCTCTCTTTTTTAATGGATAATAGTTCGAGTCCAGTGAGGAGTTCGTGTGCCTTCATAGCGGAGCCATTGTCGGTATAAAAAGTTGCAGGCATGCCCCTTTTTGCAATCGCCTGACAAAGTCCATGAACCAATACTTCTGCCGTTTCGTTGAGAAACCATTGAGCATGGCAAACAAGTCTTGACTTATCGTCGATTATAGCCATACAAATTGGCTGTTTAAATTCTCCTGACTCAGTTAAAACCATTCTTGAGCCCATGTGAAAATCCATGTGCCACAACTGACCCACATATTCGACTTCATAACTGCGGATGTCTTTAACGTTGCGATTTTTTGAACGTGTCGATCTCGTTAAAAATCCTTGAGCCTTAAAGTATCGAAGAATACTGGAGTAGGATGGATTTGTTTCACCTATATTTGCAGCCTTCATATTATCATAGAGCAGTTGTACCGACCACGAAGGATACTTTTGGTTGAATTCGGACAGCCATTTTTTATGAACGTCTAAAACAACTCGTGTTTTTTGCCGATCTGATCGCAACTTTGGTTGCAAAACTTCTGTTGGAAGGGTGGCATTTTTACATTCTGCATACCATCTTTCTAAAGTACGAATTGAGACCTTTATGGAGCGATGATCCCACGGCTGAATATGACTTTTGCTGGAAATTTCACGAAGGCGCAATGCCAGCTCGCCGGGTACCGGCGGACTGGTGAGTATCGGCTGTAAAATAACGTAGCGAAACAGTCCACGCTCATAGGCTAGAGCTTTTTTCTTCTTCAGATTCACGACGATTCCTTCATAAAAGTGGATAAACTGGGACCCACCCCATCTATGAAACCGTCAAAGAATTTGCATCAGGCGTCTTTTGCGTGAATGCGATCGCCGACATTTATTTTGATTTCAGTCCATAAATTTGAACTTTCTTTTGCAATGATTTCACACACAAGATGCAAGGGATGCCTGGGGTTCAAGCATTCAAAAAGTTGGATGACAGAGGCTCCCGACATCGCAAAACGGCCTCCCAACTCGCGCCACCACTTTGATCGCCTGCATACTACTTTCCAGAATCGGAGCCACCGACGTACTGTTCTCTCGGAGACACGAAGTTGCTTACAAAGCGCCCCTACAGCTCTCAATGCGCCTCCAGTTCGAAGAAGCTGGCAAAGCAAAAGAACTCCAGAGCTATGGGGGCTGCGGCCCCCATAGCGAATCGAACGGGGGCGGACCCTGCGGCGACATCCCTCTTTCGAGCAACAAAGCCCATAAAATGTATTCCAACCCTCGGGTAGCATCGTTTCAAAAGGAGAACGACTTTTCCTTTGATATCGCGCACAGTTCAAGGGCCCTTTGCAAAGAGAGCACCCTTTTGCTTTGAGTTGTTGTGCAAATTGTTCGTCAAGGCTCATGGCAAAGGCGAAAAACCTTGCATCGCCAAAGGCAGTTGAGATATCGATAATGAAGCGACTCCTATTCCTAGTATGCGTAAGGATTTCTCGTGGTGTCTGTTCGTGCAGCCCACGGGAGGGTCGTCCTATATCAAAAGGGCTCATTGGAGTCATGCAAATTGGCGGGCTTCGAGGCTATGCCGACAAAGAATTTGAATCAAAAACGGTTATTTCCACGTCAAATATTCTGACTACGCACAATACTGGCCATTAGTATCGATTTTTTTCTCGCAATGCGCCTCTAAGACCTCAGCTTCTGTTGGAAAGTTCATAGGCCAGTTGCAAAAAACGACAGTGCCGCGACGAAAAACGTTTTCGCCGGGAGCTTTCAAATCGAAAAAAAACTTACCAATATTGCTCTCTCCAACCTTGTAAAGCCACCGAACCTCTTCGGTATCCAGCTGACGCAAACGAATACCATGGTCATCCACATCGAGCGAATGCCAGCATTTTCGATCAAATGGCGTCTGCGTCTTCAGGCAGGAGACGTTTGATTCATCACCACTTCGGGCCGGGTCTTTAGTACTTCCTCTGTTGCTTGAGCTACTGCCACTTGAGCAACCAAGGAATGTGAGTGTCGAAATAAACGTGATAAATATATCTTTCATAATGCACCTCGCGGTTTTTCAATCTCTCGCTTAACTTTCTCAATCTCGCGTTCGATTCTGCCTCTGGTTTCCTTGTCAAGCCGAGGTATAATCAGAAGAAAATCCTTGCCTGCTGCTTCGATCCCCTCCTCTTCTCGAGTTTTTGTTGCTCGACTTATTGATAGGCCACACATGATACCAATGAAAATTGAGAGCAATACCACGGCGAAAGTAGGAAACTTTCTCCTTGATAGCGGCGAGAGCATTCGCTCCTTCCGCAACTGATCCATGAGCGCCTTTGTGCTCGTAGCAACGCTTGCTTCAAGTTGGTGAGAGATTGATTTTCCTGTTTGTTTGAGAAGTTTTGATTGTACAAGTGCAGCAACGACAACGGGATCGTCCGGATCGACTTTTTGTCTTGTGATGCGAAGAATGTCCGACAAAATCTCGTCCACCGTTGATTCCGTTGTTGTCGCCTTGTCATCCATGCCCAAATCCCACTGCATCAATCTGACTAAAAATAGAATCCTTAACCATCTTTAATCGTTGTTTTGGCATAAGAGTGAAGTTGGAGGATTCCATAGCTTCCTCGAACGTCATCTTCTGCTTAATCATGATTTCAATGTCTTTGCCGAACGTATCTTGATTTCTACGATATATCGTAACAATGCCAGCAATTCGTTCGTGGTTTTTTTCGAACATAGATGATGCCTTGAACCGTTTTCCGTCTCGGATGACCTCGCCAAAATACTCATTCTCCCAGACAACAATGGGCGCACTATGGGAAGTGAGGAGGGCATTCAAACCGACCAATGTGTCGTCCATGGCTTGCCCACCGGTGAGAACGGTATGTACAAACACCTTTTTTCCAGAGTCTTGAAGAAGCTGAAGGACGCTATTTTCACGCATGTATGCCGACAACGGAACAAAAGTGGAGGCGCCATTATCAACAATGGCGACCCCTTCATGAGACAGAAGCGACTCGATCAGGCCATCAAAAGAGCGAGGATCGATGTTTTGATCCGCATTCATGATGTCAATTCTCTGTGCCTTGAACGCTTTATAACGAGAAAACGTGTCATTTACCGGGTCTGTGTCAGCGCAAAAAAGATTTACTTTCTTTGAGCGGAAGTACTGAGCAAGGAAGGCTGCGACCAATGATTTTCCAACTCCGCCTTTTCCTTGGAGCACAAAATGAATAGATTCCATGTTCTTTTTTTCTTCCGTTACCATTCTAATTTTTCCTCTTTTAGTGCAGGCCAATCAAACGTTTCTGGACGGCCGTCATTGTCCTTGCCATTCTTTGAGCTATCAAAATGCACATGGCTCGCATTGAGTTTGACGTTGGAAACTGGAGCAATTTCTTTCCCTTTTGGCGTAACCTCTTTTTCGAGCGTTCTGCTTGGACGTTGCCTGACTCGATGAAGAGTCATTTTATAGGTCCCAAAATTTGCGACGATCCCTTTTTCCTTGAGCACGTTAAAGATGTCGTTGTGCTTAACTCCTGCGTCTTGAGCTTTGTTGATCCATGGGAGCAGCTCCCTCAGCAACGCGGAACCTCGCCGATGTGGAATGCAATTAGCTAAGATGCTCAACTCTCTCTGAACAGCCGAAATGGGGTCTAGACTGGAGCTTTTATCTGCGTCAGTCATGAGCAAAGGACCTTTCTCGCTTTCGATGTCGCGCACGTAACTCAACCTCCTTAAAAAGTATGATGTAGTATGTTATTTGTGATGTCAAGGAGTGATGTATAATGCTTTTCTGCGACGCAATGGCACCCAAATGTAGCGACTTGCTACTATTTGAGTCATAATGTCGTACCCAAGTATCACTTCAGTGTTACCTTTTTGTTATCGATTTGGTGGCATTCTGTAATCGAGAGGCTAAAACGGAGGCGCTGGGTCCGGTTATATTGGAACATAAAGAATTGCCCGACGATATTGATATTCTGTTGGTTTATACGCTCGTATATGCTAATTAAATGGCGTCAGACAAAATCCAAATCATGATGACCTTCGTCTGACATAATGAACAAAAAAATTGAAGATATATCATTAATAGAAGGGTAAAATGTGTCAGACATTCCGATTGAAGGGTCGAAACGAGTAAAAAGTAAGCAGTTAACGCACAAGAAAAAAGAGGATAGAAGGGGCATCACCTCGAGGAAAGCCAGTGTGCGCCTGAGCGCTGCCCAGATTAAGGCACTCGATGAGCTGGCAGTCCGAAGGGCGACGGTGCTTGGAATTCCCCGGAACAGGATCACAACGACCATCCTCTTCCGAGAGGCGATTGACCGGCTCGTTCACGAGGACACTGCAACGGAGCTTATTGAAGGTGTCGAGGCTCGGCTGTCCGCAGGGATGGTGCGAACTCAGGGAGAGATTGATCGAGTTCGCGACGACGTACATCTTTTGATTGCGATGCTGGACCAACTTAATAAGTTTGTCCTCACAACCACGCCTGAAATTGTAGATCGACAAGCGGCTGCGGTGGTTGGGGGGCGACGCAGGGCTGCGTTTCTGGCGGAGTTACGTAAAGCAATGTTGTCTCGGGGGCGTCGGGCGAAGGTCGCCACCGAGCTGATGGAAGAGGGCGAACCGAATGAATAGAGTTTTCCTCGGGGGACGGATCACATCCTTACCAGTGTTTGGAGAGCTTGCATCAGGGCACTCCGTCGCTCGTTTCTCGCTCTCTACCACTGGCGACGGGCGAACCTCCGAACACAAGATCGTCGCCTATAGGCATGCAGCTGAGATGTGCAACGATCTGTTGCTCGAAGACTTCGTACTGGTGGAAGCAGTGCTCCAAACGCGAGACGTTCAGAGCGAAGCTGATCAGAGGAAAGGCTACAAGCCAAGGCGCGTCATTGAAATTGTGGCTTCTAATGTTGAGAAACTGAGTCGTGCGTCGAATGGGGAAGCAGCCGCAAATTCCCACAATCCTAAAAATTTCGGGGAGCAATTTGCCGAATCAAGTCGCGATTCCGTTCCTGAGCTTCCATCTTTTGTTTAATCAAAATCCAGGTGCCTCTAAGGGCGAAATTCTAGGATCGTCGATCGTGTGTTCATGTTTGGGAGGAGGTTCTTTTCCACTCGCATGAAGGTCGATAGAATCTGATTGCTCGAGCGATACAATGAGAGGCGCGACAATGGCAGAAGAACGCGAGCTTGAGCGGGTTGAGGATGCACTTTTCTGTGTTGTACGAGTGTTGTTCTGGAATTCGATATTTGGGACAAGAAGTTTTTTACCTGCGTGATCTATAACTTTATCGACATAGCCATTCAAAAACCCCCTCTCCAGAGAGCCGGTATTGTAGGCTGAAATCGCTGCCCTCAATGCGTCTTGATTATCCTCTATTTTCTTTTTTGCGCGCGTATATCCCCATGATAAAATAGTTGCCGACGCCTTAATATTTTTGCATGGGTCAAATGCGTCCTCAATACTCATCCCAAGCTTGGGCAAGTTTCTGCTATTGATTTGTCCAAGACCTAGATCAAGGGAATTGCCCTTTGCAACTCTTTGTCTTGCAATCGTAACGGCTTCGTTTTTTGTTTTTGGAATAATCGACTTCCGATCAGTATTGTCGCCAATGGCGAAAGGGTGGCCTCCTGACTCAGTTGTGATGATAGCGAGTAAGGTTTTTTCTCCCACATCTGGCGCGCACAGAGCGGCAAGAGCAAGAATATCAATCATGGTTGTACCTCATTGCCAAGAGGTGGGAGTATAAGATCTGCCGTTACCATAATGTTAAACTTATACCCTGGTCTAATCTCAATTGTTGGCTGTATATTCAGATTTTTCTGCGTCAATTGCATCCCTGTTTGGCCCAGCTGTTGAGCCAGGGATTCGCTGATTGCATCTCCAACTTTCTTGCGCTTGCCATCTACATCCTGGGGTTGTGCGAGATGTACGCCCGTTCCGATCAAACTCATAAGAATTGCAGAGCCAAAGATGCGACCGTAACGATTGTTCACTTGGTCTGAAAATCCGGCATAACCGGCTTTGTCGGCTCCAGGCATTCCTTTGAGATTTATGCTAGAACCACCCCTTCCTGACTCCATGTGAAGCAGGAATTTTGGTGCTCTAATTTTAAGCAATTTGTAAAAAAATATATTAAACTGGGGGCGGGGAACTCATTGGGTTTACTGTCTGCGGACAGGTGAGCTCCCGAAAAATCATTTGGACGCGCTATTCCCAGCGTTATAAGATGGGTAGTACGGGGGTTTGTGAAGCCATCAGGTTTTGGAGGGTTTTATCAAAGTTCCATGGCAAGAATGCCTCTGG
>JBIIEI010000109.1:0-16840 GCA_044237915.1 Silvanigrellaceae bacterium | reverse complement strand
CGAGGAAACCTGTCCGCAGACAGTAAACCCAATGAGTTCCCCGCCCCCAGTTTAATATATTTTTTTACAAATTGCTTAAAATTAGAGCACCAAAATTCCTGCTTCACATGGAGTCAGGAAGGGGTGAGTTGTCCAAGGTAACGATTCGATACTGGTTGAGCAGGTTGCTGTTCGGTCTCTAAAAAATCCGATCTGAGAATCGAGCAGACCCGCTAATTTCATGCTGATGTGCACATTTTTAGAATCAACCGCTCCGGTTCCACCCAATTGCGCTTCATTCATGATGGCAGCTCGGGTTGGATAGGGAGGATTTGGGATTGGCGTGCCATGCACCACTTCAAACAAGTTCCACACAAGAGTGTGTGTTTTAGACCTATCTTGTGGATTGATAAACGATAAATAACTATAAAAGGTGGCAAATGCGAATTGATCAGAGCGAGTGGGTTCATTGCAGAACCGCGCACGGAAACGAAATGTGACCTTATGCAAATCCTTGTACCAGGGTGTCATGGCGTCATCAAAGTAATTGATTCCAGTGTAAGCGACTGTGGGAATGGCTGCTGAAATACCAAATCCAAGATTACTGAAGATTTAAATGCAAAGAGCGAAAATGATGAAGGCGATATCATCTGTGATACTGGCAGACCATCACGTCACTGAACGTGTTGGATTAAAGGCAAATATGAAAGCCAGGGACATAATTTCCCTGGCTTTCAATTAAGCGAAACATTGGAATTTGATTATGGCCCACGTTCCATAAAGACCTGCGACTCTTTATACATCACGTACTGCCCATTTGTCCGCTCTGCCACCGAGTATTTTTCGCCGTGATCAGTCGTCGGACGAAAATCGTGCAAAAACATCGTCTCTACATGCGCAGTGGTTCCATAGAAGTCGACTCGCTGCCGAATCCAATTCTTCCGAGCATCGGTGTTCTGAGCAATTGTTTGGCCGTTGGTTCCCGGAATCCACCAGGATGCGCCATATCCAAACTCCGTAATCCAGAACTTTTTGGTGAAACCAAAGTGTGTCTGCAGCGTGCCATTGACTGCCGCGAATCGACCGGAAGCTTCAGAGGAATCGTAACCGTAATCATGAATACCAAACCCATCAACATAATTTAAATAGTTAACGCCCAGGGCCCCTCCGAGCCTAAATGCCATATGCACCAACCCCGTCGAATTGCTGTAGGCACCGAAAGTCACAAGACGCATGTTTGGAAAAACTTCATTGCGGACCTCATAACTCGCGATCAGAATTTCTCCATATTTTTTAAGCATCGCGTTGAATGCGGCATTTTGGCCGTCATGCATTTTGAGCACTCCCTGCTTCACCACAATGCACTTCGGGCAATTCGGAATATTCTGATAATCGTGATCTGGGATGTCTCCGTTGAAATAGTGCAGGTCAATTTCGTTACCCACTTCAAGAGCCGCCGGCGTCACCCCTTGATTTTTGAGGAACAGAAGTTGGGTTTTGAGAATCTCCTTATACTTGCTGACGTTGATTGCCGAGAGCTTGTTGACACCTCCGGTTCCTGGGGAAGGAGAATCATAAAAAGCACCATGGACAAGATTCATCATCAAAAGAGCATCCATTTGGTGGGCCTGAGCCCTTTGCAGAGCAGACACAAGGAGAGAATTATTATGGGGAGACATCTCGAGTCGCACCAACTTCACCCCAAGGGAACCAATGGCATTCAAGTCGTCTACAACTTCTGTTGGTCGCGACGAAAACACTGTATTGTGAATGCCGAGTCCGGGCTTGGCGGCAACTCTTGAGTACTTTAAGCTTCGGAACACATAATGATCAGAGCGACTGATGGGCGAATTGACTGAATCAGATCCTGGAGCCACTTTAATTCCATAGACCCGCACGAGTTGGCCTGAGAAATTTGCAGCCTGTTGGGGACTGATTTTCGCTGAAAAGCGGTGATTATAATGCCGTGTTTTACAGATGTTTGCTATGCCTTGCTCGGATTCTTCGTCAGCCTGAGCTCCGACTATGACTTGTAATCCGCCCGCAGGATGAACCGCGTAGATGTGAACAGGAATAGAGGCGTTGTAGCCTATCTGACAAGCCCAGCCACGAATGGTATTGGAGCCATCTGCCTCAAGTGTCACCGAGTCCACATGACCAGACAGATCGTTTGCACCAACGATAGGCTGATTATCCCTTCCCGTTTTCTGAATGAGGCTGTTTCCCGAAGGATAAAAGACGTGAGTTTCACGCATTCCGTCTGCCACAGACGCAGGCGCCACAGACGAAATGAAATCTCTGTAAGTATAAAGGCTGGTCCAGGCGCTACCCGTCCATGAAAGGCGCATCACTTTGTTGGCTGAATTGCGCGAAAAGACATCGAGTTTTCCTACTCCACGACTCGCAACGCTAGGTGATCCTTTGATACTGAAGGACCCCAGACGGCTCCAGTTTGACCAGCCCCCATTGAAATAGAGCTGCCACAGTCCACCTTCAGAGCCTCGCGCAAAAACATCCATGCGGCCTGGGCCCCAGGAGACTGCAGACGGAGACGAAGTGATGTGCGAATTTGGCAAAGCTTGCCACCCCGACCAGTGACTCTCTTTCGAGAACCAGCGGTGGTAGAGACCGTTGTCCATACCTCGCGCAAACACATCAAGATGTCCCACATTCATGGAAGCGGCCGAAGGACTGTCTTGAATGACACCTCCCATATTTTCCCAACCGGACCAATTGGAGCCATCCCACCAAATATGCCAGAGATTATTGTTCGTCGTCCCTCGAGCAAAAACGTCAATGCGATTCTCACCCCACGACACAGCAGTGGGTGCAGAGGCGATGCATCCGCCCAGATCCACCGGACCGCCCCAAACTCCGTTCTTGCGCCATGCCGATTTGAGATGGCAATCTTCGCCTCGCCAAAAAAAGTGAAAGACACCTTGAGCCCAGGAGGTCACGGCAACGCCACCCGGCATCGAAATGCCGTGAGTGGCTGAAGTCCAGTTCAGAGATGCCTCTCCAGACACTAGACCCAGCTCGGCGGCACCGTTTCCGGATTCTTCCTTTGCCTCAGTGATTGGTATGTTTTCTGCACTCTTCATTTCTGAGACAAGTGCCGTCTTGGCTGCACCCTTTATAGACGCATCTTTGTCTGCGCACGCAGCAAAAAAGAAGAGTATAGAGAATAACCACACAAAAAGACTGTTCATGAATGTCCCTCCAATCCCCGTTATTTTAGTGTGTTCCCCATGTCTGGGAACAATGTCATGAGCACAATTCGGGGGCTCGAAATGCACGCATTATCACCCTTTCGGCATAGATGAAGAAAAAGTTGATACTTCCCATAAATAGAACGGTAACTCTTCCAAATCACAGGACTGCCTCAAGAAATTGCAGGCAGCGATTCATAGAAATTCGATGTGCACTCCGAAGACATTTCACAAGCCTACTGGCAAGGTTGAATACCATGCAGTATCATCTTCGATGGAAAAATTGATCTCCTAAAAAGGATAAAAATGATGAAACAATTCGACAAACACGCAGCTGCTTACGATACAATCCGAGATAAAATCCGCTACCCCGAAAACCTCTTTGCAACACTCGCCAAGCAAGCCAGTGGCTCAGACGCAGCTCACGACATCGGATGTGGCAATGGGGTTTCTACCATTCGTTTGAAACCCTACTTTAAACATGTCGAAGGTTCAGACTTTAGCGAAAATCTTATTCAAGTGGCTCAACAAAAGTATCCCGATCTTAAATTTACGGCCACTGCTGGAGAAAATCTGTCCTTAGCAACCAAGTTTGATCTGGTAACAAGCGCAACATCTTTTTATTGGATGGATCGAAACAAGGTTTTGGAACGTGTCTGTGAAGTTTTAAAGCCACGTGGCATCTTTTGTGCCTACAAATATGACTTTCCAATCGTTTACGGGCCGCTTCGAGATTTCGTCGAAAAAGAACTTGTCACCAACTGGTCTGCCTTTCGAGATTCTCGCCTCACTCAGTACGACGACACCCTCGATCTCCTGCGCTCAAATACCAAGCTTCAACACGCAGAACGCATGGTGTTCCCCAACATTATTGAACTGGAGCCACGGGAGCTTGCGCTTTTCTTTTTGTCAGCAAGTTATGTGACAAAATTTTTGGACAGCACGCAGAACAAAAATTACCCACAGTATTTTATCGATTCGATGGAAAAAATCGGGGGAAATGATCTGGTGAAAGTCAACTTTGATATCCATGCCTTTGTGGCAACTGCGCGCGGCTCTTAGTAAACGAGCAAAACGAAAAAATGGCGGAGCACATCATGCACCGCCACCTCAAATTAAAATCAACTGCTGGCCAAAACTACCACGACGTCTCTGTGGATTCATTTTTTTCTTCAACAGGCTTTTGCTCAGTGTTAGGAGTTGTATTCCCTTCCGTTTTGCTCTTGTTGGTGGGCCAAATTCCGCCTGAATTTTCATTTTCAGTCACGGGATCAGATGACTGTTTGGTTTCAAATTTCGATTCTTGCGAACCATTTTTAACCAAAATATTGAAGCCAGCTCCACCTTCTGCGAACTGATATTTATCCCAGTTCGGAACACGATTTTTGAATTCCTGACTTGGATTTTTGTAACGTATGGAACGGGCTCCGTAACAAACATTGCTGTCAAATTTTACCTGTGTGAACATTTCAGGGTCGAGAGACTTTCCGCAATCCACTTCAGTTTTAGGCCCCGAAATCATGCACTGCGACAAAATATCTTCTTCTACTTTGAGGTAACCATCCATCAACCTTCTGTACTCGGAATCTGAAACATTGGGAGCATAGGGAGCCTTATTCCAATTTTTTGGAAGACGACCGCTGTTACTTGCTTCTTCTATTTTTGATGAATAGCAAGTTGAAGCTGGATTTTTCTTATGCCATTCAACGGCTTCTTCCATGGAAAGTGGGAACCATGGCTTTTCAGGAATAGGCGCTGTTGCAATAGCAAACGATTCGCGTTGGAGCGAAGTCCTTGAAACGTGCCTTGAAATGGAAATGACGTATTTGCCATTTTTGACGGTGCACAATGCATCAATGGAAGAATTGTTTGCAATGTCTTTGTTCGTGTACACGTTTGCAGGATGAAGCGCGCAAACCTTCATCGTTTTTGCCGACTTTCCATCTGGTGAAACCAAGTACGGATCGCCGTTAGGATCTTTTACAAAACCACCATCGCGGTTTGCCAAAAGCAATCGACAAAACGCAAATTCACCCTCTTTGCGTGGAACATCTGTCCAAGCACTGTCTTTTCCTGACTTGAAATTACGACCGACTTGCAAAAGCACTTTATATTTAGACATTGAGGCTGCTTTTTGGAGCGTTGCACTTCTCTCAAAAATGGTGCCTTTAGGTACCACTGGGCCATTCGCTACGATTTGTACGTCTCGCAAAGCCTGGCTTGCAGATTCAACAACGGTGCCTTCGCAGCCCGAAACATCACTCGTGTTCCCACGATTCCGGGTATTTAAATCAGATTTATTCGATCCTTTTTCACATCCTGAAAAAGCTCCCAACGCGCTCATAAGAGTCGCAAATACAAAAAACTTTGACACACATTCGGACTTCACAGTGTACTTATTTGTATGAATTTTTGATTGACGCATTGCGGGACCTCCTGCAGAAATTCTAAAATAAAGCCTAGCTTTTCTATCAAGCAACTTATTACGAGCTTTATCGGATGAGATTCCAGAGAACTTTAGAAAAATGATGAAATTTCTGTTACCTCATAAAGTTGCTTCAGTTTTTTTCTTCAATAATATAAAATTGTTTCAGAATTTAAGTGCAAAATTTTTTGAAACTCTGGATTGGCTTCTCTCATTAACTTTTGACGCTCCTCAAAAAGCCCTCATTTGAACCCACCCTCGATCCGAAGAGAACGTGCCAAGGGGAGATCGACGGGAATGCGCCAAAAAAAGAAGCCTCGAAATATGTTCTTTGCAGGATGCCTCGCATACCTGTTGGGGCTCATCGTTGCGCACCTTGTGACCCAGGTCCGACGCAAATCCACACTGGTTGCACCTGACTTAAAGGATACTCTGGTTCAAGCAGGCTCATCTCTGTTGCCAAATGGAGTTGCACCCCATGGAAATACTGCAAAACAAAAAGGACGAGGAAAAGACTCCAGCAATGGCCCGCAGAGCACATTTCAAGGGATGAGCGCAAAGGCCGTTTTAAAGGGACTGATCGAACGTGACTGCGGAATGAGTAACGCAAAAATTTCAATTCCTTCCACCATTTCTCCTGAAGACAGCCTTGCAAAAATGCCCGTCAATGAAAAACAAGTGGAGCGCCAGCCCTGGTTTCACACCAGTAAAGAGGGGACACTGCTGCTTTCTCAGCAAGTTTCAGAATCGAAGTCCTCGTCACTTCGCATCTTGACCTCCCTCGATCGGGGTTACGTTATTTTTCCAAGCTCCATTCGCCCGATAGAATTCATGAATTCCTTTTCTTTTGAAAAAACACGGGCGGCATTGGGAGAAAAGTTCAGTATTCAGGCCGATCTTTCTCAAGTTGACAAAGACTTTCACAACCTCGTGATGGTCATCAGCTCCAGACCCCAGTCTAAAGAGCTTAGAAAGCCCGTTGTACTCACTCTCATTATAGATAGAAGTATCGCCTTAAGTTATGACAGCCGCCTGGTGGGCTTGCGCAATGGCCTTAAAAAAGCAATTCAGCAGCTTAAAAAGGGCGACATCATTAACGTAACGCTGTTTGATAAAGATTCCTGCACACCTCTTGAGAATTTCCAGGCTGGAGTTCATCCCAAGGAAAAGCTTCTAAATATCTTCGAAAAGTTACAACCTTTACCAGGAGGGAGTGTGTCTGAAGGTATCAAGGAAGGACTCCGCATTGCAGAGGTCACAGCGGATGCGACAAAATTAAATCGTGTGCTTTTGTTTACTCATTCTCAAAACTCAGAGGGACTTAAAGATTCTTCTCTTTTGAGCGAAGTTGCCAAAAAGTACGACGATAAAAAGATCACTTTCTTCGGAGTTGGAACGGGAGCTGATTTTCCAGAGGCTGTCCTAGAGAAACTCACAGACCGAGCAAATGGTGCGACATTTCTGACAGGCGACGACAAGCAAACAGAAAAGGTCATTTTGGATCTGTTTCCTAATTTGCTTGAAACCGTGGCAGCAAAGACAAGCTTTCGGGTAACTTTGCCGAAGGGCTGGAAGGCTCGCAATGCTGGAAACGATTTGGTATCAGAAAAAAAAGAAACTGGATTTTTGCTAGAGATGTTTGGTGCAACGCAGCGCACGTACCTGATGGAACTCGATCGCGTGCATTCTGAGTCTCATAAGAACGACAGGATTGAAGTTGAAGCACAGTTTGAAGAACCTTGGACGGGTCACCGTCGGGCGCAAACCTTTTTGTTTCCTGTTACTCAAATTCTGGGGCCCTCAACCAAACTCATTCAAAAAGCGAAATACTTAAACCTCTATGCCAACTCCTTGGGCTCGGTTTCGGCTGCACAATTGAGCAAAAAGCCAGACGAAGCAAAAAGAAAATGTTCTTCGTCAAAAATCGCCTTGGGTCAGTTGTCGCAAAGCTTGATGTCTGATGCAGAGATTCAAACTTTAGGCCAAGATTTTGAAAAATATTGCACTGCCCTGCAGAGCAACAGTCTCAAGCCATTTTCACAAAGAACCTCTCCATAAACAGCGCGAGTGGGTGTATCATTTGCTTTCCAATCAACACGGGGAGCAACGTTGTAATGACTCTACCTCAGCAAAAAGCCATTTTGATTGCCCATCGCGGAGCAAGCGGCTACCGTCCTGAACATACTTTAGAAGCCTATTCTCTCGCCATTGACATGGGCGCTGACTATATCGAACCCGACCTTGTGATCACAAAAGATGGGACCTTAGTTGCACGTCACGAAAACGAAATTTCGGGCACCACAGATGTCGCTCAGAAATTCCCAGAACGTAAAACCACAAAGACCATAGACGGAAACATCACGACAGGATTTTTCGTTGAAGACTTTACAATCTCAGAAATACGGACCCTGCGCGCACGCGAAAGACTTTCTTTTAGAGATCAAACCTGGAATGATCAATTTGAAATTCCGACGTTCAGTGAAATCATTCAACTTGCAAAAACGAAGAGTCGCGAACTCAAGCGCACGATCGGACTGTATCCCGAAACGAAACATCCCACTTATTTTCAAAATATAGGTATGGCACTTGAAGAACCTCTGTTAAAAATCCTCGAAGAAAATGGATTAAACTGCTTTGACGCACCCGTTTTCATTCAGTCCTTTGAAACAGCGAACCTCAAAAGTTTAAGTCGCCGCACGGGAGTTCGACTGATTCAACTTCTCGAATCCGAGGGCAGGCCCTATGATTTTACGGTGGCGGGAAATTCCCACACCTATGCCGACCTCACAACACCCGCAGAACTGGCTCAAATCAAATCATACGCGTTTGGAATTGGCCCCGACAAGCACTTGATCCTTCCTGCAAGCACAAACGCTCCGAATGCAGCCTTTCGCCCCCTCATAGCCGATGCGCATGCTGCAAATTTAAAAGTGCATGTTTGGACGTTTCGAAATGAATCTTGTTTCCTTTCCGCACGACACAAGGATCAACCCGAACTGGAAATTCGCGATTTTCTGGCCCTTGGAGCAGATGGGCTTTTCTCAGATTTTCCGGATGTCACGTTTAAAGTACGCCAAGAATTTGCTCGGTAAGCCTAACCTTTTGTTACTTCCTTCTGGAAACGATCTCTTCAAGCAGAGCGAATCCATAGGCCCGCTTCTCAAGTTTTCCATCAAATTGCGAGAGCGTATTTTCTTCAAATTCACCATCCGAACAAAGAAACACGGGCACATCTGGATTCTGGAGTTTTAGTTTTTGACAGAAAGTGCCACCGTCCTGATCTGTGCATGAATCAAAGAAGAAATCGGTCACAATGCAAAGGACGGTTTCGGAACTGAGGGGGCATTTGCTGACAGATTTCCAAAAATCGTCGGGACAGGTATAGGTTTCAATATCTTTCCCCTTGTTTAAAGTTTCCCAAGATTCCAGGGTAAAAATATCATCATCGACGACAATCACACGCTTACCAGAGCTGCGCGTATTTTCCTTTATAGTTACCCATCCATGCTTTCTTTTGCGTTGGGCAACGTTGGCGATAAGTCCCAACAAATGCGAACGCGTCATGGGCTTGGGGAGAAAAGAGTTTGCGCCCGCATCGAGGGAAGTTTTGTAAATTTCAGTGAGATCTTGATTGGAGTGGACGCAGACATCCGACGCGATCTTTTGACTTCGCAATTTTTTAACAAGTTCAAACCCACTCAAAGAATGGGGTCCCAAATCGATATCACAGATGATGAGATCGGGTTCGAGGGATTTCATGATTGCCAAGGCCTCATCGCTTGAGGCTACCATCGTAAAATTCACAGACTCTGAAAGTTCGGGGGGATTTTTAAGTTGATTTCGCAACAAACTCCGATAAACGCTTTCATCATCAATGATGAGCACTTCAATTTGCTGACTCGAGGAATGATAATAATTAATGATCTCCATCTCACGAACCATTTCAAAATCAGGTGAAAGTTGCTCTTCTTTTCCTTGCGTAACACCCATCATAATTTGGAATGCCGTGTTGATTTCTCGACTGTGCGTTGGAAGCCTTGCAGAAGTCACATTTGCTTGTTCTTTTGCAACGGGGACGCTAAAATAAAATTCTACGCCTCTACCTGGAAGCGAATCGCACCAAATTTGCCCCCCATGTTCTGTGACAATCTTTGCAGCAATGGCCATCCCCAATCCTGTGCCACCTTTCTTTCGACTGGTATAAAAGGCTTCAAAAACATTTTGAATATCATCTGGCGGGATAAAGGAATTGCTGTTTCCGATGGTAAACTTTAGTGCATCCTGAGTGTACTGCAGAGTTTCTATCCAAATTTCCCCTTTGCCACTCATGGCCTGGAGGGAATTTGTGATGATGTTCGAAAACACGCGCAATATTTTTAAGGGGTCGACAAGCACCATGTGCGTATGATCAAAACGGTATGAAATTTGAACATCAGCATCGGGAAAAATACGAAAAACTTCGCGCAATGTCGATTCGATCATTGTCTCGGGACTTGTGGGCTCAAGGGTTGGTTTTGTACGTGAACCAATTTCCATCACATCTTGAATCATGCCATTGACGCTCCGCATCGCCCTGTCGACTTCGGGGAGCATTTTGTCCGCCACACTCCGCATCTCGCTCATCGTAGTGGCATTTCTCAACAATTCCATAATCATGCGCAATGTCGAAAAGGGCTTTCGAACATCATGGGCAAACATCTGTGTTGTCGCGCCAATGGCTTCTAAGCGCGTTCTTCTCATATTTTCTTTATCGATTGCAACGAACTTTTGCCTCATGTTTCTGAATATCAACGTCGAAGAAGGCGTGAGTTTATCATCGACTTCAATCAACGGACTTAAACAGAGAATGTCAGGAACAAAAACCAGGGGAACAGCAATTCCCTGAGTGACAATTTCACGACAAATGCCCTTCATTATTTGAACACTTCCTGCGCAATTGCGAGAAGAACGCAGCGCACGAAATGAGGTTTGCACTTGCTGAGGTACCCATTTTGAGTAGGGACTGCCTGGTCTAAAGAATTGAAGGGAAGACATGGCATCTGCAGAATGCAGGTCGAGAGATAACAAAATGGCATGGGTTTGCGCATCGTCAAAAACGCTTCGATCCTCTTCGTTTTGAGCAACAAGAAATTCGAGATTCAACCCATAATTCGCAGCACCTTCAATGATTTTTTGCTGATAATGTTCACCGTAGGGGTCACATGCAAAGAGAATTCTTAAATTTAAGGGAACACTGGTCGAAGTTGTGCGTCTAAACGCAATATTTTGATGAAGCGTATGCTGCATCGGAAAAAGCGCTGCAAGAGGTTCCACCTGAGGAAACAGTTCCGTAAATTCTCGGCAAGTGAGGTAATTTTGCAGGCAAGTTCTGAGGATATCAGTCTGGCGATGTTCGGGATTAACGAGTAAAAAGAAGCTTTTTCCGCTTGTTAAAGATCTTGCCTGCCTTGAATTCAAAATCGCTGCATTTTTCGTACTCAGAGAAAGGTAACTGCTGGCCACAAGCATCGTAGAGTTTTGAAACATTTTTTCGAGGGAGGGGTTATCTTCATGCAAGCTTCTCAACTCTATTATTTTGAATGCTTTTTCGGAGTGACAAGGATGATCGGTGTGGGCTTCAAGTCGAATCGAGTTCACCTTGATATCTGAAATTCGATAGTTCCCAGAAAAAATCGGAATTTCTCCGACTTTGCCTTGAGAACTGAAGAGGGAAAACTCTTCCTTTGAAAGAATTTCTCGCAAATTTGGCACCACAAAGCTGAGCTGAAGATCGAAGCGATATTTTGAGGTGCGCACACAGCGAAACAAGGGAACTTTTGCAAGAACATGCTCTGAAAAACCCACGAGGTCACTCAGACATCCCTGATCCTGGAGGCGCTTTTGCGCTGTTTCCAATGAATGGATGATGTCTCCCGCAGTGATTTCACTTCCATCATGAAACCTGCTTCCCTCTTTAAGCTGAAATCGATACACAAGCCCGTTGGAGCTCACCGAATAAGTTTTGAGAAGTGTTGATTCGGTTTGGTTGGTTCCCATCGGTTCAAAAAGTCTGTCCGAAATGTTGCGTAAAATGATGCGGGCCGCAAGATTTTCAGGCACATTTAAAATATTTTCCAAAGCGGGAAGAGCATCAAAAAATACAACCAACACGGGAGCTTTTTGAATATGACCCGATTGAGAATTCTTCATCTAGATGACAACCCCTTCGAATTGGACAGAGTGAAGGTGGCACTGGAAAAAAATCCAGTCGAAACCAACTTTCTTGTAGAGAGTGTGCTTGATGCAGAAAGCTTTCGCAAACGACTCTTGCACTCCGCAGATTTCGATGTGGCACTTCTTGATGTCCACCTCGACGAAGGCTACGAAGTCGGAATTGAACTTGCGGCCTATACGCGCACTCTTTACCCCAATCTTGTTACGATTATGTTTTCGGAACTCGAAGATGTCTCGTCTATCACGCAGTGTTTACGCACGGGTGCCGATGACTTTTTGTCCAAGCGCTCCGACAAAGCAGAGCTTTCACTGCGGATCTGGAATTCCTATCGCCTCGCGAGCCTCAAACGAGGCATCAATAAGTCAACAGATTTAAGCACTGCCAGTGAATTACTTCCTGCAGGGGTTGCGGGTGAAACGATGAAAAGAATCGCATTGCGTATTCCTCGCATCATTGAATCTGCGATTGCTGCCGTCCATGTGGAAGGGGAATCGGGCACAGGCAAGGAGGTTGTTGCAGATCTCTTTCCAAAGCATTTGCCCCCGCATGTTCCCTTTGTAAAGGTCAACTGCGGTGCCATTGCACCTTCGCTCCTTGAAAGCGAACTTTTTGGCCATGCAAAAGGCGCATTTACAGGGGCAAGCGCGCATAAAATCGGATATCTGGAAGCATCAAATGAAGGATGGCTTTTTTTAGATGAAGTTTCGAGTCTCACTTTGCAAGCCCAAACTGCGCTCTTAAGAGCCATTGAAAACCAAGAGATCATTCGTGTGGGAGACAACACTCCGCGAAAAATAAATGTCCGCATCGTTTCAGCGACAAATGAACCCCTTGAAGAGCTGGTTTTACAAGGTCGTTTTCGCAAAGATCTCTGGCAAAGGCTCACAGAGACAGAAATTCACCTTCCGCCGTTGCGCATGCGACCCGATGAAATTCGCGAAATTGCACTTTATTTCTGCGAAAAAATGGCAGGTGGCCCTTATCTGTTAACTTTGCCAACCCTTGAAATTCTAACAAAAGCAGCGTGGCAATCTGGAAATATCCGTGAACTGCGCAACTGTTTACGAGCCATGACAGAATATCATGTTGGAAAAGTTCTCACTCCGCTCTCACTCCCCGAAAGAATTCTGACGAAGCTGAGTTTGCCAGCAGAAAGCATTTCAGGTTCTTTACCCACTGTAAAATTAGCGGAACATCCTGGATTTCATGAATGTGAACAAGAAAAAGATGAACGCGCAATCACTCTCAACATTCGACCCGGTGAATTTCAGTTTGAAATATATTCAGAAGAACTTCTTGCAGCCCTGTTTCGGCATCTTATAAAAATAGAAAAGCGCCCTTCGTTGCGTCGAATTGCGCGGCAACTTGGCTTTGCACACAGCACCCTTTCATCGAGACTTAAAAAACTTGTTGAAAACAAGTGTCTGACCCCAGAAGAAATTTCAATTTTTACCGATTGAGTTTTATTCTTGCGCAAGAATATCGAAGACGATGGTAGATTCTGATTCTAAAACGGACAACGCTTTTTCCATGGCAGCAATTTTGATGGTTGCTCGGTCGTCGTCGAAGCGATAACCCGACTTTATCGCTTCGAGAGCTTGATGAAGTGTGCGCAAACTCCCTTTGAGATTGTGTTTGCGCCGTGAAACCGCTTTTTTCGAATCCTCATCGACTTTCACACGGACCAATCGCACTTGAATGGCTTCCTGCATGATGCCCTCCTGAAGATGACGTAACAAAACGTCCTCTTTTTGTGAACTGAGGTTTCCAAGGTTCCTGACTTCATCGGATTCAGTCGAGTTCCGCATTCAAATCGCCCTTTGAGAAAGTCTCTGCACTCAACGTGCCGGCGGTAGGGAGTGTTTCTTTAGCAGAACTTCGTGAGGCGAAGCGCTTAAAAAACCTTCCCAACGCGGCTGCAGAGGAACGAACGGACTGAGTAAAGGGTTGAACTTCATTTTCACAAGGTTCCCACCTTTGGTAGTCACTTACTTTCTCAACGTCTGCCCAAATCTTCAAGGCCCGATTGCCTTGTTCTTGAAGCATGGGGCTTCCCATTTCAGGAAGCTTAATAAATTCATTATGATGCAACATGGTATCCTCCGTGAACACCTCAATCTCTCCAGCACTTTGCGGGGGAGTAAGAAATGCAAAGCAACATCCATGCCAATCTGCAATTCTAGGTTCTTATGTCTTTTTAGAGGTCTATACGTGGAATTATGAGCATCGAGAGCACGTTCAGTGGAGTAAATCCGACCAGGCAGAACTGAAAAGTGGCCGGACTCCGACCACAGTTGATTCACATTTTTTTAAAATCTAAATGTGCGGCTTAAGAAAGGCTTTGAAGTTCCAAAGTAATGATTCCTCACTAAAGTTTGCACGCCGCATCATTCATGACAAACTTGCCCTTGTCGTCTCCCATCACGTTGGGAACTGGAAAATAGCTCTTGGGCTCGGTTACGGACATTTCAAACATCACATCCCCTTGAGCCGAAACAACGAAGATGGTCACTTTTCCCTCTGCGCGCTCCAGTTCGCAGGCCTCGCCGTTCATCACTTTAATTTCTCCCTTTAAATTTCGATACGTCCCTTTGCAGGGTGCGCCAAAATTCTCGAAGCATGCCGATGCCTTATCTCCAACATAGGCTCCTATCTTTTTGCCTTTTAGGTATGCAAAAATCTGAGCCGTCATAGGGTCTTGTGGTCTGACTTCCTGGTTTTTTGCTTCTGCCTTGCACTGGTCATCTGCTGCTTTTTGTCCGGTTTGGCAATCTGTACTTGCGTTCGTTGCTTCGGGCTGTTCTACGCCCGGACCAGGAAGGGGAGGAAGCCTGTAGGTTCTTCCGCAACTGCCCAAGAGAGTAAGCAAAAGCAAAATTTGCAGTGGAGGCAGTATGGAAAGCTTGCTCAATTTCATAGGAGGCCTCAAAAAAAATAAACTTCCGCCGAAACGGAACCAATGTCCGTATCGGAAGAAGTGGAAGAAAACCAAAGCCACACTCCGCTCAAGAGGACACAAAGTCGGGAATGAGGAGCAACATGTCATTTTGGAGTAAGGTCTGCCTTTATACGTTGGCATCACCAGCAATGATGTTCGTTCTGTTCATTTCTGAACAAGCCTTGGGTTTTGACCTCCGGTTGGATGCCTCGCTCAAAGGGGGAATGGAGAGTTTAAACATCAAGGATCTTGGAACGGGCATCACTGATTTGCAGCTCAGTGGAGGAGCTTATGATTTGGGAGTCTCTGCTGAAACCTATAAGTATGGACCTGTAACGTTACTAACAAGCCTTGGAATCTTTGGATTTTCGCTCAATGTCCTTTTAGAGCAGGAACAGAATGGAACCCTCGAATCGGGAAAAATGGAGTCTTCCATTTTAGGAATTCGATTCCAAACGGGAGCAGCGATAAAAACACCCTTGCATTGGATCCGTGGGCTTGTCCTTTTCGGATTCGATTATGGTCTGACGGGAGGCGCAAAACTCGATATCGGAGTTTTGCAACTCGTAGGTAAGGTTACAAGTCTGTCGCGCTATGGACTTGCACTCGGTGCACAGGCAGACGTTTGGTCGAGGCTGTCGGCAATTGCGGTGGGTGAGTTCTTTACGGGAAAATTGCGTTTTGTGAGCGAAGCAGAAGACGAAGCTTCAAAGATCGATCAAGAAACCCCTTTTAAGTCTTATGCACTGCGCGTTGGAGTGGCATGGACGTTTCTTGATCGCAAAGGGTCTGACATGAACTCTCCCATGCGCCCTCCCGTCCAGAACAAGGTCATTCCCCAGCGGCGCATGCCAAATAAAGTTCCACCAAACAAGCTCCCCGTTCCTCCACCTGCCAAGCCTGTTACGCCCGTGACTCCTGTTACGCCTGTGACTCCTGTTACGCCTGTGACTCCTGTTACGCCTGTGACTCCTGTTACGCCTTAATTTTTTCAGACGGCGATCTCTTTGCATAAAAAAGATCCTCCCCTATGCTTCGCCTTTCGAATTTAAATTCATGCGCAGGCATTGCCTGCCACACTCTTGCAAATGTGATTTTCAAGAGGGCTCGTTGCATGTTTTACGCTATTTTTTCCTTCAATTATTGGAGAATTTACAGTTTTTTAATCTGGTTTAAATCTTCAAATATCCGAAAAATCAGGACTCCCAGCAACGGTCTTTGTGAACACACTTGTTATTCTCATCATCTCGGCAGTCCTGTGGTACCTTGGAAGCCATCAATCCGAGCACATGCCTTCCATTTTTGACAGCCCCGACAAAAATTTTTCAATGTCGTTGTGAATCATTGTCGCTGGTATGCTTGGTTTTGGAATTGTATTGGGATTCCCATTGGCTTTTTCGAAGGCGGGTGCCCTCGTTGTCATGATGGGAGTCATCGCCGGACAAATCCTAACGGGAATCCTTTGGGACACCCTCGTTGACGGAAAAACAGTGTCCTGGAATCAAATTATCGGAGCATTATTGGTCGTGGGCGGAACGCTCCTGACGATGCTTAAGTAAGTGTCGATCTGCGGATGTTGGGCTTTCTTGTTCAACGTGAATGGAGAATGACTGTACCACACGTTGCTTGGCTTCAGCCAAATGACAAACCAAAAAATCGATCAGTGCAACAGAGCGTGCATCAAATTCATCGAGTTGCATAAACCATCCTCAAAAATTTATGGATCCCAGGATTTCTGGAGCCCCAGCGTCTCCTTACTGTTTCGGGATTATGCGTTGTAAACTTGAGGAAGATATTTTTACCCTATAAAAATAACACTTATAGACGGTGCAAAACGTTCATGTCTGCGAGCAAGCTTGTTGCGAGCGCCCCACGTGAAAATTCACGTCAGTACAACGCGAAAAAAGAGGACAGTGAAAGTGCACAAAAGTTTGATTATTTCTCTCTGGTAACCATTCAGAGGGAGGGGGTTGACAAGTCGTAAGATCGATTGTGGCCGGTTGCAGAAAACGGTTCAACTTATTGACACTTCGTAAATTGTCTGTGACCTTACGCGACTATGAAGAATTTGAAAT
>JBIIEI010000168.1:0-4935 GCA_044237915.1 Silvanigrellaceae bacterium | reverse complement strand
CAGCGTCTGTGGCAGAACAGTCCAACGGGCCGTGACAAAGGTGTCGCCCATCCCTGACGCATGCTTGCCTTCGGCTTCGTTGTGCACTGCCTGAAAACCAGCGGTCATGAAGAAATCCTGTGCAAAGATAAATCCGCCTGCGACAACGGCCATGTCTTTGTACTCGGGTCCGTTGTCGTGCCCTGTGCTTCCGTCAGGGAGAACCGTTCGAAAAGCCCCTCTGCGGCTTAGACCGAAGTAGGTTTTGTATTGCTCGTTGGGGTAAAGGACCAGAACGTCATCACCGCCACTTCCACAGGACGCACATGCTAGAGCGGCCTCAGCCGACAACGCACCTGCGACTGTCAGGAACGCAAGAAGGGCCTCAGTCCTTAACATCGACCTTCACCTCTACAAAGTCTGTTACCTCTCCCACGCTTGCCTCAACTCTAAGCTCCCAGGGGCCAGTCATGGTAAATTCAAGTCCTTCGACTTTCCATTCGCTGCCGAGAGTATCTGTTGCTGCAAATCGGATTCCTCCTTCGGGTGCGCCATGCCCGTGAATCTTCATCCAGGGGGAGACCTTTAGAACTTTCACGCCTGGAATTGGATTTCCCTGTGCGTCTTGAAACTTCAGGAGGAGCGTGTTTTCAGAGATAGATGTTGGCCCCTGTAGCCACGTTTCCTGCACATTGAATACTGCGTTGCTAGATTGAAATCCGGCAACAGTCAGATGGCTCCCCATTTCCTTTTTCTCGGACGAGCTGTTCTGACCACATGAGATCAAAGACGTAAAAGCGAGGGAAGCCGAAAGGATGAACGCAGTCTTTTTTAACATCTTATTTTTCCTCTTTTTTGATTACATATGACGCCGGAAGTGTAATAATTCCGAGTGTATTTGTGATGTCTTTTTCAAAGTAGCACTTTGCTTCAGGTCGATATTTTTTCAAGACTCTTTCTGCACGCTCTGGCTTATCGAATGCGGCAACAAAAAGAACATTTTTATCATCTTTGTTTTTCAGATGAGGTTCACAGGAAGAGCACCAGCTTGCAAAAAAGACCAGCTCAATCGACCCTTTTTCCTGCGCAATTGCTTTTGCCTGCGTGAGCGACAGCGGCAGACACTCGGAGTGTGCCTTTTGGAAAGAAACCAAGAGACAAATCCCCAAGAGGGAAATGCAAAGGCGATACATGTTTCCTCCTCAAGGAAGCGGTTTTCTCGCATCTCTGGAAATACGAAACATTATTTTTCCTGTGTCTTCTTGTCCACCTCCACGGACTTTGAAGCTCAGTTTCCAAAATGGGCCTTCTCCGGGTTTTCCTGAGGCCATGATGAAATGCATGCCTTTTATAATGAAACGCCCTGGAACCTCTGTGACGGGCTCTACGGCAATGAATTTTTCGCATTTGAGGGTATTGTGGCTGTGATCTCCCATGTCCATAAGCGTAGAGGCTTCAGAAATCTCGGGGTTGGCGAGCGCTTGAAACGAGGCATCGGCAATATCAACTTGAACCCTGCTTTCAGCACCAGGGCAGGCTTCTGATCGAT
Source organism: Silvanigrellaceae bacterium (assembly GCA_044237915.1). GTDB lineage: Bacteria > Bdellovibrionota_B > Oligoflexia > Silvanigrellales > Silvanigrellaceae > JBIIEI01. The sequence goes on along the minus strand of JBIIEI010000168.1, from coordinate 3,407 downwards.
CCACAATCGACTTGTTGTCGTACCAGGGGCCTTCAACCCAAGTCGCTTTCAATTGAAAAATTTTGTAATCGCTCGTTGTGACGCCTTCACCTGGGTCGAAAAATCGGATCGGACCTTTCAAGAGGGGTATTTGAGCCTCAGATTCTTTATGTGACGCTTGGTCTTCCATGTACTTCCCACCCGCTTTACCGGAACACGAGAAAAGCGCACAGCAGAAAAGGCCTAACAATTCTTTTCTTTTACAATCAACTCTCATCTATGGACCCACTTTCTCAAATCCCGTTTGTCACCTGCCCCCTTGAGCAGGCGGCCCTTATAGGCTGAACTGTGAATGTCCACAACTTCCAGTACACAAAATAGAGGGTTTCTTGAGCACGGGCAAAAACGAGGTCAGCACGGCTCAATTTTCAGCACTGAGAAAGGAATACTTTTGTCCCTTGGGGACTGGCAAAGACAAAGAATAAGCCAGGAACAGCGTAAAAAGTCCGGTAGCCTTTTTGGGCTGTACGAGGAGGATTCGTGTAAAAACCGCAGTTGCTTATGATTTACGTAGGAAGTTCATGAGCAAATATTTTGTAGGAGATAAGCTTCTGCTGTATTGCTGAATCTATTATTTTGTACAAGTCAGCTTTCGCGATACTTGATCCCGCGACATCGAACTTTTTGAGAGTGCGTTTGGTGAACTGCGACAATTTTTTGTGCAGAAGCCTGTCTGCGGCCCTATAGAGAATATCTTTATCGCTGTTTACATTGATTTCTTCATCCTCGAATTCCCACTCTCCGGAGTAATTTTTGTACCGTGGTCGGCGCTTGTTTTCCTGGTCACAGGCTTCTTTTAGCAAGGCTGCCTGCTGAAGGTTAGGAATTGGGACACGCAAGGTTTTGAGGTGGAGAGTGAATTTTTCGAGTTTTGTTTTGTCGCCTTTGAGTTTGTTTTGCTGCGCTGCTTTGGAACGTGTAATCGAGGTTGCAAACTGGCTCGAAGATTCTTCATGCTCAACATCAGATTTGTACCAAAAATGCCAAGGCAAGTAATACTTATGATAAACAACGAAGCTCGGGGAACCAAGGATTTTGCGGATGGTACCCTCAGTCCAGCCACGTTTTAGAATTTTGGCCTTTTCGATCAGATATTTTGATATTTTTCGATATTCTTCGCATTCGCCAAATTCGTTGTAATACAGGCGCTGATTTCGTCCGGGAAACTGCTCGCGGATTCCTTCTTCACTCCAATGGTGAGCCCACCATTCTTCAGCCTCAATTTCCCAGCGTTCCTTCGGTTTATCCGTTGTGATCTCGCCAATATAAACACGCTCTTTTGTGACTGCTGGTAAGTTCTTTTGAGCTTTGGTTCGACTGGCTTCTACTTGCAGGACAAGGGCGAGTCTTTTCAAAGGAGTGCAGAGCAATCCCTTAAAGCCGGAAATGAAATGCAGAGCCCCCTCAAAATGTTGCTCAGATTTGATCGGAACTTGGTAGCCTCGTTTCCTAGGAGAAGGGCCAAGAATTCTTTGCACTGTCGTGCGTGGAATACCGGACCTTTTTGAGATTTCAAGATGGGATAGCCCTTGTCCGGAAAGTTCTTTGACCTCATCAACTGTGTGCTGCTTCATAGATTTCGGCCTGCCCAGGTGCTTGCCTTTTCGTCTTGCTTCTGCAAGTCCAGCCTTCACGCGTTCTTTTAATATTTCGCGTTCAAAACTTGCAAACACGCCAAGCATACCTGCCATTGCTCTGCCCTGGATTGTTGAGAAATCCACAGTTTCAGTGAAAGAAATAAATGCGACTCCAAATTCAAGCAGGTCATGAATTGAAGTAATAAGCGCACCAAGATCGCGGCTCCAACGGTCAAGCTTCCAGACGAGAATGCCGTCGATGCGCCGTTGTTTGGCAGCTTGGATAACAGCAGCCTGTTGGGGACGATTGCTCAAGCCGCCGGAGGCTATTTCTTCAGCAACAAGAACGACAGTCCACGAACGCAGACGCGCATACTCGGTCAGTTGGTGCACTTGCATAGAGAGGCTCTGTTGCTCCCCTGTCGAGATGCGGGCATAGATTCCAACACGCATTTTATCCCCCAAATGAATGCCCAAAATCCCCCTGCAGAAAAGGAGAGGGTTTTCGGGAGACTAGCATGGGTTTTCTATAATGCCCAAAACCTCTAGTTTTTGGGCATTATAGTGTTGCTATTAAAATATGTATTAAAGACTTCTTTTAATCGTCCGATAGAAGAGTTATGATTCGTCTGGGTCTGCGCTAATGAGGGAGGCTCATGCAAGTCGAAGACGATCAGGAAATAAAGCGTTGGCTGGCCGACAGTTGGGATGCCGAACTGAATTGGGATGAAGCAAACTTAAGAAAACTGACGCATTCCGTGACTCAGGATGAAGTTGAGGAGGTTTTTTTGAATCCGTTTTTTGTGGCGGGTCGTATCATTCCCCCTGTTGATTCTCTCTGGCCACCAGAAAAGCGGTTCGTGATTTTCGGAGAAACTAACGAAGGTCGAGTTTTGACTGTTGTGTGGACGCCAAGAGGTCAAAAAATACGACCAATCTCTATGAGGAGTAGTACTGATGCACAGAAAAGAAAGTACCAAGACCGTCGAAGAAATGGATAGCGAGATAGATGAGCTTTTGATGAATGGAGAAATAGATACATCAACAGCGCAAGGCTTTATATTTGATCCTACCTCTAAACGAGGAAGACCAAAAATAGGCGAAAAGTTCCAGATAACGGCTCCTGATGAGCTTGTCGAGATGCTAAAGAAAGCTGGGAACATGCGTGGAGTTGGTTACCAAACCATGGCCCGAATCATTCTAAAGGAAAAAATTTATGACTATCTGAAAGTGAGTTCATGAGTTTATTTCAAGGTCGCTGAGTTTTTCGGATTGGATAATCACTTCGCCGTTATTTTTTCTCTTCGTACTCGGCCAAAGTGCAGATTGCTTGTGATGTTTGAAAGAACTTATTGCGTGCTAAGTCGCTGATAGTACGAATTTTGAATGCCTCTTCAAGAAGTTTCGCATCTTTGTCGGACACTCCAGCGAGTGCCGACACAGGCGCGGAAACGAGTTCCTTTAGAGTTTTTGTCTCAAAAGATTTATCAAGTGCCCCATTTAAATTAATCATAATCCAATCTCCTAAGGTTAAAAAGGAACAATAGAACTGTAACCACATTGTTAACGAGTGTTAAATTCGGTAACTATGTCGGAGTAGTATATCTGATCTTTGAAATTGAATGCAAGCATCTAGTGTGATTTTCCAAAGAAGATGACTTTCTGTGTTTTGGTTCAGTTGAAAATGGAAATCTGCAACTTAAACGAACATAATGTCTCCTGCTAAATTTTCTTGTTTACAATCTGAATCTTGAGAAGACGATAAAATTTCACTTTTCAAGCTACTCCCTC
>JBIIEI010000108.1:0-17078 GCA_044237915.1 Silvanigrellaceae bacterium | reverse complement strand
CGGTTGGAAACAGACCTGGCCGTTCCGAACCCCGTGCCGTAAAAAGGCGGCCTAAGCCTTTCCCACGTTTGCATGGCAAGAGAAGTGATTGGCACAACAGAGTAACTGCTTAACCTAGTGCCATTAGACCTTAGTTCTATTTTTATCATTTGGCAACTTTGTGGTATGATTTATCCATGTAACGTGTTTTGTTTTACCACATATATCACTTTTTAAGGAGAAGGCTAAAGTGCAAAAATTCAAAGTTGGTGCTCTTTTCCTGTTTTGTTCTTGTACAGGCCTGAAAAACAATGGCGAACATTTAGAAAGTGCGGTGCCTTCTCGTTTGTACGTGCCTGTCGGATCGCCAAAATTGCCCGAATCGTCAACCGCAAAAGCCACCAAAGCGCCAGATATCATGACAATTGCTCAGACACTCGTTAAAGATGATGGAATGCTGTGGACTGGAGAAGCATCAGATGAGGCCGGCATGAAGACTCGCATTGGCCTCGTTTTCACGGAAATGAGCTTTCATCCATCGGACCAAAAGCGCCTACCAGAATATAATGGCAAAGGAGTCGTGACAGGGCTTTACTTTCTTGATTTTCCAAATACAAGTGTTGCGCCAAATTGTCCAAACCCTCATATTCAAGTCTATTCAATTACAGGTTATCGCGAAGGCAAAGATTACTTTTTTACTGATCCCATTGTTCGTAACAAAGGGACGATTAGGACAAATGATGGTTTAAATCATATTCATTTTGTTAAGAATGGTAATGAAATCGACTTCTCAATTACGATGTTCTTTATGAGTAGCCAAGATAAACCCATTGATATCAGAAGACAAAAAGTCAAACTAAAGCCGGTTCCACTAGACAAATTGCGCAACTTGGACGGTGGGGCTCATTCTGCCGAAAACTCAAATATATTTAAAATAAACCCCTCGTAATGAGGGGATTAAAATATTACTTTCTGATTACTATCTTTAGACGAGCAGAATTTTTGAACATTTTTTCTACAATTAAATACACTAAGCCGCTTGCTTTAATGTCTGCTGTTCGTCGTTTTTGCGTTGCTTTGAAGTAAGGGCCTTGTAGTCGGATTTTTCGAGCACGACGGTTTGTGCAATGAGATCGTGCCAGCATTGACTCCACGCGGTACGCGCACACCAAAAAATCCCAATTCCAAAAAAAGAAAAGCCCAACATCCAACCACAAAAACGTAACATGGATTGTGAAATGCTTATTTTTTGAAGGCTCTGATTTACAATGCATAGGCCTAACATGCGCTTACCTAAGGTACCAGAGAGCTTTGCTTGCAACACAACGAAATAAAAAATTGGAAATGTGACTTGCAATAAACCAGCCACCAGAGAAATCATCTGTTTTTCGGGGCCACTTTTCGATCCACTTGTGCTGTTAAAATCAGATAACATGATCTGTATAATTCCCACAAAACTCGCCATCACCACCAAATCAATGAGGAAAGCGATGGATCTCTTTGCAAAGCTTGCTGGCAGAACGATTCCGCTCACCCGAGGCATTTCTGCGAATAATTCGCTGTGATTTGAGTTTGTGTTGATCTCAATTTCTTCTTTAACCACAGCGATAGAGCGCACTTGAGCTTGCTCTTTGACTGTACTCCGTGCCGCATTCAAGTGAATGGCAAGTTCTGTTTCGGCAAAAGGACACCATCCGGGCATGCCCTCTTTCCAAACGGGGGTTGCCCCGGAAATTTGACCGCTTGCAAGAATTTTTAAAAGTTCTTCTTGTGTAATGGGACCTGTCGGGGATTGATTCAGGACATAATACCAAACGGACATCGGCATTCTCCAACTTTACAAAACTCATCTTCATATCGGCTCTTTGAACGTAAAATAGAGGAAAGTGCACCTCAAACGCTGAAAAATTGAACTCCTTAGAGTGCTCGCATGACCGAAAAGCCCACTGAACGAAAAGGAGGCGCTCCGGGCTGCAAAATCCGTTCGAAAAGCTGGGTCTTTACGGGAACTTGCTCCAAAGAATCGCACCCTGAAAATCTCCAAACGGGCCTTGAATCCCTAAGAACGGTAACGTGATGGGATTTAAACATCAGGTCGCAGTGGACCCACATTGCAAAAGACTCCGCGAAGTCTTCATAAGGGTTTACGGCTGCATAGATCGAAGGCAAACCGCTTTGATCAAGGGCATAAAAAACCTTTCCCGCATTTGTGATTTTTGGAAAAGGCTTCTCTAAATTAAATTTTCCATCTGCAAAGTTTCGGAGCACAAGCGACATTCTTTCGCGCACGATGCTTCCAAATGGCCCTGAAAATCCCGTCCGTTTTGCAGCGTCTTTGGCAGAGGAAACCACGGGAAAGTCGACTGCGGTTTCATGCAAAAGATGACCAAGTTCATGCAAGAGAAGGAACCGAAATGCTGAAAGTGGCGTGTTTTCCATAGGAGTTTCTGTTCCTGCCTTCAGCATATAACCAAAGGATGGAACAAAATACTGGCGCTCACGAGCGGCCAACCGATCATTTGCTTTTTGCGAAAGAACATCTGCATCGATGACAATAAATCCAAATTCACCGACGCTTCCCTTATACATTGTCCCTGTGAATCCATTGAGTCCAGAACGCGCAAGCCCTTTCACAAAAGAAAGGGAAATCAATTTGGTGTCGACGAGCTTTTGTACTGCAGGGGGAAGGGTGCGAATGACGTCGACAATTTTGTTACGTTCTTCGTGGGAAAGATGAAGCGATGTTAACTCTTCGTTGCCAAAGGTAAATCCTGTGCTCACGGAAAGATAATCGCGGCCGAGGTCTGAGAGGGGTTCAATCTTTTCAAGTGCTGGGCGATCTAACAGAGTTCTGTTCCAGGCCTCTGCTGCAAAGATATTGGGAATAGACGCAGCCATGTCCAAGGAAATGGAAGGCTTGTGTGTCGATTTCTGCTGCTCGTTTGACTCCTTTGCCCGCGAAACATACGCACGACAACTGTTGCCAAACATGGCGAAACCAACGTAAAAGAGAACTGCTTTTGTAAATAATTTGATTCTCATGCGAGATGTATCGACATTTTTTTGGAAACTTGAACCCGAAAAATCATTCGGGCACACTTCTGCACGCTTAGCGCGAGGCTTAAGCCTTCCACTTTTAGAGACGAGGAGTCTGGAATGCCCATTCTTGACCGTTACTTGCCCTATGATGAGCTCGTTCAGACACTCGAACGATTGGAATCTGAATTTCCCGCAGGCATCTTTCGCGAAATCGTAACTTTAGGTGTGAGCCCCGAAGGCCGCAAAATCTTGGGTCTCCACGTGTGGCCCCAGGGGAAAAAGCGCAGCCAACCGACGCTTTGGGTTGATGCCAATATGCATGCCTCAGAGCTGATTGGAACGAACGTCGTGCTTGCGCAAATTCAACGGCTTGCAGAGCGCCTCACGACTGCAGACACTCGCACAACATTCGCAACGCGAAACTATATCTTTGTGCCCCGCATCAGCCCCGACGGTGCGGAGCGTTACTTTACCGAAGGACTCTTCAACCGCAGCGTTCCGCGCGACAGGCGCAGCCCCGAAGAGTTAGGAACCCACTGGAGACGCGAAAATCTCGTTCAAAAAGAAGTCCGTAACTTACCGGGTTATCCTCTCTTTCAAAATCCAAATCGCCTTGGAGTGATGCGTAAGAAAAGCCCCAGTGGCGCTTGGACACTCGACGCGGAATATCCTCAGCTGATCCGCAGGCGACACGTAACCGACAAAGGCCCTTTTTACGATGTGTTTCCCGAGGGCACCATCGCAAATTTTAACGGCGTTGATATTCCCACTCCCACTTGCCGAAACAACGATGAAATCGACTTAAATCGCAATTTTCCGATTCTTTGGAAGGCCGATCGCAAAGGTGAAAAGGGCGGCCCCTTTCCCCTTTCTGAACCCGAGAGCCGTGCGGTGGTTGAATATTCAACGCAATTTTCTGAAATTTATTTCTGGCTCAACTATCACACCTACGGGGGCGTCTTTATTCGCCCACCCGAACACGAGCCCGACAGCTCACTCCCCAGACTTGATGCCAGTGTCTATGAACTGCTTGATAAAGATCTCGAAAAAATTTCGGGATATCCAGCGGTGTCTGGATTTGCAGAGTTTCTTTACCAACCCGGTGTTCCCCTGCCCGGAACTCTTTCTGATTGGGCCTACTATGCGCTTGGGGCGTACAGTTACGTCTGCGAATTGTGGGATCTGCCTGCAAAAATGGGACACACAGAGCGCCCCTTTATTAAGCGGTATACTCTGTGGAGTCCTGAAGATTGGCGCAGGCTTTATAAGTTTGACCGCGACCAAAATCATTCTATCTTGTATGGCCATCCTTGGATTTCTTATGAACATCCACAGCTCGGACCCGTTGAAATTTCAGAATTGCCGCAGGTTTTTGGCATTCAAAATCCTCCCGCAGCAATGATTTCAACGGTTGTAAAGCCACAGCTTGCTATTTTTGAGCATCTTGTGAGCATTGCTCCACAACCTTCCGCCCAAGTTAAAATTTTACGCGGCAACGAAGGCATTTCGAAGCTCAATGTTGAAATCTGCAACGAAGGGTTTTTGCCCACCTATATTTCGGTGCAAAGAAACAAAATTGCCGGTGAACAAAACGCGATTTTACAAGTTCTCAAGTGTGAGAATGCAGAACTTTTACAAAATGACTGCGTCTCATTTCAAGACTTAAATGGCTATGTGGCGATGAACGACGGTTGGCTTGACTTTCCTATCAAAGGACAATGCCATCCCTCAAGTCGAAGTTTTATGCTTCCCTACCGCAAAAAAGAGGCTTCAAAACCCGCGCATTTTGAATTGCGCGTGACCTTTCCACGAGCGGGATGCATTGAATTGCAGGCCATTGATGAGTAGTATGACTCCGAAAAGAACTTTCGAGGTTTATGCCCTTAGGAACTGAATGTTTAAATTTAAATCGATTTTAAGTAGTAGGAAAATTATCGATAATGATGATTATTTTCGAAATTGTCGCTGTTTTTATGCTCCTTCTTATCAACGGTGCTTTTTCAATGTCAGAGATGGCGGTTGTCTCTTCCAAAAAGCTCCGTCTTCAGAAATGGGCAAATCAAGGTAACAAAAAAGCTCAAAAGGCTCTTCTTTTAATGGAGTCGCCGGAAAAGTTCCTTTCGACCGTTCAAATCGGAATTACGCTTGTAGGAATTCTATCGGGTGCCGTTGGTGGGGCAACTTTGGCTGAGCACATGGAAACCTCTCTTGCAGCTTCGTCTCCCGCACTTGCTTCCTACGCTGAAGCCATAAGCGTTGTGATCGTTGTTGCATTTTTGACGTTCTTTTCAATCATTATTGGTGAATTAGTTCCAAAGCAAATGGCCCTCACAAATCCTGAAAAAATAGCTTCGGCGATTGCCGGACCCATGATGGGTATTTCCAAGATTGCCTTACCATTTGTCCATCTGCTTTCCACATCAACACGCTTAGTACTCGGGCTTTTAGGAGTGCAAAAGCCAAGAAAAGAACCTAATGTCACCGAAGAAGATGTAAACATGCTTGTGGAACAAGGCACTCTTGCAGGTGTTTTCGAAAAATCAGAACAGGCGATGCTCAGCAGAGTGCTGGCATTTGGAGATAAAAAGCTGGCCTCCATTATGACCGTGCGTAGAGATATTATTTGGCTTGACGCAACAGACACTATAGTTCAGCATCGAGTAAAGATGTGCAAGGTCCCACATTCGCACTTTCCAGTCGCAAACGGCTCACTTGATAAATTGCTTGGAGCCGTTCATACGAAAGATTTATGTTGTTTAGATCCTGATAAATCTTTCGATCTGGAAAGCATTCTTTATCAGCCGCTTTATATTCCTGAAAGCAGCACAACACTCTATACTCTTGAACTTTTTAAGCAGTCAGGAATACATATCGCGTTTGTCATCGATGAATTTGGCGGCCTTTTAGGAATTGTAACTCTCAATGATATTCTTGAAGCCATTGTCGGCGATTTGCCTTCGCGCGATTTTCCAACCTCAAAACAAATTATGCAACGTAGCGACGGCTCATGGCTTGTAGATGGGTTATTACCTATTGATGAGCTCAAAGAATATTTTGAAACAGGTAAGCTCCCCAAAGAAGAAACAGGAGCATATCATACCACTGCAGGATTTGTACTTTACAATTTAGGAAGAATTCCTATTCCCACAGACAGCTTCGAATGGAATGGATTTCGGTTTGAAGTGCTTGACATGGATGCAAATCGAATTGACAAAATTCTTGTTACGAAAATTTCAAAACAGAAAATATAGGGAAAGCGCTGTCACAAGGCTTCATATTTTATCGAGTGACAGGCACATTGGTTGCATCGTGCACATTCACAGTTCTTCCCGAAGGATCGTTGAGTTGCTGAAACGAGGCATCCCATTCCATCGCCTTTTGCGATGAACATGCCACTGATTTCTCGTAGGGCACGCACAAAATCACAGAGCTCTTGTTCCCAAAGTGTTCTTCAAAGATCTGACGATAGAGGTAAGCTTCTTTGGAAAGCGGTGGATTGAGTGGAAAGATGAGCTGTGCTTTCTGCATCATCTGGTCGGTAATTTCCGTTTCTGCTTTTGCTTTCAAGGAATCGATCCACGAATAGCCCACACCGTCCGAGAATTGCTCTTTTTGCCGCCAGACAATTTCCTTGGGCAAAAATTCAGCAAAGCTTTCGCGCAAAATGTGCTTTTCAATCTTTCCATTTCCACACATGCGGTCTTTGGGCGCAATAGACATCGCAGTGTCCATAAACTTTTTATCTAAAAATGGAACACGGGCCTCAACGCCCCAAGCCGCCATCGCTTTGTTTGCGCGCAGGCAATCGTATTGATGAAGTTTTGCAAGCTTTCTCACGGTTTCTTCGTGGAATTCTTTTTCATTGGGGGCCTTGTGAAAATAGAGATAGCCGCCAAAAATTTCGTCGGAACCTTCTCCCGACAAAACCATTTTAATTCCCATGGCTTTAATTTTTCGCGCCATCAAATACATCGGAACCGAAGCGCGCACCGAAGTAACATCAAAGCTTTCGATATGCTTAATGACTTCACCAAGAACATCAATGCCTTCTTGCACAGTAAAGTGAATCTCATGATGAACGGTGCGTAAATGATCTGCAACGATACGCGCCGCAGCAAGATCTTTTGCACCTTTAAGGCCCACAGCAAAGCTGTGCAGGCGCGGCCACCAGGCTTTTGAAGCGCCTTCATCTTCGATGCGGGAGTCGACAAAGCGTGCCGCAACGGCTGAAATAATGGAACTGTCGAGCCCACCCGATAAAAGCACTCCATAGGGTACATCTGTCATGAGATGGCTTTTAACGGACTCTTCGAGTGCAGCTTGCAAGGCGGGCAAATCTGCAGATTTTGGTTCAAGGGTGTCGAAATTCATCCAGGAGCGTGAGTAATAGGGCATGATTTTGCCGACAGTGCTGTCGAGGAAGTGGCCCGGAGGAAAGATCTCAATGCGATCGCAGACCGGAACCAGTGCCTTCATTTCTGAGGCCACATACAATTTGCCTTCTTTATCGTAACCGAGATAGAGCGGAATAATGCCCAGATGATCGCGTGCAATCAGGTATTTGTCGTGCACGGTGTCGTAAAGCGCAAAGGCAAACATGCCAAGCAGAGAATCAAGAAATGCGCTGCCCATTTTTTCATACAGGGCAAGAATTATTTCGCAGTCGGAATTGGTTTGAAATGCATAGGATTTTTCAACTTCCTTATGCAAGGCGCGATGATTATAGATTTCACCATTCACACAAAGGACGTTGGTTTTTTGCGCATTAAAGAGGGGTTGTGCACCGTTCTCGATATCGACAATGGAAAGCCGTTCATGCACCATGACGACTTTTTCGGATGTGTACACACCCGTCCAATCGGGACCCCGGTGCCGCATCAGCGCAGACAACGAAATCGCTTGCTTTCTTACGGCAACAGAGTCACCATTCTGTCCAAAAATGCAGAATATTGAGCACATTGATCGCAAACCTTTGTGTGAAAAATTCAGAGTGAGAGGATATCTTACAAGACCTATTGGAATATCAATTGTTGCGCGTCAAGAATCAAGCAAATTTTACTTAGTGCGCCTAAAAACGATGGTTTGTCCACGCCGAAATTGTGGAATCCAGCCTGTAAAAATATCTATCCATTTTGTGATTTTTTTCTCAAACCCAAAGTAATTTTCATAGGAATGATGCACTACTTCCAGACCAACTTTATGTGCAATTTCTATCAATTCAGCCTTGGTGTATTCCCTAAAATGCGCGGGATCTCTGTTGTCTAATAGAATGCGGTCGTAGGGGTTTCTTCCCACCAAAAGTTTGATGCGATTGTGAAACGAAGCGGCGTTAGGTGTTTGGCAAATAATAACCCCGGTGCTTGTCAGGCAGGTCCTTAAAAAGGCTAAAACATGTTCGGGAGCGGTGGTGAGGTGCTCGATGACTTCGGCAAATATAATGATCTGAAACGCGGGGACGGTTATCCACTTTTCAGGGGATTGGGTTTCGTTTAAATCGAAAACGAGGTGTGGCACGGAATCGGGTGTGGATTCTATATTCGCTATCACACTTCGCTGAATGGGAAATCCCATGGTTGTGATTTTTGAAAATCTTTTTCGCAGTCGATTGGTAAACGGGCCTCGGCCCACTTCAAGAATTTCAGTCTTTTCCCTGCCAAACTCAGTCGAAAGTTCGATAATTTTGTTTTCAAGAAACTCAAATCTCTTGGTATGGTAATCTGCATAGGCTTCCATCGACATGTCTTATTCCTTTTTTATTCTGCCGTCACCATGGTCCCTTAAGTCCTGAGCGTCGACTTTTTTAAATAAAAAATCAATGCGAGGCAAAAGAAAACCAAGGAAAATAAACTCTGCGCCCATGCAAATCCCACGATGCCGCGCTCCTGAACTTGATAGAAAAAGAACGGAATCAAGAGAGCAAGTGAACCACCGTAAATAAAGCTCACCAAATACCTATAACCTTTAAACTGAAGCACAGATCCCATGGTCCATCCCACTTGCACAAGGGTTTGCGCAACCAGAAAAAGGCCCGAAACCAGCACAACATCGGAGGTTGCATTGGGAAAGAGAAATCCGTGGATCCCAAATTTCTCCACCACAAAAATGGCAACACAGCAAAGAATCCCCATGCCCGAAAGAAGTTGAATTTGACGCTTTACTTCTCTGTGAGGCCAACCCTGGCGAACGTGTGCAGCAATGTGAACGAGCCTCAGACTTGTCAGAGTTTGCAGGGCAAGAATACCTGGAGTGGCAAGGGCAGTGCCAATCGAAAAATTTGTGATATTTTTTTCGCCCAAAAGCCTCGTTAAGAGAATAATACCACCCATCCCGTGTGCGGCAACGATGAGTTGGAGGGTGCCGGTTGCCAGCGTGTTCTTGATAAAAATGGGGATACTTTCAATTTCGGACTGAATCGCATTTTTTTGGGCCAATAAAATTTTTCTTCCAAACAAATACACAAAAGGACTCGCCGCAATAATCATCGCAATTAAATAGGCCCAAAATAATTCGATAATACTCTTGCCCCCAGTAACTAAGGCGGCCGCAACCAAGACAGCCATTCCCCCGACACGTGCCAACTTGACGGTAATGGCAAGAGCAGATTTCCCAAGCGCCATGGCCGCAGAATCAAAGGTTGCAAACACACAAAATGGGATAAATGCCGCGACAAAGAGGGCAAGGGAATTTCGGGCCTCGGGCGAATAGGAGGCCAATGCCGCATGGGCAAAGACAAGGATGATTCCTGCAAAAACATAGGCCATTCTCATCAAAAAGATGGTCTTTAAATAAGGTAACGCTTCTAGAGGGGTTTTTCCCGAAAGAACTCGCGTTAACTCATTGTGTGTGCCTAAATCAAGAAAGACTTGGTACGAAGAAAAAAGCAAAACAATGGCGGAAACCTGCGAAAAAATCTCTTCGGTTGGAAGGAATCTACGAAAGGCGAGGAAAGAAAAAAACGTCACAGAACCACTGGCAAGCGATGAGGCATACTGAATAAAAAAAGGAAAATGTCGGTGCTTGAAAATCGTTTTGAGCACTGCTTTTACCACATAGAAAAAATCTGAAACAGGATTGCAAAGATCGAGAGGTACAATCAAGAATCAGAATACGTTCTATGGGCAAAAAATTCTAGTTCAGTGCCTCAACATGAGACTTACATGGCTTCGAGAACGAGCAATACCGCCGACAACGCCGCAACGCTCCACATGGTTTTGCTCAACTCGCGACCCCGGCCAACGGTGGTATACAGAATTACATGCATCAAAAATCCCCACAGCATCCCGGTGGCAATGGAAAACGTGAGCGGGATAAGGATCATGGTTAAAAAGGCAGGAAGGCTTTCTTCCATCTTGTCGAAGTTCACAGAACCGATGTTGCGAAACATCATGGAACCCACGAGTACGAGCACAGGGCCTGTGGCATAAGCGGGAACCAGGATGACCAAGGGTGCCAAAAAGAGACACGGTAAAAAACACAACGCCGTTACTACTGAAGTCAACCCTGTGCGTCCACCGACTTCAATTCCAGCGGCACTTTCGATGTAAGCCGTCCCTGGGGAAGTACCAAATAATCCACCAGATAGCGTAGCAACCGCATCAACAATCAGGCCTTCTTTTAAGCGCAATGGAACGCCTTTTTCATCGACGAGGCCCGTTGCCGTTGAGACTCCCACCAAGGTCGAAAGGGAATCAAAAAGATCGGTGAGGAGAATGGAAAGGATAGCCGGAGCCAAGGAAAGTTTTAAGGCATCCAGGGGATCAAACTTAAAGAAGGTTGACGAAAAATCGGGAGAACTAAACAACGATTCGGGTTGCTTAATAAGGCCACAGAACGCCGCCGCAACGGTAATAAAGACGATCCCGCCTAAAAACGCCAAGGGGCTTTTCTTGCGCATCAAGAAGACCATCACAAACAATCCACCCACTGCCAGAGCTGAGGGAAGACCCAGGTGGCCTAACTTCACAGAGGTCACAGGATCAGAGACAACAATACCCATGCCTTTGAGGCCAATAAATGTGAGAAAAAACCCAATTCCAACCGATGCTGCAATGCGTAAATGTGCGGGAATGGCAAGTGCCACCTTGGTGCGAAAGGGTGTTGCCGACAGGATTAAAAAGAGGACCCCACTCCAAAAAACCACACCCAATGCTGTGGGCCACGGGATATTCTTGCCCAAAATAAGTGAAAATGTAAAAAATGCGTTGATTCCCATTCCCGGTGCCACTGCAAACGGGAGTCTCGCATACAGCCCCATAAAGAGCGTCATGAGGAAAGAAAGCATAACCGTGGCCGTTAACACGCCTGAAAAAGGCATGCCCGTACCCGCAGTCGATAAAATTGTAGGATTGACGACCACGATATAAGACATCGTAAAGAAGGTTGTCACACCTGCAAGAATCTCTTTTTTCCAAATTTGTTCCGAGCCCGTTTGCGTCAAATTCACGGATGTTTCCTTATAGAGTTAAAGAGTGACCACGACTTAAATTTTGTGAGTGACTTAACTATTAAATTTCTCGTCTACAAATTCTCAAAGACGAGAATATATCAAACTGACGTTCAGTGATAATTTTGAGGGGGGTTGGGTTGGAATACTTTTTGTGAGAAATACGCCGAGTATTTGGACTGTCATCCGTGGTTCGCCTGTTTTGTGAGGGCTACAAACGACAGAACTTTGGCTCGGCAAATTATTTCAAATCAAACTTTAGGACGCAACTCGCGACGCAATATTTTGCCAATGGGAGTCTTTGGCAGTTCCGTACGGAATTCCACATTCCGAGGAACTTTATAGGCTGTCAAAGCCTTGCGGCAGTGCTCTTTGATGTGCTCTTCTGTGAGGCTTTCGGACTTTCGAACCACAAATGCCCTGACAGCTTCTCCAGATTTTTCATCGGGCACTCCAACCACTGCCACTTCCAAAACATCAGGAAGTTCTGCAATGACACCTTCAATTTCGTTTGGATAAACGTTGAAACCGCTCACGATGATCATGTCCTTTTTGCGGTCGACGATGCGGAAATAACCGTTGGGCTCCATCACACCCACGTCACCGGTATAAAGCCAGCCATCCTTCAAGGTTTTTGCGGTATCTTGTGGACGATTCCAATAGCCTTTCATCACCTGAGGACCTTTGGCAATAATTTCTCCAGGCTCACCAGGGGCAACGGGATTTCCGTTGTCGTCGACGCAGCGCAATAAGGTACCAGGCCATGGCATTCCAATGCTTTCGTAACGCGGTTCAATTCCATAGGGGTTCATCGTTAAACCAGGACTCGATTCGCTCAACCCATAGGCTTCAAGGATGTAGGTGCCCGTGGCTTTTTTCCAGCGTTCGCAGGTGGGCTTCAACATGGCAGCTCCCCCGCCCACGATGATCCGTAAGGATTTAGGGGGATTTTGAATAAACCAGGGCTCATTCAGCAATGCATTGTAGATGGTATTTACGCCCGACATCCAGCTGATTGGAAACTTCTCAAAGGCCTTGCGCAAATTGGAAATTGGCCGGGGGGAAGGAATTAAAATATTTTGGCCGCCGATTCCCAAAAAGAACATCAAATTCACCGTAAAGGCAAAGATATGGTAGAGCGGAAGCGCGGTCATCACAACATCTTCTCCGGGCTTCACGGCAGCCGCAGTGAGGATTTCCATCTGTTGAATATTTGAAAGGATATTCGCGTGAGTGAGCATCACTCCTTTGCTCACACCCGTTGTTCCTCCCGTATATTGCAACAGGGCGACGTCTTCTAATGTGGATTCTGGGAACTCATGTTCGCTGTCGACTTTACGCCTTGCACCCACTGCAGCGCCTAGGGAAAGGGCCACCGAAAATGGAGTCGTCGTCACGTTAGTCGAAGGAACTTTTTTCTTGAGCCTTAAAACGGTTTTGATGAGAAGCGATTTTGCCATGGGCATTAAATCACCCATGCTTACCGTAACAACATTCTTAATAGCTGTTTGGGGAATAACCTTTTCAAGTTTATCTTGAAAAAGGTCCATAATGACGAGAACCGAGGAACCGCTGTCTGAAAACTGATGGATCATTTCGCGTTCGGTGTAGAGAGGATTCGTGTTAACAACGATGCCTCCGGCCTTCAAAACTCCAAACACTGCTACCGAATAGGCTAAACAATTGGGCATTTGCAAGGCCACGCGATCGCCCTTGCGCACACCCGCGTGGTCTTTGAGGTAGCGCGCAAATTGTTCTGACAGCGTTCGGACGTCTCGAAATGAAAGACTTGCATGCAGCCCATTGTCGAGGCAAACCGTTGTTGCGGTGCGTAAATCAAATTTACGACAAGCCTCTTCATAGAACTGAACGAGAGAGGTGTTTCGAAGTGCTGGAATTTCCGTCAACATATTTGCAGGATAGCTTGAAAGCCAGGGGCGCGTATCGTAACTGTTGGCATTGCCGTTGCTCACTTGATTCTCATTCATAAGGCCTCCAATGTAAAAGTCGTTTCAAACTGATATTCAATTCTCGAACTGTCGACCCGACAATGCATTTTGTCAAATACGAATCCCACTCGCGATCTATGCGCGACACAAAGACGACAGGATGTTGACCAAAAACCTCCTTAAATGACTGGAGAGATGCTCGTGTCAGAAAATATTTCTCGAAAAACTGGATTTTTACTCATCAATGTGGGCACGCCCGATTCTCCGCAAGTGCCTGATGTCAGGAACTATTTGAAAGAATTCCTGTCTGACCCTCGCGTCATCGACATCGCATTTTGGGCACGATGGATTTTGCTCTACCTCTTTATCCTTCCCTTTCGACCCAAAAAATCAGCGCATGCTTACTCATCAATTTGGACGCCTCGGGGTTCTCCACTGCTTTATCATGGGCAAGATCTTGCAGCAGGGCTGCAAAAGTCCCTCGGCTCTCAGTCCGTTGTGGAGCTTGCGATGCGTTACGGAAATCCAAGCATCGAAAGCACCCTGGAGAAATTCAACCGTCTCGATTTGGATCGCATCGTGGTGGTACCTCTTTTTCCGCAATATTCTGCTGCTGCAACGGGCACTGCTCTCGAAAAAGTCATGCAATTCTACTCAAAGGCATGGAATGTTCCCTCCTTGGAATTTATCGAACCCTTTTACGATCAGCCTGGATTTTATAAAGCGTTTGCCGCAGTGGCAAAGCCCTATCTTGAAAATTTTCGCCCTGATCATGTGCTTTTTAGCTACCATGGCCTTCCTGAACGTCACATGAAAAAAAGCGATACTTCACAAACACACTGCTTTCAGACCGAAACCTGTTGCGATAAAATCGATGCCACAAATCGCTTTTGCTACCGGGCGCAATGCTATGCCACTTCGCGCTCCTTGGTTTCTGAACTCAACCTCTCGCCAGGGACTTTCAGCTCTTCTTTTCAATCGCGCTTGGGCCGAACACCATGGATCAAACCCTACACCGATGTTGTTTTAACGACGCTCGCTCAAAAGGGCATTCGACGCCTTGCAGTGCTCTGCCCCGCCTTTGTTGCTGATTGCCTCGAGACCCTGGAAGAGATTGGCATGCGCGCCAAACACGACTGGGTTGCTGCCGGTGGAGAAGATTTGATCTTGGTACCTTCACTGAACGCACATCCTGCATGGATTGAGGGACTCTCCCAGATTGTCACGCGTTCTGCGCGGTAAAATTCATTTTTCTTTGAGAATAAATGGAAAAATCATGAAAAATGCACTGCTCGAAGTCGAAAACATCCTTGCAAAACAGGCTGCAAATAAAGAGCGACAATTATTTTTGCAAAACTATATGAAATCTAAGCTCACGTTTCATGCTGTGTCGACACCCTTGCAGCGCAACCTTCACAAAGAAGGCTTCTCCTTTTATCATCCCCGGGATTTTTCAAAGGCAACGGCTTTTGCGACGTGGGAACACATTTGGTTGCATTCGCAAAATTTTGAAACGATGAATCAATCACTGTTTTTTCTAGAGACCCTCAAAAAAGAACAGCAGCTGCTTGGAACGTGGCCCCAGCTTGAAACATGGGCGCATCGCATTGAAAATTGGGCTCACTCCGATGGACTCTCGAACATCTTTGCAAGCATGCTTGAACAAAACAAGGCCCTGATATTTCCAACCTTGTGCGAATGGAATTCCCACGACAATCCGTGGCTGCGCAGGCAGTCGATCGTGAGCCTTTATTACTACAGCGCACATCGGAAGGTAAAAATTGCGCCGAGAGTTGCACTTCCCCTTGTAAAGAACCTGTTGCTGGACAATGAATACTATGTTCAAAAAGGAGTGGGGTGGACTCTGCGCGAAATTGGAAACTTTTCCAAAGATTCACTCTTGGATTTCTTGAACAAAAATTTAAATTCGATTTCAAGCATTGCCATCACAGCCGCCATGGAAAAATTAACGGAACCCGAAAAGTCGCACTTTAAAGAGAAAAGAAAAATATTGCGCCGTAAATAGTGAATGTCTCGCAGTGAGGATCTCAAAACCCAGCGCGACCCGATTTCAGAAAACACATTTCGCGCAGAAATTTTTAAAATCATGTCCGAGAATCCAACTGAAACTTGGATAGCTGAAGAAATAAACAAATTTTACGTTCTTTAATGGATTCTACAACTTTAAAATGCAATCCACTTACCTGGGCATTGCACACAGGGCAGCAATGTTTTGCGCTGGAGTTAGACGGGCAGCGGCCATGGCTGGGCAATCTTGATTCCAGTACGCAAGCTTATCGAAATCTGGATGCAGAATTGCAGTGTCTGAGCCCCCAACCGCTAAGGGAATAATACGTTCGACGGGGACATTGGAAAGATAGGCATGTGCCAGCATCGCACTTTGAGAAAGTGTGGCTGCAAATTTTTCTGACTTCGAACCTTTGGCCCATGCAATGAGTCCTGCTTCGTCGAGCGCCCCGAGCTCTTGTGCTAACCTTGCGACATCTTGTTTCGAATAGCTGGTGGAATTCAAGGCACCGACGTTTAAGTTTGCAAGTGCTTCAAGATCAAGAGCCCTGGTATTGCCGTTGATCACTTTAAAAGCCAAGAGCTCAGGCAATGCTCCACTCCATGTTCCACCAATTCCAAACACCATTTTTTGCCCGAGGCT
Source organism: Silvanigrellaceae bacterium (assembly GCA_044237915.1). Classification (GTDB taxonomy): domain Bacteria; phylum Bdellovibrionota_B; class Oligoflexia; order Silvanigrellales; family Silvanigrellaceae; genus JBIIEI01. Next base: position 997 of record JBIIEI010000108.1, on the reverse strand, counting down.
TGTCACTTGCTCTGGGCTCAAGGGTTGCACTTCTCCTTTAAACATGGCCTCTCTCACCATTGCCACAGCTGCAGTTGCAACTTCTTGAAAATTCAACCCTGGGCCTGGGAGAGTTTTTCCTTTGAGACGTGCGTTGACGCCTGCAACTCCTCCCGCAGTTCCGGAAACAAATGTCCCGGTTCCAACTTTGTTTGCAACGAGAAGTGAGGCCTTAGCATCTGCTGCGCTCGTTCCACTGAAAGTCAAAATCTGGGTCGACCCTGCTCCCATATCCCAAACTGCAACTTGTGAAGGCACGATGCCTGGAATGGTGAGCACAGGAAAGGCTCCAAAGAATCCTTCTTCATCCTGACTCAAAACTTTTAAGGGAACGGAGTCTGTCTTTCCAAGTGAAGTAAAAAATTGACTCATGGATGCCTTTGCACTCCAAGCACTTTTAAATTCCGCATCTCGAAAGACAGCGGTCATGATGCCGCGCATGGGAACTTTTCTGAGATCGCCCACATGCGGACATGTTACTTTCATTTTTTCTTGTGCTTCATTGAAGAGGCCTGTCATGACCGTTCGCGCTGATTCCACAAGAGTGGCGGGAATTTCTTTTGCAGGCCCCACAAGGTTCTTACTGTAGGGAACAGGACCATTGGAATAGAAACAGGTTTTTTCGAGGCGGACATTATTGCCACACCGCTTTACCAGGCTCACGCGAAATTTCGTCGTCCCGGAACCAATATCAAAGACGGCGCGCGGCTGTGGAGCATCGCACTTTTCATTCTGCGCGTTGGTGGATCTGACATTGGCATTAAAATGCCGTTTACACCCCGTTCCCATTGCGAAAACTAAGCTGAGGAGCACAGGAATTTGTATTCTAGAGGTGGGTGTGGCTACCATTTGATGTAGACAAAACCAAAGATCCATGTTACTTACCTAGCATAAATTTTGCGAGGTTCAAAATGAAGCCAAAGATAATTTCTCAAAGCGGCAAGAAGCGTACGATTCA
>JBIIEI010000107.1:0-17212 GCA_044237915.1 Silvanigrellaceae bacterium | reverse complement strand
CTGCACACTCCTTGATACGATTCTAACCACCTCCAAATTCGCACCACTCGTTACCTTTCGTAAGTCTGATCCCAATGTGCCTATTGCCGACGACGATGTATAGCGTCCTCCGTTGTGCAGTTACGGATAAGAACACAATTCAACGAGGGAAGACGGAACGTGACTTAAAATGTTACCTACAATTTCTCTTGCATTTTCACCCTTGATGGGCCTTGATCCCGAAGCAAGTTCAAAAAGACAAACCCCCAGTGAATAAAGATCGCTTGCCGCAGACACAGGCTCATTGACAAAGCCCGTGCGTTCCGGCGGCAGATATGTGAGCGTTGCCGCAAGACCAGGATCGCTTCCCTTTAAAAGCCCCGCATCAACCAAATCTCCATGCCCAAAATCGACAAACACTGGTTCCGTTTGTGCAACATCGCGAAAGCAAATATTACGCAATTTAATGTCGCAATGATAAATTCCCTTTGTGTGGATCACATCCAGACCCTGTGCGAGTTTCGCAGCCAGCTCTAAAAAATCTAGAACGGGAAGTGCACCTTTTTTTTCGATGAGCTCCTGAAGATTCCCACCCTGTAGGAATTCTTCAACGAGAAACGTAACGCCATCTTCGACTTCATATCCAAGGACACGAACAACATGCGGATCAGAAAATTCAGAGAGTAAAAAGGACTCATTCCGCAACGCTTCAGCCTGTTCTATGGCTTCTTGCGAAGGTGGCACAAGAAAACGCTTAATGGCCACTTCGTGGACTTTTGACCCTTCATAATGAAAAGCCAAATAGACTTCGCCAAATCCTCCAGTTCCCAATAACCGTTGAATTTCGTAACGTCCTTCCTTGAGTTTTTGTCCAATTCGAAAACCCAATTCACCATCCTCAAGCTGATTTTCAGCGCTTATTTCTCTTATCGCTCTAAACACTTACTAACTTGAGAAGAACTCAAATTCTTTTTAGCACTCAATTTTTGTGTCTATATCCCGAAGGAACAGAAGACCCTGATTTTGGGCGAGGACAGCCAATGCTGACGAATCTTGCGGAAAATACATTCTACAATTATGCTGAAATAACGTTTGCATATATCTTAGCCGAACGACTCTTAGTGATGGGCACCGCATACTTCATGTTACTTTCCAATTTTGGAAGGAAGACTCGAGTTTACAGAATCCCGTTTTCTAAATTTCAAATCCGAAAAGAATTATTGCTTGCTATTCCGGTCTTTGCACTGGATACACTGAGCTTGTCTGCCGCGCTTCACTACGGTCTCATTCAAATCAGCTCGCCAACCTTCGTGAATGTTACTTTGACTTTTCTTGCGCAATTTTTCTGGTTTGAGTTTTGGTTCTATGCGACTCACCGTGCAATGCACCACAAGTCCTTATACTGGATTCACCGCGAGCATCACACTGCACACGTCACTCAACCTTTGACAGCGCTTTCCTTTGGCCTTGTTGAAAGGTGCTCGCTCCTGATTGGATTTTTTATTCCCTACATTATCTCTTCGCATTACTTTCAGGGAGTTTCGTATCTCGCACTATTTTTGGGGATTTTCGTGAATTTCTTCCTGAATACCTTGGGCCATTCAAACTTTGATCCCTTTCCAAAAGGACATTACCGCTCCCCTTTTTCACTGTTGTTAAATTCACCAACTTATCATTCCATGCACCATGCGCGCTTCAACAAACATTTTGGTCTCTACACTCCTTGGTTCGATGCTCTCTTTAAAACTCGCTATGAGGATCTCGAAAAGGCATTTGTACGCGTCAAGGAGGGCCACGGCCTCTTGCGTTTCAATGAGTCTTTTATTGAAAAAAGCACAGTGCCTCAGTCAGTGTCAGACATCGCGCAACTTAAGTCATCAGAGCTTGAAGCCCGCGTTACCACAAGCGGCGACACACCCTCTTCAGAGGCTGCCTGAAGCTAATTTACTCAGAAATATTTGCAGGACCGTCGAGAGTTTGACTTTCAATATCATGAAATCACTTAAAAATTTAACCCGCACGTGACTCATGCACAGATTGCATTGAGTCCCACCGGAATAGAGTCGATAGTTCTGTAAAGAAACACTAGCACCCCTCTATTTTTTGCAAAGGTTAGAGCCATGGAAGTCTTCAAAGGTTTTTCCAAAAGCAGTGATCCGATAATGGCGGTGCGCGAAGCCACCCAGTCTTGGAAAATGACGCACCAAAAGCCCGATCTATTACTCGCTTTTTGTTCAACAGAGCAAAGTCCAGATGCCATTGCGAAAGTTCTATCTGAAAAGTTTCCAGGAACTCCCATGGCATGATGCACCACTGCTGGAGAAATACTGGGCGACAAACACTTCAATGGAAGTTTGATTCTCATGGCCATTTGTTCGCCTGAAATCAAATGGAGCACCCACTGTATCAAAGGCATGCGCAAAATCACCGAGGCAGAAACTCATCAGCAAATGTTGGGAATGCTCAGTACCCTAAAAATTTCCTCTGAAGACCTCAATCCTGAAAAACATTTTGCCCTTCTTTTTATGGATGGCCTCACTGGAAAAGAAGAAGTCTTTGTTCCGACATTGAGCGATTCTCTTGAAGGAATACCCATCATTGGAGGATCTGCTGGAGACGACTTAAAATTTAAAAAGACTGAAGTCATCTTTAACGGAACAGCGGCGGAAGACATCGCGGTCGTCGTCTTTGGACAATCAGACATTCCTTTTGGAATCGTCAAACATCAACACTTTTTAAAGACTCCCCGCGCCTTAGTCATTACAAAAGCAGATACGGCAAAGCGTAGAATCCTCGAAATTGATGGCTACCCTGCAGCCGAAGGATATGCGCGTGCCTTAGGGCTCCGGGTCGATGAACTGACCACTGAAATTGCATTTTCGAACCCTCTGACTTTTAGTATCAACAAACAAATTTATGTCCGATCGATTCAAAAAATTGAAGATGACCTTTCGCTTTCATTCTTTTGCAGCATCGAAGAAGGAATGGTTCTTGAAATTGGTGGCCACGAAGACATGGAAATGGCCCTCGCACGAGACCTCAAGACTCTCGAAGATAGAATGGGGAAAGCCGACCTCTTTATTGCAAGCAACTGCATTCTTCGCTCACTTGAAGCCGCGAGCAGAGGATACCACGACAAACTCGGAAATCTGCTCAACAAATTCTCTCGTGACGTTATTGGATTCGACACCTATGGCGAGCAGCTCAATGGACTTCATATCAATCAAACACTCATTGGCATTGCTTTTGGAAAACCTAAAGCGGCATAAGGAATTGTCACTATGACGAAAGAAAATTTGAATATGGATTTTGCTCGGCAGCTTGAGGCCAATAACCGCACAATTGACGTTCTAAAAAATAAAGTCATTGCAATTTACAATGGCGATGCTCAACTTTCTTTTCAAAAACAACTTGAAGGGGCAAAAAAACGCGAAGAAGAAACGCGCAGAAAACGCGAACTGATGGAAATGCGCAATGCTGAACTTAAAAAATACAGTGAGAGTTTGGAAGCTCAAATCAAGGCACGAACGCGCGATCTGAAGGTCATTCTTGATAATGTGAGCTTTGGATTTCTCGTTATCGATAAAAATTTGGCTGTCTGCGGAGAATGCACGCAGTCGTGTCACGTGCTGTTTGGAGCCGATAAAATTAAGGGTGTCCATTTTCCGAGCTTGCTTAGGATGTCGAAACGAGACCAAGAGATGTATGCGCTCCTCGTCGATCAGGTGTTTGAAGACCTCATTACTGAGGAGCTTTCTGTCAGCCAACTTCCACAGCGCTTTGAGCTCAGCGGAGGAAGAATTCTGAAGGTCGAACCCAGCGCGCTGCGTGATGCTGAGGGAAACGTCCATGAAATTTTGCTCACTGTTTCAGATATGACTGACTTTGAGCGCGTTCAACGCGAAAATATTCGCAATAGAATTCTCATTGGCATCTTGAAACAAAAAGATGCGTTTCGCCAGTTCGTCAATGACGTTCGACAACAGCTCGAATCCGCCACACAGGCCCTGACTCAAAATGACATGTCTAAAGTGAGGCGCGCCATCCATACCATCAAAGGGAATGCGGCCGCATACGAACTTGAGAATTTAGTCGCAAGCATTCACCACATCGAAGAACTGCCAGAACTGCAACCAAAAAATATTAAGCAGATTGAAGCAGCTCTTGTGAGCTTCCTGAAAGAAAATGAAAGCGTCTTAGAAATTCAATACGATGGCTCTTCACAAATGGCATTTGAAGTGAGCGTCAAAGAAATGAAAGACTTAAAGTCGCTGATTTCTACCGTGGGCGGAAACCAAATTCACGACCTTCATACCTGGACTGCTAAAGTGACTCAAAAACCCGCCGGAGCCATGATGGGGCCCGTGCAGGAATTTGTCACAAAACTCTCTGAGCGTTTGGGCAAAAAAGTTGATTTTCGCCTTACGGGAGCTGACACTTTAGTTGACTGTTACACGATGTGGCCCGTTTTTCAAAATCTCGTTCACCTCGTTCGCAATGCCATCGATCATGGCATCGAAAACCCCGAACTCAGAGGAAAGAAGGGTGAAACCGGCAACTTTTCCATCGATATCGCAGACCGTGGAAATTTTCACGAGGTCGTGATTACAGACGATGGACGCGGCATTAGCGTGGATGTCATTAGCGCAAAAGCAATTACAAAGGGACTTGTTACGAAAGCTCAAGTTGAAGCGATGACCGTCCAACAAAAACTTGAACTCATCTTTTTGGATGGACTTTCCAGTGCAGAAAAAACGACGGAAATTTCTGGTCGTGGAGTGGGAATGTCTGCCGTTAAAGAATCTGTTGAACAATGCAGAGGCAAAATCACGATCTGGAGTGAAATTGGAAAGGGCACCAAATTCACTCTGACAATGCCCAAAAACGACGCACATGCACAGCTTGAAAACATAAAGCGCGTCGCATGATCGAGAATCACTTTTCAGGAAGAAACTCGTAAATAGTCTTTCCAAAATCCTGGCAGAAGAAACTCGATGAAGAATATTTATACAAAACTTTTAGCAGCATCCGTATCCTTTACTGCGCTTTTTTTGATCGCGAAACTAGGATTTACAAGGAAGAAACTCAATGCATTGGTTTGTAGCAAAACACAAGCGAACGACCTTGCAGGTTGGAAAGGGATTTTGCTTCAGAATGGACAATTGACACAGTCCGTCCCAGTGGTCTCTGAAAGTTTTGCTTTATGGGGACAATTAAGTCTTTCTGCAACTTTGCAATTTCCTTCTGACAACGAAAAAAGCGATCCTCTCATTGTGTCGACGCTCTCACTCCAAGCTCCCGATTTTCTTCCTGGAGTTGAGATCCCAATCCCAGGTTGCACAGCAAAATGGATAGGGTTTCAAAAACAAAAAGAACTAAAACTTCCTCATACAAAAAAAATAATTATCAAAGAATACCTAAATACTGAAACGAAACATTTAGATGAAAAAGTTTCTCCACCAAAAATAGTTTCAAAATTTTCAGAGAATCCAAAAGAATCGTCACACTTTCAAGAAGGGTTCAGTGAAATAGAAACGCCGCCAGGCGGGAGAGTGAAGCTCAAACTAAAATCCGTGAGATTTGAAAAACTCCCAAGCCATGACAACAGATGGGAGTTTGAAAAAGGAACAGTGATCACAAAGACAATTAGAAATGAAGAAATTATATTTTCTATAGATGCTGTGCGAAAAAGCGACAACAAAAGATTTAGTGTCTGTGAAAATTTCGAATGGGGGTGTTACTATGTGGGCTGGAATGTCGAAAAAAAGGCTCTTATATTTGAAGATGGCCTTCCCCAGAGTTCTGAAATTGGCTATGTCATTAATGGCATCAAAAAACAGCTTTGTTACAATCATTCGACTGGTTGGTTATTAAAGGAAAAAGGTTGGCTTATCGATTCAACTTATCCTGTTGATTTTTTTCTGGCCGAGGATCGCGAAGAAGCAAATAATGCAATTCATAAAATCTCAGTTCTTGACATTTTTTCTTTGCGCTCAATAAAAATTTTGGAAGGAAAAGGAGATTTTTTTTCCGGCGGCTGGAAAAGCGATGGCACATTGGAATATGAGGTAGCAGAAGGCAAGGTCAAAAAGAACATGCAAATTACAAATGAGATGATGGCAAAGGGTGAAATTCTCAATGAAGCTTGTGGGCAAGATCGAAGCGGCACATTAAAGGAAGTAGACTTAACCAAGCCATGGCGAAAGAAATGAGCAAGTCTGGTACTGATTTAATTGCTCCGACTTGATAGATACGCTACTTACATCCCTGTGCAGAATCCAAAAATCCAGAAAGCATCCATCCCTCGTTCTTCGTCTTTGCAGCATCAAAGTATCCGGATTCCCGACGCACTTTGACAACAACAACAGGCGAAACTTTAGAATTTGAATTTCTGACTTCCTTGCGCTCAAGAATTTTCAGCTTCACAGATTTTCCAACATAACCCAATGAACTAGAGAGGTAGGTATTGCTGTAAACCATCGCTCCATTTTGAGGAGCGCGCCCAGGAAGCGAACAATGTCCTGAATTAACGCCTAGTGCATATCCATTGCTCGGACACCACTGAGGGAGGGAAATGTGCCTTTCTGTTAAACTATTCATGCGGGCGCAGGCTTCAAGGTCACTGCGACTGAACATATTTTGAAAAGGTAACAGAAGTTGATCTGCACTGAGGCAAGGAACATCATCCACCAACTGTTTATTTTTCTTCGCCTTAACCGCTTCGCGTAGCATTTTTTGCTGCTCATAAGCTTTAGGGCTCATTCCGCTGCCGTCAAGCACTTCAGTTGCAGTCACATCAAAGTAAGAAGCGCCACGCTCTAAAGTTGATTTTGTTTGTGAAACACCATACATCGACAGCCCACATCCCACTGCTGTAAATGCCGCCGGAAAAAATGCAAGCGGCGCAAGCGGAGTGAGCAGCGCAGCACCTGAAACGACCGCAGCCGTGCATGCAGCCTGACCTCCGGCATAATCAAGAACAAGCGCAGCAGACTCAAGGCCCGCCCAAAATGCAATGTGCTCTTTGGGATGTTTGTCTTCCAGTGGGAAATCGACCAAACGCTGTGCAGAAGACATGGCATTATAGTGCGTTTGCCCTATGGAAAGTCCTGAAAATTTTGGGTCCGATTCCGGGAATTCTCGGTAATACCAACAGCGCTTGTCTTTTTCGCCGGGTCTTTGATAGGAAAAAAGCCAAGAAGCAACGGATTCTCCAGTTCCAAAAAAGCGGCGGTGCGTGGCAACTCCCGAGACATCAGAGCCCCCATCTTTTTCCGCCACATCTTCCTTGCGACAAGCAGATAATGTGCTACAAAAAACAACGGACCATACAATATACTTGCCAATGTTTCTCAAGCCCATTATTGCCCTCATTCTCCCGTTTACTTATTGCCACTCTTTGTCTATTTAAATCTTTATCAGTAACAGATCCCCTTGCCGGCGCCTTCAACTTTGAAATTGCTTGCCCCCACCATCGAAACAAGAGCCGTTACAAAGGCCCCAACCACTTTAAGTGGTGGGCGCGTATGACCTGAACACATATTAAAACCATTGACTTTAACAACATCTTCACCACCCAGTTTGGCAACGCCTCCAAGTTTCACTTGTCCAGCGCCGGCAACTCGAGCGTTGCTCAGTGTCACTTCTCCGTTACGCAAATATGAAATCAGCCAGAGGTGCTGTGTCTTCGTTTCATCGGCATAGGCTGCAGCTGAGCGCGCTTTTTGGCTGACTGCCATGACCATATTTGCGACACCTGGACTTCCCGCATTAATCTGATCACCTTTCATGGCAACCCAGATGATTTCATGAGTTCCCCCTTCGCCAAATGCACCACTTTTGGCAAGTCTCAAAATTTCATCCTTGGAAAAAGATTTCGTTGCAAGGGCACCAATGTTTAAAAATAATTCTCCCTTGTCATTTACGGTTGCAGTTTTAGAGAGCAATGCGGGCGTGTTTTTCGCAGGAATTGTGTACTTAATGAGGTTTAAAGCTCTCGTCATTTCGTCGGCATTTGCTTTTCCAGCATTTACTTTAGCGATGAGATCTTTGCCCGCCTGACCTCCATCAATGCGCGCAGTTCCGTTTGTGACATCTTCCATGGCGTGATGAATTCTGGCCGCTGTGTCGTCCCAATGGTGAACAAACGGAAGGTCTCCCGTTTTTGGTAGCAATTGACCCAAAGCCGTCTTGGAAGCTGCGGCTGTTTGCCTATATACGTTGTGGACGGCAGAGCCATATTTTCCGACGAGTCCCAAGCTTCGCGTCTTGGCAGCAATTTTAGCGACGTCATCGGCATTGTGGGCAACCATATCAGCGGCGTCGTCGCCGTAACGCCTCAAGATATTTTGAAGAGCGCCTGCGACATCCCCTGCAATGGAAGCCGCACTGCTTTCATCAGAATCCGCATTTTGTGTTTCATCTTTCTGACATGCAACAGAAGAAATGCTCGAAAGCACCAGCAATACCATAAATTTCTGAAAAGATTTCGAATGTTTTAAGATCATTTGCTTTTCCCTCTTTCAAATTAATGACTTCAAGTAAATCCAAATTTAAAATGCTCAAAAAAAACTAACACTTTATCGAACTTTGCAGGGAAAACTTGAGCCCTGGCGTTACAAATAATTCGGCACAATCCTTGCTTGAGTTTTTCCTAAGAATTGAAGTATTTAATTTGAATTTTTTGAGTCTCTGTAAAATAACTTCACATTCGGGTGGGATAATTTTCGGCTTTTTTTCTGTTCAAAACTTAACAAGCAATACTTTTGTTCACGCAGAACCCATTCACACTCTGATACAAATCCCTATTTACACCCTTGCGTTGGATCCAAAAATCCAGCGAGCATCCACCCTTCATTTTTCGTCTTTGCAGCATCAAAAAAACCGGATTCTCTGCGCACTTTGACAACAACAACAGGCGAAATTTTAGATTTTGAGTTTCTGACTTCCCTGCGCTCAAGGATCTTCAGCTTTACAGACTTACCAACGTAACCCAGTGAATTGGAAAGGTAGGTATTGGTGTAGACCATAGCCCCCCTTTGAGGAGCGCGCCCAGCAGCTGAACAATGTCCTGAATTAACCCCCAGTGCATATCCGTTGCTCGCGCACCATTCAGGAAGTGCCACGTTTCTTTGTGTCAAACTGTTCAAGCGTGCGCAGCTTTCGAGATCACTTTGGCTAAACATGTTCTGAAAAGGTAACAGAAGCTGATCTGCACTGAGGCAAGGAACATCTTCCACCAATTCTCTACCTCTTTTCGCTTTTACAGCTTCACGTAACATTTTTTGCTGTTCATATACTTTAGGATTCATTCCGCCCCCGTCGAGTACTTCGGTTGCAGTGACATCAAAGTAAGAAGCGCCTCGATCTAAAGTCGATTTTGTTTGAGCAACCCCATACATTGAAAGACCGCATCCCACTGCCGTGAATGCTGCTGGAAAAAATGCAAGCGGCGCAAGCGGAGTTAAAAGCGCAGCCCCTGAGACGACAGCAGCCGAGCATGCAGCATGCCCTCCCGCATAATCGAGCACCAGCCCTGCGGCCTCAAGCCCCGACCAAAATGCAATGTGCTCTTTGACATGTTTGTCTTCCAGAGGAAAATCGACCAACCGTTGTGCAGATTTCATTGCGTTGTAGTGAGTTTGTCCAATGGAAAGTCCCGCAAATCTGGAGTCGGATTCAGGAAACTCCTTATAATACCAACAGCGCTTGGACCGTTCTCCAGGCCTTTGATAGGAAAATAGCCACGAAGCAACGAGTTCACCCGTTCCGAAAAAGCGACGGTGCGTGGCAACTCCCGAAACATCGGAGCCCTCGTCTTTATCCACTCCAACTTCTTTGCGGCAAGCAGATAATGCACCACAAAAAACAAAGGACCAAACGACATACTTACCAATGTTTCTCAAGCCCATTTTCGCCCTCTTTATCGCGTTTACTTATTATAACTTTGAGTCTATTTAAATCTAAATTAGTAACAGATCCCTCTTCCAGCACCTTCAACTTTGAAATTGCTTGCCCCCACCATCGAAACAAGAGACGCGACAAAGGCTCCAACCACTTTAAGTGGTGGGCGCGTATGGCCTGAACACATATTGAATCCAGTGACTTTAACAACGTCTTCGCCACCCAGTTTAGCAACACCTCCAAGTTTCACTTGTCCAGCACCTGCAACTCGTGCGTTATTCAGCGTCACTTCTCCGTTACGTAAATAGGAAATCAACCAGAGGTGCTGTGTCTTCGTTTCTGCGGCATAGGCTGCAGCAGATCGCGCTTTTTGGCTGACTGCCAACACCATATTTGCGACTCCCGGACTTCCAGTAACAATCTGATCACCTTTCATGGCAACCCAGATGATTTCATGTGTTCCACCTTCGCCAAAGGCACCGCTTTGAGCGAGCCTTAAGATCTCTTCCTTGGAAAAAGATCTCGTTGCAAGTGCACCAATGTTTAGAAAAAGATCGCCATTTGCATTTACCGTTGAAGCCTGCGAGAGCAATTTGGGCGTGTTTCTGGCTGGAATTGTGTATTTAATGATATTTAATGCTCTCATGATCTCGTCGGCATTTGCTTGTCCTGCAACGACTTTATCAACAAGAGCCCTACCTGCTTGTCCGCCATCGATTTTTGCAGTTCCATTCACTACATCAGCAAGAGCGTGCTGAACACGAGCAGCTGCAGTGTCCCAGTGGTGCACAAAAGGAAGATCTGCAGTTCTTGGAAGCAACTGACCTAAAATCGTCTTTGAAGCAGCAGCTGTTTGCCTATAAACATTGTGGACGGCGAAACCAAATTTTCCAACGATTCCCAAACTTCGCGTTCTGGAAGCAATTCTAGCTACATCATCTGCATTGTGGGCTACCATATCGACAGCGTCATCCCCGTAACGCCTTAAGATATTTTGCAGTGCGCCTGCAATATCCCCTGCAATGGAAGCTGCGCTGTTTTCATCAGAATCTTCATTCCGAGTTTCCGCTCTGCTACAAGCAAAAGTAAAAACACCTGAAAGAACGAATAAGAGCAAAACCTTTTTAAAAGAATTCGAGTATCTTGAGACCATTTTTGTTTCCTTCGGTCGATTAATGAATTTTCTGTAGACGCCTGTCTAGTTACTATAAGGTAAAAAAACAACATCTTTATTAAATGTAAGAGGGGAAACTTCATTCCTGAATTTACAAAAAATTCGGCACAAACCTTGCTTAATATTTTTCAAGACCGTTGTTTTTAAGAAGAAATTTTTGGGAGGTGAAAATGTATTCAAACATATTGTTACGTTTGGGCGGCATTCTCTTTTGTGCGGGGAATGTGCCCTTAAAGACTACAAAGGAAAAACCATCAACCCTCGCCATCAGGCCGTCTTTGCATGGCCAAAGGGCGTCGTCGATGCTCAAATCAAACTCGACATCGTCGATTTGGATGAACGAAAAAGCAGAAACAGTTGAGCGGAATGCTAGTTCCGTTCCAAAAACAAAAGATCGAAATCATCATTTGTTGCATAAAATGAAGATGCCCAAGCCTTGGAAACTGACAATTTTTCACACAAAGTGTGAAGACTGTAGGGTAAAGGCAGCGTGTTTCGCAGTCCCAAGGACATGTTTACTGGGGCCAAAGTGGCAATATATTTGCTAAACACCCTCGCTAAATCTAAGCTCGGCCTCTTTGCCAATGGATTGCACATAGGGGAGATCCAAATAATGAGACCCAAGGGACGCCTTTTATACCCCATATTGAATCGATTTCTTATTGTCACTTTAGCTCTCACCTCAGCATTTACTGCAAGCCGTGCCGCTGGCGATACGCGCACAGGCCCTCCTCTGCAATTTGAAGAGTACAAAGTGCTTTTTACGAACCCTGAATGTGCGCTCTACCGCTATCCACCCGAAAAAACGGTCTTGAGCAACTCCGGCGAAAAACTTTCGAACAAACCACACCATGCATTTTGCAAGTCGTCTGATGCTCAAAATTCGGCCAATAGAGCCCAAAGCCCTCAGGCAGCTATGCTCGAATGGGTGAATAATCCCGAGACAAAAGAGGTCTTTTTTGCCTATTTTACATTTTCAAATGCGGCGGTTCTTGATGCCTTGTGCTCGGCCGTTTCGCAACGCAATCTCAAAATAAAGTTTGTCCTTGATGTCGGCATCGAAAGCGATGCTGCAAAAAAACTGCTCAGCTGTAAACCCGCAAGTGGCAATCCTGCAGATGCCCCCGAATTATTTCTGCGCGGTGGGAACGGAAGGCTCCAACACTTTAAGTTCTTTATGGCAAACCCCAACAGCCCCCGCATGCAGATCGCATTTGGAAGCGGAAATCTTAGCTCAGGACTTACGCTGCATCACGAAAACTGGCACTTTATTACGCTCTCTGAAAACTCCTATTTTGCACGCTCGCACCGCTGCGCAAGCGAAGCGCTCATCGAAAATGGAACAAACAGAAAAGCCTTTTCCGATCAGTTCAATGCATGCCAAAAACGGATTGAATTTCCTGAAGAGGGAGACATCCGTGCCTTCTTTGCTCCCACCCAGGGAAAGTCTGCCGAAAATTCACTGGTGAGTGGAATCGAAAACGCACAAGACATCTTTGTTGCCGTCCATCGATTTTCCCATAAACGCCTGATTGCAACTCTTGATACAATGCTGAAAGGCCCCGTGACCACCCAAGTTCGATTTTTAGGAGACGATGACCTTTATTGGGTGGGACATGGGCAACGCTTTGAAATCGGAAACTCGGCAACAGAATATGCCGATGTGGCGAAACTTGAACGCGCTGGAATGAGGACGCGTTACGTTGAAACAAACAGTCGCATTTTTCAATTTCACCACAATAAGTTTTTCTTTCTGGATACCGATGGCACACAAAATGATGCCGTATTCACGGGCGCAGGAAATTTTACGGGAGCTGCTTTTAAGAGCAACTTCGAGAATTTCTATCACATCCGCATTCCACATGTGGTAGAAGCATTTCGCACTCAAATGCAACACCTCTGGGAAGATCTCGCCACAGCCCCCGAAAATCTACCAGCCACGTTTGTGGAACCTTAATTACAAGCAACGATTCGTTACTTATCCTTGTCGTTGTTGCTTGTGAGCAAGTTTAATCCTCGCTTTCCACCGGGGCACCATTCATTTGGAAAGTTCTCAATCGCGCCACGATAATGGTCATTATAAACTCCATAAAGCCTGCAAAGCTCGGGAATGGGAGCCACATTGTGATCGACGCGTAAATCGATGAGAGGATGGCTCAGTCCCTTCCTGATGACCACAAGAGTGCTCGATTCCTTTCCTCGTTTGTCGCCTCCCGCAGCCTCTGCTGCCATGAGCACCTTGAGAAGGACCTCCGCAAGAGGAAGCCCCTCCTCAAATCCTGCATATGCCGCTAATGCCATTTCAGGAAGCACACGCTCGTTTGCAAGCATATTTCCAATCACAATTCCGTGGCTGATGAGTTGATGACCTGCAACCGTGTCGGTATTCGCTCCGGTGTGGGCTGCCATCCGACCGTCAAAGCCCAAAAAAGCAAGTTGTCGCAACTGTGGATACGGATCCAAAGAGCTTGCAAAATCGAGTGCTTCTTGCGGTGATTTACCTAGAGAAACTGCGTCTAAAATGCGCCTTTTGGCAAGTGGATTTACAAAGGCTTGCGACAGAGCGATTCCAAGATTCTCATGAGCGGCCCAGACGACCGCTCCCACCGCCAAAAATTTTGATGCCGAAGCAGCTCCTAAGTTTCCTGTGATTGGGCATTTGAGAACCACGCTAAAGGTATTCAGGTTAGACTCTGGGGGCTGAACAAAAAAAGACATCTTGTGGACTCTCACTTTCGCAAAAAAGGAGTTTAAAAGTTTAATATGGGCACCATGATCACAAGCATACACGAACTCATGACTATCTTTAAAGAGTCGCTCATCTGCTTAAAAGAGCCCTTAAAAAAGGCTCAGATTTCGTGGGATAAAGCAAAATCATATGATGATTGGGACGACATCTGTCAAAGTCTCTTTCGTAATTTTGTTGCAAACAGCATTTATCATTCCCATGCGGATGGTGTTTCTCTCGAAGAGTTTAATTTTGAGCTCTTTTCGCACAGAAAAAACTACGATGATTACTTGTTTATGTGTGCGGAAGTTAACGATGCAATTCAAGAGTCAGAGTCGACCTTTCTAGTATTTATAGACGTGCATTCAGAAGAAGATATTTTTGACTTCGCAAGATGTATAGAAATAGATTCGAAGGGTGAAATATTAGACAATGAAGTGTATATTCCGCATTCTGAAGTCAAATTTAGCTTAAAAAAGATCACACCCCAAGGAATCAAGACATTCGACAAAATAAACGTCCTGCTATAGCAACTCACTCTCCACATTTTGCTGAGCGATTTGAGTTACTCTCCCTCGAAAAACGATGAGCACCAAAGAAACTGTCAAGAGCAGTAAAGAAACAACCGAAAAGAGTACCCACAGGTCTGTGATCTTTGACTCGATATTCAGAAAAAAGAGCAGAATGAGACCAAAAGCTCCCGTCACGCCTTCAATCATAAGTCCATAAAAGCTCAAAAGCGTTGCTCTGCTTGTGGTGTGATGGATACTTTTATTCAACTCATTTTCGATTGCGGGAGAAATAAATCCGTTAATAACACGCACACCAACGCACACAAAGAAAAAGTTAAAAAGAGAGGCCTTATTCACGTCAAAAAACAAACCATACATGAGCACAGTGACAAGAGGCACTGCGGATAAAAAGATCACCAAATAATTTTTCGCGAATGTGCTTACAAATTTATAGCGGCTTGAAAGAAAACTTCCAACAAGACTTGCCAAAAATGTCGCAGGCCAAAAGAAATCAAACACAGCGTCGTTCAAAGGATTTCGCCCTGCGAGCGACATGGCATGCGCCATCATTCCTTGAGAAAGCACTGCGGGCAACAAGTACAATGACGCAGACATTAAACAAAATGCCAAAAAAAATTTCTCAGAGAAAATGAGTTTCCCCAAGCCCTTAAAACTCAGACTTGCACCGAATGATGGAGATGGATTATTTTTTTCGATCTTCAAAATGTTTGAGCGAAGAATGAGAAACACGGGCATGAAGGTGAGCAAAGCCGAGATGAGCCAAATGGAGCGCATCATTCCGTATTTGGAAAGCTGAGTATAAAGAATTGTAGACAAAAAAATGGAGCTGTTGATACAGATTTTTTTGAGGGAGAAAATTCTCGTCAGGTCGAGATCTTTGTCTTTCGCTTTAAGTGAATCCACAAACCAAGCATCAAATGACCCACTGACAAAGCTCCATCCAAGCGAGAATATGGTTACAAAAAAGAATGGAAATATAAATTTTGCTTCTGGAAGTTCAGGAAAAACTCCCAATAAAACAAAAGAAACCGAAGTGAGAAAAAAACCGAACAAGGCAGATTTTACTCTACCATATTTGTCTGCAATTATTCCTGTGGGAAGCTGAAAGAGTGCAACTAAAACATGCATGAAGGCCGTTGGAAGAAAGACGTTGTATTCTTTCCAGCCAAGGCTTTTTGTGAGGTAAATTGAAAATATTCCATCAAATGAGGCAAGTCCTGCCCAAAATGCAGCATAGGAAAGAATATAAGTAAATGGAATTGTATTCCTCTGACCTTGAGTTGCCATCATGCCCATCACATCGACCCATCATTTTTTGAGTTTGACAGACCGAGGGGTATTTCGCACGAACTCAAAGATCAAGAGAAATAAACAACTCTCAATGACTTAAACCGAAAATGTCTTTTGAAAGCGGGGGTGTGTTTTTATCGCTTTGTTTAGCCCACTCCCTCCGCATTCGGAACACATCTCATAAATTCGCGCAAATTCCCCTGCTTTCCAGCCTATACACACAAATGACTCTTTTGATATAGGGGTGAAGCTGGTTAAAGCACGCATCACCACCTTTTGAATTTGCACAGGTTGTTAATGCTTTCTCCAAGCCACCGCAAGGCGATGAGCCGTAGGGTGTGCAGAGCAAATAACCGCCTGTATTGACATCAATAACATCGGTCGAAGTGTCGAAATAGTAACCCGAGTTGATGTCTATGCAGATGCTTTTTGTGCCGGGAACCTGAACATATTTAGGAGCGCCAAAAAAGGTTCCATTGCACATTTTTTTCGATCTCAAGATGGCTTCGCCCACATTGCTTTGGGATTCTCTAATTCCTTCTCGATACATACTCGAAGTTAATACTTGAGAAACTGTTGAATCGCTTTGTTCTTTGGAGGAATTAGAGTCACAAGAGATCGATAATATCGAGAGTGCAGCGCCTAAAACGAAAGATATATTTTTCATAACTTCTCCATTCGAGTTAAAGGACAATTGCACTGATGCATATTTCGTGCCAAACTGGCGAACAAACTTATACGAAAATTATTTAACTTTATTTATTAAAAACAAGATGTTAAATATGCGAAATTCAATGCGTAAATACTGTTTCTGTATATTTATTGCCCAAGAATTGGTCACTGCATATTATACAGCAGCTTGAAGAACAGGGTTAAAGATCCCGCCGACGTTACCGGCACTTGTTTGCGGGCAGTTGGCAGTGAAGCTTTGTGTGACGGCATCACGCACGGCGCACAAAAACTTGTGTGTGTTAATTCGCTGCACATCGCGGCTCAGCTTGATGGGGTTATTCGAAGTTCCTGTTGCAGCCCATCCTGTTGCACTGGAAACAAACATATACGTATAGTTTGCAGATCCGTTATTGCTCAATTGGAATCCAATTTGGTTTGCGCCGGATAAGTTTTGCGCAGCAGCCTGGGTAGGATAGTTTCCATTGTTCGCAGCTGCAAAGGTTTCGGCATACATAAACACACCATGCAAGGTCGACTTGGCTTCGGTTTGTTTAGCGCGTGCCTGAAAGTTACTAAAGCGTGGTAATGCGACACCAGCCAAAATACCAATAATGGCGACAACCACCATGAGCTCGACGAGGCTGAAGCCTGCCTCACTCTTGCGATTCCGCAATGGGGCGTTTGTCTCAAAAGAATCAGAATGGTTTGCAATTTTCTGCATAGCGGTAAAGCCTCCTACCTGTTTAAATTGACCTCGCCTGCCTGATTACGAAGTCCATCCATTACTTCGGCGGAGGAAGCTTTTTCCTTGAGCATTTTGGCGTCGTTCATCACTCCGCCAGGAGTTTGTAAAGTACCAAAACAAATATGTTTGAAGATCAATTAAAATGGCTGGGCTTGAAAGAAATGAGTCCGCTCGTAGGATGTTGGTGC
>JBIIEI010000167.1:0-4999 GCA_044237915.1 Silvanigrellaceae bacterium | reverse complement strand
AGCAATTTCAACCTGGGATGAAAGAAAAATCATGCTTGTTCAAGTTCTATGCGGATTTGGTAGGCTTCCGGGGTGTCAGGTTTGGGAAACGCCTGCTCATATATTCTGATATAGAAACCCCTCCTTCAGAATCAAGAATATCGTCTTTATACCGTGGGAATCTTAAAATTCAGGAAGAAAGCATTCCTGTAGAAGCAAGAGCGTTCAATATTAAATCCCTTTTAAACCAATCCGACCGGGAAAGGCATCCAACCTTTTTTTGGAAGGTTTTTGCTGAAGCTGAGGTTTTATGGTCGGAAGATTCAACAGTTATCTCAAATGTTCAAAATGACTTCAAAGCTTCGTATGACACAACTGTGGAAGATGAATTTCTATCCTGGAAAGACTCAATATTTATGGAAGAAGTTCAGCTGTTTCAATGGGATCACAACGAAATGCTCGACGGCATCGTTTCTCAAATGGAAAAGTCGCCCTTGGCTGCGATGGCGCGATTCACCCAGTGGATCCACATGTATTGTCAAGATGTTTTAAAACTCATTTGCTTAAAACATTTTCAAAGCCAACACGATATTTCGCACTCTGAATTGAGCGCTTTGGCCGATGCATATTTTCGTGCTCAATCACTCAAAAATGAAAGATACTTCGACCCCATGCGTTACCCTGTCCACAGTGCAATCACAGATTTGCTTCTTTCTCTTGGTGAAGTTTTTAGAATCCATGCTCTCTCCGTTGAAGGCCTTACGACATGCAAGAGTTTATTCCAAAAGCATTTTTACACCTTCTTGGGACAAGAATTGTACCCTCTGGAGCTTACCGAGGTATTTCAAAAAAGATGAAAAATTTACGTAACACGTGTGTTTGGCGAAGTCGCAGGTTGATCAAATCTTTTGCCTCAACTTTTTAATGCCTTTTTCCGATACAAACTGAGTCATTCGTTTATTTTCCCACGAAGTCTTAGAATGCGACTCGCTCTTTACATCGGAGGAATTTCCATGGCGATTCTTCGTCTTTCGAGGATCGTTTCCGTATTCGCCCTCGTGGGTTTTTCCGCTTGCAATACACAAAGCGACGTCAACACCGAAGATTCGGATATCCTTGCAGCTGCTCCCAATGCCGCTTCGCACAACGAAGGTGTCATCCATAATTCGAAGCATATCAAGGCCATTCAAATGCTACTGAAAGTCTCCCAAAGCGGCAAATGGGATAAAGCAACAGTTGATGCTCTCTCCGTTTGGCAAGGACGTAACAACTTTCGCCCGGCAAATGGGAAGCTTACAAAAAGCAACATCTGGTCATTTGCCTCGCTTCTACGCACGAATTTTATTTCGAGTGGAAGCACGGCACCACTGCTTACGGCTCTTGAATTCGTTACCTTTTACATGAGCACTGTGCCGAGTGGACAACTCAGAACACGAGATGGAACTCCCGTTACCTTTACGGGAAGCATCAGAGTCCCAGGAGGCTATGTACTCCCTGTTGGAGCACAAGAGTTGCAATCAAAGTCGGGCTCTTATAACTGCCATGGATTCGTTTTTCTGGGTGGGGCTGGCAATTTATCTGCCACTGAGCTCACTTCAATAGTTTTTCCTAAAAACGGCTATCAGAAAACCTCAAATCCGCAGGTCGGGGACGTGATCATTTACAAGAAAAATGGGGCCATCGAGCACAGTGGCATCGTTGTTTCCACAGCAGGCAGCAGTCGCACGATTATCAGCAAATTCGGTCCGAACCAACTTGTTCAGCATGATTCACTCGCGGTTCCGGCTTCATACGGGACAACCATTGAGTATTACCGTACCGATAAAAATAGGTCCCACCTCCTGAGCTACACGGGAAATTGAACAGTCTCTCATGTGCATGCATTTTTGAAAGAACATATTTTTGTGTCTCCTTCACCTCTACAAAACCTTTGGTACACATGAATATTGGTGCTTCTGTGTTGCCGGGTGTGTTCCCATAGTGTTGCCATTGTGTTGCCATTGTGTTCCCGATGTGTTCCCAAAATACCAAAGGAAGAGTTTGTCTTTTCCTCGTTTTGCAAAGATTGTCCCGCCTTTACGAAATCGTTTTGTTATGGTATTTAGCCATCTTCTAGACATTCATGGATGAATCGAGGGAACACATGGAAGAGATCGCAGAAGAATGTAGTATGCAACCAGAGCCTACGAAGAAGCGAACGAGGGAGTCTCTCAATCGAGAGTTTGGAGTTTATGTGGCCCTGACCAAGGCATTGAGTAGGAACAAGGTCACACAGCCGGGAACACATGCGACTTTGCTCCTTGAGCTTTTCCTCAAGAAAGACGGCAAACTTTTCGCTAGAGACGTTTTTGAAAAGGGCTTGTGCCTTGAAGGCAAGTTCAAAGTTTGGCGTGATGGCTTAGTGAAAAAGGGCTGGCTTGACTACGACCTCCAAGATGCTGAGAGACAAAAGACTTGGCAGTACTACAGGCCAGGCGAGAAGCTCGTTGCGTATATCAACAAAGAAAAACTTCGTGCTCAGGAGATTGCAACCAAGGCAGAGCTTCAAAATCTCCGAGTTGATTTCAACACTCAGCTCGTTGCGAAAGCAGACAAGGAAGAAGTCGATCAGTTGCGCAGTGAAGTGGGCGAGATTCGGGAAGCGATGCAAGAAATTTATTCTGCCTTTAAGCTTGGAGAAATCGATCCACCTGGCTATCGGAAGTTCCGCAGGCTTGCAGATGGCAAGCGGGTAGAGAGAGTTCGTGCTCAATTGAAAGCTCATTGAGTATGCAGGAAAGAATTATTCCTCTTTTTCATTTTACGAGCATAAAAAATATTCCTTCGATCCTTGATAAAGGAGGGCTATTTTCTATGAATACAATGGAAAAGGAATCTTTTCCGTTTTGTAATATTGGCGAACTTGGGATTAAGGATGTAAGAAAAAACAAGTGCGTTCAGACTTCTGAGAACGGTGCTATTTCTGAATATGTGCCATTTTATTTTCCTGGACGTTCTCCAATGCTTTACAGAGTTTCTGATGGCGGCAAGAAGCAAGAAGATTTCGTTTATATTATAAGTTTTGTTTCGATGATTTTGAAGAGTTCAGCGAAATTTGCTTTTACAGATGGCCACCCTACAGTTGCGTTTTCTAGGTTTTATAATGATATAAATGATATCGAACGTGTTGATTTTGATGTAATGAAGCTGATTCATTGGAGAGATACAGCAGAAGACTTAGACATAAAAAGAAGACGTCAGGCTGAATTTTTGGTCAAGGAATTTTTCTCTCTAGAATTGTGTAGAGGATTTGCAGTTATAAATGAAAATATGCAGAGAGAAATGCATCTACAGCTTTCTAATTCTAAATGGAAACAACCTGTTCATGTGAGACCGCAATTTTATTTTTGAATAATATGGTGTGCTATGATTGAAGAACGATTTGATAATTTGCTGGATTGCGAAGCAGACGCATTGATTAACACTGTGAACTGCGTTGGCGTTATGGGCAAAGGAATTGCTCTTCAGTTTAAGAAAGCGTGGCCTGAGAATTTTAAAAGCTATGCCTCCGCTTGTAAGAGCGGTGTAGTGGTGACTGGAAAAATGCATATTTTTGAAACGGGGACTCTTACACCTCCTCGTTTCATAATTAACTTTCCGACGAAAGCGCATTGGAAAGAGAAGTCAAAGATTGAATATATTGAGGCGGGTCTTCAGGATTTGAAAACTGTTTTGAGAGCACGGGGTATAAGTTCTGTTGCTGTGCCTCCACTGGGCTGTGGAAGTGGAGGGCTTGCGTGGGAAGATGTTTGGCCGAGGATGAAAAGGGTATTTGAAGGGATGCCTGAAATACATGTTTATCTTTATCCTCCACGTGATAGAAGGCCTTCTGAAACTGAACGAGCTTTGACAAAGGAAGTCCGAATGACTCCAGGTCGTGCAGCTCTTCTTGCACTCATGAAGATTTATCGTGGTGGAGGATACGAGCTTGGAAAAATTGAAATTCAAAAGCTGGCATACTTTCTTCAATGTGCTGGTGAGCCTCTTAAATTAAGATACGAGAAGTATATCTTCGGTCCATTTGCCGAGAATTTGAACCATGCTCTCAGTGACATGGATGGGACGTTAATTAGGGGCTTTGGAGACAGGCAACAGCAATCTGAGATTGAGCCTTTGCCTAGCGCACTTGAAGAGGCAGATAAGTTTTTGAGGGAGAAGCCTGAAACTCAACGTCGCTTGGGTAGAGTTGAGAACCTCATAGATGGTTTTGATACTCCATATGGTTTGGAATTGCTTGCTAGTGTTCATTGGATTGCCAGGAATGAATCTAAAGAAAACATTTCTCTTGAAAATATCATTCAAAAGATTTCAGAATGGAACGAGAGGAAGAAGAATATTATGCAGCCTTGGCATATTGAATGTGCAATGAATCAGTTGCGCGATCAAGGCTGGCTCCCTAACTAACTACCCCGCCTTTTGCTCCGCGAGAGAGCGCCCCCTCCAAAGAGAGAAGGCCTTCTTTGAATACACAGCCACAAGGATAATAGTTGAGATCATGCCCAGTATAAGTATCGTCATGCTTGCCTTTTCAGCAAATTGATAAGCTGTCTCCGTGTCGGTCGGAAATCCAATTGGTAGATCTGCTTTTTTTATGAGCCTCTGGGTCTCATTCATCGCGACAATAGAGTTATTCAAGAAATGAGCTAGCATAGGTACCCATAGGCGATAATTTGATAGGATATAAATACTTCCTAAAAATACCCCCATCAGCAGTGCATTTGCTGCAACGTCTCCTTCCTTGTGCAGTAAGCGCCACAGCAACGACACATTTTAAAAGTTGAACAATCCCTTAAGAATTTGACTCCAGAAAAAAAAGGAGTCTTTGGTATGAAAAAAAGGCGCAGCGCAGCTGAAATCGAGCGATTGATTGTCGTGTATTGGTTCAGCGGGAACAAGAGCGTTGCTTGATGTCGTAACAGAGTAAAACCGTCTTGTGAGAACGGTTGAGAGACTGCTTGCATTCTCAATGAGTCAAGTGCAG
>JBIIEI010000211.1:0-5021 GCA_044237915.1 Silvanigrellaceae bacterium | reverse complement strand
TGACCGATTGGCTGTCAACGCCAGTACCTCTTTGCACTTAACGCCGGTACCCAATTGCATCTGAACGCCATGGGTCAATTGGCCTTTATCGCCAGTACCCGTTTCGCACTTCACGCCAGTGCCCAATTGGCGAGTGCGGGCTTTCCGAGATTTCAATTGTGGCTGCTCCGCCGAAGCGTGTGTGATTCTCTTTTTTATGTGAACTGAGGGGAGGAGGTTCCCTCACATGAAACGCAAGGACCGCACGTCGATGGACAAAACTCGTCAGGTGTTAAAAATGAAGAATGCTGGGTATAGCATCAATAGTATTTCTAGATCCCTTAAAATGTGCACAAAAACAGTGTGTAAAATCATTGAGAAAGATAATTTGAGTCCTCCCATTTTAGCAGAGCCAGCTGCGGTCATTGAAGTCCTTAAACTGGGGAATGCGAGACCTCCTCTGGATTTAAATGTTGAGCTACCTGCTTGGCTCATTGGTTTAGATTGGGAACATTTAGTCAAAGAAAGGCTTAAAGGTGTGCCTTTTAATACTCTCTATGCAGAATGCGGGGAACTCCCTATTTCTTATTGGGCATTTTGGAGAGGAATAACACGCGCTATATCTTTGTCAGTCCAAATTGAACCAAAGACAACTATGCGGCTTAATCACAAGCCGGGAGAAAAAACATTTGTGGACTATGCCGATGGCATCGACATCTACGAGACGGAAACTGGCGAAGTCGTAAAGACACAGCTTTTTGTTGGAACTCTTCCTTTCAGCAGCAGGGTTTACGCTGAATTTTCTTTCAGCCAAAAAACACCATCGTTTATTGCTTCACATGAACGCATGTGGAAATTTTTGGGAGGAGTCACACCCTACACAGTCTCGGACAATTTAAAAAGTGCCGTTATTAAAGCGGATCTTTATGATCCGGATCGAAACAAAACTTTTTGTGCCTATGCAAATCATGCTGGTTTTGCGCTGTTGCCGGCGAGACCTCGCCGGCCCAAAGACAAGGCGAATGTCGAGTGCCACGTAGGAGTCCTACAACGCTCTTTCTATCCAAAAGTACGGAATCATACCTTCACATCAATTGCAGAGCTGAACGAGGCGCTTTGGGAGCATATCAACGAGCTGAACGACACAGTCATGAAGGATCATGGAGTCTCGCGAAACGAGAGGTTTGAGGTCGAGAAATTGTGCCTTCAACCGGTGCCTTCGGAAGACTTTGAAATACCAGAAGTCAAAGAGGCAACTGTTCACCCCGATTGTCATATTCAGTTTAGCCGCAGCTTTTATTCCGTACCCTACCGTTATGTTGGCCGAAAAGTGCGTGTCGTTGGCACCTTAAAGCAACTTTCTATTTTTGATACCCAAACTTTGGAGTGCATCGCTGTACATTCACCTTCCAGAAAGCCTGGCGAGAGAAAGACCAATGACCTTCATTGGCCGGAAGAAAAATTTGCGCACTGCAGTTTCACTTTGGATCGTGCACTGTCTGACGCACTAAAAATTGGACCGAAAACCACTCAGATGATTACATACTTGTTCAGTCTTCCTCACCCCTTGCAATATCTGCGAAGAGTTCAGGGTTGGATTCGGAATGTTTCTCATGGAAAATTTTCCAATGAATCTATGGAATATGCTTCAAAACAAGCATTGCAGCACAGTCGCTACAGTTCAAAATATGTGAACTCTTGTGCCGAGTTCTCTCAAAAAGGCGGTGAACTCAGAGCTGCGGTAGGTTCAGCACCCAAGCGGGATCTTAGACAAATCTTCGTCAGAAATTAAGGATTTTAAAAATGAAAAACTCCCAATTAAAAGCTCTTGTGCATGAACTAAGTCTGTTTGGAATCAACGAATCAATGGAAAGGCGGCTTGCAGAAGCTGCGCAAGAAGGGCTTTCTCCTTCGGAATTGCTGCTTCGCCTTCTCGACGACGAAAAGCAGTATCGACGCAACAAAGCAACAAAAACTCTCGTCACAAAAGCAAAATTTAGAAGGGAATCTCTACTTGAAAATTGGGATAATACAATTGACCGAGGTGTCACCAAAACCAAATTGCGTGAACTTGCGAATATGAATGTCTGGAATTCGAAGAAAAATTTAATCCTGGTTGGGCCAACGGGCTGTGGCAAAACACAGCTTTCCATCGCTCTTGGGCGCGCAGCGTGTCAGCTCTCATTGACTGTCCTGTTTGTTTCCGTGGAGCAAATGTTTCAAGAGGCACAATCTGAAAAAGCATCTGGTATGTATGCTAAATGGTCGCGTAAAATGAAAAAATTTGACGTCCTGATATTGGATGACTTCGCACTCCGTCCCTATACTCACGACGAAGGAATTCTGCTTGTCGAACTCTTTGAAGATCGGTATCAAAAAAAGATACAGATTATAACCAGCCAAGTTGACGTTGAAGGCTGGAAAACTTTGTTTGAAGATCCCGTCATTGCTGATGCACTGATCGACCGGCTCAAAAATCCAAGCGAAAGGATTCTGCTCACAGGCGGTTCCTACCGTGAAAAGCTGGGTTAGACAAATGAACGCCAGTGCTTTGCTTGACAGCGGGAGAAGAAAAAACGAGACCTTGGGAGAAGAGATTTTAAAACCTCCGTCGCTCTCGCTCCGGTACTGGCGTTAACCGCAAAACAGGTACCGGCGTTCCGCCCAATCGATCAAATAAGGGATGGAGTTCTAGGTGAATATCAGTCTAATGAGAAAATACGTATCATCATTCCTTGCTGCCCTTTTGATTTTGTGTCAGCCAGTTTCTGCAGATGCTCAGGGGATTCCTGATTTTCTTCTAAAAATTATTATCAAGTCAGCACTTCCTTTACTGGAAAAAGCTTTTGATGCTGAAGTCCCTGTATCACCAAGCTCCCGTGAAATTTTCCCAACGACTTCCAATCTTCCTGGCAAAGATTTTTCACCACTCGGCAATGAGCATCCACAGATGGATTTTCTTGGCAACGGAAGCATTAGATTGCTGCCTGGGGACTATGTCATTCCGGTGGATACTTACTGCATGAAGTCTGCCTCTTCCAGTCCTGACAGACACAGATACAAGCTTGCAAAGCTCCATGGAAAGCAGGCTGATATTATCAAGGCTCTGAATGCCAGAGCTGTCCGTAAATATCCTATTTCTGAAATTCAGCATCTTTCATGGAATATCCAAAATGGTGTAAAATATGAGGAAATGGGATCTGAAAGCAGCAAAATTGTTAATGAAGTTCTTCCTGAATACAAAACTCGTCTTTCTAGAAGCTTTATCGAGGATTTCCAGATTCGTTGGGACCAAATTTCCAACACAATACCTGGTATGCCAAATTTTGCTATTGCAACCGATAATCTTCTGAACAACCTTGGTGATCTCGGCAAAAATATCCGCGCATTCCAAAAGGCAAGAGAGGACCTTCGCAGATTTGCAAATGACTACCGTTCCCTGGAAGCAGGCATCTCTTTACCTGGCCTGTCCAGAGACATAGGTGATTCTTCAACCACGCCTTGGAGCCGTATTCAGGGGAACGTCTACGGTCGCTTTATGACTGCAGGAAACTTTAACGATGTTGGACAGCTTCAACTTAGAGTCCTGGATGTTCGCTCAGCTGCTTCAAATGCAGAAAACAATCTCACAACTGTTGACCTCACAGGGTTGGTAGCCGATCCTGGCACAGGTAATATTCAACCACTTTCCTTCTCTCCACTTATGGGCGTTGCTGCTGTTGGTGCACTAACTCTTGAAGCTCCTGCTATTCTGATTGCTGGAGCTATCATGGGAATTTATGCTGCGCAGAACATAGACTGGGGGGCTCTTGGTGATGCAATAGATAAATTTAGCAGAGACTCTGATGTTGATGTTCAGGAAGTACTTCGAGAAGCACAGAGACTGATGAATGAACGTCATGATCAGCTTGAAAAACCTGCAAGAGAAGCAGGAGTTTTAGATGATGCTGTGGAGACTCCCGCTGGCAATGGCAAGGGAGCAACTCGACAGTATGATAAAGATGGTGGAAAAGAAGCCAAGGATAGAGACTTTGAGAAATTTGAAGGAACAGCAAGAGAAGCTGAGCCTGGAGTTTGGGTAAAAACTCTACCAGATGGAACTAAAATTGTCTCCAGAGATAGATCCAGCCCTCCCAATGATCGTCCAACGGTTGAAATACAACCTCCTAAAAATGGTGGTAGAGAAAGAATAAAAATTAGGTATTAATTTTTAAAAATTGACCTACAGCTTGGAGTCATAAATGAAAAGCTTTTATGAAGATTGGGTGATTGAAGAGTGGATAACTCCTTTTTCACAATGTTCTAACCTTTTTTTAGAGTCTTTCCTTGTACTTTCAGAGATACATATCCTTTTATGTTCATCAGACAAAAATACCTACTGGGTAAAATTCCCAAGAGGATGTCCTTTTCGTTCAATAGATGAAAGTAACAGATTGGGTTTATGGGAACTGATATCAGAGAAATTTGGTAAGGGCGTTGGCTCAAGCTGGTTTATCAGAAAAAGTGATTTCCTTGATTTTGTAGATGAAAAAAACCTTTATTACTTTGAGGATAAATCTTCTAAATTTGCGTACTTTATAAGTACAAATGAGGAATGTTTAGAAATTGTTCATTCTGAGAAAAGCCCTCCTGAAATAAAAGTTTTCGCTAATACAAATCCAAATGAAATTATCAATGCAATTATCCAGGAAGAGTTTGCAAATTTTCCTGGTAAATAGGACCAGGTTTCTGTTCTGTCATTTTCTCCATCAAAAGCATGCGCGCATAGGTTTGATAGCCCATCCCCTTCTTCTGGGCTTCCCTCTTGAGCTTATCAATCAGCTCTTCAGGAAGAGTGAGACTGATCTTCTTTCCAATGCGCGGTCTCCCGATGCGCTCTGAAGCGTCGAGCAAAACTCCTTGCTCTGCTCCGGGAAGGTGAGCTCCCGAAAAATCATTTGGACGCGCTATTCCCAGCGTTATAAGATGGGTAGTACGGGGGTTTGTGAAGCCATCAGGTTTTGGAGGGTTTTATCAAAGTTCCATGGCAAGAATGCCTCTGG
>JBIIEI010000106.1:0-17366 GCA_044237915.1 Silvanigrellaceae bacterium | reverse complement strand
GTAACAGCAGCTCTCTGCGTAAGCAGAGGTAACAAATCACGTCGCAAGAATTGCGACTCCCAATAAACCGCTTTGAGCGGTTCACGAATTCAAACCACCAGCTCTGCTGGTGGTGTCATGACTTTCGTGACTACCGTTTGCGATTCCTTGAATTAGCTCAGGGCTAAACGAAAGTTTGATGCAGTCACCAGCGAGATTTGGAGACTGAGCGGCGATAACTCCTGCAAGTGCAGCGATGGGAGAAAGAGCTGTCACTGCATTTTCAGCAGACAGATCAAGATAATTTTTTGTAACCGGGATATTTGTGACTTCAATTCTCATCAGCGGCCTCTGTACTTCTCCGAGCAGAAGGACACTGTTTGGACGAGACATACCAATTTCGCCGCCCCGATCATCATGTGAAGCCAAAGAGTGGAGTTCACCAAGAACAGATTTTCGGTTTTTGAATCGAAAGTAACAAAGAATTGCGACGCAGATAAAGACAGAAATGAGCACCAAATAGACATCAGAGTTCACAAAGTTTTGCATCGGCTCCCTCCATTTCTTGAGCGTCGAGACTATCTCAATCTTTTGAGATTCCAAAAAGTCTTGAATCATTTTTTATCAGCGCGTGAAAAGCACCGCAGAAGAGACAAACTCTGTGGTGGGTTTGCCAGGCAATCGAGAACTCGTTAATGTAAAAAAATTCGAAACATCCCATCCCTGTCTCGTGCGAGTTTGGGTAAAGATATGACTTGAGGCCATTTTGATTCACCTTCTGACTCAAGGAAAATTCAAACGATCATTGTTCGGAAAGTGGTCGCTTAAAGGGATATACCAGGGGCGCCAAATCAGTGTAAAAGTTGATCGTGAAAAGGTAAAGGAATTTTATTACTCGAGCCTCATGGACTCCGATGGATTCTATATTGCTCTGCTGAGCATGCAGAAAAATGAATTTGCGCTGGAAGATTTTCTCCCCGAGTTTGCGCTAGACGTGCCCCAAAAGATTGTTTTCTCAAAAGAAGTCACCGCCCACACGTGGCTATTCCATATCTTTCAAGAAGGACAAATTTCACTACACACCATTTTAGTGGATAAGGAAACGTTCAACCTCGACGTACGCATTCTTGATCTCGTTAAAAATGGGCTGGCGCTTGAAGCGACTGTAAGCATTGTCGGAGATCGATTTAGCCTTTCGAAGATTGAACTTCCTTTTCCTAAAACACTTGTGTGTGTCCCGTTTTCAAGTCCACTCACAAAGCTTAAAAATGGCTACAAGTCGACAGTTCTGGCTGGAGGATTTCACTTCGACGTTGCCCTGAATCAACATCTTTGCAGGGAACTTGGCATTGTCCGCCTGGGTCCTGAGGGTGCACTGAAGGCAACCTTGTCTTGGACTGGAGCTGGCTACAATGTGGAAAAACTGCATGTTCAGGAATATGATCTGCCTTTTTTGGCAATGGCGAATGGACAACGCGCAACAGCGCAAGGTCAGCTTTATTCACTGGAGTTTGAATTTGCTCCGGGTATTTTTGGCAATGTGAATCTGAGTCGGCAATCGACAAATCTAGTGGATTTTTCAGAAAAAAAGAACATCCCAATTCTTGTAGAAAAAGGCCTTTACTCAAAGTTTCAACTCCAAGCATTTGCCTTTAACGAGAAGCCCACTTTGCGCTCTGCACGGTATCTGGAAACAACTGAACTCAAATCAGGTGTGCTTCAGCATCACTTCGAAATCCTCGTCGACAACCAGTTTATTTTTAGAGTACTTCTTCCAGATGCCGTTGTGAGAAAAGCTGGTCTGCTTATTAAACCTAAGCATTTGAAGACGTTTTCCCATCCTGTTTGGAATCTTGAAACACAGCTGAGTGAGGGCCGCTATCTAGAAATTATTTGTACTCCAAAGAGTTCCTACAACGGAAAACTTTACTTTATCTCTAAGGTCACGCGTCTTGGGGAAAATTACTTTGAGTTTCAAATGGAAAACAGCGTGTTCGCGGTTTTATTGGCTGCAAAGGAATTTCATAAATTTGGGCTCGTGGGTTTTGAGGTTGGGTGCATGATTGAAGGTGAGTTGGAATATGGAAAGGACTCAGGATCAGCGCAGAGTCGCTGGCATTTTAAGTGTTTTAATCCAGAACTCCCAGTTCAGGTGAAAATAGATCCAGCAACGCGTCTGCGCATTTTTGCTCGTAAAGGCTGGCAGAAGGGGCGGAGTCCAGGTGCAGCAGCCTCAAAACTCAGCAAAAGTTCATTCTATTCAAATGCGTGTGAATTTGCGTTGCAGTCACAAAAGGGTTTTCTATTTTTAGCAAAAGTTTCTGAAGCATTGCTTGTTCAGAATCGCATCTGGTCGCTTAAAGAAGGAGCAGATTTTGAGGGTTATTTTGAAAAATATCGAGA
Source organism: Silvanigrellaceae bacterium (assembly GCA_044237915.1). Classification (GTDB taxonomy): domain Bacteria; phylum Bdellovibrionota_B; class Oligoflexia; order Silvanigrellales; family Silvanigrellaceae; genus JBIIEI01. Next base: position 14,984 of record JBIIEI010000106.1, on the reverse strand, counting down.
AGATTCTGAAGACAATGCGAGCAATTTGGGTGGTTTTTTTGTAGCCCGAAGCCTGTGTGCGAAACGCCAGGAATTCTGCGAGCAAGGGATTCGGTCTCCAGTCTGGCTCAAGTGCGAAAGAAAAAACGCTTTGCCAAAGCATGACAAAAATAGCGAACCTTTGATTGAACTTCGATTTGAAGTGCAGGATTCTGAGGAAAAATTATCCATTGGACCTTATTTTGATGAGAATGGATTTTTTGATTGGATGGAAGACATTTCCAATTATTCATTTTTCGCAGTCTTAAAGCAACAGGGACCCACTTGTTGGATACACCAATTTATTGAGGTTAAGCTCCGATGAGGCTTCAATTTTTGCAGCTCTTCGAAACTCTTTTAGAGCAGTTTTCATTTGCGAATTTTGACATCGCTTATTCGAAGTGCTTTACAGTAACAGAACTGGAAAGTGGAAAACTTCCCTTAACTGTGGACTCAGCAGCGCGATTGAGTGAAAATATCGGGAAATGTTTTGTGCTTTTCGAGCTTAAGAAGACCGAAAAGACGTTCAATGCCCAAGGGAAAAAATTCAATTACAAATTTTTTGCACTTCCCGTGAATATTCAAGTCACAGGCGGCCGCGAATCTGGACTCCGTTTTTTTCCCAATCTGGAAGAATTTCCGCTAATCAATTCGGACTATTTGGACGGCGAACACTCGCTCCAGAGGCCAGAGGTCAGTTTGGGGCACAGCGATGACTATATGCAGGCGCTGCTTGAGAATCAAAAACCCAATACCGATGTTTGGTCTTGCTGGTGGGGGTATTTTCTCGAGATCCTACAAAAGACTTGTCATGCAAATCTGGAGGACTTGAAGGTCCAAATCCAGCAGACTACAAAGCAATTACTGGAATGGGAATGTACATTAGTGGCATTGAACAACAGTGCTGCAAGCCACATTCTTGGACTTTATGCGGCCCTGAAAGCAGACGGCGAAGAGAGTTGGAAGGCAAGCCCGCTGGGATTTTGCCTCGATCATTATGTGAGCGAGAGCCCTCAAGAAGAACTTCCTTTTGGCTGGTTTCCACGCGTCTTGACAAAAAGTAGCCCCTATTTGTTGGGGCACATGGATGAACAGGTGAATTCCAGCCTGAATTCCCTCAAAGATCGCGAACTGAATCCACTTGACAACACCCAACGGCAAGTCGCCTATTGCAATTCTCAGTTCTCAAGCAACGCCATGAAAAGTTATCCCAGAATTCTTGCCGTCAATGGCCCACCTGGAAGTGGCAAGACGGCGATGCTCAAGGCCATCGTCGCTCACGAATGGGTCGCAGCGGCGCTTGAACAAAGGCCGTGCCCCATCATCTTAGCAGTGGGAGCCACCAATCAAGCTGCCATGAATGTGATTGGCGCTTTCTCACAGGTGCCCTGTAAAGGGGAAGCCCATGGAGCCATGTTACTTTATAAACGGTGGGTTCCTCACTGTCCGAGCTATGGGTCGTATTTTCCAGCAAGCAAATTTGCCTCCAGTACGGGGGACACAGAAAGAGCGATTCGCGATAAATTTGTGGTTGCGAGAATATGCGGCAAAGATGTGCCTGCACTGTATGAATGGTTTGATGACAATGGAAGCCTTTCGCACCCTCGAAATCTGAATGTAAATGAAGATTATTATTTAAAACAGGGCTGGGCATATTTTGGTCAAGCGGTGCATGAAAAATCGAGCGAGAGCATCGGGAGTCTTGTTACCCAACTGCACGCCCTCCTTGTTCTCACTCAAGTGGATATGGAAAAATGCAGAAACAGCCTTTTAAAGGGAATTTCTCAGCGCAATGTGGGTATGATTTTAGAAAAATCCCATGAGAATCAGCACAAGCAGGCTTCGGAAGTTTTGCATTCGATTGTTCAGTTGATGTCACCAGGAAATGACATCGATTGGGAGCGTCAGGTCATGGAAATCTGCAGAGAAAATATCCGTGACCAAGCACGGTCTCTGAAAATTGCTGAGAAAGATCTCTTGAAAGATGCGGGTTTGCGGCAGTCGTTATATCAAGAAGCACTGCACATTTTGGTGGAAAGATTCCTTGATGTCGAGTTTCGTACAAAGCTTTTTCACCTTGCAGCGCGTTACTGGGAAGGCCGTTTTCTGATTGAAAATAGGCAGACTTTGCTTATGGCGCGCACCCGCTCCAACGTTGAGCAAGGACTGCGCCGCTTGTGTATGATAACGCCTTGTCTGGTGTCTACGCTTCACTCTGCGCCCCGCATTTTTGGGGTGTCTGCCCATCTGGGAGGCGAAAAAATTGTACATTTTGCCTATGGCGCGGCAGATCTGCTGATTATGGATGAAACCGGCCAAGCCCCACTCCACCTGAGTCTGCCTGTGCTTTCCTTGGCAAAAAAAGTCATCGCGGTGGGCGATGTCAAACAGCTTCAGCCAGTTATCACTGACATTTCGATGCTGCAAGAGCAGATTCTTTTCCGCAAGAGTGGTGTGTCGCAAGAGCGGTTCAGCCATTTATTTTCACATGCCTTGACGGTAACAAGTGGCAGCATGCTCCATCTCATCCGAAGATGTTCGACATTTTCTTATCAAGGGCCAGGGCTCTTGCTGCGTGGGCATTACCGTTGTCAAACAGAGATCATTCAGCTCTGCAATGAGATGGTATATGACAATAAACTCTTCTTTCTGCCCCATCTCAAAAAGCGCGGCGGATTTTTTCCACCCATGACCTGGGTCGACTCCAAGGCTGAAAGCAGCAGCAATAATGGTTCCAGGGAAAATTTAAGTGAAGCAAAAATGATCGTCCAGTTCTTGTTTGAAAGCTGGCCAAAGCTTTATGAAAGTTACAAAAACGAAAAAGTGCAGCCTGCACTTTGTGACCTTATTGCGATCGTGACTCCCTTTAAAGGTCAAGCCCAGCTCATTAAAAATTTGCTCGTTGAAAAGGCTCAGAATGTGCCAGGTATGAAGGGCAACCGCGCCCACATTACCGAAGAGCATATCAAAAAGTTGGTGGTCGGAACGGTGGATTCCTTGCAAGGAGCTGAAAAAGATATTGTGATCTTCAGTGCAGTTAAAACTGCAGTTGATGGTGGAAAGACTCATTTTGGCGATCAACCCTTTCTCATCAATGTTGCGGTTTCACGCGCAAAAAAGAGCTTTATTGCCTTTGCCTGCCCCGATCTTTACGGAATGTACCAGGCCCCACAAATCACCGATCCTTTAGCCATTGTGAACAATTCAGTCAGTTACCTTGGCTATTATCTCGGAAAGTATGGCGACAGACTTTTTCCAAAAAATCTGGTTGTGGTGGAAGCTGGAGGAAAACTCAAAAGCATCCAGCAATTTTTAGGTTCCCACTTTGAAGTGGTTGCAACGGGTGGACGCATTCACACGTTGGGACTCGCAGAGAGTTCACTTCAAACAAAAACGGGATTGCGTCCTCGCTATCAACTCACTGAAGAAGGTGAAAAAGTAATTCACCTCATCCTTGAAAAATCTGCGCGGGTTGAGCGTATCTTTTTAGCCACCGACGATGACTTTGTCGGAGAGGCCATCGCATGGCACCTCTCCAGTCAACTTTGCAAACACAATCCTAAGCTCAAAGAAAAAATAGGTCGGGTGCGTTTGCGTGCCATCACACCCGAGGCTTTGAGAGAAGCTTTTTCAAGACCTACAAGCATAGATTTGAACAGAGTTGCTGCAGAAGTGACAAGGGAAATCTGCGATATTTTGATTGCTCGAAAACTCTACTCTACCATACAAAAAAAGCGGGGCTCCGAGCCTGTTTCGCAAGCGCAAGTTGCCTTGGCATTGGAAAACAAACTGATCTTTAAGTCAAAGGAAGACGGGCCCAAAAAAATGGGCATGGGACGCGTAAAAAGCGGTGTCCTGCATCTTCTTTTGTGCGCGCTGGAATCGGAGTTGGAGCGCATGCAGACTCGTCCTCGCATTGCTGCGACCCTTTCAGTCAATGGCAAAAACTTTAAGGGAACATTGGTGGATGTCAGTGGAAAAATAAAATTATCCTCTGCAAAACCCATCGATAAACAGCATTGGACTTTTCAGTTAGAAGCAGAAACACAATTTTGTGTTCCGGCACCTACGGGCTCAACAATCGATGTCCTTGTTGAAGCATGGAAAAAACATAGACTGAAACCCACAGAAGTCATGCAGGCGATGCAGGGACTCTATGCAGGAGCTTCTGATGCATAAAAACAGCGCACACGACATCATTCGGATTTTGCCCTCTCCCTTGGGAACAAATTGGGTGAAGGCGGCACTTAAATCCAAAATGGAAAGGGATGTTTTTGATGTCATTGAAAACATCGGGAAGGCCCAGGCTTTGGGTGATGCCACACTTTCGCAAAAGTCTCTTGTTTTTTGCCATGCACACACACAGGCCACCATTCGATTTCGGTTCTGCACCACCACCGAAAGAGGTTGGCTTGCGAATGATCCGCTCGAGTTACAGCAGCAGGAAGAGAACTCCCACGCAAATTTTCAGCTTGCTGATTTACGGGAATTGGAACGAGGCAATTTCGATGTGACATTGCACCCAGACAATTCTACAAAATCATGGTCACTGGACAAACTCCTCGAAGAGATGGAAATCCATGGCATCGGGAGGCCCTCCACATTTGCATCGACACTTGAAAATCTGGAAGTCGAAAATGACTTTTTTCAAGTGGATCGAAGCACTGCAGACGTCAAGTTAACGGATATAGGTTATCGAGCAGCAGCGCTATTTCGTCTTTATGAGCCAGATATTTCAAGTTATCTCTATACTTCAGAACTGAATATTCTCATCAATAAAGTTGAAAAAGGGGAATGCTCGGCCAAAGAGGTTATTCTAAAAGTCTACGAAGATGTCTTTGGTGAGGAAGCAAGGGAAGCCATTGAAGACATTGCGTGGGACGATCTTTCCCAGCTATACGAAAATAGCGAAGAAGCTGCGGGACACCAGGGCGGATTTCTTGAAATCTTGACCACGTCGGAGAACACTTAATGGGTTACATTAATTATCCGCGCACGGTCGCTTCAAATCTGCAGACGCGCGTCTACTGGGATGTTGTTCGAAAAATCGAAAAACTTTTAACTTCATCTTATTTTGGGAGCACAGATCTCGGCGCTCTTCTGACTCTAATCGATCAAATCGGTTTTGAAAATCTACCCTATGAACTTCGCGCTCGGCTGCTTTCACAAATGCGGAAATTGCAGCAAAGAACGCAGGACGAGATTCGAGAAAGGGGCGATAAATTTGAGCAACCTGGTGTTGAAGACACCGTGACTGCGCTCAATACACAATGTCTTTCAATAGCCCTGCATGAAACGGGGGAGCAATCTTTTTTGCCACTCCACGCAAGGCTTAATGCAACGGGTTGTTTTGATTTAAAGCCCATTTGGTCGGGAGAATTGCAGGAATGCGGTCTTGCCAATATTTATCAAAGTGAAAACGGTGAAGTGGTGATAGAGGCGCAGGGCCCCCGAACGGAATTTGGAACCACTCAACAAAATGCAGCACTCCTTCAAAAAGTGGTGTCAAAGGCATTCAAATTCTTTGTAAAGGATCCTGCAAGTTCTTTGGCTGAGATGAAGGTTTCTACTCTCTTCACCCCGTTTCCTTTTGACGAAAAAATAGAAAAGAGCATCGCTCAAAAACACGTTCTGCCTGCAGATTTTGAAGAAGCTAAAGCCATCCTAAAGAAAAGGCAGCTTCAAATTTCTCAAAGTGGATATGAGCCAAAGTATACGGAGCACGAGATTCGCTATATGGCCGCCCGTGGAGTGCCTCCTGATCGATTTATTGTGCATGTGTGTGAGGCCCGAGAAAGCAAAGAACACTTGGGTTATCGGCGCGATTCGGGCCGCTGCCCCATTTGGACAACGACCTTTGATCAAATTGAACCCGCCGACACCGATGCAAATCTTGTGACCAATATTCTGGGGTTCGATAAAAAATGGACAGAAAATAGAAACTTTGAAATGTACATCATAGATTCCTTCCAAGGTCACACTCTCTCAGAGTCTGCCGATTATTCTATGATTCCATCTTTTGAAAATTTAGGAAACTTTGCCAAAAAAGAGCTTGCAGAGGAAGCAGAAAATGGCTTCGTTCCTCATTTGGTGAATGAGGTTCTCTCGAAGGAATACACGCCTGAATACGAAAAACACTGCCAGGGTCTGGAAAGGCAGTTTGATGGTGGGCTATTTAGTAGGCTTCGTGTGAAAAGTTTTTCTGGTACGTTACCTCAGAGGGAAAGTTCGAAATTTCTCACGCGGCATCTAATTCTTACCGAATTGGGAGCGAATGTGAACTTCACAGGCGAAGGGTTTACACGACCTCATACTCCCGACGCTCTGGGTTCTGCCACTGGTGTTTTGGAGGTTTTTACGTTTCAAAAAAATCCAAAGCGCCTCGACGAACTTCTGGAGGTCGGCAAACTCATGCGGCTCCCGCTGCGCAAATTATTGAATAATGAAGGGGATGAGACGTGAAACAACTCGGACTTATAGACTTCTCCGCGTGCGAGAAAACTTTCATAGTTGATTCACAAACTCAGTTTTCAATTGGAATAGCACGGCGGGACGATTTGTGGATTTTTCGTTACAAAGAACTTGCCAATGCAGGACAGAACCTGTGGTTAAATGACCAACTTGAAATTCCTAGGTTAAGTCTTGTCTGGTTTCTTTCCACGCTCAAAGTCGAATTCTCCTTTAATCCTGGCCAAGGTGGACTTCCCGCAGAGGTGTTGCATTGCACCAAAACATTTGACGGTGAAAAAATTGGAGTACGACGAACTATGAACTGTTACAAAGAATCACAGAGGGGATATACATTGAGCAATTATGCACGAATGTGCTACATTAATCCTGATTTTTGCCAAGATATTCAACTCCCTGATTTTTTGCTTTTCGACGAGGGGTTGGTTTCTGCACTCGAAGAAATGTTAATGAAAAACCTCGATTGACAGGGATTTTATGCATGATAAATCTGTTGCAAACAAAACTGAGTCCTCTCCAACTTGAGCAATTGTCGGGTTGGGATTTCGACCCACTTAAAATTGTGAATGATCTTGAGTCGGCGCGCTTAAGGGCCATGAAATGCGGAACCATTGGTCCCCTTGTTTACTTCACAGGTTTGGTAAAAGATGCGTTGGGCATTTCGCAGCTGTACTTGCCCAACTCTCCAGCGACACAAAGCCTCCTTCAGGCATTAGCCATGGCCTACAATGATTTATCTCCTGCACTTTTAAAAAAATTGAACGGCGAAATTCTAAGTGCCATGCGCACCATTTTTATCTTGATGGGACAAGGGATAAATCTTGAAAAAGTACTCAATTTTTACCACTCCGCAATTGATAAAAAAGTCACTTCTGAAAATTTTGATGCCTTAATGCTGTGGCAAATCCTACATGGCAACACCCACCAGTTCTCTTTTATTGCTGAGCGAGTGAGCCTCCTCATCAAGCAAGTCGCACTTGAACAGACGCTGCTTGACAGTGTTCAATTGAAATTCGAGATACTGGTTGCATTGAACGAGAGAAATAGTGCAACTTTTTTGAAAAAAGTAGAAGTGTACAAAGAGTGTTGGGAAGACAGCTTGGAATCAAAATTGGGGAGCCTAGTACCTTCGGATCTCTATGATTATTTCTTACACGCTGTGGTTTCGATTTATGATGGTTTTTTTTTGGGAGTGTGATCGAACAAAGTGTATTCCGCTTCCATCCCAGCAGCTCATTTTACTTGACTTTGTACAGTTCATGATTCGCGATTTATGAATCATGAACTGTGAACAAGGTATTTTCTGATGAAAGATTCGGGACTTCGCGGCCAAGATGTTCTTACTTTACTCCGGTTGCATATAGGTCCAGCGGAAGGTTCGATCGACACGGCAATACAAAATCAAGCGATGACAGAACCTTGGACGAGAGAAGTTATGAAAGCAGCGGGTCTGCCACCCTCCAAGCTCACGCTCAGCCAAAAAGCACTATCGACGGAGTTGGGAATCAGTCCTGCAGAAATGAGTGGAATCATTTTAAGGTGCAAAGGACTTGGACTACTAAATCCTGACTTCACCGTTCAATGGCATCCTTTTTTGAAGCTTTTGGAAAATGGGCTGCGTTATTTTTTACCTGCTTTGGCTGGAAAAGATTGCCTTGGCGTTCCCACAGCGTGGGGAAATCCTACAGTTGCAAAGATTCTGCGGGGACCGGCCACGAGGATTCCTGTTTGGGCTTCGGACACTGGCGAAGTTCATGGGCCAAGTGTGACTCCCTTGTTTCGTTCTGTGCCTTTTATCGCAACACATCATCCCAAACTCTATGCTGCACTGGCTGCCGTTGATTTGTTGCGCTTGGGAGGCGCGAGAGAAACGGAAGTTGCACTCGAAATTCTAAGAGGCCTTAAATCATGAGCACAGTTCACGATGAAAACAAACTGATGCTTGCCACAGTTGTTTCTGCCTCATGACTATTGAAAAGTTGGCCGGTTCCAGGCCCGCACGTGACGCACTGGCGGAAGAGATTGCCGCGATGACTTTCGGCGGTCTCGTTCGAGCAATGAGGAAGACTGATGAGGTCTCTCAGGCCGAGTTGGCGCGACGACTGGGCGTTTCCAGGCAGTTTTTGAATGCTGTAGAGCTTGGGCGAAGTCAGGTCGGGCTCGATTTTGCGATGCGGTTCGCAGATGCATTAGGATACTCGCCGGAGCCGTTTGCGGAAATTTTGATACGTGAACAAATGATGAATAAAATTTAACCTAATTTATTTAAAATAAAAAATTTTCCGCGTTCCTTATCAGCAGCCACTGTCTCTTTGCTGTCCATTCACTGCTTGGAAGATAATTCAATTTCACTCAGAAATCCCATTTTGAGGTATTTCGGTATTTTTTGGTACTCAGAGAGAACTTTTTGACGAAATACGGGATGCAAATACCAACTCTCTTTAGGTGTGCCAAAGGTGTTGACTGGTTCAAACATCTTTTTCGAGTTTTGGAAATTTTTGTGCATCGTCATAAGGCATCTTCGTGTTGCAAATATTTTCCCTACCCCGATGATGGACTCAGGTTGTGCCCTTCCTACAATAGAACTTATAACGGGCGCCGAAAACGCAACATTTTCTCCAGTGTTTGTAGAACGAGACTCTGTGAAAACAACCTCTTTCGGCACTCCTAATTTCAGTAATCCAGCTTCTATCGCGTGGCACTCCAAAGTTCCGTGTTCCGATTGAACACCGCCTGTTGCCACAATATATTTGATGAATCCTTTGGCCCAAAGCTCAAATGTGGTTGAAATGATCGGGGCAAGGGAGTGTGGCGATCCAAAAACAATCCCAATCTCTGCGGGTTCAAGTGGAATATTCGGCATGACGTAGGCTCCGATCTCCTGAATTTCTGTTTCGCTCAGATTGCCTTCCTTTAATCCTTGGTCAGCCATTGAACCGCTCCTTTCTTAAGGTAACACGCAGCTTCTGGTAAAGTTTGGTTGAACGGGTTTTCAACTCCGCTGGACTGTAAGATAGAAAATGTCTTCAAGAACTTCTTGCCAACAAGCGTGACTGCAAATACTGCAAAGTTCAAATCCCTAGGGTACAACTTTTAATCCTTTGAGAAATTGTGACTGCAATATAATAGTATAAATGATGGCACAACTCTCGAAACAAGAAGAACTATTAAAGGCTATGTATCCATGAGCACGCAACCATATTACGATAAATTTTCTCACTTATATAAGAATTCAAAGCAATCCATTCACTTTCTCCTTACAAGAATTGTTCTCCCTTTTCTGCTCTTGTTTTCCTCCGTGAGCGCCAGGGGCTATGATTCTGAAGAATCTGAAAAGAATCTTGGGCGTATGCTTTCGCTGTTACCAGGAGTTGAGTTTGGCATTGGCCCTACCGCTTTTGGTGGCGCATCTGTCAACTTTTCCTATCTGAAAATCCCGTGGCCCATTGTTTGGCAACAGGTCGGAGTGAGGCATTATGGCGTTGGTGGCAATCAATTTCAGTTACAGGGTGGGCTTTCCTTGGGAGTTCTGTTCGGCGGGATGGGCTGGAGAGGGAATGGTCGAATTTCATCGCCATTTTGGACAGTGGGAGTCCCTCTTTTTCCAATCGCTTTTTTGACTGATGATCATGATCGTGACTGGGACAAAGTCGGATGGCCGGCTGCAACTCTCCTGCTTTCTTCTCTTTGGATAGAGCGCGATCTCTCTAAAAAGCAATCGACTTTCATTGGATTTTCATTTCGCATTCCTGTTTTTTGGGGCAAAAAAAGCCGCACTCAAAAATTGGAATCTGTTGCGAACTGAAACGGAACCTGTCTTGCAGACGACTAAAAAAAGGGACAGGATCCAGTCTCGGGCTGTTTGAGCACTGGCATGGCGCGTCTACTCAAGATTATTGTTTTCCTCGCAGGGCCCAAGGGGAGGGTTAGAAATTTGGAGTCTGTTCAGGACTTTTTTAATGTAATATTCCATACTATAGAGATTCTTTTGAAAATGAAATATTACATTAAGAGTGTCAGTATAATGTAATATTTCATACTCATTGACTAACTATGACAATGTTATATAACATTAAGTATGAAAAAGAAAGAACTTCTTGAACAACTCCAGAGTCTTATTGAAAAGCCCTCATTCACTCCTGAGGAGGCTGCAGCTGTGGGGGTGTCGAGACGAATGCTCAGTCACTATCTGAAGGCCGGGGATATCGAGCGAATGGGGGTTGGGGTCTATTCCCTTCGTCAAAACCTCGAAGGCGTGGATTGGAAATGGGATGATCTCGTGCGCACCATGGCTCAAATTCCCAACGGAGTTGTATGCCTTATTACCGCGCTTAATATTTGGGAACTTACTGACGAATTTTCAAGAGAGTTTTGGATTGCGATACCACAATCTAAATGGCCACCTCGTATAAATCACGTGCGAGCTATAAAAATGAGAAATATGAGCCTCGGGCGCACGACGATAAAGATGGGAAACTTTGACATCCCAATCTTTGATCCCGAAAGGTGCGTCATAGACGCATTTCGCCTTTCAAGCATTGAAGTTGCTATTAAATCCCTTCGTTATCTCGCAAAAAAAGGAAATTTGAATTTCCAAAAACTCTCTGACTATTCGAAGGAGTTAAGAGTCAATATTACCCCCTATCTTTTGGCAATCAGCACATGAATGAAGACGCACTTAAATCAAAAGTGATGTTCGCAGCCAAAACACTTGGAGTACCTTTCAACACTGCATTTCACAGTCTAGTTATGGAAAGGTTTCTTGCAAGACTGGCATCCTCATCTCACGCAGAAAATTTTGTGTTTAAGGGTGGTTTCTTGCTGTCTCGTTATTTAGATCTCGGCAGGGAAACAAGAGATCTCGATTTTTTGCTTCAGTCCATGAGAGCTGAAAGAGAAACAATTTTCCAGGCATTTACCGAGATTTCAGCAAGAAATATTGGGGACGGATTTTTATTTTGTATTAAAAACTTAGATGATCTCGTTCATGACCATATGAAATATGCTGGATTTACGGCAAAATTGGATGTTACCTTTGGAAAATTAAGAGATTCTCTCGATGTTGACATTGGGATTGGAGATGCGGTCGATCCCATTAAAAGGGTGTTGCCCTTGCTAAAAAGCAAAGGTGAGCCACTTTTCGAGTCTGATATTTCTCTACATGTTTATCCAGCGCAGACGATTTTTGCAGAGAAAATTCATACAGCCGCTCTGCGTGGCTCCAAAAACAGCCGCATGAAAGATTACTTCGATATTTGGAAGCTACTTCCCTTGATGGAAGAACAAAAGCCAGCATTTGTGAAAGCCCTAACTTCCACTTTCGACAACCGAGAAACGTCTTTGGAGCAAATGCCACTTGCTTTTTCTGACGAACAAATCGAACAGCTCCAGAAATTATGGAGGTCATTTTTTAGAAATTTGTCAAATAAAGACTCAATTCCGGACCATATTTCTGAAATTATTCTTAAACTGAACGACTTCTTAAAAAGCGCATTGCGCAAAAATTAAGGCAGATTTGCAGCAAAATTTTCCTGCTTGATCGGGCTTATTCTTTAAGAGAGAAGGCTGTTCACGGGTTATAAAGTAACTAAGAAAAATCACGCCTGTTTTTTGGAGGAAGTTTGAGATGGATATAAATTCAATTTCTTGGGTGCGGACCAAAATGCCAGAAAAGATGGCCAGGGAGATGTTTTGGCAGGCTGCGCAATACTTTGAGCCCCTGGGAAGACTTGTTCGACTATGGGAAGAAATGGATTTAAGTCAAAGTCACGAACAGAGAATTCGGGCGTTGCAGCAGAATTTGGAAATTTGCAGAAACGTCGATTGGAAAGAAGCAAGCCGCTTTTCTATATTATTGAATGGTCTGCTTCTCTGGTTTGAAGAAAATCCGCAGCAATTGCCTCCTTTGGAGATTCGAAATTTGGCGTTAAAGGCAATTGAAGTGGCTGAAACATCGAGTGAAATGATTCAAGATGGACACAACTGGCAAATGTGCATCGATGATCTCCAAGCGTTTTTGGAAACTATGGAAGATTGAATTTATCCTCGTTTTCTTCCTGTCGTTACAATGTAAGTCTCAACGAGAAACGAGTCTGGTGTGCAGTGAAGAAATGCAGATTCCAACTTTTCAATTTCATCGCTGGACATTTGCTGATTGATTTCGAGATTATTATTCATAAAAATCTTTTGAAGGTTACTTGCCCTGGCTTTGAATGCGTCGGGATCGAGTCCGGATTCTGCTTTAGAGTGAATCGATGTTTTAATTTCAGAAAATGGAAGCGCATTCATGGCGGAAGCAACGGCGGTTCCAATAAATGGATTTAAACCTTTGGAGAACATGTGATCCTGCCAATGTTTGATGTGCGTATCGCGTTTTTCGTTTTTAGGCAGAAGTAGAAGGAGTCTGTCCTCAGGCTCAAGTGAGTACAAATACCCTGTGGGCTGTAAAACACGGTTGGCCTCGGATAATATTTGCTTCCAATCTTCACCAACGGCCCATAAGACAAGTCGAATAATAACAAGGTCAAACGTGTGGGCTGAAAAATTCAGCTCTTGACCTTTCATTTGGAAAAATCGTGTCCGTTCATCGTCTTTAAATTTTGTTTGGGCGTACTGAATAGTTTGTAAATCAATGTCGATTCCGGTGTAGGTTGCATCCTTGTTTAGATGTTGCATCAGTTCCCAGTTTGCCCCAGACCCGCATCCGATTTCTAATATTCTTTTCGAGGATTTTATGAGCGGAATGATTTGGGAATCGAATAAGAGTCATGCTTGCTTATCAAGGCGTTGCATTTCTTCAAGGCTTGTTCCAAGAATATATGAGTTTTCCATGCTGCTCCTCGTAGGATTAGCTTTTTTTCTTTGCTTCAATGAGAGCAATTCGTTTGGTTGTGATGTCTTCGGAGTTGATCCCAAGGAGACGCTCAGTCTCAGCCTCAGGGCTGATTCACGTTTGAGAAATGCCAACAGGAAATTGGCATTTCTCAAACGTGAATTCATTTTTGTTTCTTTATGGGACAATTTTACAAAGAGGGTTGTGGCAGGTACATTGCGGTTACAAAAATAACGTAACTCTGCCACGTTTGAGAGGCTCTCATGGATAAGCCCGTAATTCAAGTGGATGCTTTTTTGCGCAAAGTATCGCCAAAGTTCGTGACACACGTAAATCCCAGGGTTTGAGATATTCACTTCCCTTGCTCGCTTTTTGTGTGCTTTTTACCGAATTAGTGGGCAATCGCAGGCAGCGACAACGAGCGGCTTGGCTACAGGGTAACTGGGAATGGATTTCTCAACTGGCACAGGATTTTGGTTTGGAAGGAAATTTTGATTCGAGTCCTTCGCAGTCAACTTTGAGCCGTTTTTTCTCCAAAGGCGATGAATACGCCATCAAACAGCTCTATCTGGCCGAATTACGCCTCCGAGAATTGAACAACTTTAAAGAAGCGCAGAAAGATTTACCGACGGCGGCAAATAGACTTGTTCAATACTGCGTTGACGGAAAACGCCGAGAAGGGTGTGTGAGTGTGGAAACGGGCCGCACTGAAATCGACCTCACCATGATGCGAGCCGACACCCGTACTGTGCACATCTGGGGTGTCTGCCCTGACAAAGAAGGTGAGGCAGTGACAGCGCAGAAAATAATTTCAATGCACGGCTCTGAAATTCCTCCGGCACTTTTCACATTCGATGCGGGCATTACAGGCCCCAGATTTATATTAGGTCTTGCGCGCAAATGGCATTCTTACATTGCAGCTATTAAAGGGAATGCTGGCAAAGTCTTCAAAGACGTGCAATCAGCAGATTGGTCAAAGAGTGCGATGAGAGCTACAGTTTCACAGAAGAAAGCGCATGGTCGGCAAGAAACAAGGACTATTGAAATATTACGCACAACTGCATTTCCCTCACGATCTCTTTCCAAATACACAAAATGCGGAAGCGTTTTACGCGTCACGCGTGAGTTTACGGAAGGTAAAAAGGTCACTCATGAGACGCGTTACTTCATTGCTAGCACAGGCTTGGGAACGCTAACTCCCCTTGAATTTCTAGAGCGTGTGCGCGCTCATTGGATCCAGGAAAATGGGTTACATTGGTGCAAAGATGCGGTTTTGGGAGAAGACGATCTTCCAAAGCAGTCGCACAAAAGTTCGCGCATGTTGGGCTTTATGAAGTCGATCGTTGTTTCACTGGGCTATCAGTTACAAAAATCTGTTCAAAAATTTGTTGATCTTTGTGCAGGAAATCCAAGGAAAGTAATTGAAAGCTTGTTCTATTCAGGCTGACTGAAACCGCACTTCCAAAATTGAAAAGATGTAAGGGCGAATCCATTCGCACAAAAATTCACGCCTAAAAAAAGAAGTTGACGATGATTTTCCAAAAAGAAAGGCAAGCTAAAAACAAAAGAGAGAAAAAAATGGATTCATGATTTGAAATGGGGCGGTTAATACCCTCCACCCTAGCAGAGTTTTTCGCCCCATTTCAAATCATGAATCAGCCCTGGT